>CAZAAH010000001.1:0-58268 GCA_964483475.1 uncultured Candidatus Saccharibacteria bacterium
TTTTAAAACCTTTTTTGCAACCCCCAAAAAAAACTTTTTATCCACAGAAAAATTGGTAAGATTATTTATCTCGATCATTCGTATAGTTATACCATATTTTTAAAGAAACAAAAAACCGCGCAAAACACGGTTTTTTGTTTAATGTTTATACCGTTGCTTTTATTCTTTTTAGATCTTCGTAAATTAAATATAGATAAATAATCCAGAAAGGGACCACAAAAAATGCACCAACGAGCGGCCCCACTATCGGTATCCAGCCCTCAACCAAAGAAACAATAGAAATCAGAAGTCCTACAGTAATAATTCTTAAAAAAACGCTCCACCAATAATTTTTTACTAACTTTCTGCTCCTTTTCAGTGCTTCCTCGCCGCTTACATTTTCTACAGCAAAAACATATGGAGAAAAAACAAACCAAATATAAAATATAATTCCTGGAATGATCAATAATATAAAACCAGCCAATGAAATAATGCCCATTAAAAAGTAAACCCAGAGGTAAGAATTTAATTTAGACCAGCCCAGGGCAAGGTACTGTTTTGCATTAAGATTTGAATCTGTTTCTTTTATCAAAAGTATAATTGACAACTGCGACCACAGGGCGACAATTGTTCCCACGAGGAACACTATTAAAAATAAAATTCCCAAAGCAATGAATAACGGTATATTGGAATGCATTTTTTCACCAGGGTTACCATAATAAAAAGAACTTAAAACAGAGACCACCAAAAACGGTAAATTTATAGATAAAATACTGACTAGCAACCAAAACTTTTTTTTATATATTTGAAAGCTTTTTTTAAGCAAATTTCCAATCGGCGATAGGTTATTCATTTTACTTAGATAAAATTTGTTTAATAATTTTGCTTACCTCGCTGTTATCGGCTTTGCCTTTTATTTTTGGCGCCAAATCCTGCATAACTTTTCCCATATCTTTTATTTCTTTAGCACCAACCTTATTTACCGACTCCTCAATCAGCTTTTTAAGTTCACCTTCTGAAAGCTGTTCTGGCAAATACTTTTTTAAAATTTCAATTTCTTTTTTCTCTTTTTCGGCCAATTCGAGACGAGAACCTTTTTCATACAAAGCTATGGCATCTTTCCTCTTTTTAATTTCAGAAGACAGGGTATCAATAACTTCCTCATCGTTTAATTCAGACTCTTTTACTAATTCCTCCTCTTTTAAACCCGATTTCTCTTTTGATACTGCATACCTTTTTTCTTTTTCTTTTGAATTTATTGCAGCCAAAACTAAGCGTAAAACACCGGTAACCTCAGAGTTGCCTTCTTTCATTGCGTCAACAGCATCTTTTTGAATCTGCTTTTTTAGCACAAAAATTGAAACCTGAAACCTGAAACTTGGAACCTTTATATCCTTGTGTTTTAGGTTTTAAGAAATTACTTGGGTTTTTCTAATTTTGCTTGCCTTTTTTTCTCAGTTATCGATTTAATCCTTTTCAAAGCCGATCTTTTCTTAGCCAAAGATGACTTTGATCTCTTGTGAAACTGCTTTTCCCTTAACTCAAGCAAAATTCCAGATTGGCGAACCGTTTTGGTAAAACGATGGACCAAATTCTGAGGACTTTCTTTATCTTTTCTTTTTACTTCTAAAGCCATAAACGTGAATTTTAAATTTTAAATTACTTAACCTTTGCTTTCATTTCTCTTACGACCTTGTCGAGCTTTATTTCTTTTTGAATGCCCGTATTCATATCCCTTAACGTTATGAAATCTTCCAGCGCTTCCTTTTGGCCAAAAATCAAAACCCATCGTATATTCATTTTATCAGCTGTTTTCAGCTGGGTTTTCAAAGAATCTTTTGAAAAAGATTCGGCAACTGGAATTTTAGCCTCCCTGAATTCTTCAAAAAGTTTTAAGCTTTTTCTTTTTGCCAGCTGTCCCAATTGAGCCAAAAATATCTTTGGCTCTTGAACTTCTTTGCTACCTTTTACCTCTCTTGATTTCATTAAATTAATGATTCTATCAATTCCTCCGGCTGCTCCGCAAGCAGGAGTATCCCTGCCACCCAAGAGTTTTACCAGGCCATCATATCTTCCTCCGCCCACCAAACTGCCTTGCGATTTGCCATCATCGCCCTTATCTACAATTTCAAATACGGTTTTGGTATAGTAATCCAATCCTCTGACCAAGTAAGGATTCAAAGTGTAGGGAAGTTGCAATTCGTCTAAAAATTCCAAAACTTGTTTGAAGTGCAAGTGGCAGTTTTCGCAAAGGTGATCAATGATTTGAGGAGCTCCGGCTTTTACCGGCTGGCACTTTTCCTCTTTGCAATCTAAAATTCTCAAAGGATTTTCCCTTAATCTCCTTTGACAATCAGAGCATAAAGAATTTTTTCTTGACTTAAAATAATTTGTCAGAATTTTTTTAAAATAGGGCCGGCATTCTTGATCTCCAATTGAATTAACTTCAATGGTTATATTTTTAAACGACAAATCCTTTAAAATATCATAACTCATTTGAATGACCTGCCCGTCTATTGAAGGGCTCCTATCTCCCAACACTTCAATGTCAAACTGCCACAACTGCCGGTATCTGCCAGCTTGAGGTTTTTCGTGGCGAAAGCAGGGCCCCAAGGTCCACAACTTTACCGGCTGAGTAAGATTGTGCATTCCATTTTCAATGTAGGCTCTGGCTATTGAAGGAGTAAATTCGGGCCTCAAAGCAACCAAATCTCCTCCTTTTGTTCGAAAGGTATACATTTCTTTTTCAACAATATCGGTGCCAGAACCAGTTCCCTTCACAAATAATTCGGCAAATTCCAAAACCGGCGTGTCTATCCTGTCAAACCTATAGTAGTTGGCGATACTTTCAACCGATTTTCGAACCCTCTTAAAGTAAGACTGGTCCTTTGGCAAAATATCGTGCATCCCTGATAAGCTTTGTATTTTCACCTTGCTCATTAGTTTATGAAATTAATAATTTGGCTCGGCAATGTAAGACATTGATGAAATTGGCAAAACTCTGAAAACCGCTCTGCCAATGATATCGTTTGCAGGCAAAACGCCCCAGCGCCTTGAGTCATAAGAGAACTGCCGGTTGTCCCCTAAAACAAAATATTGGTCGTTTTTTAAATTTATTTTTATGTCTCCTTCGGTAGCCAAGCTGTCAGGAAGATAATTTTCTTTCAAATAAAAATCTTTTCCGTCTTTTGAAATTTTAATTTTTCCCTGTTCAATATCAATATCTTCGCCCGGAAGCCCGATAATTCTTTTTATAAAACGTTGGCTGGGGTCTAGGGGAAATTTTAAAACAATAACATCTCCTCTGCCTGGCTTTGAAAACCGGTAAGAAATTTCGTCAACAATTAAGTAGTCTCCAGAATGAAAATTAGGCACCATGGAGTCGCCCTTTACTATAAAAGGCTGGAACAAAAAATAGCGGATGGGCAAAACAATAATTGCCGCAATAATAACTATTTTTAAAAATTCCCACAGCGCAAAGAAATATTTTTTAAAGCTGTTTTTACCTTCAACGTTTTGACTTTCTTCCATGAAACTTTAAAGTTATACATTAATGTATCACATTTTTTAGCTTATTGCAACCCCCGTTGAGAAGAAAAAGAAGGGCTGTAGTGAGGAACCACAGCCCTTTGATGTGTTTGCAGGCGGAGGTAAACAAAGCAGAAGAAAGATGGGTGAACTCGGAGCTCAAACAGCCGCTGCCAATGGAGACGCAGCAAGCTGCCTCTCGTATGACAGATCAGCACGGCGCCGACGGTTCTTTTCAAAGGCTGTTTCCACGGCCTTTGGCGAAACCTCGACTCCGAATTTTCTTTCGAAGACCCCGCAAACGCTGGGAATGTCTTCGTCAGAAAACCTGTTGAACTGTTCCTCGAAGAACAGCCAAGCTCTCTGTTCGGCGGTCAGTCCACTGAAAGACCCAATCTTCCTTTTCGGCATGACAGCTCTCCTTGCAGATGGTGGTCGGATACAGACGAAAAAAGCCCTCCTTGTTCCTGTATCACAATAGCCTGTTCTCTACCGGTCAGGTCTGCCCTCTCCGTCGAGCCCCGCTTTTTTTCTTATAAGTTACCTCCTTCCTTGGTTGGGAATGTGCTAAACAACAACGCTTTTTTACCTTACGCTGATTTTACTCTTATTAAATAATATGTCAACATATAAAAATGTTAATAATCGGATTGGGAAATCCCGGAGAAAAGTTCAAAAATACCAGGCACAACGCCGGATTCATGGCCGTTGATTTTTTTGCTAAGGAAAATGGCTTCCCCGAATTTGAATTTTCAAAAAAATTCGATTCGCTGATTTCCCAAAAAGACGATATTACCTTGTCAAAGCCGCAAATATTTATGAATGAATCGGGCAAGGCCGTAAAAAAATTGGTTACAGGTTTTAAGCTTCAAGCTTTAAGGTTAGTGGTGGTTCACGACGACATCGATTTGCCGCTGGGAAACCTAAAAATGGTGAAAAACCGGGGATCGGCCGGCCACAAGGGAGTTGAATCAATCATCAGAAGCGTTGGAAATAAAGAGTTGGTGAGGTTGAGGATCGGCGTCCAGCCAACAGCGGGAAAACCCAAAAATCCAGAAAACTTTGTAATTAAAAATTTTACTAAAGAAGAAATGGAAATAATGGAAAAAGTAATTAAAAAAACTGCCGGCGCCATTAATTACTTAATTGAAAATGGACTGGAAAGAACCATGAATGAATATAATTAGCGTTGCAAAAAAAGAGCCAGCGTTAGTATTGCTGACCTTTAATCCCTTTCCCTTTGGCTATAGATAACCGATTCTATTCTTCTTTTACAATATTCGCGCAGTTTTTCGTAAGTATCAATTGTTGTTGGTATAACAATTATTCCCCCGCACGAATAACAATAAATAACTTCTTGGTTGCTAGAAATTTTTGTGATGCACACAAAGCCAGAGTCGGCTTCGTGAATTCCAGCAGCAACAAAACGAGATTTTGGAAGTCTTCTTTCGTCGGTTAAGTAATCGTGTTCTGGCAAATTTAGCAATAATTTCTCTCCCAATTCAGTCAAAGTGATCGGTTCAATGGCCATGGTTTGGCCTCCTGTCAAAGGGCTTTTATTCCAATTACAATCGTAACAATTAATTTTACCAATTGCAATGGATGAGATAAGGCAAGCATTAATAGAAGATAAAAATTATCCTGAATCTTTAAAGAAAATACCCAATGCTCCTAAGGTTTTGTATTACAGGGGAAATTTTGAAATTGTTTGTGCCGACAATTGCTTTGCAATTGTCGGCACCCGCCGCCCTTCTCCCTACGGCCAGCAGGCAACTTTGCAAATTGCTGGAGAACTAGCGGATGAGGGTTTAACGATTGTTTCTGGAATGGCGCCAGGCATTGATACCTTCGCCCACCAAGCCTGCGTTGAAAGGGGCAAAAAAACGGTCGCGGTGTTAGGCACGGGCTTAGATAAAGAGAGCATCTATCCCCAGCAAAATTTGCAATTGGCCAAAAAAATTATTGAAAATGGCGGATGCTTAGTTTCAGAATTGCCGCCCGGAACCCACGGATCAAAGTTTTCTTTTCCCAAAAGGAACCGGATTATATCGGGATTGTCTTTAGGAGTTTTGGTGATTGAGGCCAAAGAAAAATCTGGTTCGTTAATTACTGTAAAATACGCAAAGGAACAAAGAAAAAAATTGTTTGCTACTCCGGGGCAAATTTTTTCTTCAAATTCAAAAGGGCCGAATAAGTTAATAAAAGAGGGTGCTAAATTAGTTGAGGGTGCAAACGATATTTTGGAAGAATTGGGATTTAGCCAGCAAAAAATTCAAAAAGAATTTTTTGCTGAAAATCAAGAGGAACACCTGATTTTAATGGTTTTAAAAGAAGAATCCCTGTATATTGACCGCATCATTGAAAAAACGAAGCTCAACGCCAGGGTGGTGGCCACCAAGCTTGCATTGCTGGAAATTTCAGGTAGAATACGCAACTTGGGAGGAAACGTGTATGCCATTTCATAATTCAAAATGCAAAAATCAAAATTCAAAATGAAAGTATAAAATTTAAAATGTATGGAATTAATAATAGTTGAAAGCCCGACAAAGGCAAAAACAATTCAAAAGTTTTTAGGGTCTGGTTACAAAATCAAGTCCTCTTTTGGGCATGTGCGGGATTTGCCAAAGCGGGAGCTTGGGGTGGATGTGGAAAAAAACTTTGAGCCAACCTATGTCATTCCGGTCAAAGCAAAAAAGGTCATCGCTGAATTGAAAAAAGAGGTCAAGGGTGCTACTGAAGTCATTTTAGCAACTGACCAAGACCGGGAGGGGGAATCGATTTCCTGGCACTTGTTAGAGGCCCTGAAGTTAAAAAATCCCAAGAGAATTGTGTTCCACGAAATTACCAAAACCGCCATTGAAGATGCCTTAAAAAATCCGGGCAACATTGACATGAGCCTGGTGCACGCCCAGCAAGCCCGCAGGATTTTAGACAGGATTGTCGGCTATAAACTCTCTCCTTTTTTATGGAAAAAGGTGGCCAAGGGGTTGTCGGCCGGCCGTGTCCAGTCGGTGGCGGTAAAATTGGTAGTGGGGCGGGAACGGGAAATTGAAGCCTTCGTCCCGGTTGAATACTGGAGCATTGAGGCCCTTTTGAAAAAGGACAAAGACCAATTTACGGCTCAACTGATAAAAGAAGGCGGGAAAACCATCGACAAACTGGAAATCAAGAACAAAAAAGAGGCTGACAGCATTTTGGAAGCCTTAGAAAACGCTACCTATCGGGTAGAAAAAATTGAAAAAAAGGAAACGAAGAGAAATCCCTTACCGCCCTTTACCACCAGCACCCTCCAGCAGGCCGCGGCAAACAAATTCCATTTTCCGGCAAAAATGACCATGTCCCTGGCCCAACGGTTGTATGAAGAGGGCCACATCACCTACCACCGGACCGACTCCCTGAATCTTTCTGAATCGGCGTTGGCCTCGGCAAAAGAGTTCATCATCCAAAAATTTGGGGCAAAGTACACATTTGCCAGGCGCTACAAAGCCAAGGGGAACGTCCAAGAGGCCCATGAAGCCATCCGCCCCACCCAGTCACACGGACAAGCCTCTTTTACCGACAAACGGCAGGAAAAACTCTACACCTTGATATGGCAGAGGTTCATCGCTTCGCAAATGAGCCCGGCAACGTTTGACGCAACTTCGGTGGAAATATCGGCAAACGATCCTGCCCTGAGCAAGGCCGAAGGATATACCTTTGGGGTCAACGGACAAACATTGCGCTTTGACGGTTTTTTAAAAATTTACCCTATGAATTTCCAAGAAACCCAGCTGCCTCCGCTCACAGAAAAAGAACTCTTAGAGCTTATCAAACTAAGCCCGACCCAGCATTTTACCGAGCCCCCGGCAAGGTACAGCGAAGCCACCCTCATCAAGGCCCTGGAGGCCCACGGCATCGGCCGGCCATCGACCTACGCTCCAACGCTGTCAACGATACAAGACCGCCACTACATCGAAAAAAATGAGCAGAAAAGATTTTTCCCAACGGAAATGGGGGCCATCGTCAACGATGTCCTGGTCAAAAATTTTCCAGAAGTGGTTGACATTGATTTCACAGCCAAGATGGAAAAAGAGCTTGATGAAATTGCCGAAGGCAAAGATACCTGGCAAAAAACCGTCAAAGATTTTTACGGACCTTTTGCCAAAAACCTGAAGGAAAAATACCAAGACGTCCCCAAAGAAAATATGGACATAAAAACCGACAAAGTCTGTCCAAAATGCGGCAAGCCCATGGTGGAAAAGTTGGGACGCTTCGGGCGGTTTTATGCCTGCACGGGATTCCCGGAATGCAAGCATACTGAATCTTTGGAAAGCGAAACCTCAAACATTGCCTGCCCAAAGTGCCATCAGGGGCATATGACTGTAAAAAAAACCAAGCGGGGGAAAATATTTTACGGGTGCGACACCTATCCCGAGTGCGATTTTGCTTTATGGGATAAGCCAGTCAATGAATTTTGCCCAAAGTGCAATTCGATATTAGTGGAAACAAAGAGTAAAAAGGTAAAGTGTTCAAGCAAGGATTGTGATTACAAAAAAACAGGGACACAATAATTGCGCCCCCACACCTAGTCATGAATCAGTTGCACCTCAACCAACGAGTATTTTGCTGAATTTTGTCCAATAGCTCCTGGAAAGGGCAGCCACGTTCGCCCGATTTTTAACCAACGGCGCCATTGAAGATCACCCTCTCCTTCAAGATCTTCCTGTTTGAGAAAAATACGGGGTTTCCAATCTGGCCATTCGGCAAACGCAGCTATTCTTGTTTTTTCATTGAAAGAGACCAGATAAAAACTCACCGCAGGAAATTTACGAGCAAAGATAGTCTCGGTCAGTTGGTAGCACTTACCGATATCAGATTTTGACAAGGTACAAGGCATAGTAATCTCCGAAAACAGTTTAAGGGGTTGTGGACGTATATAAAAGTATATAAAAAGTTAGCCTTCCTGTCAATTAGACCTAACCTCACCTCCATACGAAACTCTCTACTAGAACGAAATCTTGAAAAATACCAAAAATGTGATAGCATAATCACATTGCCCGGGTGGCGGAATTAGCAGACGCACAGGACTCAAAATCCTGCGATCGCAAGATCATGTGGGTGCAACTCCCACCTCGGGCACCAAAGAAATTTTAACCATTAGGCTTATGAAAAAAATATTTGTCGTATTACTGCTTTTAGCCACTATGGTTCCTGCTTCTGTTTTAGCAACGAATCAATGGCATAGGGCAGCAAGGCATAGCAACTACCCAGTAAGTCGCACGCTAAGCCGTACTCAAAAACAGGATCGCAGCTTGGGAACAGGATTTTCAAAAAAGCAGGTATGTATTAAGGTAGTCCAGGGCATATTTCCAGGAAAGACGGTGATCAGTTGTTTTGACAGCGATAACGTCCCCTTCAATAATTTATACTGCCAAACCGACGCACAGGGAAAAATTACCTGTTACGCGCCGTAGATTTGGCAACTAAAACAAAAAGCTCGGGGGCCAACCCCCGAGCTTTTTGTTTTTACGTTAGTTTGCTAAAATTTCTATGCTCACCATCTTGGCCCCAAAATTTTGGGCCAACTTTTTTGACGGCATCCACACGTCAACCATGTAATTTCCTTTTCTCGGATGCATCCGGTCTTCAACGGTAAACACCTTGCCCCCATACAATTTAGGAATTCTGATTTTTGTTCCAAAGGGCAACATATTATTGGCTATGATACCATCTTTAACATGTTTTCCAGAAGCCGTAATAAATGGGGTGGCATCTGTTTCATCTGGAACACTGGCATAAGCTGTAGCAATCATCTTTAGGGTTTTTTTAACCGCAAAAGATGACTTATGTAAATCGCAAAATCTTCCGTGTTTGACAACTTTATCTGCCGAGGAATCAGCATTGATTATCTGGGGAGCCAAGGCTCCAGACATTATGGCAGCACAAACAGAACCTATCACTATAAAGCGAAATAATAGTAATTTATTCATGGGAAAATTATTATTTATTAAAAAAACTCCTTTGCAGGAGCATAGCGATATGTTAGCATATTCAAGTAGCCTTGTCAATAGTCATACCATGGTTTTGAATTTTGTCAAATGATTAGATTTTAAAGCAAAAATCCCGTTTTTAAACGGGATTTTTGCTTTACTTTAACCTCAAACTTTAACTGAGCGGGCGAGCAGAATCGAACTGCCGTCTGGAACTTGGCAAGCTCCCATAATAGCCACTATACGACGCCCGCAGAAATTTTGCTTTGCAAAATTTAGTAAATAGTTATTAGTAATTAGTCACCAGAAATCTCGTTACTTATTACTGAATACTAAAAATTTACTTTACAAATTTTTATGCCGCGGGGGTGAATCGAACACCCGACCAATCGCTCTTCAGGCGAATGCTCTACCACTGAGCTACCACGGCTTTTGTGTGGGCGCTATAGGATTCGGACCTATGGCCTTCTCGGTGTAAACGAGACGCTCTACCACTGAGCTAAGCGCCCTTGCAATAATAAAAGTGCGGACGGTGGGATTTGAACCCACATGCCTTGCGGCGCTACCACCTCAAGGTAGTGCGTATGCCAATTTCGCCACGTCCGCTTTTTTATTTTGTTTCGGTATTCTCTGGAGCAACTTCTATTTTTTCTGAAACTTGTGGTTCTTGATCGGCAATGATGGCAGTAAAATCCTTATTTTTTAATTTTAGCTTTCTCCCTTTTGCCTGCCTTAAATAATAGAGCTTTGACCTTCTTACTTTGCCAGATCTAACAACCTCTATTTTGCTTATTAAAGGTGAGTGGATGGGAAAAATTCTTTCCACTCCAACCCCGTCAACCACTTTCCTTACGGTAATGGTAGCCGAAATTCCTTGGCCATGCTTTTTGGCAATTACCACTCCCTCAAAAATCTGTATTCTTTCCTTTCCGCCTTCTTTTATCTTTTGGTGGACTTTAATAGTATCGCCCGAGTGGATATCGGGCAAATTTTTACTTAAGTTTGATTGATTTAATTGTTCTGTTTTTGTTGTCATAATTTTTTAATTATTTTTTCTAAATCTTCGGGCAACTCCGAGGAAAATTCTTTCATTTCGCCATTGGGCATTTTTATTTTCAGGCACGAAGCGTGGAGGAATTGCCGTGTCAGCCCTTCGGGGACTGGCGAATCCTTAAACCCATACATAATATCGCCGGCAATGGGATGGTGGATGGAGGCCAGGTGGCATCTAATTTGGTGTTTTCGACCGGTCTTTGGCATCACCTCCAGCAGAGTATAATGCTCAAATTTTTCCAAAACTCTATAATCGGTAATTGCCTCCCTTAGCCCAACTTTCTTTTCATCAAGAGCATAGGCTTTCTGTTTTCTTGGATCAGCCGGCGAACGCCCCATCAGTGTTTCAATTTTACCAGAATCTTCTTTTATTACACCTGTCGCAAGAGCTAAATATTTCTTTTCTACCTCCCTATTTTTATACTGATTTTGAAAAAAAGTCAACGCTTCGTTGGTTTTAGCCACCAACAAAATCCCCGAGGTATCCTTGTCCAAACGGTGAATAATTCCATACCTCGGCGCTTCCCCAACGTTCTTCAATTCCGGTTTTTGCTCGATAAGCGCGTCAATTAATGTATTTTCCATCGTCTGACCCTCGGGAAAAACGACTATCCCGGCAGGCTTATCCACCACCAACAAATCACCATTCTCATAAATAATTTTAATGTCCATTCTTTTTATAATAAAGAAAATACTGTATTAAGGTTACGCCCCACATTATTAGTCCAATAGCAAATGAAATGAGTGGCAGATAAGCATGGGTTAAAATAAAAAAGATTATTTGAGAGACATAAAATCCAATCGCGATAAGTATAGTAAGTAATGGCTGTCCTGATTGTTTTTCCCTATAGTTTTTGACAATTTGAGCTGGGATTCCAAGCAGAGTTAAGGCCAACGAAAAAATGCTTACAAAAATACTAACGATAAAAATATCCATGGTGGGCGCTATAGGATTCGAACCTATGACCCTTTACACGTCAAGTAAATGCTCTACCACTGAGCTAAGCGCCCGTATATTTATTATGTTAAAGAGTATTGATTATTTTTATACTCTATAAACCCCTCTTTTTGCAATGTGTTGAGTACCATTTTAATCTCCGCTGGTTTTCTTTCTATACTTTTTAATAATTGGCCTTCGGTCATCTTTTTTTCTGCCAGATTTTTCAAAACAGCTCCCCTAATTTGTCGTAATGACCCTTCAAACTTTGACTGCACGGCGTAGTTTTTGTGGCGACGGTTGGGGTTACCGCCCTTCGACAAGCTCAGGGTGGATCGCAAATGCGATCCATAATCCATGAGTGCCCAATGCCATTCTCTTGATTTTTTGACGGGCAATGCTAAATCTAACAACGGCAAAATTTCCTCATCGCTTACTACGTCGGCCTCGGGAAAAAAGTGGTGGATAAATACCCGGCGAATATTGGTTTCCAGGCAAACGAGCGGCCGATTGTCAGAAAAAATGCTCACGGCCTGGGCGGTGTATGGCCCGATTCCTGGCAACTCTTGAAGCGCTTTTGGCCCTTTGGGTAACTTGCCATCGTATTTTTCAACAACTTCTCGTGCCAATTTTTGCAGTGCCAACGCCCGACGATTATAACCCAACCCCTGCCAGTAGGGATATATCTTACCAAAAGGCGCCTTGGAAAGCACAGAAACGGTGGGAAACTTTTTAATGAACCTTTGGTAAAAGGGAACCACCCGGTCGGCCTGCGTCTGCTGGAGCATGATTTCAGAAACGAGAATTTTATAAGGATCGGTTGTTTCTCTCCAGGGAAAATCACGCCTGTTCTTTCGGTAAAACTTCCAGACTACGTTTTGGAATTTTTTAATATTTTCCCTTTCTATCATGCAATTTTTTTTCCAGCTCATTCATGGTTGATAAAAATTCTTTTTCAAGGTCAATCTCCAATTCTTTTGAAATGATAATAATTGACCATAGGCAATCAGAAAGCTCACGGGCCAATTTCCTGTCAACGCTATCACTATGGCGAAAGTTTTCCTTAGCCATGACCAACTTCATCAAATCTCCCACATCCCCCACCAATCCTTGCAGGTACTCACCAACGCCCCACGTATTATACTTTTGCTGCTTATTAAAAATCCGGTAGGCCTTTTGGATTTCCTGGGCTCTTTTAATAATACTCTTGAATTCCATGTCTTTAATGTGGACCCGGCTGGATTCGAACCAACAACCAATCGCGTATAAGGCGAGTGCTCTGCCGTTGAGCTACGGGTCCATAAAGCAGGTTACCCTACTTTATTTTTGCTTTTTATTCCCATCAACTTTTCAAATTCTTCCCTTTCAATCGTCTCTTTTAGAATGAGTTCTTTTGATATTTTAATCAGCAAGGCTTTTCTTTTTGCCACAATCTCTTTTGCCTTTTTTTCTCCCGCTTTTATAATCTCTTCCACTTCTTTATCAATCTTAGAGGCTACCGACTCCGAATAATTCCTCTGCTCTGAAATTTCCCTGCCCAAAAACACCAGCTCATCCTTGTCCCCAAAGGCAATCGGCCCAAGCGATGACATGCCATACTCCTTAACAATTCTGCGGGCAAGCTCGGAAGCCCTTACCAAATCATTGGAGGCTCCTGTTGTCATTTCACCAAAAATCAAGCGCTCGGCGCAATACCCTCCCAGCAACGTAGCAATTTCGGCCATAAATTGGGTTTTGGTTTTCATTTTGTTTTCTTCAGAAGGAATTTGCAGGGTGTAGCCGCCGGCCATCCCCCGAGAAATAATAGAAATTTTCCTTACCGGCTCGGTTCCCGGAATTGAACTGGAAACCAAAGCGTGGCCGGCCTCGTGGTAAGCGGCAATTTCTTTTTCTTTTTTGGACAACAAATGGCTCTTCCTTTCTGGTCCAAGCAACACTTTTTCAATGGCTTCCAAAAATTCATTTTGGGAAACTTCTTTTTTGTTTCTTCTGGCGGCCAGCAAGGCGGCTTCGTTGGCAACGTTGGCCAGGTCAGCTCCGGAAAAACCTGGCGTCCGTTCGGCAATTTCTTTAAAGTGGATATTTTGGGCCAGAGGTTTTTCTTTAGAATGGATTTTCAGAATTTCTTCGCGGTCGTGGACATCGGGAGGATCCAAAACAATTTTCCTATCGAACCGGCCTGGTCTCAAGAGCGCCGGGTCCAAAATATCTCCGCGGTTGGTGGCCGCCATGACAATCACCCCGGACTCCCTATCAAAGCCGTCCATCTCCACCAAAATCATGTTGAGGGTTTGCTCCCGTTCGTCGTGGCCTCCGCCAATGCCAGCACCCCTATGCCTTCCAATGGCATCTAGCTCGTCAATAAAAATGATTGAAGGCGAAGCTTTTTTAGCCATTGAAAACAAATCGCGAACCCGCGCGCTTCCCACACCAACAAACATTTCAACAAATTCAGATCCCGAAATAGAAAAGAATGGCACGTTAGCTTCTCCGGCCACGGCCCTGGCCAACAACGTTTTTCCTACGCCGGCCGGCCCCAACAACAAAACTCCCCGCGGAATTTTTGCTCCCATTTGTAAATATTTTTGGGGAAATTTTAAAAAGTCAACAATTTCAATCAATTCTTCTTTTGCCTCTTTTAATCCGGCCACATCCTTAAAAGTTATCTTTTGCTTGCCATGGCCTTCGGCGCCAAAAATCCTAGCTCTTGCCTTGGTAAAATCAAAAACCTGTAGAGCTCCCGATTTTGCCTGCCTCATCATGGTCCAAAGGAAAAATCCAATGACCACCACCGGCAAAATTCCATAAATCAACGCTGGCAGAAGCCACGACCAAACATCCTGTTGCTCTGGCTCGGCTTCAATATCTACTTTTTGCAATTTGGTTTTGTCGGCTCCCAAACTTACCAAAAGATCAGGCAACACGGAATTTGACTCCTTCATTGATTCGGCCGTTTTGTTGTCTGTGTAGGTGATTTTGACGACGTCGCCCGCTACACTAATTTTTTTAACCTTGTCTTGGTTTAAATCTGTAACCAGCTGGGAAAGGGAAATTTGGTTTGGTTTTTCGCCCGACAAATAAAAAAAGCTTAGCAATCCTCCGACCGCAACAAGAATCAAAACGACTGAAATAAAATTTTTAAGTAAAGGATTTAGTTTCATAAAATTAAGTTTAAAGCGAAAAATGAAAAGTGTAAAGCTACAACGTAAAACTTAAAACTTTTTGCCTTTTAATGTTAAAGTACTTGCTCCAAGCATGTTAGAAAGTTCATGAGTTTCTTGAAGAAGAATATCGGCTCTTTCCTTTTTTGCCTTTTTTGAATCCCTAAGAATTCCTATCCAAAACTTACTTTCATTAGCCGACTTTAGGGCATAAGCAAAAAACTTTGCGAAATCTTTTTTAGAACTACCGGCCTGGGCCTCTATGATATTAGCTCCAATACTTGTGGCGCTTCGTAACAATTGGGAACCAATAATTCTACAAGTTTGATCCTTTTCCAGTTCATCAATAAACTTAATAATGTCTAACGCATAAATATATGCTCTTTCCTTCAATAATGGTTTTGAGTTTTGCACTTTAGTTTTTAGTTTTTAGCTTTTCGCTTTTAGCTTATGGTGGTAATCCTACCATTTTTAAAATTAATTTTCAATTGATTTGCAAAAAAAATGGCGTTGGAAGTTTAGTCTTTTGACAAACTTCCAACGCCCTCAGCGATTTCGGAACTCACCCCGAAGGATTATTCCGAACTATCACCGTTGTTGGTTGACACTGCGACTGGCGCTACTGACGCCGTCTCTCTTTCTTGGTCAAATCGCACCTGAAGCGATGCCTCTACCATTTTGTATGTCTGGTAGAGAGACCCCTCTATCTTGTCGAGCTGAACCAACTTGACCGCCTTTCTATGATCGGTCGCTGATTGATCCAGCTCCAGAGGAATCTCCTCGCCAATCAACTCTGGAGAGAATTGATGGCTGGAAGTGATGGCCGACAGAAAAAGCTTGCCACCTTCTTCCTTCCGTTCAATGGCGAGAGCTACAAACCCCGGTCTTCTCTTTGGTTTTCCCCACAAGAAACGCTCGTGGTAGACTGCCACCGCTCCGACTTTTCCCTCGAACAAAACCTTCGTGAGATCCTGTTCCTCGGGATCGGAAAGTGTGGCAACGTCCGTGACCGGCTTCAACCGTTCTTCCTGAGCCCTAGACTCATCTGCGGCAGAAACTTCTTGTTTCTCTTTCTCCGCTTCGCTTTCCTTCAAGCGGCGGAACTCTGCCCCGAGCGCCTTTTTCAGCACAAGAGGCAGTTTAGGCCATTGTTTAGAATCCTCGAATTCTCCGCAGAGTGGGATTATCTTACCATCTTGGTATTCCCATTTGACCTCAACGCCTTCCATGCCGAGAATCTGGGCCAACTCTTCGTCATCCACCGTTGTCACAGAAATCATGATTGTCCCATCATCTTTTTGCCTTCTCGACAACTGGACAGTTGACTCCTGTTTGGCGATGTAGGTGCTGACCACCACCCCACCTTCTTCGTGGTTGTGTCTGAAGCCAGGTGCTATCTTCATGGCGTAGCACCCGACCATTCCCCAGTAGTAGAACTCCCTGGAAGTCATCAGTTCACTTGGGGGCTTAACTGGCCGCCTTCTTGGCGTACCGTTCGCGGGCGCTTCCTTGGTTTCAGTTCTCCTGCCATCGACGTCCTTGCCGTTTGAAGCCGTAGCACTCTCTTCCTCTTTCTTTTTCTGGTTTTCTGGCAGAAGGCGGTGGGGCATGGATCGCCCTGCAGCGTTCCTCACCCAACGGGTCATCTTGAACCCGCAGATGAACTCCTTTCCTTTACCAAAGAGGTACCTACCGTCACTTTCCTCTTTGCAGAGGTTCTCACCATCTTCGGTGAGAATGTGTGAGAGAAGGATGTAGGGTTCTTCACTCTCCAAATCCCTTCGGAGCTCCTTGAGATCCTCTTCCAGCATCTTCCCGATCACTCCCAAAAAGTAGAGGCGACCTCCAATCCTCCGAAGTTTGATGGCGTTCTCGTGGGGACCGTGCGTCCAAGAGAGTACCGTAGTCTTCTCGTTGACTTCGCTCTCTTCACAAAAGAACAACTCTTCGTTCGTCACCACGGTGTCATCTGCAACCATCTCGTTCTTCTTCTGTTCTTTTTCTTTTTCCTGGTTTTCCGCTATCTCTCTTGCCCGAGTATGAGCAGCCTCTGCCAGTTTGATTTTGGCAAAGTCATGGTATCGGCCGAACACATCCTTATTCAGGTTGTATCCAAGGCCGAAGACCCTGACCAAAGCATTTGCTTTGTTTTGGACTGCAGAGAAAACCTTCTTTTCCCTTCCGACGCCCTCTGTGGCCGCGTTGATCATCTCGATCAAATCGCTCTTGTCTCGTGCGTGACGGAGTTCAAAAGAAAGTTTTCCGATCTCCGCACAGTGACGGACACGCAGACACATTGCCTCAATGAAGGGCCTGCGTCCTTCCGCTTCCGCCTCTACCTGAAGAATGTCGTCCGGGTCGTTCTCGGGACAAAACTGCCGTAGGTTGTTGATGTTCTCCTCGTGCTCTCTCCTGCTTTCTTCAGAATATTTCGGATCCAACAACACCTCTTCTCCAATCTCAATGACCTCTCTTTGCATCTCTGTAAAGAAAGTCATCTCTACCGTTGCGATCATGTCGTATGCCATCTCGGCCAGCGTGTTGACATGCTTTGCCAAGTCTACCTTGGCGAGCAAGCCATCCACGACTTTGGCCGTCCCTTCTGCCTCTCCCTTTTTTTTGAGAAGCAAGACCTTTTTCTTGCTGTTCTGTGGGAGAGTTGCCTTGGGCTTCTCAATGCACAACTTCTGAGCCATTTTTTTCTCCTGTCGCCGAGGGCGACGGAAAAATCTATTGTCTCCACAGGCGCGTCAAAAGACGCAAAATTAAATTGTGAAGAGCTGTTTCTTTTATATCACATATTCAATATTATTGTCAAGCATTTTAAGGGTTTTGTAAGTTTTCGAATTTTTAAATAAAAAAAGACGAAACTATAAATTCCGTCATTTGCTTTTATTGGGTGAAAAGTAATGTATTAATTCTTCGCCTGTTTTGGGGTGTCTGGCCGCAATTTTTATCTGTTGATATACATTTGAGAAAGATTCTTGGCTTCCTGGAGCAAAAGCAATTTCTATACCCATATTTCTCTTTAATCGCCACAGAAGCGGAGAGTAGTCCAAATCTCCCGCAGCTAGACAGAAATATCTAGTTTGATCTGCAAAAATTTTTGCTAATTTTTCCGTATGATAGGTAAGATGATTGTCCACATTGTCCGTTAGTTTGCTACCAATACTAACCTTAGGACAATAAACATACCCAAAAAGAAATTCTTCTTTGTATTCCCCCCATAAGCCATCCCATAATTGATCATTCAAGGATTGATATGTCCTTGAAGACAAATAAATGTGAGCACAAATTATTTCACTAAAGCCTTTGATCCATTCGAACATATTGTGAAATCCTGCTCGTGTACTGTACCCTTTGAATTCACGACCTTCTTGAGCAGAAGATATTAACAAATTATCTAAATCAATTGCGACTATCACACCATTTTCGGTGGTTTTTTCCATTAAATTACCTTTCTTTTGTTAAAATGACAAAGTACATTATTTCCTATTTTTATTTCCGTTTTTGTACTTTATAAATATTTTTAAATTTTGTCAAATAAAAAGAGGCGTTGAGAGAGAACAATTCTCCCTCAACGCCCTTTGCCTCTAACTTTTCGTTAGCTAGCCTTTGCTTTTTGCCGAAAACGAATTTCCCGGCAACGAGCAAGTCCGTAGCAGTACCACGGACAAGGACTGGCTGCCGTTGAGTTGCACACGCCCCCAAGGCAAGTGCTTTGGCGAGCTGGCTCAAAGGCTTTGGGGTCCAGCCCCGTCTTCACGATTTGGACAACCTGCTCCAAATCAAGTCTGGAGCGCGGCGTATCCGGGGCGCTCGTTGATCCGTTGAGAATCATTTGCCCCTCCTCGTGAAAATACCACTCAGGACACCCCGGAACCTTTCCTTCAGATCTCAGAGCGTCCCAATCGGTTGTCGCGACTTTCCCGACCGCCTTCTGTTCCTCAGCTCGCAACATCGCGACAACGTCATACATCTTCAGACCAAATCGTTTGGTCGTGAAGATCTGGGTACTGTTGGCCAGAGGATAGTCTCCCGGCGGATGCCTTTGGATGACAACCGCTGCGCCACGGTTTCGAGCTGCCTTCGCAAATTCTTCGTTGCTCGAAACTCCGTAGACGAGCATCAGCTCGCACCTTGGCCCCCTGACAATTTCCGTCTGACTACTCTCCTGGACTTCTTTCTGGGCGACCAAGAATCTTCCTTGCTCTTGGTATTTAGCGTCCAGCGCGTCCATTACCCATTTGATTACCTTCAAAGGCTCATTGGCCTGGTGAAGTGTCTTCACCAGAGAGGCCAGATCGAAGGGGTGGTTTCCCCCCTTCAAGTCGCCTTGCTCAACGAACCTCAGGATTTGCTGAAGTTGGGGTTCTTTTTCAATCCCCAAATCCTGTGCCACTAGGGTGGTGGCGCATCCTTCTTTTTTCTGCTCGTTTGGGCCGGGATGTTCGTCGAACCTTCCCCCACCAACGCCGATGGCCAGCGTTCCTGCCGCCTCGGCCTCTTCGGGAGAAAATTCCAACAGATCCTCCCCGCCCATTCCGCCCAGCTTCCACTCGGCTTCTTTGACGCCGGGATATTTTTCTTTCCCGAAGCGCAAGAGCAGCCACAGGGCCGCAATTTCATCGAGGTGCGGCCTTTCGTGCATCACAACCTCCTGGACAATCATCTTTCCTCCTCGGAGCATTGCCCCAAATTGAAGTTTTTTTTAAGAACTGCACCAAGAAGAACGTCTCCTTAGTCCCTTCTATAATATAACATTAGTTATATCATGTCAATAGCCAGCTGTAATAAAAAACGGCGCGAGGCCGTTTTGATTTACTTTTCTGTGATTAATTTCAAGCTCATTCGATGTTCTTTGGGCTCAATCAGTAAAATTTTAAATTCGTAGGTTTCGCCAGCCTTCAAAGACTCCTGCATTTGGTTTTGAGAAGCGAATTCAGAAACGTGGCACAAAGCCCGTATCTGGGGCGAAACTTCCACAAAAGCGCCGAAGGGGTTCAAAGAAATCACTTTGCCTTTTATGGTGTCTCCCTTTTTATATTTTTTTTCAACTTCCTCCCAGGGATTTTCTTTTAATCTTTTCAAAGAAAGGAATACTTGATTGTTATTTATGTCTATGATTTGAGCTTTGACGTTCTCGAGGACTTTTACAATTTCGTTTGGGTTTTGAACCAGCTGCCAATCCAATTCCGAAATGTGTATCAAGCCTTCAATTTGGAGTTTTTCATCGGTTTCAGACGAAGGAAATTTTATAAAAGCTCCAAAGTCGGCGATGCCGGTTATTTTCCCTTCAACAACATCTCCCTTTTTATAATTTTTGAGAATTTCTTTGACTGCTTGTTCTGTTTTTGCCTTTTCAGACAATATTAATTTTCCTTCGCCGGCTAACAAGTCAAGGATTTTTACTTCCAATGTTTTGCCGATGAATTTTTGCAATTCTTTTAATATTTTTTGCTTGTCGGCGTCTTCAACCCTTGGATAATTTTCGCTTGAAAGCTGGGAAACCGGCAAAAATGCAGGCAGACCATCAATGTTGGTTAAAAGCCCGCCTTTGTTAACTCCGGTTATTTTAACCGGTATGATTTCTTCTTTTTCTTTCATTTCTCGTATCCTCTGCCAGCCCAACTCTTTGGTTGCGTCTCTCAAGGAAAGCTCAACATAGCCATCCTCGTTTTCTAACTCAACCACTTTTGCCCTAACGGTATCTCCCTTTTTTAAACTTTTAATTACCTCTTTTACCTCGTAAAATTCTCTGCCGTAAATGATACCGGTTCCCTGCGGCCCCAAATCAACAAAAAGAGATGACCTGTCTCTGGCCACCACCTTGCCTTCTACCAAAGATCCAACAGAAAAAGTTTGACCTATATCCATCTGGCTCTGGGCTTTATTTTCTTCTTTTACACTAATCATAAGCATAATGATACAGAATATTATTTTTTTTGCAAGTGTTGAAGATAAAAATTATTTGTGATAAACTGGAAAAATAAATTGCTATGGCTAAGGTAACTTGGGCCGGACAATCTTGTTTTGAGATTTCGGTTTCAAATTCAAAAGATCACTCGGCCAACATTGTCATTGATCCGTTTTCAGATATTGGATTAAAAATGCCCAATTTTGAGGCCGATATTTTACTTGTTTCCCATAGCCACGAAGACCATAATAATATAAAAGCAGTTAAGGGAGATTATTTTTTGGTTGACGGGCCTGGTGAATACGAAGTCAAAGGAGTTTTTATCCAAGGCATTGATTCTTTTCACGACGACTCTCAAGGAAAAGAAAGAGGCAAAAATACTATGTATACCATTGAAGCAGAAGGAATGAGGTTTTGCCATTTGGGAGATTTCGGCCAAAAAGAATTAACTGATGAGCAATTAGAAAAAATTGGGGCGGTTGACATTTTGATGATTCCGGTTGGGGGCGAATATACTATTTCGTCTCACGAGGCCCAAAAAGTTATCGGGCAAATAGAACCTAAAATAGTAATTCCTATGCACTATGCTTTGCCAAAATTAAAGTTTAAATTGGATGAAGTTGATAAGTTTTTAAAGGCAATGGGCAAAAATTCCATTGAACCGCAAGATAAGCTAACCGTTAAAATGAGCAACTTGCCAAAAGAAAAACAGACAGAAATAGTAATTTTAAAACCTTGAAATACGAAGAAATTAAAAAATTTATAACAAAACTTCAAAGTTTACCCGAACATCAAAAGAAATTTATTGCCCTTTTGGTTCTTATTTTTTTTGGACTGATATTGGCAGTACTCAATATTAATCCCACTAAGAAAAGTATTTCAAAAATAGAACAGTCAGTGGGGTCGATAAATCTTTCTGGGTCCAATGACAACCAGCCAGAAATAAATGCTCCAGAAAATACAAATTTTGACGCCAATATGCCAAATATGGGAGCCAGTGATTTTACTTCAGAACAAAACAAAACCAATGTAAATAACGAATATAACGAAACACCAAAAGAAGTGCCAAAATAAATGGAAACAAAAAATAATATAGGAAAAGTAAATAAACGGGAAGTAGTTGAAGAACTCAAAGAGTCCTACATTGATTATGCAATGTCGGTTATTGTTGCCAGAGCCCTGCCGGATGTCCGAGATGGTTTGAAACCTGTCCATAGGAAAATTTTGTATGCCATGAATGAGCTGGGCCTAGGATCTTCAGCAAAATTCAGGAAATCTGCGGCTGTCACGGGAGATGTCCTAGCAAAATATCATCCCCACGGAGATGTAGCCGTATATGACTCAATGGTCAGAATGGCCCAGGATTTTAGCTTGAGGTATCCACTGATACAGGGCCAGGGCAACTGGGGATCAATTGATGGAGATTCTGCGGCCGCCATGCGTTATACTGAAGCCAAATTATCAAGAATCGGTGAATTAATGTTGCAGGACATTGAAAAAAATACGGTTAACTTTACCGATAACTATGATGGGACAAGGCAGGAGCCCACTGTCCTACCCGCCCCTTTGCCCCAACTTCTATTAAATGGTTCTTTGGGAATTGCCGTTGGCATGGCAACAAACATCCCTCCCCACAACTTAACCGAACTAATAGAGGCCGTCGTTCACCTGTTAGACAATCCAAAAGCTGAAACGCCCGACTTATTTCAATTCATCCAAGGACCAGATTTTCCAACTGGCGGAATGATTTACGATCAAAAAGAAATTATTTCGGCATATTCCCAGGGCAAAGGCTCAATCATCGTGAGAGGAAAAGCTGAAGTTGTATCAAAAAAAGACGGCTCAGAGCAGATTATCATTACCGAGCTTCCCTACCAGGTTTTAAAATCAGCGCTGGTTGAAGAAATGGCAAACCTAGTTTCAGAAAAAAAGGTTGAGGGTATAAGAGACATTAAAGATTTATCAGACAGGCAGGGGATGAGCATTATCATTGACGTTAAGAGGGGATTTGAGCCCCAAAGAGTCTTAAACCGCCTTTATAAATTTACCAATCTGCAAAAAACTTTCCATTTGAATCTTTTGGCTTTGGTGGACGGAATCCAGCCAGAAATTCTTTCCATTTTAGATGTCTTAAAATATTTTATAAAGCACAGAACAGAGGTTGTTACCAGGAGAACCAAGTTTGATTTGGAAAAAGCCAAAGACAGAGCCCACATTTTGGAAGGGTTAACGATAGCTCTTAAAAATATCGATGCCGTTATCAATCTGATAAAGAAATCCAAAGATAAAGATGAAGCAAAGGCTAACTTGATGAAAAAGTTCAAGCTTACTGAAAGGCAAGCCGTTGCCATTTTGGAAATGAAGCTTCAGACCTTAGCCGGACTTGAACGCAAAAAAATAGAAGACGAATTAAAAGAAATATTGGAAAAAATCAAAGAATTAACAGCAATTTTGAAAAGCCCTGAAAAGTTAAAACTTATTATTAAAAAAGAGCTTGAAGAACTAAAAGAAAAATTCGGAGACAAAAGAAGAACAAAGGTTATAAAGCAAAAATTGGGAGAAATTACCGAAATTGATTTGGTTCCATTGGAAGAAACCATAGTTACTTTAACCACTGGCGGCTACATAAAAAGAATCAATCCTACTACCTATAAAATTCAAAAAAGGGGAGGCAAGGGAATTATGGGAATGAAAACCATGCAAGACGACATAGTGGAGCACTTCCTGGTTGCTTCAACCCATGACAACTTACTGTTCTTTACTGATTCTGGAAAAGTGTTTCAAACCCAAGTTTATGAAATTCCCGAAGGCACCAGGGTCGCCCGAGGCCGAGGCATTTCAAATTTCTTGGAAGTTTCGACCAACGAAAAAGTTTTGTCTTTGGTCCCAATTGAAAAAACTTCCGTAGAAAAGCCGAGGCTTGAAAAGTTTTTAGTGATGGTTACCAAAAACGGCCGAATTAAAAAAACTTCTTTAGATGCATTTGAAAATGTCAGGAAAAGCGGAATCATCGCCATTAAGTTGGAAAAGGGAGACCTATTGAAAAAAGTGGTGAAGACCAGCGGCCAAGATGATATTATTTTGGTGACAAAAAACGGTGCTTCAATTAGATTTAAAGAGTCGGATATCAGGCCGATGGGGAGATCAGCGGCCGGGGTCAAGGGCATAAGCTTGAAAAGCGGAGACGAGGTTATTGGAATGGACGTAATTGTCAAAGATGATTCAGATAAGAAAACAAAAAAATATCTCCTGGTGGTGATGAATAACGGTTATGGTAAAAAAACTGAAATTTCCCAATACAGAATGCAAAAAAGGAGCGGATCTGGTATAAAAACCGCCAAAGTTACTAGCAAAACCGGCAACATCGTTTTTTCTTGCCTTTTAAATGAAACGACCGAGGATCAAGATTTAATAGTCATATCCCAAAAAGGCCAAGTTATAAGAACGGCTATAAAATCAATTTCTGTTCTTGGCAGGGCAACCCAGGGGGTTAGGATAATGAGGCTGGATGAAGGAGATGGGGTTGCTTCGGGGTCTTTTGTTTAACTTGCTTAATAGAAATAATCCACAGCCCGTTCATTTAAAAACTGCTATAATGGAATAATGGGAGATTTTCTTAATGTAGAAAATGTATTGCAAAATCTTGATTTGAAGGAGGATATGTTGGCTGCTGAATTCGGTTGCGGCTCGGCGGCTTTTGCAATTTCATTGGCACAGAAGTTAAAAAAGGGCAAAGTTTATGCTTTGGACATCCAGCAAGAAAAGCTAGACGCCCTCAAGGGGAAATTATCTTTTAATAACATAAGTAATGTTAGCACAATTCTTTGTGACCTAGAGGCTGAAAAAGGTTCTACTTTGAGAGATAATTTTTTAGACATCGTTTTAATCCCCAATGTTTTATTCCAATCAGAAAATAAAGCTGCTATAATGAACGAATCCAAGAGGGTTTTAAAGCCTGGGGGCCAAGTACTTGTTATCGATTGGCTAAAAAAAAATTTGTTCAGTTCTCAGGAGATCGTGAGCCCCGAAGAAGTAAAAAAAATAGCCGAGTCCCTGGGATTTATTTTTAAAAAAGAATTTGGGGCCGGAGATTATCATTACGGATTATTGTTCACAAAAAAATGAAAATATTTGTTTTTTTAACAGTGATTGTTCTTTTGGGGCTTGCAAGTTTTGCTTTTGCCCAGATTACGCTTCCCAATCCTTTAAACACCAGTTCAATTAAAGATCTTTTAACGAATATTGCCAATGGAATTGCGGGGATTATTGGATCGTTGGCTGTCATAGTGTTCATATGGGCTGGAATACTTTTTTTAACTTCAGCTGGAAACGAACAGCGGCTGGGTCAGGCTAAAAAAGCTACACTCTATGCGGTAATTGGCCTAGCCATTGCCCTTGCCGGAACAGCTTTAATCGACTTTATAAAAACAATTTTTAGTTAATCCACCTATTGTGGTTGAATTAATTTTAATAAAATATTAACATTAGTTAATAATAAGTCTTAAAAGGTCGACTGTGAAAATCTAACTAAAAACAAAAATGAATAAAAAATTAATTGTTTTGAATTCGCTGGCTGCTTTAATTGCTCTTCCTGTTATTGCATTAGCCGCCGATGTAGGGCCTGTACCCAACGCCGTACCCAGCCTTAACGTTGGAGAAATCGTCGATATTATCTTTAGCATTCTTTGGCCAATAGCTGTAGCCTTTTTCGTAATAATGTTCGTCATTGCTGGTTTTCTATTTGCAACAGCCCAGGGAGATCCTGAAAAAGTAAAGCAGGCAAGGAACGCTGTAATTTACGGTGTAGTCGGAGTAATTGTGGCTTTGTTGGCTTGGTCGATTGTCTTTATTATCAGAAATATGCTTCCAGGCGTTTAACAAGATTCTTTTATGGGGCCTGGTGAATAATGTAATATTTGTGTCTTTCCTTGAAATCCATCGAAAGAACATTATTCACCGGGCCCTAACAACAACATGAATAAAAAATTAATTGTTTTGAATTCGCTGGCTCTTTTGATTGCTCTGCCTGTTTCTGTCTTGGCTTTTAATCCCGGCCCCATACCAGCCACTAACGCCAGTATTAACGTTAACGATATTATTGACGTAATCTTCAGTATTCTCTGGCCAATCGCCGTTGCCTTCTTTATTATAATGTTCGTCATAGCTGGTTTTATGTTTGCCACGGCCCAGGGAGATGCAGAAAAAGTGAAGACGGCAAGGAACTTTGTGGTCTATGGCGTAGTTGGAGTAATTGTAGCTTTACTGGCCTTTTCGATTGTCTTTATTATCAGGAATCAGCTTGGAGTTTAATTCGAAGAGTATTTAAAAGATATATAATGAGCAAAAAAACAGTTGTTCAATTTGTTTTGGTTCTGCTATCAACTTATCCAGTTATTACTCTGGCCCAGGTTGTGTTACCGAGTATACCAGGAGAGTATGGGGGAACTATTGGTGGGATAGTAGATGTTGCGGCAGATGTAATCTTGACTGCTGTATGGACCATAGCTGTGACCTTTGTGGTTATAATGTTTGTTCTGGCTGGCTTTAAATACTTAACAGCCCAAGGAGATCCAACAAAGGTTTCTGAAGCTCATCGAGCAGTCATATGGGGATTAGCTGGAACGGCTGTTATTGTATTGTCTTGGTCTGTAATATCAGCAGTTAGACTTCAATTTGGTGGACTTACATAGTAAACGCCAATTTAAAATGAATAAAAAGTCAATTCCATTATTTGTATTAACGTTATTTTTGGTTTTACCCTTAATAGCTAATGCAGATATAGATGTTTCAAACATCTTAACTAACATTATCAATGTACTATGGACTATATTTGATGGAATTGTAGTTATAGTATTTATTATTGCCGGCATTAAATATTTAACGGCCAGGGGTGATCCAGGGAAAATACAGGAAGCGAATAAGGCTATCATCTGGGGATTGGTTGGAGTAGTGGTTGGAGTTTTAGCGAATTCTGCGCAAGGTCTTATTAGGAAATTTCTTAATTTGTAAAATAAAATTTGACAAAATTAACTATTTAATAAACAATAAAGCCCTGTTACAGGGCTTTATTGTTATGCCCTCGTGGCGGAACTGGAATACGCGCTGCGCTTAGGACGCAGTCCCGCAAGGGTTAGAGGTTCGAATCCTCTCGAGGGCACAAATAAAAAATCTGGCCTTGTGCCAGATTTTTTATATTGATCCACCCAGGACACGAACCCAAATCACCCCGTCTAGGAAAATAGTCCTTTCGCGAAGCGAAAGAGACGTAAGAAACCGTGGGTTTCTTAAACCGGGGGTCGGGGTGATTTGAAAAGGTTCAAGCGAGCACGAAGTGCCGCGGAGTCCTGCCGAGGGCACACAAAAAAAGAAAGGTTGAACAACCTTTCTTTTTTTGTGCTGATACTAAAAAATATTACGCTTCCTGGCTAGCTTTTGAAACTTTTGGCATTTTAACAGTTAGGATTCCCTTATTGATTTGGGCCTCGGCTGATTTGGCATCTATGTTCTCTGGCAAAACAATCTTTTTTGAAAATGGCCCCCAGTAACATTCTTTATAAAAATAATTTTTATTGGCTGAAACATAGGGATCTGCCCGGTGGCCCTTGATGACCATCATGTCTTTTTCCACGGCAATGTCCAGATTTTTTATATCTATGCCAGCGATAGCAGCCAAAACCACGAATTCCGAATTAGTCTCAAAAACATCTACCACTAATTCCCCGTCTTGGTTAAATATGTCGTTCTTATTTTCTATTTTCTCCTCAACTGTGTTTCCGTTTATGGAAACCTTTTCTTCTTTTAATTTAACTGGCGAAGATTCTTTATTTGCTTTTTTTCTTGGCATACCCCGTTAGAAGTTATGGACAAAAATAATTTTCTAAAAATTATTTTTGCTTGCAACTTGTTAATTATTCTCTCTTACTATGGCAACCCCCAGAAGCTTTTTTATTACTAAACCAAACTTCTAACGGGGCATAATTTATTTTTTAATTTTTTTGAGATTTGAAAAATTAGGCGAAATTAAGGAAACGCTTTTTAACTTTTTAATCCTATTAAAATCAAAAATTAAGAATAGAGCCATTGTCACAATGATAGCTATGGGAATCAAAAAATTAAACGGGCTTTCTAATGTCATTATAGAAAAATTATAAAGACCGTGCAAGAAGACAGCCAATGATATTCCAGTTAAAGCCATTATTTTTTTATTTTTAAAGAAAGATACAGCCAAAAAATAACCCAGGATGCCAGAGCACAGGGTATGCAAAAAAGTAGCACCTATAAATCGAATAAAACTTACGGTGATGGTGGTTCTGATAATTTCGTCAAATGATAAACTGCCCACTGGCGAAAACAGGTAAAGAATGTTTTCCAAAGCCGCAAATCCAAGAGCCGAAATAATCATATAAAGCATAATATCTAGTGGCTCGTCCAACTCGTAGCTTTTTAAAACGATAGATTTGACCACAAAATATTTAAAAAATTCTTCGGTTAACGCTATGATAAAAAACCATTTTAAAATATTAAAGATAAGCTGGCTTGGTATTATGAATTGAATCTGTGTCAGCAATTGGTAAAGCGCCACTTGGATAAAAAATACTGGTATTGTGACTAGCACACCACACAAAAAAATTTTAATGATCATTTTTTTGGGTTCAGGATGCAAGTCTTGCTTTAAGTAATAAAAAAGCCAGATCAAACTTGGTAAAACTCCGAAGATAATATAAAGAATTAGCCTAAAATATAGTTCCATATTATTTTGGCCAACTTTCAACCATTAAAAGCTTCTTACTTTTAATGGGCAATTGCTGGTAAATTTCTTCTGTGATAAAGGGCATAAATGGATGCAATAATTTTAAAGACGTTGAAAGTATCTCCAGGATCATATATTGTGTTGCCTGTTTTTCTTTTTCCCCAGCCTCTGGCGCAAGCGCCCTTTTACTATCTTCTATTATCTTATCGCAAAAAACGTGCCAAAAGTAGTGGTAAACCTTTTCTCCAGCAATGTAAAATTTATAATCATCCATTAACGCCGTGGTTTCCTTTACCAATTTTTGCAGTTCTTTTAGACATAATTTTTGGGCGCGTGAAAGCTTCGGTCGAGCGCTCGGATTGTAATCTTTCACGTTCATCAGCACAAACTTTGAAGCATTCCAAATTTTATTGGCAAAATTTTTCATTCCTTTTATTTTATCTTCAGATATAGCCAAATCTGTTCCTGGGGCTGCTCCGAAAATCAAAGCAAATCGTAAGGCATCTGTTCCATATTTATCAGTCATAACCAAAGGATCAATAACATTCCCTAAAGACTTTGACATCTTTCTACCTTGAGAATCGCGAACTAGCCCATGTAAGTAAACTGTGTGAAATGGTACTTTTCCTAAAAGGAAGTTGGACATCAAAATCATCCTTGCCACCCAAAAGAAAAGGATATCGTACCCAGTTTCCAAGACATCAATAGGGTGATATGTCTTAAGGTCTTTAGTTTCTTCTGGCCATCCTAATGTTGAGAATGTCCATAGTCCAGAAGAAAACCAAGTATCTAGAGTGTCGGGAAATTGTTTCCATGGTTCTTCGAGAGGAGGATTGTTCCCATATACATTAAGAATAATTTTTCCATTTTCATTATATTGATATTCAGCGGGAATCGAATGACCATACCAAATTTGCCGAGAAATATTCCAATCCCGTAAATTTTCTATCCAATTAAAGTAAGTTTTTTCAAAACGTTTAGGAATTATTTTGATTTTCCCCGATTTAACTACTTTAATCATCATTTCTTTCAATGTTTTATTTTTACCTGAAATTTTTTTATTAATGTTAATAAAAAATTGATGTCTTTTAGGTAATATTCTAATTATTCCTCCAGAGCGTTGGGCAGTAGGTACATTTTGTTCAATTTCTTCGGGTTCTTTTATTAGTAAATTATTTTTTCTCAACCAATCTAATATAATTTTACGAGCGTCTGCCACCTTTTTCCATTCAATTTCTTTTCCTGCCGTAGGGAGCATTTGTTCGTCTTCATTTATAACTTGAAGTTTATTTAGATCATCCTCTTCGGAAATAATATTGTGTCTTCTTGCAATATCAAAATCAATATAGCTATGTGCTGGCGTCACCCCCACCGCACCTGTACCATAATTAGGGTCTACTGCTTCATCGCCAACAATAGTAATAACTAATTTTTTATCTAAAAAATTAACTTTATGCGTTTGACCAATGTATTTTTTATATTCACCATCAGGATGAACTGCTACTGCTACATCTCCAACTTTTGTTTCAAGTTGAGTTGTTGCGATCGGAATTGGAAATTCTTTACTATATTTGAAAGTATACAAAATAGTTTTTCGGGTTATATACTCCACTTCATCGTCAGAAATGGTAGTTCTACCCCTTGTATCCCAATTAACTAATTGAACTTCTTTGATATATAAAAGCTTATCGTCATACATTTTTTTAAACGCTCCACGAACAGCTGTTTTCCTTGTTTCATCTAAAGTAAAAGCTAAACGAGACCAATCAAGAGAAGCCCCCATAGTTCTTAATTGTTGTATAATCGTATGCTGATTCTTCAGAGCAAATTTATTAACCAAATTTATAAATTCTTGGCGTTTCTCTATGTAGTCTCCGCGATGAATGTGTGTTTCTTTTAAGAATTTCGTTTCAGTTGCTATGGACGCATGGTCGGTACCCGGAATCCATAAAGCTTTTTTTCCGAGCATTCTCTGGTACCTTATGATTATATCTTCAATCGTCACCGTGAGTGCATGGCCGATATGTAGAGTCCCTGTTACATTCGGCGGCGGTAAAACCATGGAAAATGGCTTCTTGTGCCTCTTTGGCAGATTGTCGGGATTAAAAAAACCGCTGTCCTCCCACAGCTTGTAAATTTTATCCTCAACTTTTTTCGGATCGTAAGGCCCATCAATACTCATAATTAGCTTATTTTATCACTTTTTAACCTACTCGTAAATTTGCGTTAGCCTTGAGCTTTTGCCAAGGCTGTTTTTTTGCTTTATCAAAATATCCTACTACCGCGATCATCAATGCGTTATCGGTTGATAAGTTTTTCGGCGGAACTAAAAAATTTATTCCTGATTCATAATTCTTAATTCTTAATTCAAGCTGCGAACGCAGTTCGCTGTTTGCCGAGACTCCTCCGCCCAAGATAATAGTTTTTACTTTAAAATTTTTGGCGGCGGCCATGGTTTTCTTCAGCAACACATCAATGATTGCCTGCTGAATTTCAACACACATTTGCTTTACAAAATCATCAGTTAATTTATTTTCTCTTGCCTTATACAAAACCGCGGTTTTTAAACCTGAAAAACTAAAGTCGTAATCTTTTGAGTTTATCATAGGCCGTGGCAGGATTAGGTGTTGGGTATTAGGTGTTAGATGTTGGTTGGCAATACGTGCAATTTCAGGGCCACCAGGGTAGCCGAGGCCTAAAATTTTGGCGCATTTGTCAAAGCACTCACCGGCGGCGTCATCTCTCGTTTCGCCAATGATTTCATACTTCCCAATACCCTTTACCAAGATAAGTTGAGTGTGGCCTCCGCTGACCACAAGTGCCACTGCCGGAAAAATTTGTTTAGGATTTCCGTCAATTTTCTGCAGAAAATTGACGGCTATGTGTGCTTCAATGTGATTAACCGGAACCATCGGAATCTCCCAATAATAAGATAAGACTCTAGCAAAATTAACTCCAACCCAGAGGCAAGGCTCAAGCCCCGGCCCATTGGTAACCGCAATTAAATCAACATTTGGCTTTTTATGCTTTTCCAAAAATTCTTTGACACTTTCAAAAAGAATATTTTCTTTTTCCAAAATCTTTTGAATGGTTTTCAGTTTTTCATTGGGAATTAGGGATTGGGAATTGGGATTTAACAATTTAGCCTGTTTTAATGCTTGCATTAAAACAGGAACTAAATTGTTTTGGTGTTCTCTTTTTGCCATCATAGGAAAAACTCCCCCGTAATTTTGGTGGATAGATTGGGACGACACGATATTTGCTAAAACTTTAAATTTTGAACCTTCAACTTGAAGAATTGCAACTGCTGTATCGTCGCACGATGTTTCAATTGCCAAAATTTTCATGCTGTCATATTATAACAACTCTTGAATTATTGCAATTTTATGGTATAAAATTATATGTACGAGCCGCTATCGTCTAATGGCTCAGGACGGGACCCTTTCAAGGTCTAAATCGGGGTTCGATTCCCCGTAGCGGCACAATGAATAAAGAAGACTACTTGAATATTTCAAGGGCCAACGATGTTCGGGGAGCAAAAGAAAGAATATTTTACCGTTCGCTTGAAATCTTGCCCGGGCTCATCAGTTTGGGGACTCTCGCGGGAGTCTTTGTTTTTTCGTGGCTTCTGCCTTCCGTTGCGGCGGTTTTTATCATTTGCTATTGCCTTTACTACCTTTTCAGGGTTGTTTACTTTTCCCTGCACCAACTCATGGGGTACGTTAAGATAAAAAGTCACTTAAAAACCGATTGGACAAGGGCCCTGAACGAGTCAACCAAAGATTGGGGGCGGATTTATCACCTGGTCATCCTGCCAACCTACCAGGAGCGATCAAGCATCATCAAGGAGAGCATTGACTCCCTGCTTGCTTCAACCTACCCAAAAGAAAAAATCATGGTGGTGTTAACGGTTGAAGAAAGGGGCGGCCAAGCATTCGTAGAAGCGGCCAAGGCCATCGAAGCTGAATACAAAAACAAGTTTTTTAAGTTTGTAACCGTTGTTCATCCGGGCAATCTGCTAGGCGAAATGGCGGGTAAGGGCTCTAACGTAGCCTACGCCGGCAGAGAGGCCAAAAAATTCATTGACGAGCTGAACATTCCCTACGAAGACATCTTGGTCTCCACCTTTGACATTGACACAAAAGTGTACCCTCAGTATTTTTCTTGCCTGACGTGGTACTACCTGACTGAAAAAAATCCTATGATGGCCAGCTATCAGCCCATCCCGGTTTACCACAACAACGTTTGGCAGGCTTCCTTTTTTGCCAGGGTGGTTTCTTTTTCAAATACCTTTTGGCAGATGATCCAGCAGGAGAGATCGGAAAAACTGACCACCTACTCTTCTCACGCCATCCCTGCAAAAGTTTTCTTTGAGGTTGGCTATCCCTCAAATGTTGTCTGTGACGACAGCCGAATTTTCTGGCGGGCCTACCTTTTTTATGACGGCGACTACCGAGTGGTCCCCATTTACTATTTGGTTTCCATGGACGTAGTGGACTCCCCCAATCTTTTTAAAACCGTTATCAACCAGTATCGCCAGCAAAAGCGCTGGGCCTGGGGCTGCGCTGAAATTCCGTACGTCATCTTCGGCTTCTTGAACAATGCAAAAATTTCAATCTGGAAAAAAATTTCCCATCTCTACACCCTCATCGACGGCTACTGGTCTTGGGCAACGGCCGCCCTCATTTTATTTTTGCTCGGCTGGCTGCCGATTCTCTTGGGCGGAAAAAAATTCAACTTCACCATCCTGTCTTTTAACTTACCCATCCTGACCGGCAGGATCATGACTTTTGCCCTCCTAGGCGTATTTGTCTCTGCCATTTTAAGCACTCTGCTGCTGCCGGCCTTCCCAAAAGGCACCAACCCCATCAGGAGGGCAACCATTGTTTTACAGTGGATATTTTTGCCCGCCATTTTAATTATCTTTGGCTCGTTTCCGGCCCTCAACGCCCAGATACACCTCATGCTCGGCGACTACATGGGTTTTTGGGTTACTGAAAAAACTCGCAAGTGATTTTCAGTAACCCAAAAACACACAGATGGGGTCGGGAAGATTGGGTATCTTCCCGTGTAGGAAATTATTCAAAACCGAGGGTTTTGAAGGAGCGAATGAAATGAGCGACGATTTTGTGGTAACAGAAAAAACGAGAAAATAAAAATTACTCAAAGTGGATTTTTCCCTTAAACCCATCCAACCTTGCCTTCAGGGTTGGATAATTTTTCAGTTCGGGGTCTTTTTCCAATATTTCTTTAGCTGCCTCACGGGTTTTTTCAACCAAAAACAGATCTGAAAGGCCTTTCATTGCCATATCCGGAATGCCCCATTGCTGGGTTCCATAAAGCTGGCCGGGGCCACGAATCTCCAAATCTTTTTGAGCTAAATCAAAACCATTATTTGAATCAACTAATGCCTTCAATCTTTTTCTATTAAGCTGATCGGGCGACGTGGTAAATAAAAAACAATACGACTGCATATCCGACCTGCCAACCCTCCCCCGGAACTGGTGCAGCTGGGCCAGGCCGAATTTTTCAGCCCCCTCAATCATCATTATGGTCGCCCTCGGCACGTCAACCCCAACCTCAACCACCGAAGTTGAAACTAAAATATCGGCCTGGCCATTTTTAAAATCCAGCATGATCTTTTCTTTTTCCTTTGGCTTCATTTTTCCGTGGAGCATTGCTATTTTTAAATCGGGAAAAATTTCTTTTGAAAGTTTTTCGTATTCTTCTTTGACTGCTTTAACATCATCCCACATCCCAATTCCAACTCCAAGCTCCAAGCTCCTGGGTTCTATTTTAGGGCAAATCACAAAGACTCCCTTTCCTTCTTTAACTTCTTTTTTTATAAATTCATAAGCTGACTTTCTCTGGCTCGGTTCAATAATCAATGTTTTGATTGGCTTTCTATTTTTGGGCATTTCTTTTATCAGTGACAAATCCAGGTCGCCATACACCGTCAGGGCCAAGGTTCTGGGGATGGGAGTGGCCGTCATCGACAAGAGATGGGGGACCAGCTTTTTATTTTTCGTCAGGTTTGCCCTTTGCTCAACCCCAAAGCGATGCTGCTCGTCAACCACCACCAGGGCCAAATTTTTAAACTCAACCCCTTTTTGTATCAGCGAATGAGTGCCAATTAAAATATCTATTTGGCCATTTTTTAAATCTTCTAGTAAGCTTACTTTTTTTGTTGAGAAAGTTTCTTTATCTCTGAAAATTTTGGCTTCTTTACCAGTGAGCAGTCCAACAGAAACTTTAAAATCTTTCAATAAATCGCTGACGCTTTTAAAATGTTGGTTCGCCAAAATTTCAGTTGGCGCCATAAAGGCGACCTGAAAGCCATTTTTGACAACATTAAGCGCGGCCATCGTTGCCACTACCGTTTTTCCAGACCCCACATCGCCTTCCAAAAGTCTGGACATTGGGATAGGTTTTTCCAAATCTTTTAAAATTTGGAAGCTGCATTGCTTTTGGGAACCAGTCAGTTCAAATGGCAAAGATTTGGTAAACTCTTTCATTAATTCAACGTTCATGGGGCAAGCGGGGGATTGATTTTGCATGAGCTTCGCCCTCGCTTGTAATACAGAAAGTTGCAAAAGAAAAAGCTCTTCAAAGGCAAAGCGTGACTTTGCTTGGTCAGCCATTTCAAAAGAATCGGGAAAGTGAATTTGCCAAATGGCTTTTTTAATTGGCAAAAATTTATATTTTTTAATAACTTCTTGAGGCAAAGTTTCTTCTATTTTATTAGAAAAATTAAAAAGCAGAGGTTTTATAATAAATCTTAACCAACGGGAAGTTAATCCTCTGGTTTCTGAATAAACCGGCACGATTCGGCCCGTGTGAGTTAAATGCCAGTGATCAGTTTCACCGTCTGATACTTTTTCGTGAGTAGGATTGCTTAAATAAATTTCATCTTTCCTCAAACTAACTTTGCCGGCCAAAAAAACTAAATCCCCCTCTTTAAAAGTTTTTGCCAAGTACGGCTGGTTAAACCACAAAGCCTTGATAGACCCCGTTTCGTCTTCAACCATTATTTCTGTCAGACCCATCCACTTTTTAAAAGTTCTTCTGTGCTTAACTTCTGAAACTTTTCCTTTGACGCAAACCGTATCTCCAACTTTGGCTTTTTGAATTTCAATGACATTTGAAAAGTCATCGTATCGGCTTGGAAAATAAAAAATCAATTCCTGGACATTTTTAATGCCCAATTTTTTTAACTTTTTCTGGTAAGCCAATCCAACTTTTGGTAACTCCTCAATTGGAGTATCGATGTTCATGAATTAAGAATTATGAATTATGAATTAAGATTTCAGGTGATATCTTATATTATCAAAAAAATTTACAAAAAAAAGCCAACTTTGTGCAGTTAGCTACTTTGGTACAAATGGCTTGAATTCTGGTTTTAGGGGCAGCAACTCAAGCACTTGACCCTCTGGAGTAATAGTCACATGGGAAACTCCCCGCTCCATAGCAAGTGACGGAATTGGCCTCTCGGGCAATACGACAAGATCTGCGTTAAGTTCGCGACATTGCCTATCGTGATCCATATAATTAGAGGGATTAGTAACTAGAAAGTCCAGGTGTTTTCCGGGAAATAATCTCTGAAGAGTTTCTTTGTCTTTATCGCTTATTTCTTTTCTCAAAACAATAATCGTTACTGTGTTCACAAAACCCTCCCCCAAGTTGTGAAACGAGCAGATCAAACGCGAACGAACTAATTACAAATATACTCTAATAAACCAAAAATGCAAGGTAAAAGCGCCATCAGGCGCTTTATTTGTAATTCGTAATTCTTAATGCTCCGATTTTGTAGTATGGCCCGAATCCACTTCGTACTTAGTGTTTTGCTGTTCAAAAAAGTTCACAAGCTCTAGCACATCGGTAGCTGTTGACATCCACTTTGCCGGATTGGTTACGTTGTATTGTTTTGGCAATCCCAGCTCCTGCAGCCTCCGGTCGGCTACATATTGGACATACTGGTTCACATAATCAGCGTTCAATCCCAAAATTCCGTTGGGGAATAAATCCTTGTTGTAAGCGGTTTCTATGTTTACGCCGTCAATGACGAGCTGGCGAATTTCGTTGGCAAAGCTTTCTGTTAAAAGCTCGCCGTTTTCCTCTAAAATGGTTTGGATTAAATTAATGCCAAATTTCAAGTGCAACGATTCATCCCTCAACACCCAGTCAATCATGGAGCCAAAGTTCCTCAACTGGTTTCTCTGGCGAAACGAAAGGGCCACCATAAATCCAGAGTAAAACCAAATCCCTTCCATGACAATATTAGTGGCAACCAAATTCCTGATAAAATCTTTTTTGCCTTCCTCGGTTTCTATATTGAGCTTGTCTTCGGTCATTCTTTTTAAATAATTCATGACAAACTTTTCTTTTTCTTGCATCGATGGGGTCTCAATGTGGACATTGAATATCTTTTCCCGATCAAAAGGAAAGGTTTCCAACACATATTCAAAAGAAACGCAGTGGTTTGCCTCCTCCCACATTTGCTTTGCTAAGTACAAATGGCACTCGGGCGACTTTAAATAAGGATAAATTCCCAAAGCAATTGAGCGGTTGACAATCAGTTCGGCTGGATTAAAAAAGGCCATGGTAAACTTTACCGCGTGCCTTTCGTCTTCGGTCATCTTTGCCCAATCCTCCAAGTCTTCTTTGAGGGCAATCTCGTGGGGGAACCAGGTATTTCTCACCGCCTGCTGATACAAATCATAAGCCCACTGGTACTTCATGGGGTGAAGATTCATATCTTCTGGCGACGCTTTTCCTAAGATCATGTGTGTGAATTACGAATTAAGAATTATGAATTTTGATTTTTGAGTTTTGAATTTTTTTAGGGTTTCGGATTTCGGATTTAGGATTTCCAGTTTTGCCAAAGCAAAATCTGGCTATTGGCATCCATCACACGTGAAGTTCTCCTGCGGGTCGGATGGCATGTGGATTTTATATACCTTTCCGTCAATAATTTTTTCTTGATAATGTTGATGTTCTTCGGTTTTTTGGTTTTTTAGTTCTTTAGTTTCTTCGTCCAATTTAATCTGCGTTTGAACGTGACTAAAAATCTGCTTTGAGGCTTCATCTACAGGAATTTCAATGGGTTTTTTGTCCACTATTTCTGGCTTCTCCTCAATTACTTCTTGTTTTACTATTTCTATTTTTTCTGACATACCTTCAAATGGAGTCGGCTCTGCAATGGTTATATTTTCATAAGCCCTGGCAAACCCTGTCTTTCCTAATTTTGCTGATTTATTTACCGCAACCGTGCTTTGCTCGGCGCCGTGACGCGGCTTCATATGCAAATAATAAGTTGATTTTAAGCCTTTTCTCCAGGCCGTAAAATAAATATCCATGGTTTTTTCAATGTCCCTGTCTTCCAAATACATATTTCTGGAAAGCGCCTGGTCAACCCATTTTTGGGCCCTGGCTGCTACTTCTATAAAAGCGTAGGGCGAAACCGAAAAAGAGGTTTTATAAATTTCCTTGATGTGGCTGGGAATTTCGTCAATGCTTGAAATATCCCCCTGCAGCTCAATGATTTTTCCCTTAACCTTGTCCCATAAATTCATATTTTTTAATTCTGTAACCAAATTGTGATTAATATCCAAATATTTTCCCGATATTTTATTCCTTGAAAAAACCTGGGCGAACCTCGGGTCAATGCCGGGCGTGGTGCCAGCCACCAGCCCGATGTTAGCATTGGGGGCCACGGCCATTAAAGTTGCATTTCTCATCCCGTTTTTCACTTTTGACCGCAAGGTTTCCCAGTCCAGCCAATTTTGTTTTGACTTTTTATCGGTATCAATGGCTATGGCCCGTTCGTTCTCCAAAGTTTCTATAGTGTCTATGGGAACCTTTCCCTTTGACCAGCCAGAACCCTGGAAATTGTTATAGCTTCCCCTTTCTTGAGCCAAGTTTGAGGATTCATCAATTGCCATATAACTTATAAACTCAAAAACTTTATCAGCGAAGTCATAGGCGTGAGGGCTGTCATAGGGAATTCCCAGTTGCTCAATGGCATCGGAAAAACCCATAATTCCCAATCCAATGGCCCGATTTTCTTTGTCTGACTTTTCGGCTTCCACAATGGGCAACTTATTTATATCAATTAAATTATCCAGCTGCCTAACGGCCAGCCTCGCAGATTCTTCAAGTTTTTGCCAATCAATTTGTTTCTTTTTTAAGTGGGTGGCAATATTGATTGAAGCTAAATTGCAAACGGCAATATTGTCTTTGTCTTGAGGCAGACAAATCTCCGTGCAAAGGTTGGACATATGAATTGTGCCGGTGTTGTTATTTAAAGCCCTCAAGTTAATTGAATCTTTAAAAGTCAGCCAGGGATGAGAAGTTGTTTGCAAGGCCACTAAAATTTGCCGGTACTGCTCTGTTGCCGGAACTTTTTTATACATCTGCAATTTTCCTTCATTGGCCATTTGGATATATTCGTTATACCTTTTGGAAAATTCTTTTCCGTATAACTCGTTAAGGTCAGAGGTTTCTTTTGGGTCAAACATATACCAATCGGCTTTTTGTTCAACCCGTTTCATAAATTCATCGGATAAGAAGACGGCCGTATCAGCTGTTCGCATTCTCATATGATCGTCTCCGGCATTATGCTTCCACTCCAAAAACTCCGGAAAGTCATAGTGCCAGTTTTCCATGTAAAAACAGAGGGCCCCTTTCTTTTTGCCGCCTCTCATGATAGCCCTAATAGCCACGTCAATAATTTTGGCAAAGGGCGTGGGCCCTGAAGAGGTGGTGTTGTTTGACGAAAGTAAAGATCCCATGGCCCGCAGTTTTGTAATGGAGGCCCCTATTCCTCCGGAGGCTTTAGATAACATCATTACATCGGCCACCGATTTTGAAATATGGCTCATATCATCGTGGATTTCTAGTAAAAAGCAGTTTGAAAGAGCTGGTTTGACGGCTCCCGCGTTTATATTGGTAGATCCTCCGGCAATATATTCATGGTTAGACATTTTCTCGTAAAACTTTATGGCCCATTCAGTGGGATCCTTCTCGTTATAGGAAAGCCCCATGGCAATCCTCATAAAAAAATATTGGGGAGTCTCGTAGGGCTTTTGATTTTTGTCTTTTATAGAGTACCTATGAAGCAAACTGGAAAGCCCAGAGTAAACAAATATTTCATCTCTTTCAATATTCAAAGCGCTTGCCAATTTTTCCAAATCAAAACTTTTTTCCATGCGCTCGTCCAAAATATTATTGGCCACGCCTTGCTTAATATAATCAGCAAAACGCTCGCGGTGCATTTTTTTTAATTGTTCGTGATCTTCGCCATAATCGCCAACCACGTGCTTATAGACGGTTTTTAAGAGCAAACGAGTGGCAATTCTGTCGTAATCAGGGTCGTCTTTGATATTTTGCACGGCGGCATTAATGGTGGCCAAATCCAATTCTTCGGTGGTAATGCCGTCGTAGAGCGTCACCTTAGTGTCAGTGGCAACCTGGGTGACCTTGGCAATTGGGTCTATTAAGCCAAAAGAGGCTCGTTCGATTGAACGGTTGATACGGTCGGCATTAAATAATTCCTTTGCGCCGTCTCTTTTGGTGATAGTGAGCTCCATAATAGAAAGTGAGGCCCTGTCCGGTTGCCCAAGACAGGGAAATAAAAAATGTTTTTTAAAATTTCTCTGAATTAGTTCATTCTAATAGATAACCAAAACCGTAACAAGCCCCTGTCAAAGATTAAAAACTGTGGATAAGTCCAAAAATTTCTCGGTGTTACATGGTACTGCCTCGTCATGCAGATTTTGCTCAAAAAAAAGAGCGAAAAATCAATTTCGCCTTTAATAACAGGTACTAATGCTTGGCAACATTGCCCTTTCGTTTCTACAACGCTCTTCAATTTCTTCTCTTCCAACTATTTTCAGCCATTTACTAGAAAAAGCAGTACAAAAATTTTCAATTAGATTAAACAATCTGTCTGAAATTTCATTAGGTTCAGGAATAATTAATTTTGGCGGTGTCTCTGTCAGATCGAAATGAAAAGTGTGTCCAATTTCATGGCCAAATGACAGGGCATCATGTCCAAAATTAAGGTTATTGAGAATTACAACAAAATCATCATCCTGAATACCAAGCGCCGCCGAAAAAAGTATACCCATAATCCTTACCCTTTTAATCCTTCTTTCCTCCAACTGTTCTCTAATTGTTTTTCCACCAATATTTGCCAACCACTCATCTGCATCTTTGGCAAAACTTAACTGCGGAAATTGTTCAGCCAGTGTTTTCTTCACGGCAATCCCCTTTGTCAAAGATCTTTAAAACTTTTGTGCTCTCGGAGGGAATCGAACCCCCAACTATCCCTTAGGACGGGACTGTTATAATCCATTTAACTACGAGAGCGAATATGAATTTTCTTAAATTCTAATTTTAGGCTACCAAAAATTTGCTTGATTATCAAGAATAATGATATAATTGCGGAATGTTCGAAAATAAATCTCCAATAGTAAAAATTGCCAAAAAAGTTTGTCCTGCGGTGATTACTGTAATTGTTTCAAAAGATCTTCCAAAAGTAGAAGAGTTTTACAGTTTTCCTTACGGAGGTAAAGAGTACATTTTGCCCATGGCCGGAAAAGATGGAGTGAATAAAATGGAAAAAACCCAGATTGGCGGGGGATCAGGATTTATTATTTCCAAAGACGGATATGTTTTGACTTCAAACCATGTGGTAGCCGACACCACCGCCGACTACACGGTCATCATCAGCCCAAAACACAAGCACCCAGCCAAAGTGTTATCAAGAAACCCGATAAACGACACGGCCATTTTAAAAATTGATCCGCCTGCTAAAGAAAACCTGCCATACATAGAACTGGGCGACTCCAATAAAATTCAGCTGGGCGAGGAAGTGGTGGCGGTTGGCAATCCCCTGGGAGAATTCCACGATACTTTGTCAGCTGGCATTGTTTCGGGTTTATCAAGGTATATTACTGCTTTTGGAGGCATTGACCACCAAATGCAAAATTTGAGAGGACTGATACAAACCGACGCCGCAATAAATCCAGGGAACTCGGGAGGCCCTTTGGTAAATATGGACGGCAAAGTGATAGGAATAAACACAGCAATGATAATGGGGGCTCAAAACATAGGCTTTGCCATTCCAATCAATTATGCCAAAAAAGATTTAGCTGAAGTAAAAAAATTCGGAAAAATTGTGGTGCCGTTTTTGGGAGTAAAGTATGTTTTGCTGTCCAAGGAAATGGCTAGGGCCAACAAACTGCCCGTGGAGGATGGGGCCTTGGTTGTCAGGGAGCTGTTGGGGGAGCCGCCAGTCATCAAGGACTCGTCAGCCGACAAAGCCGGCTTAAAAGAGTTTGACATCATTTTGGAATGCAACGGGCAAAAAATCACCGTAAAAAATCCTTTGGCTAACATTCTCTCAAAATGCAAAATCGGTCAGGAAACCACCCTGAAAATTTTGCGAGACGGACAGGAACAGGTTCTTAAAGTCACGTTATCGGAAAAAGTTTGACACTGAAGTTTTGCAAAACAAAAAGTAATCAAAAAAACAGCTCGCGGGCTGTTTTTTGATGTTTCAAGCTTAAAGTTGAATTTTTGAAAATTGGTAAACGCCGATTGACAGCACTACCAGCGCAACGCCAGCCAGGACCCCAACACTGAGCGCCGGATTAAAGATATTGAGTCCATTAAGGGCGTATCGCAAGCCGTCAACACCATATGAAAAAGGGTTAATTTTTGTTATAAAATTTAGCGCTAAGGGCAAATTTTTAAGTGGGAAAATGGCTCCCGAAAGAAAAAATAACGGCTGAACTAAAAAGTTAAAAATTAAAGGGAAACCTTGCATGTCGTCTAGCCTGGCGGCAATGGCTGCTCCCATAGCTGAAGATAAAATAGCAACTAAAAATAAAAATAAAAAGGCCAATGGCAGGCTCGTCCAGTGGGCCGGCCGAAAACCGGCAAAAAGGGTGATTAAAAATACTAAAGTACCCTGGATCATGGCGACGGTGGCTCCGCCCAGCACTTTACCCAAGAGAATTTGCCACCGTGGAACCGGCGCCACCAATGTTTCTTTCAAAAATCCGAACTGCTTGTCCCAAATAATTTCCAAACCAGTAAAAATTGAAGTGAAAAGCACCGACATTACGATAATGCCCGGAGCCAAAAATTGGATGTAGTTTCCTCCGCCGGCTCTCTGATAAATGGGATTTAAGCCAAAACCAATGGCCAAAAGAAAAATAATCGGCTGCCCAAGCGCTCCCACAATGCTGGCCTTTTTCCTGATGAATCGCTTTAACTGGCGAAGCCATAAAATGTAAATAGCAGACATAATTTAAAATTTATCTCATTAACTTATTGCTAATTCTCATTTGGTTCAAACCGACATTTCCCTCTTCGTCCCTGATAGTGCTACCCGTTAATTTAATAAAAGCCTCTTCCAGTTTATCGGCTCCGGCTTTTTTCAAAATTTCTTCAATGGTCCCTATCACCAAAATTTTCCCGTGATCAATGACTGCCACCCGTTGAGCAATCCGCTCAACCTCCTCCATGTGGTGGGTGGTAAAAAAGATGGTAACCCGCTCTTCTTTGTTTAAATTTCCAATGTAGGTCCAAATGTGATTTCTGGTTTGAGGATCAAGGCCAATGGTCGGCTCATCCAAAAAAAGCACCTTAGGGTGGTGAAGAAGCCCCCTGGCAATTTCCAAGCGCCGCTTCATGCCCCCTGAAAAATTTTTGACAAACGAATCTTTGCGATCCTGTAACTCCACCAATTTCAGCAAATCCATAATTCTCGGTTGGTACAGCGGCCTTGGCAAACCGTAGAGGATGGCATGGAACTGCATATTTTCGTAAGCCGTCAGCTCGTTGTCCAGGCTCGGGTCTTGAAAAACAATGCCAAATGATCTCCTGGTCTCGTTAGGGTTTTCCGTCACATTGTGGCCGCCAAGCAACACTTCTCCGCTGGTCGGCTTTAACAACGTGGTAAGCATTTTAATGGTGGTCGTTTTGCCAGCTCCATTGGGTCCTAAAAAAGCAAAAATCTCGCCCTTCTGGACGTTAAAGGTGACGTTATCAACTGCCGCGAAATCTCCGTATTTTTTAGTTAAATTTTTTACCTCAATGATATTTTCCATTATTTTGCTTTCCATTCTGTTGGCTGCAAGAGGCCAAAACGGTTGCCTTCCGGGTCAGTGGCGCGCGAAAACCATCCCAATCCCTTCATTTCCCATTTTTCTTTTCCTTCCCACGGCTCAATCTTTCCACCATGTGCTTTGATGGCTTCAATAACCTTGTCCATATCATCCACCATAATCGTGCAATCAAACGTGGTGATGCTGCGCATGGGATTTTGCGAACGTCGGTAGAGGCCGCCATTGATTCCTGGCGTGCCATCTTCGCCGGTTTTTATCATCCAATAATCCATGCCCACGCCCGGCATGGTTGACTTTTCTATGTTCCAGCCAAGGCAGGTCTCGTAAAATTTTTTGGCCCGATCAGCATCGTCGGCCTGAATTTCAAAATGAATGACTCTATTATTTTTCATATGTTTTTAAAAAATTAATAATAATCTCAAATTATAATATATTTTAAATTATTTCACAATTAATAAAAAAAGACCGTGGAATAAAACCAACGGCTTGCTGAAGCCTACAATCTGAATTTTTCAGCTTCTTAGTAATTTTCTCCTTAAAGAATCTTTGAGAATTGATGCGTCCCCTTGTTTTTCTTTTAAGTCTTTTTCTTTTTTCATTTTTATTAGAAACTTGCGTTTATACCTTACTGTAAACTTCAGCTCTTTAATCCAAGTGTCTTCATCAACACAAGAATTTACTGTAATACTCTCTTTACCTGATTCGTAGTTTATATCCAAAATCTCTTTTTTAATTTCTTTTTCTTTCCCTTGTAACTGATATACCGTTAGACACATCATGCCAAACATAGACATAGCGCCTTTAAGTAAAAAAGAAAATCCATTGAAATCTTCTAAAAGATGCTCTGAATAAGTATGTGAACTGTGTTGTTTATGTGCCAAGCATTTGCCGTACTTAGGCACAAGCGACTCGGCAAATTCGATAACCTTTTGAAGCCAGGCTTTTCTTTCTAAAACTTTTTTTTCAAGATCTTTAGCGCTCAATCCCGAAAGATTCATGACAGAACCCCCTTTGACAAAGACCAAAAAACTTTTCTATCCTCAATCTACCATTAGGGGCTAAAAAAATCAAATATAAAAAAACTGATCTTGGTAATTAGCTTTCCGAGTACATTTGCTTTTTAATTTCTTTCAACTTTGCAATTATTGTGGAGTCAATAATTTTTGAAAATCGTGGAAAAGTTTTTCCATCTTTTGTAATGTTTCCCATCCACATTTCCAGTGGTCGCAAATCAAAAAGTTTACCAGCTTTATATACCGATGATTCGTATAATGGTCGGTAAACTACCATATTAGCATCTTCGGGGCAGCAATTATCTTCTGTGTGACAACCAACACCAACCACCTCGTAGGCATAATTATTTATTGGTCCGAGGGAGTCGTGCTTGTAATGATAATAAAAACCATTTTCTGGAATTTTCTTTGGAATTTTCATAGAATTTCCCTAAATGAAAAAAGGTCAATTAATCATTTAATATCCCCTCTAAAACACTCACAACCCTCTCGGCATTTTTTCCGTCAATAGGATAATTTTCCTCCATTTTTTTTATTAACTCTTTCCTTTCTTCACTATTTTTATCAAGCAATATTTCTACACAATTTGGAAGATTTTCTAATGAATCTAAATTAAAAATTGCTCCAATTTTTGCCGGAGGAGGCGGTATGGCACCTTCTTTTTGTTCAATATATTTTGGATCGGTAATGCTAACTACCGGAATCCCTCTATAAATAGCAGGGAACATCGTTGTTGAGCTAACCATACACACCAAATCAGATGCGGCACCAACTTCATCGGTAGTCACCTTACCCATGGTTAATAGATAATCTATCCCCTTTTCTGTAAATAATTTCTCGTAATTTTCTAATGGAGTATTGTCTCTTGGATGCGTTCTAAAGGTAAATCTAAGTCCTTTGTTTTTTATTTTAGAGAGTTCTTCAGCAAACTTTTCAACTAATTCCATTGGATCTATTGATGACATAAAGGTTACTAGCTTTTCTTTACTTTTAAGCCCAAGCTCTCTTCTTACTTTTTTTGATATTTTTTCAGTATTTTCTTTTGCGTAAACATCGAAAGCAGGCTGACCGGTTATTTCTATTGAACTAGATAATTCTGGAAAATCTCTAACGATTATGTTTTTTGCTTCTTTATCTATTACACAAATTTTTTTAGGATATGGTAAGCTAGCTTCTTTCAATCTTTTAAGATAAGGCAAGGAAGAACCATAGTAATCTTCAACCAGTACGTTTGGAACTTCGGGAAAAGTAGCTGAAAAAAACATTTCTATCCCGCGCCCTTCTGAAGAATCAACCAACCCAAGATCGGGAGAGCCAAGTGTTTCTGCTGACTCTAAAATGTTTCCTTTGGGCGTAATATCTTTTGTTTTAAATTTTTTTTGAAACGTTTCTTGGGCCCTGCCGTCAATCACAGCTTTTATTCTTATATTTTCTTTTTTTTGCAACAACTCTATGACCGGAATTAAGGCGTTAGCACTCCCAGGGTCGCGGGAAATTACTACGATGTTTTTCTTTTGTTTTGAGGCTTCTTTTGTGGTTTTACTTTTTTCAATCTCAAAAACTTTTGTTTCAAACAAATCTTCCCGGCCTTCAATATAAGCCAAGCGTCTTTTTTCTTCCAACGACATATCCTTAAAAGATTCTCCTTCTTTCATAGAAATTTTTAAGTGAGCGGGTAGGGGGAGTCGAACCCCCCTCATTAGCTTGGAAAGCTAAGGTAATACCGATATACGATACCCGCAGGACGAATTTTTAATTTTAAATTATTTTTGGATTTGTTTTGGATTTAGGATTTCGGCTTTGTCGGGGTGCTGAGAATCGAACTCAGGCTGTACGCTCCCAAAGCGCACGTACTACCATTATACGACACCCCGTAGTACGAATCATATCTAAAAAATCCTGACTTGTCAAAGTAAAAAGTTCGTGATAAAATCAGCATTAAGCTTGCCCTTCGAAGCCCTGATGTTAATCAGAGCGTAGTAGGGCCCTCGTAGTTCAACGGATAGAACGAGACACTTCTAATGTTTAAATCGAGGTTCGATTCCTCGCGAGGGCACATGGTGGGCGTGGTGTAACGGCAGCACAAAAGTTTGTGGAACTTTTAGAGGGAGTTCGAGTCTCCTCGCTCACCCAACAAAAAAACACTCCGACAGTCGGAGTGTTTTTTTAATGAAAGTTTCACCTATAATATTTCATCATTAAGCAATGATGAATAATATAATTTTAGCATTCAATCCTGGCCCCGTACCAAACTCCGTTGCCAGCTTATCAATCAACGATTTAATTGATGCTTTATTCGGAGTTATCTGGCCAATCACGGTTGCTTTCTTTGTGATAATGTTTATTTTGGCTGCGTTTATGTTTGCTTCTTCGGGTGGAAATCCAGAAAGAATATCAGCCGCTAGAAATGCTTTTATCTTTGGAGTAGTCGGGTTGGTCATTGCCCTTTTGGCGTTTTCAATCCCATTTCTTATAAGGAATCAATTAGGTGTCTGATTTACTTTGCGTACTCGACAACTCGGTTTTCCCTAATCACCGTCACCTTAATTTCTCCAGGATATTTTAACTCCTCTTCAATGTCTTTTGCAATTTCCTTTGCCATTTTTTGGGTGGCTAGGTCATCAATTTTATCAGCCTTAACAAACACCCTTATTTCCCTGCCGGCCTGAATAGCATAACTTTTTTCAACTCCTTCAAACTTATTGGCAATGTCTTCCAAGGCCTTCAAGCGCTGCAGGTAATTTTCAAGGGTGTCTTTTCTGGCACCGGGCCTTGAACCAGAAATAGCATCGGCTACCGTAACAATAACAGCTTCTATACTTTCAGAAGGATAATCATTATGATGCGACCTCATCGCCTTTATCACTTCCTGCGACTCGCCAAACTTTTCCAAAATTTTAATTCCAATTTCAATGTGAGAGCCTTGAATTTGCTGGTCAAGAGCTTTGCCAATGTCGTGAAAAAGGGCGGCCCTTTTTGCCACTTGAGTGTTGGCTTTCAGTTCATCTGATATGGTCTCTGCGATTTGGGCCATTTCCATGGAATGCAACAAAACATTTTGGCCATAACTGGTCCTGAAATGCAACCTGCCTAATATCTGAACCAACTTTTCGTTGACACCAACAATTCCTAAGTCATAAATGGCTTTTTCTCCCGCTTCTTTGATCACCTTGGAAATTTCTTCAGTTGCCTCGGCCACTTTCTCTTCAATTTTGGCTGGCTGGATCCTGCCATCCTGGATTAATTTTTCCAAAGCAATTTTGGCAATTTGACGACGAACCGGATTAAAGCAAGATATGACAACTGAATCCGGGCTTTCATCAAGGATAAGCTCGACTCCCGTCAACCTTTCAAACGTTTTTATATTCCTGCCTTCTTTGCCGATAATTCTTCCCTTGATGTCTTCGCTTTTTAGGGAAATGGTGGTGGTGCTGATTTCTTGGGTGTGAGGAACGGCGCATCTTTGAATTGCCAACGTTATAATTTCCCTGGCCTTTGATTCAAAAGCATCCGCGCCTTTTTCCTGCAAATTTTTAATTCTTTCTACAATATCCTTTTGATAATCCGTTTCCACCAAGCTCAAAAGCTCTTTTTTAGCATCTTCTCTGGTTAATCCAGCAATCTTTTCCAGTTTCGTTTCTGCCTCAATCCTTGTTTTTTCTAATTTTTCTTTTTCGGTTTTTAAATTTTCAACTTTGCCCTGGAATTCCAATTCTTTTTTATCAAGAGAATCTATTTTAACATCAAGCAGTTTTTCTCTTTCCAAAAGGACTTGTTCTGCCTTCAAAAATTCTCTTCTTCTTTGGTCAACGTCCCTTTGGGCCTTTTCAATGATTTGAGCCGCTTCGGTTTCTGATTTTTTAACTAATTCAGAAGTTTCTTTTTTAACTTGTTGAACCCTTTTTTGTAATTTTTCTTCTAGTGATCCAGCTCTCCTTTTTGCCAATGATTGGCGAGTATAGTATCCCAAAACGCAACCCGCAGACAGTGTTAAAAATCCTCCTAAAACCAATAAAATTAAGTTATCCATAATCTTTTTTAGTTAATTTTAATATTCTCAAAACAAAAAAACTCATCCAACGTGGTGAGCTGTTTAGCCGCCTAAATTTTGTCTCACAAAATTTAGGCGGACGAATATACGACAAAAAATTTAATCGGTTTGGCTATATAACCTCGTCAATAAGGCCGTAATCTTTGGCTTCTTTGGCAGTCATATAAAAATCCCGATCGGTGTCTCTCTCTACTCTGTCGATAGGCTGGCCGGTATGCTTTGACAAAATCTGGTTTATAGAGGTCTTAATCTTGATAATCTGCTTTGCGGTAATTTCTATTTCGCTTGCCTGCCCTTGAGCTCCTCCCATGACCTGATGCAATAAAATTTCGGCGTTGGGCAGGGCAAATCTTTTCCCTTTGGTACCCGAGGCCAAAATAATTGCCGCCATGGAAGCCGTAAGCCCAATGCAGATGGTAGAAACCGGACATTTCAAAAACTGCATGGTGTCATAAATCGCCAATCCCGCCGTAACCGAACCTCCCGGGCTGTTGATGTAAAGCTTGATGTCTTTTTTGGGATCCTTTGATGCTAAATACAGCATCTGGGCAATGACCACATTGGCGTTTAAATCGGTAATGGGGCCAGCCAAAAAAACAATGCGCTCTTCTAAAAGCCTTGAAAATATGTCGTATACGCGCTCGCCGCGTTGAGAACGTTCTACAATAGTTGGTACTATTGGCACAACAATTTTAAATTTTTAATAATATTGTATTTTATTTTTGAGATAAATTTTCCAAAAGCTGGAAAATTTTCTCATTATATATCGTACCCTTAGTATATTCTTTTAATTGATTAATGTCAATTTTATCTAATTGATCCTTTGGATAGCTTCTTATTACTTTGTTAATTTCCTCTTCTAGCTCCTTATTGGAAACTTCAATTTTTTCCGATTTGCCAATCTGCCTTAAAACCAAAAAATTCTTCAATCTTTTTTGGGCCTCAAGGCCAAAAGATTTTTTAATTTCTTCTTCCGTTTTTTTAATGGATGACAAATATTCCTCAAAAGTAACCTTGAAACTTTGGCTGATTTGGTTTTTTAAGTCTTCAAGCAATCGTTCTTTTTCGTGCTCAACCATTTTTTCTGGCACTTCAAAACTAACTTTTGCAGCAATTTTTTCTAAAATTTCATTTCTTTTTCTTTGTTTTTCCTCCTCTTGTTTTTCAACAGTTATCCCATCTCTTATATTTTCTTTTAAAGCAATTAAGTTTTCAAAAGCGCCTAGGCTTTTGGCAAACTCGTCGTTAAGTTCTGGAAGTTCCATTTTTTGGACCAACATCATTTTTACTTTAAATTTTCCCTCTTTTCCACCCAGTCCATTGGGGGCATTTTGTGGAAACTTGGCCAAAAATTCTTTTTCCTCTCCAGCCTTCATCCCCAAAATATTATTTTCAAAATCTTTTAAAAACCCTCCCTTTCCTAAAATAAATCTGTCTTTTATGGCTTTCCCGCCGTTAATATTTTCATTTTGATACTCAATTTCAATAAAGTCTTGGTATTTTGCCCCTCGATCCAGTGGTAAAAATTTTGCCCTTGAATTTTGCAAATAATTTAAAGCTTCTTCAATTTCTTTTTCGTCAACCGAAACTTTATTTCCCTTCACTTCTCCTGCAATTTTTTTGTAATCTGGCAATTCAATTTCTGGCAAAATAGCGACTTTCACCGTAAACAAAAACTCGCTGCCCCGAGCGATTTTTTTAATCTGCACTTCGGGGTTTCCAATGGGCTCTACATCATTTTCGTTGACATATTTTGTGTAAATCTCTTTGACCGCCAAGTCTCCGGCTTCCATCAGTAAATTTTCTTGACCGATTTTTTTCTCGGCTAATTCTTTGGGCACGCTTCCCGGCCGAAACCCATCCATCTTCACATGGCTTTTCAAATGCTCCAACGCCTTATTAATAAAAATTTGAAACTCCTCATTGGTAAGCTCAAATTCTATTTCTAATTGCGATTTTCCTAAATCTTTTTTTATAGCTTTCATAATTTATTTTGGTAATTTTCCTGCCCTGAGCGCAGTCGAAGGGTTAATTTCCGTTTTCATTTTTTTCTTTGATTAATATAACCCTCGGTTCACCGTCGCCAAAATAGTTTTCTTTTCTTTCTTTTATCATAAAGCCAAGGGATAGGTACAAGTCTATTGCAGCCTTATTCTTGGGATGAGTGACAAGCTCAATAGTTTTTACATCTCTTAACTCTTCAAGAATGTGTTTCATTGCTTCATGGCCTATACCCATGCCCTGAAATTTAGGATCTATCACAAGGCCACTAATATATGCGTTATCGTCGTTTCTTTTTTCGTAAGAAGCATCCCCAACAGGTATGTTATCTTTCAGAATAAGATACACCATTGCATTGTTCTTGCCTATTTCTGCTTCCCACTCTTTTTGGTCGGTCATGGCAGAATATGTTTTTAAGTTGGCTACTTTCTGTTCAATCGAAATGAGTGTTGGAATATCTTCCAATGTAGCTCTTTGAAACTGTATTCCTGGCGTTTCTTCTCTTTCGGCTTGTGATAATTCTCCTTCCATAAGTTTATTTTTCTGGTTTTTAAATTCTATTTTCTTAAATAAAACGTGTAGTTATAGACATTGTACTACCTGACACAATTGAGTAAATTCCAAATTTTGATTCTAAATGATCATTCAAACAATCTGTTTTTTGCTTATCAATACAAAAAATTATTCGTTCATTTTTAGGGAGTAATAAACTATTTTTTTTAAAATCTATATATTGAGAACCTAAAATCGCGGATACACCAATGAAACCTAAAATTTTTTTATTTAAATTTTTATCCATAAATTTATTTTTCTACTTGAAAATCCTCGATGCTTGTTTCTTGTACTTCTCCGTTTTTAAAGTATTTAACAATACAAGTATTTAGTATTTGGTCATAATAAACTCCTGCTACATTGTTAAATTGTTGTCGTAACTTATCATATAAAGTATTACATTTTATTTTATTATTAAAAAGAATTACTTCTTCATCTTTTTGATCTTTTATAATTTGCTCTTGCTTTAATTGTTCTATTCTATCCTCATCTTTCTTGGGAATAAAAACCACAAAGTAATAGAAAACCGAAAAACCAATCAAAATTATAGCAATGGAAAAAGATAATTTAAACCAATTTTGTTTTACGAATTCATTCATAAATTTTAATATTTACAAGCCCGACCATGACAACTCCTAACATACCCGCCGTGGTAATGACTACCCTTGCCATGAGAAGTATATCCTCCTACACGAAAACTTCTGTATCTGCCACGAGCCTGCGCAATGCCAGAAGAAAAATCAACCAAAGCTATAATCATTAGTAAAAGTAATATAATTTTTTTCATAATTTTTAATAGTATTTAGATTAAGAACGCTACTATCAACAATGCCACAATGTTTAAGACCTTGATCATTGGGTTAATGGCAGGGCCGGCGGTGTCTTTATAAGGGTCTCCGACGGTGTCGCCGGTGACGGCGGCTTGGTGGGCGAAACTGCCCTTGCCTCCGAGGTTTCCCTCTTCAATGTATTTTTTGGCGTTGTCCCAGGCGGCGCCGCCGGTGGTCATTGAAATTCCAACGAACAATCCCGTAATAATTGAGCCGATGAGCAAGCCTCCGAGCGCCTGCACTCCCAAAATATAGCCAACTAAAATGGGGGCGACCACCGGAATTAAAGCTGGAATCATCATTTCTTTTATGGCCGCCTTAGTCACAATATCAACGCATTTTCCGTATTCTGGCTTGGCGGTGCCTTCCATAATTCCTTTAATATCCCTGAATTGCCTGCGGACTTCTTCAACCACTTTGCCGGCCGTTTTGCCAACAGCTCCCATTAAAAAACTGGCGAATAAATAGGGGAGCAACCCGCCAATCAACAACCCTGCAATTACTTTTGGGTTATCTAAGGTAAATGCCGCACCCGCTGACCCTGTAAGTTCAGAAACTTTTTGGCTGTAGGCTGAAAATAAAACCAGGGCGGCCAATCCTGCCGAGGCAATGGCATACCCTTTGGTTACGGCCTTGGTTGTGTTTCCCACGGCGTCCAGAGGATCAGTAATGGCGCGGATTTCCTCTGGCATTCCGGCCATTTCGGCAATGCCTCCGGCGTTGTCAGTTATTGGGCCGTAAGCATCCACTCCAACGACAATTCCTGAAATTGAAAGCATCGACATAACCGCCAGCGCCACGCCGTAAATTCCAGCCAGCTGGTAGCTGATGATCGTGCCCACGGCAATGAGCAGCACCGGCATGGCGGTTGCTTGCATTCCCAGCCCAAGTCCGCGGATGATGTTAGTGGCGTGGCCGGTCTGCGAAGCTTTAGCAATTGATCTTACCGGGCTATATTTTTTTGATGTGTAGTATTCGGTAATAACAAACATTCCAACCGCCACGACCAACCCTATCAAGGTTGAAAAGTATAACTTACTAGCTGAAATTTCCTGGTCCGCCATCATTTTTGAAATTAAAGGGTAAAAACTGATGGCCGACAGCACAACTGAAACCCCAAGCCCTTTGTACATCGCCCCCATGATATTTTTGGAGCGACCCAGCTTTACAAAAAAACTACCGATGATGGAGGTTAAAATTGAAACGCTGGCGATAAAAAGCGGCAACAAAATAAATTGCGGAGTCCCAGGATACAATAAGTCTCCCAAAATCATGGTGGCGACCGTTGTTACCGTATATGTTTCAAAAATATCGGCGGCCATTCCGGCGCAGTCGCCAACGTTGTCCCCAACCTGGTCGGCAATGACCGCGGGGTTCCTGGGGTCATCCTCTGGAATTCCTTTTTCAACTTTTCCAACCAAATCGGCCCCCACATCGGCCGCCTTGGTGTAAATTCCCCCGCCCACCCTGGCAAACACCGATATCAAGCTGGCCCCAAATCCCAAGGCCACCAGTGCCGGAATGTCGTTAGTAAAAAAGTAGTATCCTGAAACCGCTAACAAGCCAAGGCTGACCACCAAAAGGCCGGTAACCAGCCCGCCCTTAAATGACAAATCCAAAGCGTGGGCCAATCCCCGCTTGGCTCCCTGGGCCACGCGGGTATTGGTTTGGGTGGAAACCCACATTCCGATAAATCCCGACAGCCCGGATAAAAAGGCCCCAATTAAAAATCCAAAAGCCATTTTCCAGCCCATGGAAACCCACAACATTAAAAATAAAACCAGGGCGACGATGGCCACGGTCTTGTACTGCCGTTTTAGGTAGGCAATGGAGCCCTCCTGAATTGCTTTGGTGATTTCTATGGCTTTATCTTTTGCCACGGGAGCCTTGCTGATTTTAGCAACCAGGAAAAATACAAAGGCAATGGCAAAGAGCGAAACGAGGATAGGAAAATAGGTTATGAGCATAATTTGAAATTTGAAATTTGAAATTTGAAATCAATTTGAAATGATTTAAAGCTTCAAATTAAAAATTACTTTTTTACTTTGTAGTGAAGTTGAATGGTATTTTCATTTAACTTTTTATAATCCAACAATTGCAGTTGATATTCAAAATCGTTATCTGTAAATAATTTTATGCCTTTTCCGAATACTAATGGCTCAACATCCAAGTAAATTTCATCAACGAGCCCCTCTTTCATAAATGAAGAATTTAATTGTCCGCCGCCGGCCAAAAAAGCTGTCTCAAATCCTTTACCTTCTAATGTTTTAAGAACTTCTTTTGGGGTCTGGTTTAAAAATAAAACTTTATCTGCCCATTTATTTTCAATATTTTCTTTTGCAACCACAATATTTAACACATCGGGAAAGGGGAAAAATCCTTTTTTACTTGCATACTCATACGTATTTTTTCCTATAATTACATTTCCAGCTTTTTTGCTTTCCTCATGAAAACTTTTTAAATCTTCCCGTGAAGTCCATTCTGAATCGCCATCAGACTTTGCAATATAGCCATTCGGAGTGATAGCCATATATAAAATAACTTTCATATTTATTCTTTTGGAGCCTCCTCTGGTTTTTCTTCAGAGGGAGATTCTTCTTTTGCACCCTTCTCTTCAACTGGTGCTTCTTCTGTAACTTCTTCTTTCTCTCCGGCTTCACTTGAGGCAGTTTTGGCTTTTTTAGTTCTCTTTTTCTTAGGTTTTTCCTCACCTTCTTTAGCTGACTCTTCTTCGATCGCTGCCTCTTCTTTAGCGCCTGTTGCCTTTGCGGGCTTAATGTCTATTTTCCAGCCAGTTAAATTGCTAGCCAGCCTCACATTCCGGCCATCCTTGCCAATAGCTAAGGACAGCTGGTCCTCGGCCACCAAAACGGTCGCCGTATTTTTATCTTCAATTTCCACCTCGGAAACTTCTGCTGGCGAAAGGGCGTTGGCAATGTAATCTTTGGGGTCTTCCTGCCACAAAATAACATCAATTTTTTCTCCACCCAGCTCGTTGATGACCGCCATAATCCTGGTGCCCCGCTGGCCAACGCAGCTGCCGATGGGGTCAATTCTTTCTTCGGTTGATGCAACGGCAATTTTTGTCCGGTAGCCGGGTTCTCTAGCAATAGACTTTATCACAACCACCCCCGAAGAAATTTCGGGCACTTCCAATTCAAAAAGGCGAGAGACTAGCTTTGGATAGGCTCGGCTCAAAACCACCACCGAACCCCTGGGCGTTTCGTCAACTTTTAAAATATAAAACTTCAGCCTTTGGCCTGGCCGATAAAATTCGCCAGGGATCTGCTCTTCCCTGTTTAAAATTCCAAGAGTCTTGCCAATATCAACCAACACCACCGACCCCTCTATTCTCTGAATAACTCCGGAAATAATTTCTCCTTCTTTTGACTTATATTCTGAAGCGATGGTTTCTTTTTCGGCTTCCCTAATTTTTTGCAAAATGACTTGCTTAGCCGTTTGGGCGGCAATTCTGCCGTAGTCCTGTTTTGAAACCAAGGGAATTTCCAGTTCTTCACCAACTTTTATTTTTGGATTTTTCTTTTGGGCTTCCTCCAGCATGATGTGCTTTTCAGGATTAAAAACCACTTTTTTAGGTGGCTCGTCACCCTCACCATGGGCCTGGAAATCTTCCGAAGGCGATATTTTTTGGGTTTTCATCTCCTCTATTTCCTCTGGAGTATAAAGCATTGATTCGTCAACCACCAATTTTACCTGCCAAAATTTAACATCACCCGAAACCGGATTAAATTTGGCTTTTATTTTTTGCCCTTTTTGTCCGTAATCTTTTTTGTATGCGGTAGCAATGGCTGCTTCCAGCGTTTCGATGATAACTTCAGGCGAAATTCCCCTGGCCTCGGCAATTTGCGATAATGCTCTTTGAAATGATTTTAGATCCATAGCTTTTACTCCGTAAAAGAAACTCTAAATACTAAACTCTAATTTCTAAACGTGTTTTTTAGTTTTGAATTTAGGGTTTTGAATTTGTTTAGGATTTAGGGTTTGATTTTTTTATCTTATAAAAAAATCCGTTGGTCAGACGGACAAAATTTATTTCAGTTTAGGCAATATTAGCAAAAAACAAAGTTTGTGTCAAATAGGGCTATTATTTAAAACTTTCTTTTTCTATAAATACAAATCGGTGCGACGAAATAGTATGCATTATAATAATTCCAATTCCAATTCCAGAGATCATTAAAAAAGATGAAATTTCACCCAGTAAAAATAAAATAACGCTTGCGGCTAAAAATAACAATCCAATGGTGCTGTGGTGAACGTGGTATCCAAAAAGAATCTCGTGCCTTTTGTAGTATCTTTCTCGCAGCTTTCTGTTTGTTTTTAAAATAAATTCAAAAATCCAGGTTGCCGCAATGCCAATGATTATGTTTAAAACGAATAACGATATAAAGTTCATAAATTTTCTACAGAGCTGGGGAAATACTCAATTTTTGATTTGCCCGAGTTTGGATCAAGTAAAACTCCGATAACATCAATTTGGTAGGGGATATCCTGTGGAAATCTATTTTTTTGAAGCCATATTTGGCAAAGGCCGATGAGTTTTCTTCGTTTTTTATGGTCAACTTTTTCCTCTGGAAAAAAACTCTCGCCACCGCCAATAATGGTTTTGACTTCAACAAAGTGGACTGTTTTGTCTCGGCGCGCAAAAAATGAGAATTTTTTGCGCGCAATAATGTCAATTTCTCCAAAATTTATCCTATAATTTCTCCCCACAATTTTATACCCCTTTTTCACAAGATATTCACAAGCAAGACTTTCTCCCAAATCACCGAGCTCTTTTGTATCCATCTTACTTACCTTTATCTTCTTTTAATCTTTTGTTTCTGGCGATTTGTTCTTTTGCCATATCTGGAATACTTTCTATTAAATCTCTCGCGCTTTTTATCTCTGTTAAATTTTTGTTTATTGATGCATCTGTTTCCTCTTCTGATAACAAACCTTTTTCAAGTTTATCTTCTAACTCATTGTTATCTTCTTTAAGTTTATTTATTTTTTCATTGAGCTGTTTTATAAAACTTCGAGCTCTTTTTAAAGTATCTGATGCCTTCTCTCCTGTTATTTCTTTAAACTCCAGCACTAAGTCTTTGGGTTCAAAATCTTCTAAAGTTGTATCATCTTTATCAATATCATTATCTGGCTCCAAATTTTCTGGTGAATTTTCGGGCATTTATTTTGTTTTATTCATTGGCGGATAAAGTTGGCTGTCAATGGTTCGGTCAAAGCAGACTCGGCCCGCAGAATGATTCCAATTCTGAGACGGTCCGTTGGGATATATCGTGGGAGCGTGGACAGTAGTTTTTGAATTATTTGTATTGTCGCTCGTATCAAATGTTGCGCAAAGGGTAAAAGTCGCACCTGCACCACCTGGTATTGCGGGAGTTTCTGGTATATATTCATAGGGTCTGTTCGTCTCCGGATCGGTTGGCACAACATACCCCGAAATTGAATCATTTAAATCGGCGAGGCTTTGAGCCAGCACTCCTTTACGTTGCCAATAATTGACTACCTGCCATTGGATATTTTGCAAGTCGTTGATTCTTTGCTGGTCAAATTGGGCCAATCTGGCCGATTGGGGAGAGCCAACAATGAAGAATGCCCCGACAACCAACACTAAAATGATAACTCCGGCCGCCCAGGCATAGTACTTTGCTGACGTTGAGGGTTCTTTACGCCTAACATCGTCCAAATAATATCCAAAGACAACGCCTGCCACCATTAAAACCGATAAGGCCTTTAAAATAAATTTAGCGGTAACGTCGCCGCCTAAAAAGTTGTAGATAACGCTTACCAAGTCCCCGATAATTATTAAAGAAGCGATGAAAAGAGTTAAATAAATCAGCCATTTCCTTATTTTTGATTCTCTAACGGCCGACTCTTTTTTGTAAATTTTATTCAAGTACCAGGAAACGAAAATAAAAAGAGGGAAAATAATAACCAACGAAGCAACCGAAAATCTGATTGGCCAAACATAAGACTGGCCTCCGTACCTTAAAGATAAAATGTCCGGGAAAAAATAGTTAACATACTGCCAGCACAAAGTTATAAAGCTGATGGCTGACCAATAAAGGGCAACGATGGCAAAGAGATGCAAAAACACATCCCTTGGCAAATTTCTTTTAATTGTTGTATCTTGATTCATATTTTTATTCTAAACAAATTTCCAAAAAAAGCAACTTTATTCTTTTTTAACTTCGGACGGTTCTCTTGGTGGTTCTTCCAAAGATTCTTCCTTAACTTCCGAACTAAACTCAATATCTTTTGACTCAATAACCTCTTCATCGTCTTCTTCTTTCAAAAATCCTCCTACCTGAAGACTCCAAAGTTTTTTATACAAACTATATGTACGTTTAATAAAGGAAGTAGCTCCCCGCC
>CAZAAH010000001.1:58278-114398 GCA_964483475.1 uncultured Candidatus Saccharibacteria bacterium
ATCTTTCTGTGAAAGCAATTCATCGTGGCTGCCCTGTTCAATAATTTTCCCATTATCTACGACAATGATCCTGTCCATTTTTCTGACCGTAGACAATCTGTGGGCGATTACAATGGTCGTTTTGCCTTTCATTAAATTATCTAAGGCGTCTTGTATCAGCAGTTCAGAATGAGAGTCCAAAGACGAAGTTGCTTCATCCAAAATTAAAATCGGGGCATTTTTTAAAATAGCTCTGGCGATTGCCACTCTCTGCCTTTCGCCTCCCGAAAGCTTTATTCCCCTTTCTCCAACATAAGTTTCTAGACCGTGGGGCAAAGCGTTAATAAATTCGTCGCAGTGAGCAAGCTCGGCCGCCTTTTTAATTTCATCTATTGAGGCATCTTTTTTGCCGTAGCCTATATTTTCGGCGAGCGTTCTGTGAAACAACACCGTATCTTGGGGAACCATTGCAATATTTTTCCTTAAATCATCCTGCTTAACCTGTAAAATATCCTGGTCATCAATTAATATTTTCCCCGAAGTGGGAGTGTATAGTCTCAGTAATAGCCTTACAAAAGTGGTTTTGCCGGCGCCCGAAGGACCTATGAGCGCCACTTTTTCGCTGGGCTTAATAACCAAATTTATATTTTCTAAAATTTTTCTTGTCTGATTAAAACCAAAATCCAAATCTTTAAATTCAATTTGCCCTCTATCAACCAAAAGATCTCTGGCATCAGGAACATCTTTAATTTCATGGGGCAACAGCAAAACTTCAACCATTTCTTTGGCGTCAGCGTAGGCCCTGTAAAGATTTCTTACTATTTTAGTCAACCCCCAAAACTGATCTATTATTTGTATGATATATGTTTGTATCAATACAAAAACTCCAATGGTTATCAGTCCTCTTTGCCAATATTTAATGGCCATGAAAAATAAAACAAATTCTACGACGATGCCCAAAAGAATCTGAACTGCTTCTATAATTTTATTTAAGTTCCAGGTAAATATGGTTATTCTTGCTTGTTCGTTAGTAACCCCTTTAAAGCCTTCTGACTCATGTTTTAACCCACTAAAAAGTTGTACGGTATTGTGATTTGTCAAAGTATCTGCCAGATATCCCGTTGTTTTAGAATCCATTTCGGCTGTTTTAATGTCGTATTTTAATTTCCACCTCGAAAAAATAATGTTAAAGATTAAAAAAACAGCTACCCATATAAAAATCACCAAAGCAATCAATTTGTTTATAAACAGAACCACTATAAATATTGAAATAACTTTTACGAGTAGTGGCAGTAAATTCCAGGTAAAGTCATCTGAAAGATCTTCAAAAGCCCTTGCAAAGCGATTAACTTTTTGAACCAGCGAACCGATAAAATTATCGCTAAAGAAAGAGTAAGAATGTCCCTGAAGATAATCGTACGCTTGCTGCCTTAGCCTAGCCATAATTTTTGGCTGGTAGTAGTTGTTGGCTAAATTGGCTATTCTGTAAAAAAGCCAATATACGACATTGAAAATCGCCACGTAAACAATAATTTCAAATAACTTTTGAGCAACAGCAAGTTTATCTCCCCCAGAGACAATAATGTCAAAAAACTTTTTATAAAAAAGGGGGATTATAACGGCTAGTATATTGGCCAATGTAACGGATAAAATCTGAATGAACAGACTCCATTTTTGAGGCTTTATGCCTTTCCAAAAGGCATAAAGCACATCTAAGAGTTTCACTTCTGGATAAACAATACTACTTTGCAACTTTTGCATAAATTTATGGACCTATCGGGAATTGAACCCGAACCTCGTCAACCCGCCCCGTTAGAAATATTGGTGGACTTAGCGAGAGTCGAACTCGCGTCTCCGCAATGCGAATGCGGCGTACTGCCACTGTACTATAAGCCCTTAAATTTCTAACGGGGTAAAAATGACGCGTAATGCCGTTTTACTATAGGCCCGTATTTACTGGCACAAATTTTGATAACCTTGTTCAAAAGTGCTGCAGATCCTCTGCTGATCGCTTTTTTCGGTAAACAATCCTGGCAAGCGCTGGGCCACAATCTGGTAGCAAAGTTTTTTGTTGGAATCTGGAACGATCTTGCACAACTGGCTGGCTTGATCTTTGAGTCCCGGCCCCCAAAAATCCACAATGACGTTGACCGCCCCTTCAATGCACTGGTCGTAGTAATTACTTTCTTTGGGAACTTTGGCGCACAAATTCAGTATTTTTTCTGGATTTCTCAAGGTAAAGCCGGCAGCATCGCGCCCAAAACTTTTAAAGCAAACTGATTTCATATTTGCTGGAGCATTGAGGCAGTCCTTGGCGACCGTATCAAAATTATAATTTGACAAAGTAAGCATCCAGCTGGTTTGCATTTGGTAGCACTGATACTGAACATCATAGTCCTGGCTGATTTTGTCGCAGGGAAAGTTGGGGTCTGTTTTATTAACCCATGTTGTAGCGTGATCTTGCTTGGTGCTGGCTCCCAAACCCTGTCCTGTCAAAATATTTTCCATAAACATTCCGCCGTAGCAGGAATCTTGGCTAAATGCATCTGGCAATTTTTTGCATTCTTTAATGGCTTCTGGCATATCGTAATCAACATAGGCCATGATGCCGTGGCCGACGCCGTGCAAACACTCAAAATTTCCAAAACTGGTTGCAAAATTCTTGCAAACGGCGGTTATATCGGCCGCCAGGTTTTCGGTTCCCTTTTCAGCTAAAAAGCTTTCCATAGCCCCGTGGTAGCACCCCGAATGACAATCGGCCGAGCATTGTTGAAAGGCTTTTTCTTTTTCAATTTTATAACCAATGCGGCCTATTTGGTGGGCCTGCTGATGGCAATCATATTGAGACCCTCCGGCGCTTTCCTGCACCAATTTTGCCATCGCCTCTTTTATTCCAATTGCTTTGATGGCCTCGTAGAGGGCATCGTTATCTTTGGCAATAGATGAAATGTTGATTTCAGAAGACTTTATATCAGCAGATTTTACATCAGCCGCCGGAGCTTTGGGAGCCTTGGGAATTTCCCGATTGCCCAAAAAGTAAGCAGCGACCCCCGCCGCCAGCAGAAAAATCACTAAAATGATTGTGTTACTTATTTTATTCATTTGAAAAATTCATGTTATACCAATTCAATCCATATATTTCTTGGATTAACGTCCTTTCGCCTTTCTCCCATGTTTTATTATCCTCTAAACCAAGTAATTTTATTGCTTCTTTAATATTTTCTTCGCTATCGCTTTCAATTTCCAAGTATGGCGGCGTTAAGGGATAAGTATCTATATCAAATTTACAATCTTTAAAAGAAAAAGATATTCTATCTTTTTCTTGGTGAGCGTATTTTTCCAGCCCAATTTCTTCAAAAAGGCTTAATAACTTTTCTGGTTCCTCAATTAAAAAATTAATTTCCCTATGCTTTCTTGCAACTCCTAAAATTTCTGACTTATCTTTCCAGGTAACTTCATGCTTTCCTTGCGAATTCGATCTCATTCTTAAAAACCAAGGGTCTTGGCCCTCTTTCACTCCTTTCAATCTAAACCAATCTACGGTTAATCTGGTTTCTTGAGTTTTTTCTGCACCAATAGAAATAAGTCTTTTTATAACCTTATCTTTATCAATATCCAAAACTTTTGTTTCAATTTCATACATAATATTATTTTGTCGGGGCGCTGGGATTTGCACCCAGAGTCGCACGAACCCGAATCGTGAATGTTGCTGTTACACCACGCCCCGTTTCTTAAATTTGACTAAATTTTATTTTTATAATAAATTGCAATTAGTTCGTTTCACTCGGTAGGCAACGATTTTTAGAATTGGAGGAAATTCCATGGTAACCAACACAGAAAAACCAGAAAAAAAGTTGTGTTCTGTAAAAATTGTAACAAAGAAAGATTAGTAATGGAAGTTCAAGGCACAAAACCGCTTGGCAATAATGCTTTTTCTGGTAAAAAGGTATTTTCTTGCCAATCTTGCGGCTATGAAGGAGTTATTGTTTTGTTAAATGGAAAAGAAAAACTATATCGGCCAAAATAAATTCTCCAATTTTTAAAAATCATATTTCAGTCCTGCGATTATTTCAATGGGCTCTTTTTTTACAAAATTTTGAATTTTAAATAATAAAAACTCTGCGGTCTCAATCTTGTTGTTTCACACTTAAAATTCACTCTATCGAAAAGCGCACCCAATTTTCAAAAGCGAGGGTATTCCAATAAAGAGCACCTCGGAGCCTCGCCGCAGCGAGGTGAGAGATAGGCGTCCCGCCGAACGGGAACGCCGCGCTCTTTGTTGGAATATCCGAGCGCCTACGTCACCCAATATTTTTGCTTTGTCATCTCATCTTCCTTCTCTTGCACCTCATTTTTCTCTTCCTTTGACTTTTCTGCCAAACTCTTTAATTTTTTCTCATCTAATTCTCCTAACTTTTTAACTTCTTTTTCCAAAAATTCCCGGGTATTTTTTTGAGGATCATCCAAAACATACCCTAAAAGAATGTCTAATATTTGTCCGATTTTGGGGCCGGGTTTTATTCCCAAAATTTTCATCACGTCGTTTCCGCTAACCTTGAGCATTTTGGCCGAAATGGGGTCCTTGGAAACTTTTTCAATCACATACTTGAGGTGTCTCAATTTGTAGGGTTCGGCCTTAGGAACGCCGGATCCAATCCTATCAGCCTGCCTCACTTGCAACAACTCCTCCATGCTTTCTGGCCCAACATTTTTTACCAGCCTTCTAACAGAAGATTCAGAAACCCCGTCAACATTATAGTAAAACAAATGGTACCTTACAAGTTTTACAACTTTTTCAATGTCTTTCTTGGAAAATTTCAGGCGGTTTAAAATTTCAAAAGCCATTTTGGCGCCGATTACCTCGTGGTTGTAAAAAGTTGAGCTTGGACCTTGGCCAGCTTTTACCCGAGGCTTGCCAATGTCATGAAACAATGCAGCCAAGCGCACATTTTGATTAAACTTTTTTTTGGCCGTATACTCCAAAGCTTTTATTGCGTGGGTATAGCAATCGTAAATATGGTGCTTGTTTTGGCCGACGCCGTAATTTTCTTGTAACTCGGGCAAAATAAACTTTAAAAGTCCCAATTCCCTCAACAATTCAACCCCTTCAGCGGCCCTGTCGGCCATAATAATTTTTAATAATTCGTCTCTTACTCTTTCTTTTGAAATGGCCTCCAGCCACAGGCTGTTTTTTTTAATGGCATCGGCCGTTTTTTCTTCAATCTTAAAATCTAACGTTGTCGCGAACCTGACCGCCCGCAACATTCTCAAGGCATCTTCAGAAAATCTTTCGTCTGGATTCCCAACCGTCCTTATTATTTTACCCTTCAAATCCTCCTGGCCTTTAAACAAATCAACCATTTTTTTATCTGAATCCATCGCCATGGCGTTAACCGTAAAATCCCTCCTAGCCAAATCATCTTTTAAATTTTTGGCAAACCTAATTTCATCAGGATGCCTTTTGTCAGAATACTTTGCTTCCAAGCGATAAGTTGTAACTTCAACTTCGGGAATTTTTGAGCTTTTTGTCCTAACGGTCACCGTCAAAAATTTATTTTCATAAAAGCTGTCTTTGAAAACTTTTTGAATTTCCTCGGGCGTGGCGTTGGTGGTAACGTCCCAATCTGCGGGATCCACATCACGCAAAAAATCGCGAACGCATCCGCCGACAATGTAAGCTTGGTATCCAGCTTTCTCCAAATCAGAAATAATTTTTTTAACTTCTTTAGGAATAGTCATTTTTTACTTAAGAACTAATGAACTTAAGGACTAAAGAACTTAGCCTTTGCGAACTTTTGAGCTAAACGCTTTTAGTTGGCGGTATAAATTATCTGCTTTTTCCATATGCTCATTATGAATTTCTTCATCGATGTAATTATCGGTAAGCGCCGCATCTAAACAAGCAACAACTTCGTTAAGAGAGGTTAAAGAATTATTCAAAAATCTACTGAAATCTATATCAGAATATCTATCAGATCCCTCAGCAATGTTGAGGATTATAGAATCTAACGCTCTCCATAGTTGAGAAGTTAGAGAAAACTGTTCCTCTTTAGGAAATTTTTCTCTCGTTAAGGATTTTAGTTCTTGTCTGAATTTTAAAGAATCTTGATAAACCGGAAATCTTCTGAATCTGAAAACTTCGTTGTTCATAGGTTCATAAGTTTTTATGTTCTTATGTTAGACTAATATTTGCCTTTTTTCAAATTGTTGGGTATGATTACCAAAGTTGCCTCTGTGGTGAAATTGGATATCACGCTTGGCTTCGGACCATGCGTTCCGGGTTCGAGTCCTGGCAGAGGCACAAAAAAATTAAAGTGAAAAAATACTTTTTAGTATCTTTATTGCTGGTTTTGTCTTTAATCCCTATCTTGTCGGCGGCCCAGACTCCTTTGGTAACTTGCGGCCAACCCGGAGGCGCAAGGTGCGAGCTTAAAGACATTTTTGATTTAGTTCTAAATGTTTTTAATTTTATCTTGTTGATTGCCGCACCGTTGGCTGGTTTGATGGTAGTGATAGGGGGAGTAATGATCATGGTTTCTGGGGGTCCCGGGGCAGCTGGGCCGGGAGGAGTTGCATCTCCAAACTTGTATAGCAGAGGGAAAACAATATTATGGGGGGCGGTCTTAGGTTTGGTTTTGATTTTAACGTCTTGGCTGATTATTCATTCGGTATTGGATGCAATAGGATATAAATTTTAAAATTCTCGCTAAGGCGGTGTCTGCGCCCATAGCTCAACTGGCAGAGCAGGGCCCTCTTAAGGCCAAGGTTGTAGGTTCGATTCCTGCTGGGCGCACAAAACTATTTACAAAAAAGTAAAAGTGTTATATCATACGATATTATGCTTAAAAAAGAAAAAAAATTAGAGTTAGTTAAGGAACACGGCCTCCACGAAAAGGATACCGGTTCTTCGGATGTGCAAATTGCTTTGTTGTCAGAAGAAATAGACAGCTTGGCTTCTCATTTAAAAGAGCATCCAAAAGACCTCCATTCAAAGAGAGGTTTAATTAGGATGGTAGTAAAAAGGAAAAAACTCCTTGCTTACTTGGAAAAAGAAGATGAGAAAAGGTACAAAAGTATCATTAAAAAAATCGGATTAAAGAAATAAATGGCGCCCAAACCAAAAGAGCAAAGAGTTGAAGTACTGATTGATGTCCAGAATTTGTATCATTCTGCAAGAAATCTCTACCATGCCAAAGTTAATTTTCAGGAAGTTTTAAAGCAGGCCGTGGCCGGAAGGAAATTTATCAGGGCCTTTGGTTATGTGGTAAGAACAAAAACCGGCGAAGAGAAGCCTTTTTTTGATGCTTTAACCAAGCTGGGGATAGAAACTCGAGTTAGAGATCTTCAGGAATTTTACGGCGGAGCCAAAAAAGCTGACTGGGACGTGGGCATTGTCATTGACGCCATTCGCACCGCTCAAAGCCTGGATGTGATTGTGTTGTGCTCTGGGGACGGAGATTTCATTGCGTTGGTTGAATACCTAAAAAACCAGGGTAAAAGAGTTGAGGTTTTGGCTTTTGGAAGAACAACCTCTGCAAAATTAAAAGAAATAGCTGACGAGTTTATAGATTTAGATTTGTCAGAAAAATATTTATTAAAAAAATAATTGCTACCAAATACGAAAAATTTACGAATATACGAAAGTGTTTTAAATTTTAGAGCGTTTTCGTACATTCGTACTAAATTCGTATTTCGTAGCCAAAAAAGTGGATAAGGAAATTTTTGAGTTAGAAATCGGCGGCAAACCGCTGAAAATAAAAATAACCGACTGGGCTACTCAAGCCAGCGGTTCTTGTCTGGTGCAATACGGTGAGACCGAAGTTATCGCCACAGCCGTGATGTCGCCATTTGAAAGGCAGGGAATTGATTTTTTTCCCCTAACCGTTGAATACGAGGAAAAGTTTTATGCTGCCGGGAAAATTTACGGCTCAAGGTTTTTAAAAAGGGAAAGCAGGCCAACCGACGAAGCCATTTTAACCAGCCGCATGATTGACCGGGCAATACGGCCACTCTTCCCAAAAGATTTCAAAAAAGAAGTCCAGGTGATTGTCACCTGCCTTTCTTGGGATGGTGAAAATGATCCTGATATTCCAGGAATGATTGCGGCTTCTTTTGCTTTACTCGTTTCCAATATTCCATGGAACGGACCTTTGGGAGCCATACGAATAAGCAAAGTTAACGACGAATTTATCTTAAATCCCAATTACAAACAACGGCAGGAAGGCACTATGGATTTGATCATTTCGGCCATTCAAAAAGATGGAGAAGTTTTGGCCAATATGATTGAAATGGGAGGGAAAGAAGCTTTGGAGGAGGATGTTTTGAAGGCTTTTGACTTTACTAAAGACACCATTTCAAAAATAATAGAATTCCAAAAAAAGATTGCCAAAAAATATGCTAAAGAAAAAATGGAGTTTCAGCCAGCCGTGGAACTGGAAATTTACAAAGACATCAAGGAATTTTTGGGAGATAAGTTAGATGATGCTATTACGAATGCCCCACCCGGAGAAAAAAACCTAGCGGCCGTTGAATTAATAAAAGAAGAGTTAGCCAAGTTTATCATGGAAAAATATCCTGACGAGGACAAAGAAAAGCAAATATTGCCATTCTTTGAAAAGGAAACCGAAAGAATTATACTTAAAAACATATTAGAAGAAAACAAAAGGCCAGACGGTAGAAAAGCTGATGAAATTCGTAATATTTTATGCGAAGTGGGAGTTCTTCCAAGAACCCACGGCAGCGGAATGTTTCAACGGGGACTCACCAAGGTTCTTTCAATTTTAACCTTGGGCGGGCCGGGCGACCAGCAAATTTTAGAAGGCATGGAGGTAGTGGGCAAAAAAAGATTTATGCACCATTATAATTTTCCCCCCTTTTCCACGGGGGAGACGGCTCCCATGAGAGGGCCCAAGCGGAGGGAAATCGGGCACGGCCACCTAGCTGAAAAAGCACTTTTGCCGATGATCCCCGACCCCCAACACTTTCCTTACACCATAAGAATTGTCTCTGAAGCTTTGTCGTCAAACGGATCCACTTCTATGGCTTCGGTTTGCGCTGCCACCATTGCTTTAATGGATGCCGGAGTTCCCATAAAAAATCCGGTGGCTGGAATTTCCATTGGTCTAGCCAAAGACGAGGAATCTGGAAAATACAAAGTGTTAACTGACATCCAGGGGCCCGAAGATCACTTTGGAGACATGGACTTTAAGGTGGCAGGCACTCAAAATGGGATCACCGCCATTCAAATGGATATTAAGATAGACGGTATCAGCAAAAAAATAATTGAGGAAGCTTTAAGTAGGGCAAAAGATGCAAGATTGAAAATTCTTGATATAATAAAGAAAACAATAGAACAACCCAGGCTTTCCCTTTCTATTTACGCTCCAAAAATAATTTCTTTTAAAATAAATCCATCAAAAATCGGGGAAGTTGTTGGGCCAAAGGGAAGCGTCATTAACAAGCTAATAGATGAGTTTGGGGTTACCATAGACATTGAAGACTCGGGGCTGGTATTTATAACCGGCCAGGATCAGGTAATGGCGGACGCTTGCGCCGCCAAAATCAAAGGCATTGCCAAAGAAGTTGAAGTGGGGGAAACGTTCACGGGAACTGTCAGAAAAATTATGGACTTTGGAGCTTTTGTTGATATATTGCCAGGACAGTCGGGGCTAGTACATATATCTAAATTTGTCCCCTATCAAATTAAAAATGTCCAAGAAGTGGTAAAAGAAGGAGATGTAATTCCTGTAAAAGTAACTTCTATTGACGAATTAGGAAGAATTAATTTGTCAGCAATGGATGCTGGATTTAAACCAAAAAAGAAATAATCCAAGGATCACCATGGCAAAAAAGGAAATAAAAATATTACAGGGGGTCAACATAAGAACGATGAAAAAAGACATCAAAAGTCTAAAGAGCGTTGGTTTTTTTAAAAAAAATAATGTAAAAGAAATAAATCCAACTACAATTAAAAAAGAGGTTGTCAATCCTCCAAAAGTTACAGAGCAAAAACCAATGGTTGACCCTACTGTCAAAGTGGTGGCCGAAAAACCAACTATCGTCCAAAATAACTTTAAAGAAAAAACAAAAAACGAAACTTGGCCCGTCAAAAAAGAGGAAATAAGCAAAGTGCCAATAATAAATGATTTTAAAAAACCTTTAGAGGAAAAAGTAAAGCCAGTAGAAAAAATTGACGATAAGGGTAGCGTTGAAAAACCCTCCTTTACTGCTGCGGGGACGCGTGAAGAAAAGAAAAGGACATTTATGGAAGATATTGAAAATTGGGCAAAATCAGCGAAAGAAGAATAGAAATTTTATAAATGTAGTATGGATGAAAAATTAATAAAACAACTAAAAAGCAAGTTAGAAAAGGAAAAATCGGCTCTTAAAAAGGAGCTTTTGAGTTTTGCTAAGGAAGATAAAAATATAAAATACAATTGGAATGCCAAATATCCAAACCGGGAAAATGGCAACATGGAAGAAGAAGCCGACGAAGTTCAAGAGTACGACAATCTGTTGAGCCTAGAGCATAATCTTGAGTTAAGGCTCAAAGACGTCAATTTAGCTTTGGAAAAAATGAAAGAAGGCAAATATGGGAAATGCGAAAAATGCGGCAAAGAAATTGAGCAAGAGAGGTTGCTGGCTTATCCAGAAGCAAAATTGTGCATGAAGTGTAATAGACCCGTTGCGAAATAAGAATTGACGCCTAAGGCGGATTTTTTAATGCGCTTTTAATGAGAGAAGGCCTAAAATGGCCTTGACAGTCTTGGTTGACGGTATATACTAAAATTAGCTCTAGGGAAACATATTTTTTCTCTTGTTTGGTGTAAATTAAATAGAGATAAAAAACATGTTTCCCTTGTTTGAAAACCCAAAAGGAGGTTGACATGAAAAGGTTCGTAGCTACTTTAGTTTCTTTAATTTTGGTGAATAATATGTTGTTTGCTGGCCCGCCCGCAAAAACCAAAGAAAAATCGACATCGGAAGAATCAAAAAAAACTGTGGGAAGTAGTAACAAGAAAGAAAAAGATGATTTGTTTTTGAGGGTCTCGTTTGACGACAAGAAAGTAGGGGCTGCAGGGTATAAGACAAGAACAATCGAAATTCTTATGTTTTCAAAAGGGAAGAACGAGAAGACTTATAATGTTTATATGGTAGAGCCGGGAAATAGTAAAGAAAAGCCAATCGGAGTCGTTGATATGAGTAAGCAAATAAATCCTGGCTGGAAGAAAAAAGGCGAAAATGAATGGGCAAAAAGTCAGAATATAACAGTTGTAACGAATGGGAACGGAGTGAAGATGACGGGGTATGAAATTATTGTAAAAGATAAAGATGGAGAGCTGGTCACAAAAAAACCAGTTTGGTAGAATAACCTCCAAAGAAAAAAGTGCAAGGTAAGGCCCGCGGACTATTTTGGTTCAACGGCTTTTTTTTATTATGTTATGTGATACTATGAGAACATATGCCAAGCAAAGTTTTTTCGGCGGCCATCGTGGGGCTTGATGCCAAATTAGTTGAAGTTGAAGTTGATGTTTCCCATGGATTAAGGTCTTTTTCAATAGTTGGGCTTCCCGACAAAGCTATTAAAGAGGCTGAAGAACGGGTGGACTCGGCAATAAAAAGCTCCAAGCTGCTCTCGCCCCATTCAAGAACATTTAAAGTGCTGGTGAATCTTGCCCCGGCCGATTTAAAAAAAGAGGGTTCTTTGTATGACTTGCCAATTGCTTTGGCTTTTTTAATTGCCTCAAAGCAAACCAGCTTCAATCCAGAGGGTAAAATGTTTTTAGGAGAGCTGTCTTTAGATGGAAAACTGCGCCCCGTAAAGGGCGCCTTATCGTTTGCTTTGCTGGCCAAACAAAAAGGATTTAAAGAAATCATTTTGCCGGCCCAAAATGCTGCCGAAGCTGGCTTAGTAAAAGAAATAAAAACCGTTGGAGTTGATTCGTTAGCACAGGCTTTAGCCTATTTAGAAAAAAGAGTGGAAATTAAAAATCCAGAATTTAATGAATATAACAACGTTGTAGCGATTAACCATATTGATATGAGTTGGGTGAAGGGGCAGGAATACGCCAAGCGTGCCCTTGAAATAACGGCCGCCGGCGGCCATAACCTATTCATGTTCGGGCCACCGGGCGGAGGAAAGAGTTTATTGGCCAAAGCCCTGCCGTCAATTTTGCCTGAATTGAATTTTGCCGAATCTTTGGAGGTGACAAAAATTTATAGCGTCGCCGGACTTATGCAAGAAAACCAAACACTGGTAAAAACGCGTCCCTTTCGCGCCCCCCCACCATGTCTCCTCCGATGTTTCGCTGGTTGGTGGAGGAACGCCGCCCAGAATCGGAGAAATTACCCTGGCCCACCGGGGCGTTTTATTTCTTGATGAATTTCCTGAATTTCACAGAGACGTCCTGGAAAGCTTAAGGCAGCCTTTAGAAGACGGAAAGATTACTATCACCAGGGCAAAATATAATGTAAGCTATCCGGCCAGGTTTATGCTGGTGGCCGCCAGCAACCCCTGCCCCTGCGGATACCTTTCTGACCCGGAACGAAGTTGCATTTGTTCGCCTTCCCAAATTGCAATGTATCGAAGAAAAATTTCGGGACCCCTCATGGACAGGATGGATATTTTTATTGAGGTTCCAGCCGTCAAATACGAAAAATTAACGGCCGAGTCAGCCGAAAAACAAAGTGAAGCCCTCCGTCAAAAAATAGAAAATGTCAGAGAGATTCAAAAAGAAAGATTTAAGAACGAAAAAATGTTAGTAAACTCTGAAATGCAAATCCCCGAAATTAAAAATTACTGCCAGCACGATAGCCAATCGCAAAGTCTTTTGAAAAAATATGTGGATTCTGGAAAGTTGTCGGCTAGGGGATACCACCGAGTTTTAAAAGTTGCCAGGACAATAGCGGATCTAGCGCTATTTGAAAATATTCAAAAAGATCATATTGCTGAAGCCTTAATGTATCGGCTTAGGGAGTAAATAAAAAAAGGCGGCCCCGCGGCCGCCTTTTTTTAAATCAATTTATTTTTTCGTCACATCCACGATTTGTCCTGGCCTTACTCTTGAAGCAACATAATTGCTTGCTCCCATAACTTGAAAGTGGACGTGGCAGCCCGTTGCCTCACCAGTTTGGCCTTCTAAACCAATTCTGTCGCCCGTATCAACCTTGTCTCCTGGTTTTACAAAAACGGTGCTTAAGTGGCCGTAGTAAGTGGTAACTCCGTTGGGATGCAAAATAATAACATGGTTTCCCATCCCAAAATTCCATTTACCATTTCCCACCGCTCTTTGAACAGTGCCTTCTGCCACAGCATAAACTGACGAGCCACAACCATCAAGAGAGGCCAAGTCAACTGCGTTAAAAAAGTGTAGCCCTTGAGTTTCTTTGAACTTTAGCAAAGGAAAAATCCAAGAACTTCCAGCTAAAGGAGTTTCAATAATTGACGGGGCTAATTTACTAGGCATTACTCCATCTGGAACAATTAGAATGTCTCCTACAAAAATATCGGCTTCGTTTGCTAAGTCATTAAAAGCAATAACGTCATCAGCTTTGGCTTTATAATTTTTAGCAACTTGGCTTACGGTGTCACCCTGTTTTACAATATGAATAACTCCAGAAACCGGCAAAATGGTAAGGCTTTGGCCCTCTTTAAGCCTCTGGCCTCTCGACAAATTGTTTGCCCACATAACAGTATTAGCTGAAATGTTGAAATGTTGGGCCACTGACTCAATGGTATCTCCAGGCTGGACGGAATAATCAACCACTTCTTTTCTGGCTTGGGGAGCTTCTCCGAAAACATCTCCTAAAGTTTGAGCAGTTAAAATTCTCGGAGTAGAAACACCGTAAATAAAATTATCTTGGATTTTTAAGTCCGGAGTTTCAATGGCTATAGCTTTATCTTGGCTGAAAAATGGATCGCTGTTGTCTATATTTTTATTGTCTTTCAAAAAATTTTTAACAAGGACAGTGTCTCCGTTAAAATAACTGAGTTTGGCCAAGCTTTGAGAGCCCAAAAACAAAAATACCAGCAAAATGATGGAAAGCGACCCAAAATAAAAGAAAGGATTTTTGAATAATCCCCTTGAATACGTTTTTTTTGCCCTATTAAATAATATTTTTTTGATTTTACCCTTTGAGCCTTTCAAAAAATTATTTAATTGGGCTGATTTTTTACCGGAAAGTGTAGACAAATGTATCTAAATCTGTTGCTATTAATTTCTATTAATATTTGGTTAAATTTAGCATTTTCAAAGCCCTAAGTCAAGCCTTCACTCTGTGAGTCCCCCACAGAGTGAAGGCTCAAGATTTTTATTAAAGGGGCGATGAGATATAATAAAGAAATGGATTTGCTGTCAATAAAAAATATAAAATTCATTTTAGCCAAACACAATGCCAAACCCTCAAAGGGGATGGGACAAAATTTTTTGGTTGACAGACCGACCCTAAATAAAATTATCGCGGTGGCCGAATTAACCAAAGAGGATGTTATTTTGGAAGTGGGGCCGGGACTAGGAACACTTACCCAAGAATTAGCAAAGAGAGTAAAAAAAGTCATTGCCGTGGAAAAAGATGCAAAAATGATAGAAATGTTAAAAGAAAATTTAAAAGATTACAAAAATATTGAAATCATCAAAGGTGATATTCTTAAATTCTCAAGCTCCCAGCTCCAAGCTTCGAGCTTCAAAGTTGTAGCTAATATTCCTTATTACCTAACTTCACCATTAATTAGGAAATTTTTGGAAGATAAAAATCCCCCAGAGCAAATTATTTTAATGGTTCAAAAAGAGATCGCCCAAAAAATTTGTGCAAAACCCCCGAGAATGAGTTTGTTGTCGGTATCGGTACAATTTTATGCTAGTCCTAACATAATTACTTATGTTTCCAAAAATTGTTTTTGGCCAAGGCCAAAAGTTGATTCGGCAATCATAAAAATAGTTAAAAGTGAGAGGCGAAAAGTGAAAAGCGATGTGGAAAAGTTTTTTACCATCGTAAAAGCGGGATTTTCCCATCCAAGAAAACAGCTTGTGAATAACCTGTCTACCTTGAAACTCCCAGATGGTGTAACATTAGATAAATCTGCCGCAAGCAATTGGCTTTTAAAAAATAATATAAGCCCAAACCAAAGAGCTGAAACTCTAAGTGTTGACGACTGGATTAAACTAACCAACAGTTTTTAATAAAATGCCGACAGTAAAAAATTTATTCTTAAACCACCAAAAGATATTTTTAATTCTTCTGTTTTTTATTTTATCTGGAATTTTTTTGCCAAAAATTGCTCTGGGATTTTCTATAGATCCAACAACCTTTAAATGCACCGAAGATAAAATAGTAACTGAAACACATATTGTACCAGGATTCAATAGCAGCAGTTTAACTACTATAAGTCATATTGAGCCCTCTATAACGGCAGACAAAACGAGTCTAAGTTCTTTTGGATTAAAATGTTTTAATTATTATACCGCATATGTTGTAGCGGGGTCGGGCAGTTGGATGCTTGGGGGAGCTGAATGGTTGGGCAATATTGCAAAGGATATATTTAAAGATGTTATGTCAAGGCTTATAAAAGATCCTACTGGCTATTGGTCAATAACAAGAGAGAAGGAACAGGTGCCAGCGGGATCTGCTAGTGGACTAAGAGATACCGTTGCCGGAGGAGTGTTTCTTTCCGCCTGGGCTATGGTAAAGGGATGGGCCAATATCCTTATCGTTTTGGGGTTTTTGGGCGTTGCTTTGGCATTTATTTTAAACTTAGACCAGTATAAAAAGTTGCTGGTCCCATTATTAATAGTTGCTGTTTTAATAAATTTTTCGGTTGTGTTTGTTGGCCTAATGATTGACGCCTCAAACATAGTAATGAAACAGTTCACGGGACAAAGCGATGCAGAAGGTAATATTATATACACATTAAATCAGTCTTGGAACGATACACTAAAAGATTTTCCTATCAACAACATTTCAGATGCCTTCAAATTTTTTGGGCTGTCTTTGAGCCTTGCTTTAGTCTATTTGGTATTAGCGATAACCTTACTCGCGTTGGCGGTCATATTTATAGAAAGATTTGTTATGCTTGGCATTTTGTTTGTTTTTTCTCCCTTAGCTTTCGTATTTTACGTTTTCCCCCTCCAAAAAACAAAGGAGGTGTTTGGTTGGTGGTGGCAAAATTTTTTAAAATGGTGCTTTGTTGGAGTCATAGGAGTTTTTTTTGTTCATATTGGCGCATTGTTGCTTGAAGCTCTTCGCAAAGCAAATTTTGATAATGTTCCACTAGTAGTGGCGCAAGGAGAAAAGATAGGAGACGCAACCAAGATAGCAACCGAATTTGGCACATTGTTTTTTGGCATTTTTATTGTAATAATATTTTTGATTGTAGCCTTGCGGCTTACCTTTAAATCAGCAGGGTGGGCCTCTGGCATTGTTTTAGGGGGGGCGGCGGCGCTTGGCACAATGGCCGCGGCAAAAGGATATTCTATGTTAAAGAGTGGCGCTAAGAGAGTGGCGGACAGTCCGACTGCCTTGGGGGGCGCGGCGGGAGCAGTGATGGCCGGTCCCATTGGAGCTGCCATAGGAGCAGCTGTAGGAAATCGCCTTGGCCAAAGGCCAAGTGATGCTTATAAAAGTGTTAGAGACACCGTCCTTTATAGGGGCCCTGGCAGATGGATAAGAAATGCGTTCGGCGGTCCTGGGGCAAATGCGGCAGCCAGAGCGGAGAGCAATCAGGCTGAGCTTAATGATAAAAATAGGGTAGCCAGGGTAGAGAATATGCCTGTTCAAGAGAGAGTACAAGTATTAAGAGCAAATAGGCCGGGTAGTGGTGCTCAATTTGATAGAGCCGCCATCTATAAAAAAATGCATCAAGACGGACAACTTGATATGCTAAATCAGAACGAACAATTAAGATTTGCCCAAGAAGCCATGAGGAACGGAGTGTCATCTCAAGATACTGTAACAAAGTTAAGGGGGGCAACGCAGGCCCATATAATACAAAATGGATTATTTGACCCACAAACTAGAGCTAACGTCTTTAAATCTATGGCTGATAAGAAAGAGCTTGATCTCTTAACGATGGCCGAACAAATCAATGGAGCAACAGAAGCAGCGGCAAATGGAATAAGACTGCCAGAGCTTACCAGCAAAATGAGCAGTGATGTTCAGGCTCATGTTATTACTAATTCACTATTTACGCCCGAAGCAAGGGGTAAGGCCGGAGAGTCCTTAATGAAAAAAGGTGATCTTGATCTTATTCAGGGAGCTACCCCTGCAGCAACCAATACATTACGACAGAGAACTTTTGAAGAAATGTTGCAGATTGGCGTAGATGCAGAAGACATTGAAAAAAGCAGTCATCATTATGCGGATTATAATAGAGCTAGACTACAGAGATTGGGTGCTAGCCCTGCATTGATTGCTGCTGGAGGACCAGCATTGGCTCCCTACCGGGCTATGGCGCGAGAGCAAGTATTGAGTTCAAGAATTGGTAGTATGGGAGGAGATGAGTTACGAAGTATTGATCCGGGAAATCTTTATAACGCAGCTGCTGCATTTACCCCGGCGAATCCAGCAACCCATAATAGTTTTTCATATCGCCTAATTAGCAGGATGAAGCCTGAGCAAATTAGAGAATTTGAATTTGCGCCCCAAGACCAAAGAGATGCTCTTAGAACACATTTAGATGAACTTGATCACAATATTTTAGATAATGAAACCCAGGCGGCTGCCGCGAGGGCGGCGGGCGACCAGGCTCGGGCAACCCATCATACCAATGAAGCTCTTAAGTTAGGGAGCGTAAGAAGGGCTATAGATAATTTGCCATAAATTAAGCATGGAGCAACAAAAAAATATAATCATACCGCTTACTGAAAAATCTGAATCTGTACTAAGAAATATCATAAAAAAATATGGTCTTGAAGAAAACCAGAAAGAGTTTTTTTCCAAAATAAAAGAGCACCAACTACTTAATGAAACTATAGTTATTAAGCTTACCCGTGATTTAATGGCCGAAAAAATTTCTACCAAAACGTTCCTTGATTCTTTAAAAAAAGATTTAAATATTACAACCGAAAAAACAAAAAACATAGCTAAAGATATAATGCATAATCTTGTGCCGTTATTAAAAATATTTACTGAAGAAGAATTAGAAAATTACAAGTCTACCAAAAAACCGTCTACAGAAAAAGAAACGTCTACGGCAAAAATTATTCTTGAGAAAATTAAACAAAATAAACCCCTTGGTAGAGATGTGTCAGTACCAACGGTTAAAAAACTAGAAGTAAAAAATGTTGAAAAAAATGCTGAGTTATTGAAGGGAAGAGGAAAAAGGGGGCAAGATATTTATAAAGAACCTATTGAATAACATTTTTGTAAAAAAATAAGGTTGGTGTCAGTCCCAACCTTTTTGGTTTTAATATTTGCTCCTTTCCAGCCTCTCTCTGGCTAACCTTGCCTTCTCAGATCCACCAGACCCGCTGGTTTTGCTGGGGCCGCTTGAACTTGGAGGCACAGCACTTGCCGCACTGCTGGGACCAGAGCTGTCGCCAAGTCCCTTTAGTAAGGCGACACCTGTAGCGATTGCAGTGTTGAGGTCTCCGAGTCCAGTAGGTAACTCCAATTTGAAAAGTTTCCCTCCACCCTTCATCGTCTGGTCTCGCAGGGTGAGATTCATGGAAAAATCCAGAATCTCTCTTTTCAGTTTTTCATCCCCCGCAATCTTGGTTCTGATGGTTTCTTCCGTCCCGTAGCCACTTTGAACTAGCATCTGAATGAAAGCGCCAATGTTTTCGGTGGCTTCTCGCCTTGCTTCGTACTCTGCCTCCTCAGCTCTCCATTTTTCAGCTTCGGCGGCATCAATCGCAGAGGAGACGTTGTCTGGCAGGTGAACGAACTCGATTTTGAAATCAAACACACCTTTCCCCTCGCCATTATCTTTGGGGTCTTTTCCGAAAAACCCGCTTTCACGAAAAACATGTTTTGGCGAGGTTATTATCCTTCTTAGTTTTTTTGTGAGTTCGTTGTTGGCTTTTCCACCCATCACCTCCGTGTATGGTTTTTTGCCAATCATATCAACGACGTCGCTGGAAGCAACTCTAAAAATCCACCTTGCCAATTCTGCTGGGTCATCAAGAGGAACCCCCGCCCTGACAAGGCGAGCAAGTTGTGGAGCATGCTTCCAAGGTGGCTCCCAAAGAACAGCAGCATCTGTTGGTGTTTTAAGCGGCTTGAGCTGTTGGTCTAGTGGCAAGATTTTGCCATCATTATCAGTCCTAATCTCCTTTGTTCTAACATCAAAGGCCGTGCCCTCTTTTTTTAAGTAGTTGAGACTGAATTTATCTGTTGAGAACTTCTTCAACCTAATCAACCAAAAGAACCAGGGCACAAAATGCAAACCTCCAGGCCCAAGAACACAACTCTCGTCAAGCTCACCCGCCCAATCTCTCAAAGCAACTTGGTGTGAATTAATCTCTTGCAGAGAGACAACAACCCATAACGTCCAGACAGCGACCAAGAGGAGCCACACGAGAATTGGAACCCAAACTTCATCTGCAAGACAAGAGAGTCCACCGACCACAACGGTTAGAGCAACACACAGGGCGAAGATTGACCAAAAAATCTGACGCATCATGGCTTATCTCCTTCGTTTCAGTCCTAAACTGTCAAAGATCCTTTTCAAATCAACTCGGAACGTCCGAGTTAACCTTGACTAAAGCTTATCACAATTAACAAAATTTGTCAAATTAAATTTGGGTTATCAACAACATTTAATTGTTTGCATTTGCTTGTGTGGTATAATTAATTTGTCTGAATATAGGAGCTTGGAGTTAGAAGCTTGATTAGAATGTAGAATTTTGGATGTTTGCGGTTTTCGTATTACTCTGTATTTATTATTCCATTCCAGCTCCTAGCTTCTAGATGCTAACTTCAAAAACATGGCTCAATATCCAATTCCACAATTTATTGAAGAAGAAGGAAAAATTGTTTTCTTTTTGACCTTCAGGCAATTTTTTTGGCTGGTAGGGGGAGGAGCGGCTTGCTTTTTACTTTATATAACCATGCCATTTATTGTCTTTTTAATCGGCGCCTTGGTTATAATGTCGCTGGTTTCAATAGTGGCTTTTGTAAAAATTAACGGCATACCAGTGATGAAAGTTGTATTAAACTTTTTTGGATTTTTAACCCAAAGAAAAAATTACATCTGGAAAAAGAAATAAAAAAATAAATGCCAGAATCATCAACTCAAGAATTTTTAAGATTAAAAAACATCAAGGAAGATGTTTTGATTTTGGACAATAACGACGTAAGGGGAATACTAATGGTTTCCTCGGTGAATTTTGCCTTAAAATCAGAGCAAACCCAGTCTGCCATTATCCACGGCTTTCAAAGTTTTTTAAATTCCCTGGATTTTTTCTGCCAAATCATCGTCCAATCAAGAAATATAAATATTACCTCGTATTTGGACACCATCAAGGGCTTGGAAGAAAAGCAAAATAGCGAATTGATGAAAGCCCAAACTTCTTCCTACAGTGAGTTTATAAAAGAGCTGATTAAAGAAGATAATATTATGACCAAAAAGTTTTATTTGGTTGTTCCATACGGCTCTATTGAGGCATTAGGGGTTGGGTCTATGGTGAATCAATCATTTTTTTCAAAATTATTTGGTAAGAGTAAAACTAATGCCCAAAAATCTGATGACAACTTTGAAAAATGCAAAAGCCAGCTTTGGCAACGGATGGAATTTGTGGCCATGGGGCTCAAGAGATGCGGTTTGGATGTTGTGCCGCTCATAACCGAAGAGTTGGTTGAGCTATTTTGGACAATCCATCACCCTTCGCAAGCGGAGGTTGGATACTCGCCGCAAGTGGAACCAGAAATGTTAAGTTAAAAATTCAAATGGAATTTCCCTTTTTAAAAAGTAAAGAAAAAGAAGTCCTTGATGATAAAACAACTAAGGAGGCGACTTTTGACATCCGGGACATTATTGCCCCTCCCTATATTGGAGTTAACCAAAACAACCTAAAGCTTGAGGAAAAAATCGCCAAAACCTTTTTTATTTTTTCCTATCCAAGGTATCTAGACACCGGCTGGCTTTCACCCGTGATTAACCTTAATTCCCCAATGGATATATCGTTTTTCATTTATCCGGTAAGCAATGCATTGATTTTAAAAAAGTTAAGGAGAAAAATTACCCAGGTATCTTCGGAACTTTTGGAAAGGCAGGAAAAAGGGCTTATCAGAGACCCTTCTTTGGAAGCTGGCTATAAAGATATTGAAGACCTTCGAGATAAAATAGTTACCGCCCAAGAAAAAGTTTTCAGATTTGGCCTTTACCTTACCATCTACGAAGCCAATGAAGAAAATATAAAAGAAAGAGAAACTGCTTTAAGATCTATTTTTGAGTCTCGATTAATTTATATAAAGCCGGCTTTGTTCAAGCAACGAGAGGGATTTATTTCCACCAGCCCTTACGGATTAGACCTGCTATCCATCAACATTCCAATAAACACAGAGTCGCTTTCAACAACTTTTCCGTTTATTTCTTTTGACTTGAGCTCTAACGAAGGAATTTTGTACGGAATCAACGGCCATAACAATTCTCTGGTTTTGTTTGACAGATTTGGCTTGGAAAATTTTAACATGGTGGTTTTTGCCAAGTCCGGAGCCGGAAAATCTTACGCCGTCAAATTAGAAATCTTAAGGTACTTGATGACGGGAGTGGACGTGATAATTGTTGATCCAGAAAACGAGTATGAATTTTTGGCTGACGGCGTCGGGGGAAACTTTTTTAAAATATCGCTGACATCAAAAAGCCATATCAATCCTTTTGACTTGCCCTTGCCTGGGCTAGATGAAAACCCAGAAGATATTTTGAGGTCAAACGTTATAAATTTGGTGGGATTTTTAAGGATCATGCTTGGAGGATTAACCACCGAAGAAGACAGTATTTTAGACCAGGCGATAAGCGAAACTTACGCTATAAGAGACATTACACCCTCGTCTGATCCAGCCACCTGGCAAGAAAAAATACCTTTGATGTCGGACTTAGCCGAAGTTTTGGAAAATATGTCGGGAGCCGAATCTTTGATTAGGCGGCTCAAAAAATTCACCAGTGGAACCTTTGCAGGATTTTTCAATCAAAAGTCCAACATAACCATTGATAAAAACCTTATTGTCTTTGGAATAAAAGACATGCAGGAATCTTTGCGGCCGATTGCTTTGTTTATGGTCATTAGATACATTTGGAACATTGTTAGAACCAATGCCAAGAAAAGAATTTTGGTGATTGATGAAGCTTGGTGGCTTATGCAGTCAGAAGATGGAGCCTCGTTTTTGTTTGGCATTGTTAAGAGGGGCAGAAAATATTGGCTGGGAGTAACAACCATCACCCAGGACGTTGAAGATTTTATGGGCTCCTCCTATGGAAAAGCCATTATAACTAATTCTTCTTTGCAACTTTTGCTAAAGCAGTCGCCGGCGGCCGTCGATATTCTGCAAAAAACTTTTGACTTAACCGAGCAGGAAAAAATGCTGCTGCTGGAGGCAGTGGTTGGAGAGGGGCTTTTCTTTGCAGGCCAAAATCATGTTTATATAAGCATAAGGGCCAGCTATACCGAAGACCAAATAATAACGACCAATCCAGGAGAAGTGGAAAAAATTAAGGAAGCGAGAAAAAAAATTAAAAATGGGTAGTTTTTATTTGACAAAAAATTATTATAAAATAAGAGAAGTATGAGCAAAAAGCATAAATATTTTATTTTCATAGTAATTGCCCTATTTTTACTTAAGGGCCAGCTTGCCTTTGCTTTGGAAGTAAATTACCCCTGTATCCCAGGGGCTCCCGTAATATCCCCTTGCACGCCGGGCTCGCCCATACCAAGCCCATCTCTATCTCAGTATATCCAGTACTTCTTTATCCTTATCATTTTGTCGGCTGCAGGAATTGGTGTCATTTCAATAGCCATATCGGGATTCCAAATATTATTTTCATTTGGGAATCCTGCGTCAAGAGGGGTAGCGGTGGAAAGAATTCGAAACGCCATCATAGGAATAATTCTTTTAATGTCGTCTTATATTATTTTAGTAACCATTAATACCGAGTTTATCAACCCAAAGACAACTTTCGCAGGACTTACGCCTGGAGTTTATTTAAGGAATTTTGTAGGAATTGATGATAATCACCCTGACGGTTATGAATACCATAATGCTCCGCCGCGACTTGAAGACACAGGCTCTGAGCCCGATAATACAGAGCTATGGTACTATTGCACCAATCCCGACAAAGATTTGTTGGTCTGGGAGTACGACGAACCCGGTTTTGTGCAAGATGGCAATGAAACAACGGTTTCACTAAAATGCAATGATCCAGGTTTACCGATTACGGGTAGTTTAAAATCTTTTGAAACAAGTAAAGAAGATTTTGGCGTATATTTTTATAGCAGAGAAGACTGCACTGGCTTTAGCTCTGAAGCACAAAAATCCAGCGGCATAATAAAATATTACGACAAAGTAAAGTCAGTGAGAATTGTCAGTGGACTCAGTAAAGATGAGAGGTATGGCGTTGTTTTAGATAAAAGGGGTGGGGGCTTAATTGCTGGGGAATGCAGTCAACCAATTATTCAATTTGACCCATCTAATACTGATTGCACCAAAATTCCTCCAGACTTAGACGGGAATGATTTTAATCCATTTTACGCCTACATAATAAAGTACAATCCAGACTACGCTGATTATGGTAGCGTAAGCAGTAATGTTAAATTATACAGTAAAAACTTATTTGCTAAGTTAGACCAGGGCAACTCTATTTTAGTCGGCCCGCCTAACACAGATTATAATATAGGGAAGGAGTTTTTATATAAACCAGGCATAGTAGACGGTAATCCCGACGACTTAATTCGTGAACAATATGTTTGTGATAATATGGTATATACTAGCGGTCCCGACCAAAACGAATGTTGCACAGGAGAAGAATCTTCTACACCTTGCGGACAGGATGATTCTTTGCGTTGCAAAGACCAAGACCCAAGAACAAAGCCGGATGAAGCGGGGACCATTAAAAGTTGCTTAAACGGATTAGAGGTTAATGGATCTTATTATGTTTTTTTATACTCAAGAAATGATAAATCCGGCCAAAGAATGTGCGAGGACTTTTTTCATGATGAGAATGATATACAAAGCTCAGATCTTTTGAGTGACAATAAAGTTATATATAAATTAGTTATTATACCAAGACGCTAGAGAGCATCTTTTGGGGGACTAATAACGATATACCTATTGGGGCCGCTTCCCTGGCTCTCAGTAACAATGCCCTGTCTATTGGCTAATTCCATATGTATTATGCGCCTCTCATAAGAGGACATGGGAGAGAGAATTTTCTTTTTTTTAAAGAAAGATACTTCGTTAGCTGATTCTTCTGCTAAATTTTTTAAGTATTCAACTTTTTTCTTTTTATAACTGTTAATATCTAAATTTAAATAAAAAACTTTTTTAAGCTTTTTATTTAACATTATTCTTAAAATTCTTTGAAGGTCAAATAAAGTTTGGCCATTATGCCCTATTAAAAGCTGGGGCTCTTTTATTTTAATATCCAAATTAATGTTGGAATTATTTTGGTCTTTATTTTCTTTTATCTCAATAGTGTCTAAATTTTTCAATCCAACCACGTCAAAATAATCTCTGTCTTGAGAATTATTTATCCCCAATTCAAAATCTTCTGCTGTTATTTTTTGTAGCAATTCTCTGGTGGTATTTTCAATTTCTTTTATTTCATCTTGATCCATATTAGTCGCTAATTAATTTATGATTTTTTACCATGATGTATTGTTGAATAATGGAAAAAATTCCGCTGACTATCCAATATAAAGCTAGGGCAGATGGTAATTTATATAATATTACTACGGTAATTACTGGCAGAAAATAAACCATCTGCTTTTGTACCATTGAGCTGGCGTCTTTGGGTTTTTTCTCTCCTTCTTTTGGTTTGGGGATTAACATTTTTGTTTGAAAAAACTGCAAAAGGCCGGCTAAAAATGCGAATATTACATTTGGTTTAGATAAATCGGTTATAGTTAAAAAAACTGAATTGATGTGCCCTGGGCTCACTACAAAATGGTATAAATTATTAAGTTCTTGGGGTCTCAAGCCCAAGAAAAAAACCCTATAGAGAGCAATAAGGATAGGGAGCTGCACCAGGGCCAAAAAAAGACCGCTGAAGGGATTAATTTTTTCTTTACGGTAAATTTCTAAGGTTTCACTGGCCTGTTTTTCTTTATCGTCTTTGTATTTTTTTTGTATTTCCTGCAGTTTTGGTTGGAGTTTTTGGAGTGTCCTTTGGGACTTAAGAGCCTTTACCGAGAGAGGATAAAGGATTAACCGTATTATTATTGTTAAAAATATAATTGCTAAACCAAAGTCGTGAGCTGGAAAATAATCATAAATCAGGATTAAAGAGTTAAAAAGCGGACGGTATAAAATAGTATCAAAAATAGTTACTAAAAAACCAAATATCATTTAAGTTCTTTAAAAAATTTTAAAACGGTTTCTTTTATTTCCAAAAATTCTTTTTTTAGAGTTAGGGGCAAAGCGATAACAATAACATCCAGGGATTTTTTACCAAATGGCGACTCATTTTTTTTTAATTCACTCATAACAGCTGACCTTAACCTTCTTTTAACTTTATTTCTTTCGGTAGCCTTGTTGGAAACTTTTTTACTTACAATAAAACCAAAGCGGTTTTTATTTACATTATTTTTTAATACCTTAAATATTAAAAAATCTTTTTTAATTCCTTTCCCCATTTTAAAAACCGCCTGGAAGTCATTTTCTTTTGTTAACCTATTTATTTTAGGCAACATATTAAACAGATAGTTTTTTTCTTCCCTTCGTCCTTCTTCTTTTAATAACCAATCTGCCTGTTTTAGTTTGCTTTCTCTTTAAAAAACCGTGTGTTTTTTTTCTTTTTTTCTTTTTAGGGTTGTAGGTGAAGCTCATAAATTAAAATATAATTGTATTTAATATTGATTCTAGTATAATAAGCTTGTTATTTAATACTATCAGCATATTATAAAAATCGGCTTTGGTCAATTGCGCAAATTTTTTCTGTAAAATTTCACCGTGACTCCACATAAAAATATACTACACAAGTTATCCACAACTTAATCACAATTGGCTCTATTTTACCTAGGTTTGACAAACACATCTAATAAAAATAACAATGGAGTATTAATATTTTATTAAAAAATTAGTTTCACCCCGAACTCTGTTTTAAAATATATAAAACGCTCAATTGGTTAAAATAAAAATCGCTCGCTTAAAAGTAATTTCAGGCACGTGTTTTTTATTTTGCCCCCATAATGAACAACAATGAACTTTGGCAATCGGTTTTAGCCCAAATGCAACTGTATATTTCTAAAGCCAACTTTGCCACCTGGTTCCAAAATACCGAAATAATATCCATAGAAAATGGCAAGGTAACCATTTCTGTTCCCAACGCCTTTTCTAAAGAGTGGTTAAGTAATAAATACTGCAAACTCATACTTAAAACCATGCACGACATAGATAACACTATCAGGGAGTTGGGTTTTGTAATTAATCCTCAATCAACAAAAAATCTAGTGGTAAAAGATATTGCAGAAAATGAAAAAATAAATGCAAATCAATTAAAGTTTGAGGAATTTAAAATTAACAAAGAAACTAATTTAAACCCTCGTTATCTTTTTGATAATTTTGTGGTGGGATCTTTTAATGAACTGGCTCATGCGGCAGCTTCAGCGGTTTCAGAAAATCCAGGATTTTCTTATAACCCCCTTTTTATTTACGGGGGGGTTGGTTTGGGAAAAACCCATTTGGTTCAGGCTATTGGGAATAAAATAGTTAATGATTTTAAGAAAAAAAGGGTGAAATACGTTTCCTCTGAAAAATTCGTTTCCAATATTATTTCAGCAATCCGGGCTAAAAACATGGAGGCTTTTAAGGCGAGCCTGGCTCCAATTGATATTTTAATTGTAGACGACGTCCAATTTTTTGCTGGCAAAAACAAATCCCAAGAAGAATTTTTCCATATTTTTAATTCTTTATACGAAAAAAACAAGCAAATTATTCTTTCATCCGACAGGCCCCCAAATGCCATACCAGAACTAGAGGAAAGACTAAGGTCTCGCTTTGAAGGGGGGATGATTGCCGATGTTAGTTTGCCAGATTATGAAACGAGGCTAGCCATACTTAAAACCAAGCTCCAGGATAAAAATTTAAAGCTGCCGGAAGATATTTTAGAGTATATAGCTTCTAATGTTAAAAAAAATATCAGGGAGCTTGAAGGAGCTTTAAACAGCCTCTTGATTTATCATAAAATAAATAATAATATCCCTAATCTGGAGGTTGTTAAAAAATTGTTGAAGGGTTTTGTTTTTTCTCCCTTTAGCGTCGCAAATTATAAAAAAATTATTGAAACGGTCGCCAAATTTTACAATTTAGAAGAGAAAAGCCTTTTTGATGTCACGAGGAGAAAAGAAATCGTAAAACCAAGGCAGGTTGCCATGTTTTTATTAAGAAAAGAGTTAAAATATTCTTTCCCGGCTATCGCTAGAAAATTTGGCGGCAAAGACCACACAACCGTAATTTATGCCTATAAAAAAGTGCTCCAAGAAATTGAAGAAAACAATAAATTAACCGAAGAATTAAGCTTAATAAAACAGAGAGTATATAGTGGATAAAATAGTTAATAACTTTACTATTTTTTAGGGAGTAAAAAAACAACCCATTAACTTAACACCTTATTTTTACCCTTTTTGACTATTTTACTAACAACTTATTATATTAAAATGAGATTAAAAATTAAAAACTAAGGGACATAATAGTAGTAATAATTTATTATATTAATTAGTTACTAATGAAAGTAGAAATTCTAAAAGAAAATTTAAAATCAGGACTCAGTGTTGCAGAAAAAATTGTTGGCAAAAATATATCCCTGCCGATTTTAGATAACGTTTTAATAAATACCGAAGACAGTTTTTTGAGTCTCGTTTCAACTGATTTGGAAACTGTTATTAGGTTGTGGATTTTAAGTAAAGTCATCCAAAAAGGAAGCGTAGTTGTTCCAGCAAAGTTTATTTCTAGTTTTATATCTTCTTTGCCTAACGAAAAAATTATTATTGAGGCAAAGGGGCAAAATTTATTAGTGGAGTCTCAAAATTTAAAAACCCAAATCCAAGGATATAATCCAGAGGACTTCCCTATTATCCCAGAATTTAAAAATTTAGACATCCTGGAAATTAACAATCAAAGTTTTTGCCAGGGCCTTTCCCAGGTAATTAATATCGCCTCTTTTTCTCAATCGAGGCCCGAAATTTCAGGGGTTTTCTTTTCTTTTTCTAAAAATAATATTACTATTGCAGCCACCGATAGTTTTAGATTGGCTGAAAAAAATATTTCTCTGGAAAATCCTACAAAAAAAGAATACTCATTTATTTTGCCCCAAAAAGCAGCTAGAGAAGTTATGAATATTTTAGAAAACAAAGAAGGGGTTCTTAAAATATATTTTTCTAACAACCAGGTGCTTTTTGAGCTTTCTATGGAAGAATTAAAACACCCCCAGGTTCAAATTACCTGCCGCCTCGTTGAGGGGCAGTACCCAGCTTACCAAGATATTATTCCTAATAAATTTAAAACCAGTGCCATTTTAAAAAAGGATGATTTTTTTAATAAATTAAAAACTGCCTCTTTGTTTTCCAATAGAAATAACGAGGTAAAAATTTTAGTCAACCCAAAAAATAAAGAAGTTGAAATTTTTTCTCAAAATCCAGCGGTTGGGGAGAATAAATCAAATCTGCAAGCGAAGGTAGATGGAGAAGAAGTAGAAGTCTCTTTTAACTGTAAATTTTTAATAGATGGACTTTCAAATATTAAAAGCTCAGAAGTAATTTTTAATATCAGCAAAGAGGATGGCCCTTGTATTTTAAAACCAGTAGCAGATGCCAGTTATTTGTATATGGTAATGCCCATTAAATCTATATAGTTAAATAAAAAAACTCCAACGGAAATCCGTTGGAGTTTTTTTAGCCGGCGTCTTCTGGGTTTGGTGGATTTTCATTTGTTGGGGGAGTGTTTACTGGTTGTGGTTCTGTTTGCTGTAGAGTACTTCCTGTCCAATTCTGAATAGCTTCTTCCCAAAAGGCATACATAGGATCCGCCGCTGGATTTTGGGGTGGCGGCCCAGTTGGATCATCCTTGTTTATGTAATGCAAAATACTGTGAGGGGTATCTTGGGGCATAATACCCAAAAGAATTGGGTTTGTGTTTTGGATAGGGTCTGGCTTGGTAAAATTTTCAGGGGGGTTTTTAGATAGTACGCTTTCAATAATTTTTCTCCAAATTGGGGCCGCCAATCCAATACCAGTTTTTTTATTAGTTGAGGCGTTATTGTTATTGCCAACCCAAACCCCAACCACAACCGAGGGGCTGTAGCCTATTGTCCAGGCGTCGTTGAAGTACTGAGTGGTTCCGGTTTTAGCAGCAACATCGTAGTCATCAAGGTGTAAGGCGTTGTTTACTCCAAACATCGGAGCCCTAGCATTATTATCCGATAAAACATCATTTATTTCTCTGGCAACTTGGGTGTCTAAAACTTTAGTTGATTCTTTATTGTTTTCTTCAATAACGTGGCCATCGCTATCTTCTATTTTTAAAATGCCCGTGGGAGGCGTTTTAAGCCCCTCTGTTGCGAAAACTCCGTAGGCAGACGTCATTTCCAGTAAGTTGACCTCTCCTCCACCAAGGACCAACGACAGCCCATAGCGGTCCTGATCATTTAATGTTGAAATCCCAAAATCTTGCGCAGTTTGAATACTATCTTTTATCCCGGCCAAATACAAAAGTTCTACTGATGGAATATTAAGCGACTGAGCTAGGGCGCTTCGCAAGGGAACCATACCTCGGTACTTTCCATCATAATCTCTTGGGTGATAGCAGTTAGAATTGTAATTTCCTTTTTCTTGGTCAGCCATTGGACTGCAATTGACATTAAATTCCGTTTTAACATCCCATAAAATTGTGCTTGGGGTGTATCCTTTTTTAAAGGCTGTGGCGTAAACAAAGGGCTTGAAAGCAGACCCGGGCTGCCTTTGGCCTAACGTTGCAACGTCAAACTTTGGATCAAACAAACAATTGCCATTAGCTTTTTCATCACACCCAACAGGATAAGATTTTTTAAAGTAGTCTTTCGAGCCAATGAGCGCTAGAATTTCTCCGTTTTTTGGATTTATCACTACAACAGCTGTGTTGTTGGCATTAAATTGCACATTATTTTTATCAGCATCTTTTACTACTTGCTCAGCATATTCTTGGGTATCCCAATCTAAGGTTGTATAAACTTTTAACCCTTTTTCTTTTAGAAAATCCTCTCCATACTCGTCTTCTAAGTACTGCCTTACATACATCACAAAATGAGGGGCTTTTATTTGAGACGGCGTATCAGGGAAAACAATATTTTCCTGCTTAGCTTCTTTTAATTGTTGCTCATTTATATATCCAAGCTCCTTCATTCTCCCTAAGATATAATTTTTTCTATCTAAGAGTTCATTTCGGTGGGACCCATAAGGGGAATAGTAACTTGGGGCTGGTAGTAAGGCGGCTAAAACGGCCGCTTGAGCCAACGAAAGATCGGAGGCAGGTTTGTTAAAGTAAGTTTGGCTGGCTGCTTCAGCGCCATAAGCATTTTGGCCAAAAGGAACTTTATTTAAATACCAGTCAAAAATCTGGTCTTTAGAATATCTTTTTTCCAACTCTACACTCAAAACAACCTCCCGTATTTTTCTTGATAATGTTTTTTGGTTGGTTAAGTAGACCGACCTTATTAACTGCTGGGTTATTGTTGAAGCTCCCTCTTTGGCTGATTTTAATTTTAAATCAACCAGTATTGACCTTAAAATAGACTTTAAATCTACGCCTCCATGCTGATAAAATCTTTCATCTTCAGAAGTTAAAATAGCTTTCTTTAGGTTATTTGAAATTTTATCAAAGGGGACAACCTCTCTTTTTTCTTCCCCATAAATATCATACAAAAGAACTTTTCCCGTTCTGTCATAAATTTTAGTTGATTGGATAAATGGAATTTCGGTAAATTTTTCTGGTCTTGGAAGGCCCCAGGTATAATAAAAAAACAAAAACAGTAAAAAGATGCAGAATGTTACAATAATAAAAGATAAGTATTTAAGAACTACTAATGCAATTTTAAATTCCTTCCTTTTAATTATTTTTTTATAGTCCAATATACTTGCCATACTTACTTTTTACACATTCTGTCATAAAAATCAACTTCATAATAAAAATCAACAGATAAAAACCCCATTAAAATGGGGTTTTTATCTTATTCTTATTTTTAGAATTTTACTCTTCTTCAACCACTATTTCATCTTCTTCTTCTGTTTCTTTTTCTAAATCGTCTCCATCCTCCTCTTCTTCCCCATCTTTTTCTTCCTCATCAAGACCGCTAGACTCATCAAAATCATCATCATTTTGACCGATAATTCTGCTTAAAAATTCCTTTTCCATTTATCTTGTCTTGTTAAAAAATCTCTTAGATTTTAATTTTGCCGTTGCAAAATAATTTAACAAGCTGAAATTTAAATTAATAATAGACCTTTGATGTTTTGTTCTTGTTCCATTATATTTTTACAAGAACTATTGTCAACCCCATAAGAAGTTTAAAACTGTGGAAAACCGGCTTTCATAAATCCACAGAGGGCTATCCCCAAAGCATCTGCGGCGTCATCTTTTTTTCTCCCCTTTTCCTTTAGATTAAAGCTGCTTAAGTCGAGGAGTTCTTTGGCCATTTTTTGGACCTGCTTTTTTTCGGCTTTCCCATAACCAACTACCGTCATTTTTACCTGAAGGGGGGTAAATTCTTGGATTGGAATATTTTTTTTAGCAGCTGATAATAAAATAACTCCTTTTGCCTGGCTGACGGGTATTGCGGTTTTTAAATTTTTAAAAAAATACAGGCTTTCAATGGATATTAAATCTGGCTTGTATTTTTTTATTAATGAGTTGACTTCGTTGTGGATTATTATTAGTCTTTGTCCGTCGGGCAACGATTTTTCCGTTAAAATACAGCCAAAATCAAGCACTTTTGGCTTCTCGTTTTTATTTTGTAGCAGGTGTTTTGGTATTTTTGTTTTAATAATACCGTAGCCAACTATGGCCGTTCCAGGATCAAATCCAATAATAATCATAAAACTAATTTTAGGTTGGAATAGATATCTTGAATAGCATCGTTTTCGTCTAGTGCTTCAAACAGTTTTTGAGAGGCTTCGTATTCTTTTTGAGATAAGGTAATTTCTTCTTTTGGAATCCAGCCAAGCGACGCCGATTCAATTTTTATTTTTTTCTCTTCTAGTAATTTTTTTACTTTTTCCAAATCCTCAGGCTTTACATAAATCTCCAGCACATCATTGCTCCACTTTACGTCATCAGCTCCAGATTCTATTGCCGCCAATTCCAACTCCTCTTTATTTTTATTTTCTTGGCTAATAGAAATCAACCCCTTCCTTTCAAACATCCATTTTACAGCTCCCTCTCCTGCCATTTTACCTCCATACTGGCTCAAGATGCCCTTTACTTCGCCGAGCGTTCTGTTTTTGTTGTCGGTAATGCCTTCTATAATAAGGGCAATGCCCCCTGGTCCAAATCCTTCTATAGAAATTTCTTCCAAATTTTCTCCTGCCAACTCTCCTGTGCCCTTTTTAATCGCCCGCTCAATATTTTCTTTGGGCATATTAAACTCTTTAGCCTTATCAATGGCAGCCTTTAATTTGGCGTTAATGGCAACGTCACCCCCTTTTTCTTTGGCGGCAATAGTGATGATTCTGCCAAGCTTGGAAAAAATTTTTCCCTTTTTGGCGTCGTTGGCATCTTTGGTTGCCTTAACGGTTTTAAAGTGACTATGACCTGACATAATTTAAAAATTTAAAATTACTTTAAATATTTCCAAACCGTAATTCCTCCCCCTACTAAAATAATCCCTAGGATAGTTAAAAATAAATTTAGAGGAGTTAACCCGCTTCCATCTTTTTTTGGAGTTTCTTGTGGCAGAGTTACTGGATAGCTTACGGCCGCTGTGGTACCAGCCACATTAATGTTGCTATCAGATTTTTTTTGTTTTGGCAACTCTTTTACCATCTTTTTTACAGGAGTTTTTAGTTGGGGGGTAATAATTGCCCCCGGGCTATTTTTAGCTTTCGGTGTTCCATTGGGGCTTTGGCTGGTCTGCCACGAGGCTAAATCCACTCTTTCCATGGTTTGCTTTGTTTTATTATCTCCGGCTGGCCATTTTGTTGCGTAATTTACCTCGTCAATGATATTCCCAAGATTATCATACAAAAGTAAATACTGGCCGCTGTTTGACAGGTCGCCTTTATAAATTAAATCAGCGGAAATGCCAGGTACAGAATCATCATTGGTTCTTTCCAGTAAATAAAAACCTTTGGCTGGAATTGCGCCTTTTAAATTTATTTTTAATTTATTATCAGCCGTTTTTAAAACCCAGCCAGAAATATCAACGGGAGAGCTTGTGCTGTTAAATAGTTCCAACCACTCATCTGTTGCCGAGTTAGTGCTTCCCATCCAAGCAATTTCGTTTATTAAAACATCGTGCTGGCTTGCAGTCTCCGCTTTAGTTAAAAAACCAAAAACCAAGAACAAAGCAATGAAAATAATCAAAAACTTTTTCATTGTCTAATTCTACCGAAATTTTAATAATAAAAAAAGTCGTCACCTGGTGACGACTTTGCCGAATGCGATATTAAATCCAGGACTGGTCGGCGTATCGTATCCAGCCGACCAGTCCAGAAATATCGCTTAGGCTTTCACAGATTGCTTGGCGCCACTGCGGGAGTTAAGTCTCTCCCTTCTGTGGCATGGGGAGCCAAGTGAGGCTTTCCCGACGAGTTTTTGGTTTCATAGCCAAGAAAGTGGTGGCAATCTGCGCAATATCTTCTGCCAAGACCGTCCACGAATTCCTCTTTCGATCTGCAGTAAATGCAGGGCGAAGAAGCGGTTCTGTTCCCCACGACTCACCTCCTTTTTGGGGTTTTAGAGACTTAGTTGAGCGCAATCTATGTTGTTTAAGATTAATCCTCAAATTATAACAAGTCAACACTACCTATCCACACTATCAAGAGTCAAATTAAGTTGCTTTGGGGGCGAAGATGGGCTACCCCCAAGTGTTCGTAGGCCAGCCTTGAAGCAACCCGGCCCTTTGGGGTTCTTTCAATAAACCCGCATTGCATGAGATAGGGCTCGTAAATATCTAAAATAGTGCCCTCTTCTTCCATCGCGGCGGCCGCCAGAGACTGCAAGCCAACCGGGCCGCCGCTAAACTTTTCAATTAATGCCAGTAAAATTTTCCTATCTCCATTTTCCAGTCCCATTTCGTCAACATCTAAAGCGTCCAAAGCGTTTTCGGCAACTTCTTTGGTTATTAAACCAGCGCTTTTCACTTGGGCAAAGTCACGAACTCTTTTTAAAAGCCGATTAGCTACACGAGGGGTAAAGCGGCTCCGAGAAGCAATGGTGGCAACCGCTTCTGGTTGAACTTTTATTTTTAGTATATCGGCTGAGCGTTCAATGATATTTTCAATATCTTCTTTTCTATAAAAATTAAGCTGGAACGTGGCGCCAAAACGGTTTCTTAAGGGAGCCGATAAAAGCCCGGGCCTCGTAGTAGCCCCAATCAAAGTAAAATGGGGCAGTTTTAGTTCCATAGTTCTTGCCATTGGCCCTTTCCCTAAAATCAGATTTAATTTGTACTCTTCCATGGCCGGATAAATATATTCTTCAACCGATTTTGACAGCCTATGGATCTCGTCCAAAAATAAAACATCGCCCTCGGATAAGTTGGTTAAAATTGCCGCCAAGTCTCCAGCTCTTTCAATGGCGGGGCCCGAAGTAATCCTAATTTGCTTTCCTATTTCCAAGGCCACGAGGTTGGCTAGGGTGGTTTTGCCAAGGCCCGAGTTGCCGTAAAAAAGCAGATGGTCTGGAGAGTGGCCTCTTTGCTTTGCCGCGGTCAAAATTATTCGTATATTCTCCTTAACTTTATCTTGACCAACATAATCTTGCCAATTTTTCGGCCTTAGAGCCGAATCCAAAACCTCATCGCCTTCGGTTGTCTTTTTGTCTAAAAGGCTTGACATATATATTATAAGGTGATACAATTAGAATATTGCTCAAAACAGCTCTGGAGTTGGAGGCCTTATATGAGCTTGTCTCAGTTTCTGGATAATCTTGCTCCGGCTCGATTATTCCTCAGACAAACTTTTACTTATGTCCCAGACATAATGCGCCTCCAACTCCAGAGCTGTTTTTTATTCTTCTGACCCCACGACCCGTTTGACTTCTTCTAACGTTGTTTGTCCTAAAACAACTTCTATTAATCCCGATTGATATATCGTTACCATGCCGTTTTTAACGGCCATTTTTTTTATTTCAGAAACCGGCGGATTGGTCAAAATGAATTTTTCCATGTTAGAGTCAACCAGAAAAGTTTCAAATATTCCTTTCCTTTCTTTGTATCCTGTTAAATTGCAATGCTTACAGCCTTTTTCACTGGCTTTTGCAATTTTTACTTTATTTAAATCTTTTGGGACCCCTATGTTTTTTGGGACGCCTTTCAAACCTTTTTTAATTTCAGCTAATTCTTTAGAAGATGGCTTCGTTGCAACAGAACACTCTTTGCAGACTTTTCTAATCAATCTTTGACCAACGACCATTTTTAAGGCTGGAGCTATTGATGAGGCGCCTGCCCCCAAATCAATTAATCTGGGTATGGCGCCTGCTGCGTCATTGGTGTGAATGGTTGTTAAGACAAGGTGACCGGTCAAAGCGGCCTGCAAGGATATTTTAGCTGTTTGTGAATCTCTGATTTCGCCTATGAGAATAACGTCAGGGTCTTGCCTTACAATGGAAGCCAGCCCTTCGGAAAAACTGTAGCCTTTTTCGGGTTCCACTTGGGTTTGGGAAACGCCGGTCAAGTGATATTCAATTGGATCTTCAATGGTTATGATTTTAATTCCGGGATTTTGGATTTTCATTAAGAAAGCGTAAAGGGTTGTTGTTTTCCCAGACCCAGTGGGGCCAGCGACCGCTATCATGCCGTTTGGTTTTTCCAATTCCTTTTCTATGGTTTTGTGTAGATCCCCTCTTAGTCCCAAGGAGCTTAGCTCCATTAAGTTTTTAGGATTTAAAATTCTCATTACAATGGTTTCTCCCCTTTCTGAAGGCAAGCTCGAAGTCCTTATTTCAATCAACGAATCTTCCATTGCTATGGTAAATCGTCCGTCCTGGGGTTTTTCTGTGATGTTTAGTTTTAGGTTTGATAAAAGCTTGAGACGCGAAAGAAGGTTATGATAAACATCTTGCTCAAAAAAAATAATGTCCCTTAATATGCCATCAATTCTTATTCTTAGCCTCACCTTTTTTTCTTCTGGCTCAATATGAATATCAGAGGCTTCCAAAATTATAGCTCCAATTAAAATAGTATTTAAAAATTCGGTAATGTTTTCGTTTGAGTGCAGTTCAACTTTTTTGCCAAAATCTGAAATGTTTTTGACACTTTTTTTAATATCGTTGACGGTGTCTTTGGTAATAGTAATCTTCCCTAATATTTTTTCGGCTGTTTGAGTCATTCGATGGATTTTAATATTTTTTCTTTAGCAGTTTGAATATCTGATTCTGGCATTGATAAAAATATCCAATCTTTTTGGTTGTCTTTAGAAATTTTATGTAGTAGGTCTTGTTTTTTAGAGTATAAAAATCCTTTTACCAGGGGATCTGAAGCATGGCTTTGCCACAAAACCAACAAATCATTTTTAAATCCAATTGTTTTTATAGTATCAATTGCTGAGCTCGCTTCCAACTGGTCAAAATTTTCAAATTCTTTAGAGTCTAATACAGCAACTGACATTTGGTCTTGTGTTTTTGAATTTTTTAATATTTCTGCTAAAAACATAAACTCTTTTTCAGTTGTTTTTCTGAGATTCTCAATTATTTCTTGGTAATCAGCGCCCTTTTTCACTAATTCGGCCGCCGTTTCAAAAACTTCCGGGCTGGTGGCCTTGCTTTTGAAATTTTCGTAATACATCACCAATCCCGCCAGCAGGCACTGGGCCGTATTTTTTTTAACCAAACTTTCATCGATGGATGTTATTAACGACAGGACGATTTGAGACAGGGACGTTGGTTCTATGAGGTTGATCTGCCCAAATTTTGTGTTTTCTTGATTACTTGCACTGAGCGGAGTCGAAGTGTCAATGTTTAAAATGGGTGAGCCAAGCAAAAATCCATAAGAATCCAATTTATTTTCCAAATATTTTTTAAAATCCTGAATACCCAAGGTTATGACGAGGTCGGGTTTTAGTTCTTGAAAGTAAAAAGAAATATTTTCTTTTTTAATTTGGCCTTTATCGCTCGTCAAATGTATTTTTAAGTTTTCCTCCGTTTTTTCATAGTACACTTGAGATATATCGGCCACTGCCTTTGGGATTGAAATGACAAAATTTTTGGGCGAGGAAATAAAATCAAGCGAGGGAATTAAAAAATTTAGCTTTTCGGGGAACTCATCTACTATTAAGTTTACATTTTTATTGAGTTCCCTTAAAGTATAAAAAAGAGCCAGGGCAGCAGTTAAGCTTTCCGGCTCCTTTTCAGAGGGAATTAAGCAAATATTTTTTGCATCGGCTATGAATTTTCTTATTTCCTCTGTCATGTCTTCAATCTAATTTATTAGTAAGGGAAAGTCAACTCTTCACCCTAGGGTCAATGGGGCTAAGAAATTATTTTAAAAAAATTTAAAAATGTATTATCTAAAGGGTGAAGAGTCAATGGAAAAAATTATTTCAAAAAGTCCATTGGATACAAAAAGAATCGCCGCAAAATTTGCCCGGCAAATTTTGCGGCAAAAACCCGGCGCTTCAGCCGTGGTTTTAATATTACAAGGCGACCTCGGGGCCGGTAAGACTACTTTTTTGCAGGGCTTTGCCAGGGGTCTAGGAATTAAAGAAAAAATATTGAGTCCAACGTTCATTGTAATGAAAAGATTCAAGATTCAAGATTCAAGATTCAAGAATTTTTACCATATGGACTGTTATAGGCTGCAAAAACCAAAGGAAATCCTAGACTTGGATTTTAAAGAAATTATTTCAAACCCAGAAAATATTGTGGCTATTGAATGGCCAGAGAGAATTTCAAAAGTTATGTCCAAAAATACAATTTTAATTAATTTTAAGCACCTAAAATTAAATCAAAGAGAAATAATATTCTAAATATGAAATCTTGCTTTTTTGACGGGGGGGGTATTATGGGGGAAAGGTCAATTTTTAATTAAATAATTTTTTGTAAATAGTTATGGGAGAAATAAATAAATCTGAGTCTGAAGATGAATATGGTCCAAAGGCCACCATTAAGAAATTACTTTCTGAACCAGTTAAGAAGGGAGCAAAAATTTATAGATTTCGCAGTGGAATGATTGGATATGTAGATGACTCTTTTAATTTTCATGCCGAGGTGGATGACGATTTTAAAATAGGCGGTAAGTATCTTAGGGTAGTTCCATATCCAATATCAGAAGAAGATGCCGAGCTCTTAATTAAACATGGCGTATTAGATCTTCGAAGCGAAAAATAGAAATAACAAAAAACCCAATAAACTTATTGGGTTTTTTGTTTATAATTATTTTTAGTGATACAATCCAAATATGTCAGGAAAAATATTAATAATAATTGACTCTAACTCCCTTTTGCATCGGGCCTTTCATGCCCTGCCGCCCTTGACCAATAACAAGGGGCAGGCGACGGGCGCGGTCTATGGATTTTTGCTGACGCTATTTAAGGCGATTAAGGATTTAAAAGCCAATTACATCGCCGCCTGCTTTGATACCAAAGCCAAAACCTTCCGAGACGATATTTTTAAGGATTATAAAGTCCATCGGCCACCTACCCATCTCGATATTATTTCTCAAATCCATTTAATGAAAGAGGTCTTAAAAAGTTTTGGTACTCCGGTTTTTGAAAAAGATGGCTTTGAAGCCGATGACCTCATTGCTACCATCGCCCAGAGGGCCAAGGGCGAAGCAGAGGTATACATTTTGAGTGGGGACTTGGACAACCTCCAGCTGGTTGACCCAACAACAAAACTTTATACCTTGGGCAAGGGTATAAAAGACAGTATTATTTATGACGAGGCAAAAGTAGTGGAAAGATTTGGCGTCAAGCCGAGGCAAATGAATGATTTTAAAGCTTTGACGGGAGATGCTTCAGATAATATTCCTGGGGTACCGGGCGTCGGGAAAAAAATGGCGGCCGAGCTGATCCAAAACTACGGGAACATCGAAAATCTTTATTCGGAATTAGCGACTGACACCGCCGTTTTAAAACCCAGAGTAAAAGAAGCTTTGAAAAATAACAAAGACAGCGCTTTTTTATCCTTGAATTTAGTTGAGACAAAAAAAGATGTGCCGATTGACTTTACTCTTGAGGCTTGCCGTTTTGGCCAATTTGATGCGGAGAAGGTTAAAAAAATATTTGACGAGTTAGGATTTAAGACTTTAGTTGATAGGCTGGCTTCTCTTATTAACTAAGATTTGGTAAAATGAGATATGGCTAAAATTTCTCAAAAAATAGCTCTGCCCATTATTCTTGCCGGACTTTTTGTCATGGTTATTTTTGTTTCCGTATATTACGATTCATTAAACACTAATTTTTATATCGTCGTTATTCCATTAATAGTCTTTTTGTTTTTATTTGGTTTTGCCATTGGTCAAAAATTTGCCTCACCCGTTAAAAAGTTGTTAAAAGGGGCCGATTACTTGAGCAAAGGGAGCTCTGATGCCAGTTTTTACTTGGATAATAAAGATGAGCTAGGGGAGCTGTCTAAAACTTTCAATAAAATAGCTGAAAAGCTCGGCGAGCATAAAAGCCATATTGAAACCTTAAACGAAAGGCTCAAGGTGAGAACCAGGGCCCTGGAAGAGATCATCAACGTTTTGGAGCAAAAAGTAAAAAACAGAACCCTGGAACTTAATCAAACCAATGAAGAAATGGAAAATTTGCATTTAGAATTAAGGGAGAAAAACAAAGAAATCACTCAGATGAAAAATAAAATTCAAAAGAAAACAAAAAAGCGTTATGCCCCGTAGTAGAATTTCAAATTGGCATTATGTTTATGTATTGGAAAGTCTAAAAGATAAAGATTTTTATATAGGATACACAACAAACCTCCAACAAAGATTAAACCAACATAACGCCAAGACGAATTTTTCAACAAAATCCAGAATTCCACTTGAATATATTTATGTTGAAGCCAGCAAGAACAAAAAAGATGCGAAAAGAAGGGAAAATTATCTCAAAACAGTTCAAGGGGGCAGATTCCTTAAATTAAGGATAAGAGAACAACTAAACAACAGCTATTCATTGAATTGATTTTGTTGAAAAAATAGTTTGAAATTCACTACAGGACTACCCCGTAGAGAATTTTGACTTAACAACTTGAATTAAATTTATGGGGTCGAAAAAAGTTAAACAGTATTGTAAAAATAATAATCGGAGAATTTTCTAAGGATTAATTGAATTTAATTCGTCAAAATTCTTCTACGGGGTGCCTGAACTTCCCGAGGTTGAGACAACGGTCAAAGGTTTAACCAAAAGGGTCCTCAAGAGGACCTTTATTGATGTTTGGTCAGATTGGAAAAAAACAGTTAAATTGCCAAATAATTTTGAAAAATTCAGGAAAGAGTTAAAGGGCAAAAAAATAAAAAAAGTTTGGCGGAGGGGAAAAAATGTCATACTTGAATTGTCGGATGGCTGGTCTTTGTTGATCCACCCAAAAATGACAGGACACTTGATGGTTGGGCAATGGCAAATGGTGGATGGAAAATGGAAACCCGTTAAAAGAGGCCCCTTGGATGAAAAAATTAATTTGTTTATTCATTTGATCTTTTTTTTGGATGACGGCCAGATGATTGCCCTGTCTGACTTGAGAAAATTTGCCAAAACAGAATTGTGGAAAACAAAAGATTTATTAAAAGCGCTTGATAAGCTGGGGCCAGAGCCTTTGGAAAAAAGCTTCATATTTTTGAAATTTAAAGAGCGGCTGAAGGGCAAACGGGGCAAAATAAAACATGTTTTAATGATTCCTGAAATAATTGTCGGCATTGGAAATATTTACTCAAACGAGGCTTTGTGGTGGGCTAAAATAAGTCCAGAAAAAGATGTTTCCAAACTGACCGAAAAAGAGTTAAGGTTGCTTTACGGATCAATAAAAAAGGTTTTGCTTAAAGGAATTAAGCTTGGAGGCGAAAGTTTTGCTGACTACCGGAATGTTGAAGGCAAAAAAGGCAGATTTGACGGAGAGCGACGAGTGTACAAAAGGGAAAAGCAAAAGTGCCTTCGCTGCGGCACCCCCATTAAACGAATAAAATTCAACGGCAGGAGTGCCTTTTTTTGCCCAACCTGCCAAAAATTATGATTATATTTTTATACGGAGAGGATTCTTACAAGTCAAAACAAAAGTTGGAAGAAATCATAAGCCACTATAAAAAATCGCAAAAAAGCGGTTTGAATTTAATTTACATAGATGCTAACAGTACGGATTTTACTGACTTTTACAATCATTTTAAGGTTTCACCGATGTTTTCTGAAAAAAAGCTGGTTATTTTAAAAAGTATGTTTTCTGATAAAAATTTTCAGGAGGATTTTTTGGAAAAAATTGATTTTTTGCAAGATTCTAAAGATGTTATCGTAGTTTATGAAAATTTGGCGGTTGACCAACGACTCAAAATTTTCAAAACCCTTATCAAAGAATGCAAGTCTCAGGAGTTTAAATTGTTAGATTACAAAAATACAAAAAACTGGGCTCTAAAAGAATTTAAAAATTATAACCAAAAAATTAATTTGGATGCGTTGGATATGCTTTTGGCCTATGTTGGCAACGATCTCTGGCAGCTCTCAAACGAAATTAAAAAACTGGCAAACTTTAAAAACGGATCAACCATTAAAAAAGAAGATGTTGAATTGCAGGTTAGGCCAAGCATTGAAAATGATATTTTTAAAACTATTGACTCCTTGGCCCAAGGAGAAAAAAAACAGGTATTTTCCCTTTTACAAAAACATCTTGATGGAGGCGACAACCCCCTTTACTTAATTTCAATGATAGCTTATCAATTTAGAAATTTGCTGTTGGTCAAAGAGTTGGCCCAAAACGGATTAATGTATGGGTCCATTGTAAAGAAAAGCGGCCTGCACCCTTTTGTCGTTAAAAAAAGCTATTTTCTTTGTCAGCAATTTTCACTGGAAGATTTGAAAGGTATATATCGAAAGATTTTCCAGATTGATTCGGACATTAAAAAAGGCAAGATAGAATCAGAGACAGCCTTGGATTTGTTGGTTCAAAGCATCTAAAAACCGCGTAGCTACGCGGTTTTTACTTTGAAGACTTGTCTATTAGCTTTGTTAATCTGGATTTTTTGCGGGAAGCGGCGTTCTTTTTTATAATTCCAACCTTGGCGGCCTTGTCTAATATTTTATAAACTTGCGGAAGCAATTCCTTGGCCTCCTTTATTTTTTTTTGCATAACAAAAGATCTTGCATCTTTAATCAAGCCTTTCATTTTGTTTAGGTAAACAAGGTTTTTAGCCCTTCTTGACTTATTTTGCCGTAGTGCCTTTTTAGCCGATTTTGTTATAGCCATTTATTTTTTTGTTTCTTAATGATAAAATATAGCAAATAATACTAAATTTTGCAAATTTTATGGGTGAAATTATGCCCCCGGATAATCCGGCAGAAACTTTTATTGATACCGATAAAAGTTTGAAAAATTATAAAAAGGGTCAGGATGTTGCGGTGGGTATGATGAATGAAGAAGGAAAGAGGATTTATGATCCCTTAAAATGGAAATTTGTTGAAGTTGTTGGTGGTTCTAAAGGCGGGAAGGGCGAAAAAATGGTTATTGTTGAAAATGAAGGAGGTGAGCAGATGAGGATAGGAGCAGATATATTTATGGCTATGCAAAAAGAAAAGCCTGTTGAAAAAGGTTTGGTAGAAGAAAGTACTAAAAAAACTGAATCACTGGCAGAAACTATGCCTCCGGGTAGTCCGGCGGAGACTTTGATTATAAAAAATCACTACTATATTTTAAGTTTAGATCCAAACAAAAAGTTAATTAACAGAAATGTTATCGAGGCTTACAATAAAACTTACGACGAGTTAATGGCAGATGAAAATATTTCCGAGGAAGATAAAATAAAATTAGCCAACGATTTACTTGAAGCGAAAGAGGCCCTTAAAGACCCTAAAAAAAGAAAACAATACGAATCCTTACTTAAAAAACCAGATAAAAACATTGTTGGAGATAATGTGCCTTCAGAAAACGAGGAAGCTATCACTTCTGATAAAGCTTCTGAAAAGACTGCCCCAAAAGAAGAGTTGACGAGGGACGCTTTGAGTATTTTTGATATGTTGAATATTTCTCCGGGCGACGTAAAAAAAATCCCAGATGCCGTGAACGATGCTTATAATTATTTAAAAAGAAGAGAAAGAAACGAACAGGAAGAAAGGAATTTTGAGATTATTAAAAGCGCGCACCGCAGAATATTTGGCGACAAAGAACATCAAAAAACAAACAAAGAAATTAAAAAAGCCGTCAGCGAAATTATTAAAATAAAAGAAGCTGCAGACAAAGCCGAGAAAGCAAAAAAGAAAAAAAGGGTAAGACCTAAAAAAGAAAAACCAGAGAAACAAGAAATTAAAAAAGAAAAACCAAGCACACCAGAAAAAAATCAATTAGAAGAACAAAAGAAGAAAGATGAAGAAGAGTTAAAAAGGGCCCGAGAAGCTTTGGACGAAGAAATGGCCAAAAAAGAGGCCTCGGAAAAAGAAAAGGTTCCGGAAAGAAAAAATCTATCTGAAAGATTAAATGAGCTTTTTGGCAAAGAAGATAAAAAAGATTTTGAAAATTTAACGAGACAGCTGGCGGGGGAGAGAGTTTATCACTTTATCAATGTAAAAAAATCTGATGGAAGTATTGAAAAGAAAAAACAATACTTAACCCTTAATAATATCCGTCGAGATGAAGAGGGCGGTTGGAAGTGCGATGTGGTTTTTTACAATGAGGATGGGAAGGTCAGCCGAGAGAAAAAAGACCATGATTTAAGCAGTCAAAAGTACCGGGAGTTCAAAAAAATAAAAGAAGAAGAGAGGCCAAAAGAAAAAGAAAATATTTTTTACCGGGGAAGCAAAAAAGGAGAAATCGGAAAGGTGGAAGTTTTAAAATCCGATGAAAAGGGATATACCTTAAAAAACCAAAAAGGCAGGGAAATCCCTTTTGCGAAAGAGCATTTACTAAAATACGAAAACGAAGGAAAAGTCCTTTACGCCAAGCGCCAGCCAACTCGATCTGAAGCGGCAGGTCAATTTAAAATACAAGAAATTAACCAAAAACAGGCTGAAATAAAAAAGTTGGAAAATGAATTGGCAAAGTCAGATTATATGGTAAAGTACTTTGGCAATGAGGGCTTAAAAAGGTTGCCTAAAATTTTAGCTGGAGGCTTTGCTTATGTTTTTACGTTGGGCAAGGTTGAGACAAAAGTAATAAAAGACATGGATTCAGCCGAAGAGGAATATGACAAAAAAGCAGAGCGCATTAGGTTGCTGGAAGAGGGGTTAAATTCTCTGCAATCTGGCGCAACAAGGGCGGCAAAACAAGAAGAGGAACCAAAAACGGGAAATTTATTTACAAAAATAGGATCGGCATTTAAAAATACCGCCAAAGAATATCATCGCCAACAGATGGTGAGGGCTGGAAGGATGGTAGATGAAAGTAAAAAGTCTTCAATAGAGCCGTCAGAGACAAAAACGGAAAGTAAAAATGAAGTAAAAGAAGAAGTAAACTCCGAGCCTGTTGAGCAAATTTTGCAAAAATATTTTAAGGAAAGGACCTCGCGCGAGCTCTCAAAAGATCTTCCTGAAAATCCATGGGTCCAATCGCAAATAGGGAAACCGTTTAATCAAGAACACCACAAAGAATTCGAAAAAATTGCTGGCCTAGAGGAATATAGTAGTTCTAAAAAAGAGCTCGATGATTATAACAAAGAAAATCCAGAAAATCATAAATATGATTTTCAAGAATTTAACGACGACGGTTGGAAGCTTCATTTAAATGTAGAACCGGAAAATGTAAAAAAAGTATCAGAGTATCTTACCAAGAACGGCTATATGCACAAGTTTCTTTCGGGTGGTGATCTTGGGGATGGGAAGGTGTTCACAATATATATTGGCTCATATAATTTAACCGATAAGTTATCTCAAGAAATATCCGAAGATCTTACCGGACTCCTTGCAAAGCCAGCAATTTCGGAGGTTGAATTTGCGCCGGGTGTTGTGGGGCGATTTACGGGAGATCGATTCAATTTCACCCAATATTCACTTAGTGGAATTGGATTTTCTTTCTTAGAAAAAGATGCTTTTAATATACTAGGCATTGATGCTCATATACGTTTAGCTAAAAGTGAAGAAGAAAAGGAAAAAGCCTTAGCTAAAAAAGCACAATACATGTTTGCCGCAGAGAAAAATGCATATGAGGCCTTGAGAAAAAAGTATGGTGATTACTTTTTTTCAATTGAGCCAAAAATTTCAAAAGAAAAACCAATTAAGGCCATATCAGGGGCTAATAGTTTGGATGAGTTATATGAGATATTAAGGGAGAAAGGAGGAATTCAAGGTAGTGAAGAAAGTGGAGTCGGTGAAGTTAATACCGAAAATTTAATAAAAAAAATAAAAGATTTAGAAAAAATTACAGAGCAAGCAATATTGGAAGGAAAAGTAGATATTGTAAAAAATCTTATACATGGTCCTTCTATGCAAGTATTTACTAGGACCGAAGGATTAAGAGATAAAATTATTGAATTGTTCGAAAAGTTTATTGAACAAGGATCTAAATATCCACCTGTTAGCGTAGATGAGTTACTAGAAAAATCACGTAAAAAAGAATAGAAATCAAAAAACGGCGCTCGCGCCGTTTTTTGATTAGATTATTTTTTACCCAAATTCTTAATCATATCTCTCAATTCGGCCGCCCTTTCAAAATCAAGATTTTTGGCGGCGATTTTCATTTCCTTCTCCAATAACTTTTTGTCCTGCACCAAATAAAACTCTTCCACGACATCTTCTTTTTTTGAAAACCCCCAGTCGCGGATGTCTTTGATGATGGCCTCAGGCGTTATGTGGTGTTTTTTGTTGAAGGCCTCTTGGATTTTTCGGCGTCGGTTAACTTCATCAATCGCAGATTTCATTGAGCCCGTTGTTTTATCTGCATATAAAATCACCCGGCCGTTTGGGTGCCTAGCCGCCCGACCCATCGTTTGTATCAAGGTAGTTTTATTCCTTAAAAAACCTTCTTTATCAGCGTCTAAAATAGCAATCAACGCCACCTCAGGCAAGTCCAAGCCCTCCCTTAAAAGATTTATTCCAACCAAAACGTCGTACTTACCTCGCCTTAAATTTTTTAAAATTTCTGGCCTATCCAATGTTTTTACTTCAGAATGCAGGTACTGGGTTTTTATTCCTTTTTCGCTTAAGTAATCTGAAATTTCCTCGGCCAGCCGTTTGGTAAGGGTTACCACGAGCGTGCGCTGGCCAGCCGCTACCTCTTTTTTAATTTCCTCAATCAAATCCTTAATTTGGTTTTCGGTTTTTTTGATTTCTATTTTCGGTTCCAACAATCCAGTCGGCCTTACTAACTGCTCCACAATATTTTTTCCCGATTTTTCCAATTCATAAACTGCTGGCGTCGCCGAAACATAAATAGTTTCCGGTTGTCTCTCCTGGAACTCGGGAAATTTCAATGGTCGGTTGTCTACCGCAGAGGGTAGGCGGAAGCCAAAATCAATCAGGGTTTCTTTTCGTATTTTATCCTGGACGGCCATGGCTCTTATTTGGGGGATTGAAATGTGCGACTCGTCAATGAACATTAAAAAACCATTTTTCCCTGCGTACCTAAAGTAATCAACCAAAGAAAAGGGCGGCGAACCAGGGGCCCTGAACTCCAGCTGACGCGAATAGTTTTCAATGCCGTGGCAAAAGCCGGTTTCCTGGATCATTTCCAGGTCGTAGTTGGTTTTTTGCTCCAGGCGCTGGTATTCCACCAGCTTATTGTGCTTTTTTAAAAATTTTAATCTTTCTTGAAGCTCCAGCTTTATATTTTCAATGGCAATGTTGAGTTTATTTTGCGGGGCAACCCAAAAGGTGGCAGGGAACAACTTGAAACTTGAAACTTGAGGCTTGAAACTTAAGGTCGGGCCTGCAGGTGCAAAAGACACCTTTTTAATGTTGTCGCCTTCAAATTCAACTCTGACGATTTTTTCCCCCGTAACCAGATAAATTTCAATCATTCCTCCCCTGGCCCTGAACTTTCCTGGGCTGAAATCAATGTCATTCCTTTTGTACTGCAGGGAAATGAGATGGAGCATAAAGTCTTTTCGGCTTATCTTTTGACCGGTTTTTATTTCAAAAGAAACCTTTTGGTAGTTTTCTGGCGAACCGATGTTATAAATGCAAGAGACCGAAGCAACCACAATTACATCTTGTCTTGTCAGTAAATCCTGGGTGGCGGCGTGTCGTAGGCGATCGATTTCTTCGTTTATTTTTGCGTCTTTTTCAATGTAGGTGTCGGTTTGGGGGATGTAAGCCTCGGGCTGGTAATAGTCATAGTAAGAAACAAAATAGTGTACGCCGTTGTTGGGAAAAAATTCCTTGAACTCCTGGTAAAGCTGGGCAGCCAAAGTTTTATTGGGGGAAATAACCAGGGTCGGCTTTTGAATTTTTTCAATGACCGAAGCCATGGTAAAGGTTTTTCCTGATCCCGTGACCCCCAAAAGCACCTGGTGTTTTTTACCTTGTTTGACATTGCCGGCCAGCCGTTCAATGGCCTTCGGCTGGTCGCCCTTAGGTTTGTATTTTGATACTAATTGGAATTTCATATATAATGAGTTTGAAATGATTTCTTATCTTAACGGTACCATCCTATTAAAAAAGGACAAATTTATCATATTAGAAGTCAATAACGTTGGCTACCAGGTTTTTTTATCCCGTAAAACTCTTTCAAATGTACCACAAAACGGCGGCAGTTTAAAGGTTTTTTGCTTTCATAACGTAAAAGAAGATGCTTCAGACTTATATGGATTTTTGACTTATGAAGAATTAGATTTTTTTGAGTTATTGATGGATATTCATGGCGTAGGGCCAAAAGCCGCTCTGGAAATTTCGGCCCTGGGGCCGTTGGAAAAAATCAAAGACAGGATTTTAAAGCAAGACGAGAAAATTTTTGCTGGAATTCCGGGCATTGGCTCCAAAAAAGCCATGACCATCATTTTGGAACTAACGGGCAAAATACACCTGCTGGATGGCCAGAAGAAGTCAGCGGCTGACCCAGCCCAAGACGCACTGGTCCAACTGGGCCTTTCTAGCCAGCAAGCCAAAGAGGCTTTGGGTAAAGTCCCTAAGAATGTAAAAAGCGCAGAAGAAAGAGTACAGCAGGCATTAAAAAATCTAGGAAAAGCTTGACTTGCAAATAATTTTATTATAGACTCTAAACCAAAGACTTGGGCAACGAACTTGGAAGTCTATACGGCCTAACGGCTGTTGGGCTAAATATGGGGTTCGACTCCCCATTTCGGACCAGATGAATTGAAGTGGTTGCGTAGCATAGGTGGGAGACTTTGAAGTTTGGACTTCGGTTCAAATGGAGTCGCAAGTGAAATACCACCCCCCAATTAGATTCATCTGGTTGCCCAAGTTTATTTTTATCTTTTGATATTTATATAACTATGATTTGCGAAAGACAAATTATAAATAGTATTATTTTGTTGAACCTCTCTTAGAGAAGCGGCGTTTTAGTAATTTGATAAAGCGCCTCTTCTCAAAAAGAGGTTTTGTTTTTTAAGTGCCCTTTTACAACTCAATGGGGGTAAAAATGTCTGACATCCCAAAAGTTCAGCCTCAGGAACAGGAACGGGAACGGGGACAGCAGGTCTCCCCAGAACAGGCATGGAGAGAGGAGAAAAGGTGTGGTTGTTCTAGGTCAAGGTGTCTTGGATGCCATACAATATGGCCTCCAAGCTACGCGGGGAGAAAGTGCCCCAATTGCGGCGAGAAGCTGCCTCGGGCCAGCATCCCCTTTTAAACCGCTTTTCTTAGGAACAGAGAAGCGGCTTTTTTTTATTTAAGGTCCGTGTTAGATTAAAAATATGCAATTTAAAGAGTTTATAAAAAAAATTGCGCCGAGTTTTTTATTGGATTTTTACCATTATACGTTAGTGTTTTTCGGCGCGCTGATTTTTGGTTTTCCATCCAGAAAGTTAATTGTTATTGGGGTTACTGGAACCAGCGGTAAATCAACAACCGTAGATTTTATTTCCAGAGTTTTTGAGGAGGCTGGCGATAGGGTCGCTTCTCTTTCTTCGGTTAGATTTAAAATTGGCAAAACAGAATGGAAAAACGAATTAAAAATGACAATGCCTGGTCGTTTTACGATACAAAAGTTTTTGAGACGGGCGGTAAGAGAAAATTGCAAATATGCAGTTTTAGAAGTTACGTCCGAGGGTTTGAGGCAATTCCGCCACAAGTTTATAAACTTTGACGCAGCCGTTTTTACCAATTTGAGCCCAGAGCACATTGAGTCACACGGCGGTTTTGAAAACTATCGCAACGAAAAATTAAAATTATTTAAGGAAACAAAAAATATTCATATCATAAACGCCGATGACGAAAACGCAAAATATTTTTTAGAAATACCCGCAAAGAAAGTTATTAATTTTGGAATTAAAAACCAAAAAAAACATTCTGACATTCTTGAGAATATCAGAATGATTGCTGAGAGTGTTGATGGAACAAATTTTGAAATAAATGGAGTAAAATTTTCTTTAAATTTGTTGGGGAATTTTAATATTTATAATGCTCTGGCGGCAATTTCGGTGGCAAGTGTTTACGGCGTTCCTTTGGAAGTTTGCAAAATGGCTTTGGAAAAAGTAAAAAGTATTTCAGGCAGGATGGAAATAATCCAAAAAGATCCATTTTTAGTTGTCGTTGATTATGCTCACACGCCAGTGCAACTTGAAGAAGTTTATAAAACGCTTTCACATGATTCAAAATTGATTTGTGTTTTGGGATCTTGCGGCGGAGGCAGAGATACATGGAAAAGACCAGTGCTGGGAAAGATTGCTAGCCAGTATTGCAAGGAAATTATCATTACTAACGAAGATCCATACGACGAAAATCCAATGGAAATTATCAATCAGGTAGCATCGGGTATCCAAAATCCAACACCTAACACCCAATACCTAATCTTGGACCGGCGGGAAGCAATTAAAAAAGCCATTTCGTTGGCCCAGCCCGGAGACACCGTCATAATAACAGGCAAAGGGTCAGAGCCTTTGATGTGTCTTGAAAACGGTAAAAAAATCCTTTGGGACGACAGAGAAATCGCAAGAGAGGAACTATAATTTGCTTTTTTGGGGAGTTTGAGGTATATTAAATTAAATAAATAAAGCATGGAAACACGCTTTTTGTTTTATGGTAAAATCGGGATTGCCAAAATCTGTGAGGAAGTTTATTCGGTTGCAAAAATCTTTGATAAGAAGGCAGGTTTTAGATTATAAAAAGCAGGAGGAAATGATAGGAGAACTTTACAAAAAGTTTATGGTAAAACAAGAAATTGAAAATGCATTCGTTGGCAATCAAAAGATTGAGACGACCTTAATTTCCAAATCAAAAATTCTAAATCCTAAACAAATCCAAAATTCAAAAAATAAAAATACTAAAAGCAAAAGAACTATTAAGCCTAAAAAGACATGAAGCGTAATACAACGAAGCATAATGCTAGGATAAATAAAAGGTGGAGGAAAAGCAGGTCAAAAAAATATCAAAGCATTAAAAATAAATAGAAAATTTATGAAGATTTCGGATATTCACAATTTATTTACCAAAATGGGGATTGAGGCGGATTTTAGGGGGAGGGACGGCGTCCAAAAATTATTGGATTACAAAAGAGCTAAGTTCCAAAAGCTTTCGCCAAAAGACCAGGAAGAATTTGATAAGGAAACTTTAGAAAATCCCTACATGGATTCAGGGGTTTATAACGTTTCAGATGACAAAGAAATAAAAAGAGTTTTGGTTGGCATTGATATTGGCCCGGAAGAAATTTTGCTTGCCAAGCAATTAGGAAACATTGATTTGGTTATTGCCCATCATCCCGTAAGTAAAGGGCTGGCCCAATTGGCTGATGTGATGGATTTGCAGTGCGATGTCTATAATTTTTACGGCGTGCCCATTACTGTTGCCGAAGGATTAATGAGGGAAAGAATTTCAGAAGTTGCCAGAGGAGTCAATGCCATAAACCACCAAAGAACGGTGGATACCGCCAGGATTTTAAATATTAACTTGATGAATTCCCATACTCCATCTGACAATATGGCGGCCAGGTTTTTGAAAAATTTCATTGAGCAGAGAAAATTTGAAAGAGTTGGTGACTTGGTCAATGCCTTAAAAGAAATTCCAGAATATAAAGAGGCGATGAAAATCGGCGTGGGGCCTAAAATTTTTGTTGGAGCCCCTGAGCACAGATGCGGAAAAATTGCCTTAACCGAAATTACTGGAGGCACCGAAGGCTCTCCAAAGCTGTATGAAAAAGTGGCTCAAGCTGGTATTGGGACCGTGGTGGGCATGCATATTTCAGAAGAGCATAAAAAAGAAGCTGAAGCCGCCCACATCAACATTGTGATTGCTGGCCACATGTCTTCTGATTCGCTGGGAATGAATTTGCTCATGGACGAACTGCAAAAGCAAGGCATTGAAATTGTATCCTGCTCTGGCTTCACGAGATTTTCAAGGGCTAGTGGATAATATGTGGATTATTGGTGGACAGAATATCCCTTAAAAAGGATTGACAACAATTTTTAAAATAACTAAAATCAAGAGCGAGGGGGATGAAAGGACAAAGTAGTTTTTAGTGAAGGAGGTTCATCTGCGCACCTAAGTTCAATTGTCCGAATTTAGTTTTGAAAACGGGCCAAGAGCATTAAGAATTATAATTCCCCTCATAAAAAACCATCAGAATAGAAATGTTCCGGTGGTTTTTTAGTTTACTTTTGATATAATCAAGTAAAGGTCGTGAATTTTTAATTATTCTAAAATAATGGCAGAAGAAAAAAAGGAGGGAAAATTAGTTGGCAAAGTAACGCACTATTTTTCAAATATTGGCGTTGCCGTAATTGATTTGTCGTCTCCATTGAGCCAAGGAGATGAAATCAGAATTGTTGGTGGGCAAGAGACCGATTTTAACCAAAAAGTTGACTCAATGCAGGTTGACCACGAATCAGTTGAGAAAGCCAAAAAGGGAGACTCGGTTGGTTTGAAAGTTTCAGAAAAAGTCAGAGAAGGCTACGAAGTTTATAAGATTTAAGATTCAGGATTTAAGATTTATGATCTTGAGGATTTTTGATTTTTATTTGCAAATACGTTAAACAGAGATAAAACTCTGTTTTTTAATAGGGCTATATAATGAAAAAAGTTCTTGATGAAAAATTTTTTGATCGCAAAACAGATGTTGTTGCAAGGGAATTACTGGGGAAATTTTTGGTGAGAAGAATTAATGGCAAAGAAGTTTCAGTTATAATTACAGAGACAGAGGCCTACGATGGATTTTTTGACAAAGCTAGTCACGCATACAAAGGCAGAACCAAAAGGACAGAAGTAATGTTTGGGCATCCGGCAAATTTTTATGTTTATCTTTGCTATGGAATGTACTATATGCTGAATGTAGTTACCCGAGAGCTAAATTATCCTGCAGCGGTTCTTATTAGGGGAGCTATTGAGGGCCAAAAAGTATTGGACGGTCCTGGTAAGATTACTAAATTTTTAAAAATTAATGAAAAATTTAATAGTAAGATTGCAAGTAAGAAGGTGAACCTTTGGTTTGAAGATCGTGGGTTTAGGGTACGTAAAGACATAAAAAAAGCTGCAAGGGTAGGTGTTGACTATGCAGGGCCATTTTGGTCAAAAAGACGGCTAAGATTTACTTGGGAAGGCAAACGCTTGCCAAAGGTTGATTTTTATTAAGTATTGTAATATTATGCAATAATAATTAGGTGTATTTCATGGAAGGAAAAGTTTTCTACATAACAAAAGAGAAATTGCGTGAGCTGAAAAAAGAGTACGAAGAGCTGGTTTCTTCTGAACATCACAAAGTGATGGATGAAGATGCGCCTAAAATTTTAGAATCAGAGGATGTCAACCCAGAGTTTATCAGCTTTCAGGAAGATATTGATTCTTTAAGGGCAAGGATTGATGAGTTGAAAGATGTTTTGGAACATCACCAGATTATAAAAAAACCTCCCAAAAACCAGCAGGGGCTTGTGGTTCCCGGGGCTAAAGTATTTCTGGAATCAAAAGGTAAGAAAGCTGAGTTTACGATTGTTGGAAAGTTGGAAAGCGATCCGGATGTGGGTAAAATCAGCAACGAATCTCCGCTGGGAGCCGTATTATTGGGACGCAAGGTTGGAGATGAAGTTGTGGTTCCTGGCCACGAAAATCAAAAATATAAAATAAGAAAAATTCAATATCATATAGACTGAAATCAAAAAGAGGCTTTAAGCCTCTTTTTGTTGTATAATAATAAAATAATGAATTAATTATTTTATTATGCTAAAAAGTGTCAACAAAGTAATAAAAGCCTACATCTATTGGGACATTGCCGTAAATTCTGCCTGGGGTCTGCTGGCTCCGGTATTCGCCATTTTTATTTTACAAAAAATTGCATTTGGAAATATTGCCCAAGGGGCAAAAATAGCTGGATTCGCCACACTTTTTTACTGGCTGACAAAAGCTGTTTTGCAAATTCCCATCGGAAATTATTTGGATAAGAACCACGGCGAAATAGACGATTATTGGTTTTTTATAACAGGCACGACAATTACCGCCTTTGTGCCTTTTGGATTTTTATTTTCTTACTTGCCATGGCATATATACTTACTGCAAGCAATTCACGCCATTGGAATGTCTATGGTTGTTCCTTCTTCAACAGCTATATTTATAAGGCACGCCGACAAGGGGCGAGAAGCTTTTGAAAGCAGTTTAGACAGCACTCTCTTGGGTATTGGAGCTGGTATTACTGGGGCTCTCGGAGGAATTATGGCTGGCTACTTTGGCTTTAATTTAATTTTTATTTTAACCGGAATTCTCACTTTCATTTCGGCAATTTTCATATTTTTGGTCAAAAAAGATATGTTGCCTAAAGTCCCCCAAAAAATCCATAATTTGCCAATCGAAAAAATAATATAGACTAAAAGGAATGAGAAACCAGGAAATTGCAAAAATTTTTAACGATATGGCTCAGTTTTTAAAAATGGAAGGAGTGGATTTTAAACCTTACGCCTTTGAAAAAGCTGCCTACTCTTTAGAATCTTTAAAGGAAGATGTCGGCCAAATATATCAAAAAGGCGGGGTTAAAGCTTTAATGGAAATTCCGGGCGTAGGTAAAAGCATTGCGGGTCATATTGAAGAATATTTAAAAAAAGGAAAAATTTCAGATTACGAAAAGTTTAAAAAGCGCCTGCCCTTGAAAATGGATGAGCTTGTCAGGGTAGAGGGTTTGGGGCCAAGAAAGATAAAAATTTTGTATCAAAAGCTGGGTGTGAATGATTTAAAAACTTTAGAAAAAGCGGCCAAATCCCACAAGGTAGCTCCCCTTTTTGGATTTGGCGAAACTACGGAAAAAAATATTCTCCAGGGATTGGAATTTTTAAAAAGAGATAAGGGAAGATTTTCGCTGGGGGAAATTTTGCCTATTGCCAGGGAAATTTTAAAACAATTAGAAAATTTAAAAGAAGTAAAAATGGTAAGTTTGGCCGGTTCTTTGCGCAGGATGAGAGAAACCATAGGAGATGTGGATTTTCTGGCTGTTTCAAGCAACCCCAAAAAAACCATGGATTTTTTTGTTTCGCTTCCCGGAGTTGAAAAAGTTTGGGGCAAGGGCGGCACTAAGGCGTCGGTGAGGATGACCAATGGCTTTGATATGGATTTGAGGATTGTTCCTGAAAAAAGCTATGGCGCGGCTCTGCAGTATTTTACGGGAAACAAAGATCATAATATTGTTACCAGAAAAATTGCCATTGAAAAAGGACTGAAGTTAAGCGAGTACGGATTATTTAAAGGGCCAAAAATAATTGCCGGTAAAAGCGAAGAAGAAGTTTATAAAGCCTTAGGCCTGCAGTGGATTCCTCCCGAAATCAGGGAAAACGAAGGCGAAATAGAGGCGGCCTTAAAGGGAAAACTGCCAGCCTTGGTTGAGTTAAAAGACATGAAGGGGGATTTGCACTGCCACTCCAACTGGAACGGAGGCAAGCAATCAATTGAAGAGATGGCTGAAATGGCGATGAGTTTGGGGTATAAATACATTGGAATTTCAGATCACACCAAATATTTGCACATTGAACATGGACTAAACGAAAACCAGTTGTTGCAACAAAAAAAAGAAATTAAAAAGTTGAATGCAAAATTTGGAAGCCGTGGCTTTCAAATTTTGCACGGATGCGAAGCCAACATTTTAAATGATGGTTCTATTGATATTAAAGACGAAGTTTTAGCTCAACTGGATTATGTTATTGCCGGCGTCCATTCAACCCACAAAATGCCAAAAGAGCAAATGATGAAACGGATTGCCACGGCCATGGAAAACCCAAATGTGGATATTATTTCCCATCCAACTGGGAGGCTGGTGGGCCGCCGCGACGAGTACCAGCACGATTTTGATTTGATGCTAAAAGTTGCCAAAAAAACAGGAACTATTTTAGAAATTAACGCTTCGCCCCATCGTTTGGATTTAAGAGACATTTATATTCATCGTGCCAAAAACGAAGGGGTTAAAATGATTATCAACACCGATTCGCACCAAAAAGAGCAGATGAATCTTATGGAATATGGGGTAAGCCAGGCAAGAAGAGGCTGGGCAGAACCTAGAGATATAGTAAATACACTTACTGTTGACGAGTTAATAAAAAACTTTAAGTAGGTTCTGCCCAGCCTCTTACAAAGGGGGTCGGGGAAATTGGGTATTTCCCCGTG
>CAZAAH010000002.1:0-27019 GCA_964483475.1 uncultured Candidatus Saccharibacteria bacterium
AATTTCACGAATGAAGGACTGTTTTCCTTCACGGGGAAATACCCAATTTCCCCGACCCCCTTTGTGAGAATATGGTCATTTCTCTACAGAAATGCCCATATTTTTTGCCGTGCCCTCAATAATTTTCATTGCCCTTTCAATATCGTCCGTATTTAAATCTTTTATTTTCATTTGGGCTATTTCTTTCAATTGGGCTCTGGTGATTTTGCCGACTTTCTTTTTGTTTGGTTCTCCCGATCCCTTTTCAACGCCAGCTGCTTTTTTTATCAAGGCAGATGCCAACGGAGCCTTTAACTTAAAGGTGTATGACCTATCCTTGTAAATGGTCACTTCGGCGGGAATCACGTATCCCATCTGGCTTTTTGTCGCCTCGTTAAATTTTTGACAGAATTCGGCAATATTCAAACCATGCTGGGCCAAAGCCGGCCCAACCGGAGGAGCTGGATTTGCTTTTCCAGCTTCAATTTGAACTTTTACCACTGCTTTAATTTCTTTAGCCATATTAATTAATTTTTTTAATTTGTAGCGAATCCAATTCCACTGGAGTGTCCCTGCCAAACATGTTGACCAAAACTTTAATCTTCCCCCTTTCTTTGTCAACTTCAGAAACTTTTCCGTCAAACCCTTTGAACGGGCCATCCACCACCTTCACCGGAGATCCAACTTCAAAATCAATCTGAAACTCGGGCTCTGAAACTTCCATCCTTTTCATCAGGTCGTCAATGTCCTTTTGGGAAACTGGCAGAGGAACCGTCCCCGACCCCAAAAATCCCGTTACCCTGGGCGTGTTCCTAACCACATACCAAGATTCGTCGTCAACAATCATCTCTACCAGCACATACCCCGGGTAAATCTTTTCCTCAACGGTTTTTCTCTTTCCGTTTTTGATTTTTATCTTTTTTTCCTTTGGTACAATGACGTTGAAAATTTTGTCTTCCATGCCCAAGCTTTCAATCCTTTGCTTTAAGTTTTTGGCAACGGCATCCTCGTATCCAGAGTAGGTGTGGATAACATACCAATTTTTTTCTTGTTCTATGACTTGCTTAGGCATACACGTGATGTAAATTACAAATGTAATGCGAATTTTCAAATATGCGAATACGTCCGATTTGCATATTTGTATATTTGCATTATATTCGCGTCATTCGTATCTATGTTCTATTTTAAAATGAATTTTTGGACCAACGAAGAAAACAAAAAATCCAATCCTCCCAAAAATGCGGCTACAATGATGGTAACCGCCAGCACAATCAAGGTGTATCTCAAAACTTCCTGATAAGAAAGCCAATTGACTTTTCTCAATTCAACATACACCTCCTTAAAAAAACTCTGGGTTTTTTGTATGACTGACATAATTTTGTATTTAAAAATGGCCCGTCGGCCATTTATTTCTATTGTTAGTTACATAATAGCCGATGAATAACTATAAGTCAAGTGCAGTTTTTTAAACTAATTGATAAATCCAGCCGAAAATGTAAGGCAAAGGAGCTAAGACATAAATAATCAGGGTAAGCGGAATCCAGATAAAGGACATGACAATGGCCACCACATAGGCGCCAACCGCAAAAAAGGTAAGTCGATCGACTAATCGGTGGATCCTCGGGTCAATGTCTTCTATTATCAAATTTTTATGGGAAATGGCGTGCTGCCACATGAGGTAGTGAATGAAAACCATTAAGATAAGGTGCAGACCGTACATCACCAGCGCCGTAGCATTATGGGTATACTTGCCCAACAGAGCCGCCGTAAACGGCAAAAAGGACACCAACAGCAGGTAGACAATGTTGTACCAGATGAGCTCGTGGTCTAACTTTTTTATGTAGTGGAATTCGGTGTGGTGGCCAACCCAAAAGGTTCCTAAAATAATAAAGCTGACAATAAAGCTAAAAATAGACGTCCAGGTACCAGACAATTGAAACAAGAGCCCAAGGGCGCTGGCGTTAGGAGAAATTTCGGGCACATGGATGTTAAAAACCAAGAGGGTCATGGCAATGGCAAAAACCCCGTCCACAAGCGCCTGCAGCCTTAGGGGAGGAACATTCTCATCATCAATAATTGTTTTTTTATGATGGTGACTTTTCATATATGAAATCTATTCTTTAACTGTCGGTAATTTGGAATAGTCAACGAAACCAGTTTCCAAAACCGTTTTGAGTGGTTAAATTCCCCCAAATGGCACAGTTCATGCACTATCACATAATCAGCCAACCCCAACGGCAGCAACGCAATCTTATAATTAAAATTTAAATTTCCTTTTTTACTGCAGCTTCCCCACCTGCTTTTGGTATTTTTTATACTGATTCTGTTTACTCTAAAATTATAAAACTTATTGTAATGGCTAATTCTGTTTTCTGCCAGTATTCTCGCCCTTTCTTTATATTTTAAATATTCCCGTCGGCTGGGATTCAAAAATATGGTATCTTTTACAGAGTTAAAATAACCTAACGCATGAGCAATCCAATCCGCCTTTTGAGAAATAAATTTCTCAACAAACCAATGAGGGACACCTGTCGGCACCGTCACCACCAACTTTCCATCTCTGGTCACCTCCAACCTCATCTGCCTCGCCCTTTCACTTATTTTTAAATTATATTTAATTTTTTGTTTATTCACTTGAATAATTATCCAATTTATTAGAAATAAAATTTTCTGGGATACCAGTTTACTACCTTTTTATTTTAATAAAATCTCTAAAATTCTACCATATGTTTCTGGGTCTTTAAAAGTACGTCTGTGTTCGTATTTTTCTTTTTCTAACTTATATTTCTCTTTCACTAGAATTGCAGTTGCTTTAATGCATTTTTCGTAAACTTTTTTTGCATTTTCTGTATTCTTTAGCATTTCAATCCTGCTTTTCTTATTATTTGCATATCGATGCATAAGTGCTGTTGTGTGAAGAGTTGCGTCTTTTAGAAAATTAAATTTTCTAAGATATTTATCTTGCTTATTGTTTTTTTGAACATATCTTAGAAGTAAAAAAGCATACAGAATATCTTCTGGATTCGTAGATTCATTAAATAACTCATCATATTTATCGCCAAATAATAACTTCTTTTTATCTTTAGCAATAGCAGGTTGTTCGAAAAAAATAGAATAATAAGATTGAACTGCTACCTCGGCATCAACACGTTTTTTCCCTTCTTTACCTCGATATTTATTTTTCCTAGCTTCATAAAAATAACCCTTAGATAAAAGATTTTGTTCAATTAATTTCTGAATCTCATCGTTAGAATGTAGATCTCGAGATGTAACTTTACTTTGACTATTAGTTGCTTCAATAATTTGCATCAACAACCTTGGATCAGTTGTTTCAACTATTCTTACTAAAACCCTAACATTATCTTTTAATTTTTTACCTTTCCCCGCATCATATAAAGATCTTGCAGTTTGCTGTCCATTGACAATTTGTACATTTTCTATTTCTAAAACAGGGGAATTTTGGACGGGTGTATATGAAAATTTTTTACAAGTAAGCGTAAGGCCATTATTCATATATACAAAATAAGGGCTTTGCAAAGAAGTAGCAGTTCTAAAAATGCCTTTATTAACTATGTTATTTTGACGGAGGTAAGTACGAACATTTCTTTCAAAAAGATCGTCTCCATGTTCCTCTATAAGCGAAGCTAAGTGTTGCCCCTCTATAGTTCCTACAAATAATCTTGCATTTCCTGTATCCTCTGTTAAGTATTTACCAGATATCTGTAACTTAATATTAACTGTTTTTTGTTGTTGAGGTGCTATAAATTCATCCGATATTTTATCCAAATCAAGATATACTACTGAAAGATAACTACCACCACCTTGTTTATTAATTTCTTTAATAAATTCTTCTAACCTCTCCTTTGCAGCCCTAGCAGGTCCTCGGGAATTAGAACAAAGAACAATAGTATATACAGGATTTTTAGATCCTAAATTTTTGATGGAATGTAGTTTATCTACTAAACTTTCATTTTGATACTTTCTGTTGATTTTTCCTTTTAAAACAAAATCATTAACTGCGTTTTTAATTTTTTCTAATTCATTACCCTCAAAACTTTTCTCGAATGCATTTTCCGCTTCATAGAATTTCGACTGAAAAAAATATATATTAGGACGAGGAACGTTTTCATCATCAATAACTATAGCATCTATTCCACAGTCATCTGCTCCGTCAATAATTGATTCTTCAATATCTATATCATTCAATTCTAGATCTTTAAGGTATTTTTCAATTACTAAAAAAAGAAAGGATTTATGTAAAGGTAGGCCATATAAAGAAGAGTACTGTTTAACTATTTCGTTTAACGTTCTTTGTTGAAGAATATTTGGCATAATTTATATATCCAGGTTCTTTACGCTCTTGGCGTGGATTTGGATAATTTTTTTCTACTATCTAATTCCGGTATCAATGGAGAAATCGACTTGGACGGTTTGGCCGGCAGTTACGATAACTGTTTTAGGCAGGTCTTTGCTTCCGCCAACGCCTGGCCTTGGAATATCAATAATGTAAGTGCCGGCTGGAACCTGAAAAGAGTAGGTCCCGTCGGGCAAAAAGTGCATTCTTTTTATGATGGTAACACCGTCGGCAGCATACAAAATAACTTCTCTTGACGTGTAGGCTTCGGGCGGCACGGGGCATGGGACACCCACCCGTTCTACCGGGCAAATAGGGCCAACGGTTACCTTACCTTTGATGGTTCCTGTACCAACAATATCAGGGCACTTGGCAAACTCACAATGCGGACCTTGCCGTGAAACATATGAGCCATCGGGGCATTGTTTTGCCTCCATGGTGCAAGCAACCGACCCCAATGATTTGTGATTAAAATAAAAATATGCCCCGGAAGCCACTCCGACCGCAACAGCAATAACTAAAACCGCTGGAATTAAATAAAAAACTTTTGCCATAGTTAAATATCCAGGTTTTTTACGCTCTTAGCGTGGGTTTGGATGAATTTTTTGCGGGGCTCCACCTCTTCGCCCATGAGAATGTCAAAAGTTTTGTCGGCCAGGTGGCCTTCGTCAATGTGAACCTGCAAGAGCAACCGGTTTTCTGGATTCATAGTTGTTTCCCAAAGCTCCTCGGCATTCATTTCTCCCAAACCCTTGTATCTTTGAATGTTACTTGCTTTGCCAATTTCTTTTACAATTTTTTCTCTTTGCTCTTCTGTGTAGGCGTACTGCACCGATTTTCCCGACTGGATTTTATAAAGCGGCGGCTGGGCAATGTAAATGTAACCTGCCTCCATGATGGGCTTGAAGTAGCGGTAAAACAGGGTCAAGAGCAGAGTCTTGATGTGAGAACCATCAACGTCGGCGTCGGTCATAATGATGATGCGGTGGTATCTTAATTTTTCCAGCGAGAAATCCTCGGCAATGGCGGTTCCCAAGGCAATAATCAACGATTTTATTTCTTTTGAAGCCAACATCTTGTCAATCCTGGCCCTTTCCACATTAAGAATTTTTCCCCGCAATGGTAAAATCGCTTGGAATCTCCTATCACGAGCCATCTTACTCGATCCGCCCGCGCTGTCGCCTTCAACAATGTATAATTCAGATTCTTCGGGATCCTTTGACAGGCAGTCGGCCAGTTTTCCGGGTAGGGCCAGCCCCTCCAAAATTCCCTTTCTCAATACGGTTGCTCTCGCGGCTTTGGCGGCCAATCTTGCCTTGGTGGCCAGCATGCAATTTTCAATAATTGACCTGGCATCGGAAGGATTTCTTTCCAAATAATCGGTCAGACCCTCTAAAACAGCGTCTTCAACCGCATTTTTGGCTTCTGGATTTCCAAGTTTAGCCTTTGTCTGGCCCTCAAACTGCGGAGTTCTGATTTTTACTGAAACTACGGCCGTCAGTCCTTCCCTCACATCATCTCCAGAAAAGTTTTCATCTTTTTCTTTTAAAAATCCTTCTCTTCTCGCGTAGCTGTTAAGGCACCTAGTTAAGGCGGTCCTAAAACCAGAAATGTGGGTACCTCCGTCCACGGTATAAATATTGTTGGCAAAACTTTCTTCCTTGCATTCCATTTCTTGGGTATATTGGAAAGCGGCCTCCACTAAAATATCTTGCTTGGTTGCCGTTACCGAAAAAATATTCTGATGCCTTGGAGTATTTCCCGACACTAAATATTTAACATAAGAAGCAACTCCGCCCTCAAAGTAAAAAGAATAAAAATTTTCTTTGCCTTTCTCTCTTTCATCCCTAAAAACTATTTTTACCCCCTTGGTCAAATAGGATTGCTGGCGCAAATGGTTTAAAATTTTCTTTGAATCGTATTCTATTTTTGGAAAAATTTGGGAGTCAGCATCAAAAGTAATAGTAGTTCCCCTTTTTTTGCTATCGCCCACTTTTTTCACAGCGGTTTTGGGCACGCCCCTGAAATATTCCTGGACATACCTGCCCCCATCTCTCTCAACCTGGGCTTCCATGAAGGTTGATAGAGCACAAACCACCGAAACTCCCACGCCGTGTAATCCCCCAGAAACTTTATAGGCATCGCCGCCGAACTTTCCTCCCGCGTGCAGAGTAGTCATCACCGTTTCCAAGGCTGATTTTTTGGTGTCAGCGTGCTTTTCAACCGGAATACCTCGGCCGTCGTCAGAAACTCTCACCCGGTTGTTTTGCATTAAAACCACTTCAATATTTTTGGCGTATCCGGCCATTGCCTCGTCCAAAGAATTGTCAACCACCTCCCAAATCAAATGATGCAATCCATCAATTCCGGTGGATCCAATGTACATCCCCGGCCTCTTTCGCACCGGCTCCAACCCTTTCAAAACATAAATATCTTTAGCAGTATATTCGCCATCTTTTTTGGGTGTTAGGTTTTGGATGTTGGATGTTAGATGTTGGGTGTTGGATGTTGTGGATATTGGATTTTTTTCTTCTTTCGATGACATTCTGACATTCTCGAGAATGTCAGAATGTTTTTTTTCTGTCTTTAATATTTCTTTTTTTGGACTACCCAAAACAGCTGCAGGTTTTTTCTCCGGTTTTCTAATTTGAGTTTTAGGTTGCGGTTTTAAGATTTTAGTTTTTCGCTTCGAAGATTCTTTCTCCTCGTCTAAATTTTTTATATTTATTTTTATCATTGTCTTATTTTACATATTATAATTTGGTATTTTTATTTTTGAACCTCTACCTTTTTAATCTCTGAAATTTTTACAAACATTCCAATCCCGTCTTGTGTGGTAAGGCACAAGCAATCCCCATCAATATATTCAGGAATAACAACCCCCGTTATTGTTTCTCCGCCTTGAACTACTGTTAACTCTGTTTCTTTTCCCATAGCCCTTTCTAGAGCCTCTAAAATTCCTTTCTCTACGCTTTCTTTAACTTCTGAAGATTTTCGCCCTTCTTCATCAAAAATATTTTCAAGCTCCACTTTTGCTTTAATTATTTCTTCTTTAATATATCTATCATCCTCTTTTTTCATCTCCTGAATCTTTTTGTCCACAGCATCAACATCTGACTCGGGCATAGGTTTCTCTAATTTTCTTTTTCTGGGCTTTCTCTCTTTTGATTCTTGTTTTCTCGGTTCTTTTTCTGGCATAAATGTTATCTTATTGTTGCGTTTAGTTCTTTTTTGGTTCTTTCTGTTATTTTATCATGAATTTGGTTAACTTCCTCATTGGTCAGAGTTTTTTCCAGAGATCTATAAACGATGTGAAAGGTGTATGATTTTTTTCCTGGCCACTTATTTTCGTCTTCATATTGGTCAACTAATTCAACCTGCTCAATGAGATTTCCAGCTTCGTCGCGAACTAACTCATAGTAATTATTCAAATTGATATTTTTGTCTATGACAAATGAAATGTCGCGATTGACCGAGGGATACTTGCTAACTTCTTTATACTTGCTGTTAATATCTTTAAATTGCTCTGTTATACGAGGATCGGTAGACCAAAAAATTCTAATGTCTGGAATTTCAAACTTCACCATGGCCAGCCGCTCAATTCCCATGCCGAATGCCCAGCCATTGTACTCATCAGGATTTATTCCAAAGTTCTTGAGAACTTGGGAGTGAACCAGGCCAGACCCCAAAACTTCCATCCAATTGCCATTAAATTTTAAATTCAATTCCAATGAGGGATCGGTAAAAGGAAAGGTATCAACGCTAAACTTGTATTCAATATCTTTGCCAAATATACTTTTGGCAACATCAACCAAAACATCTTCCAAATCTTTTTGCTCCAAAACTTTTAATTCTTTTTTGCAAACATACAGGCCGTCGATTTGGTGAAAGGCCGGAAAGTGCTTTCGGTCAATTTCGTCTTTTCTAAAAACGATTCCTGTTGACAGTGCCCCAACCCACCCCCGCTGTTCCAGTTTTTCAAGAATTTCTTTTTCCTTCAGGTAAAAAGACCACATGTCGGTCATGTGGGTCCTCAAAACATCGTGTTCGGTAACGTAGTAGGTGTCGGTTGGGCGGCGGCTCGGGTGGTCTTTGGGGGTGTTTAAGAGGTCAAAGTTTTCCTGGACGCTGACAACCCGCGGAAAATCAATCACGTCAAAATCAGCGAACCTGGGCAGTTTTACAATCTGGTCAGCTAACATTTTTATCGGGGAGTTTTCCTTTTTGGTCAAATCGGGCAGCTGCAGCAGCCTTTTAATCCTTTCTGAATTGACGTCATGCTTTTTTTCCAATACTTCAACCAGGGTTTTTTGCCGCTCGTCGCCTACCACAATATTGGCATTCATATTCTTTAATTTTACAATAATTTTTATTGAAAATCAACCTAAAATACCCACTAAAAAAACAACCCAGATAAAAATATCGGGTTGTTTTTTTAGTGTTGTCTCAACTATTTTTTGCCTTCAATTGACACATCTCGCACTATCAAAGCATTAATGGTACTGCCAGAGAGAGTCCCGAAAACACGAACCTTATCTCCAACCTTTATGTCACCCAGGCTAATGTTGACAAAATTTTCATTAAGAACCTTTGTGCTTGAAGAAAGGTTAACGGTATAGGTAACTCCTGCCTCTGTCTTTATGGTAATGGAATTAGCTGCAACATTCATAGTATCAACGGTTCCTACAAAAATCCTTGAAGAATTTCTAATCTCTTCGCTCTCTTTTTTATTTTCTTGGCCTTGCATTGCTAAAGTCCAATCGTGCACCCTTTCTGCGTCAACAGTAAAAGAACCATGAGCATCAATTGATCCCTTGATCATTACAAAGTCTCCTGCTTTTATCTTGTCAAAACTGTTTTCTGGAATTGATCTGGCATTAGAAGAAATATTTACGATCCAGTCCCCGCCCCAACTCTTAACAACTAAAGAAGTGGTACCCGCAGTTTTAACTGTCCCCCTCAAAAGCACTTCGCCCTTAGGATTAATATTTACTATTGTCGAGGGCTGGCTAGGTTGAGTTAATATTGGCTTTTTATCTTGCGCATGAGCTGAAGCCAAAAACAACAAGCTGCTTGCTATGGTGGCAATGGAAACCGCTCCAACAATATATTTTTTTACGACATTCATTGTAGTTGGATTTGGCGTCTGAAGTTGGATTTTGATTTTCTTTATTATCTAAATCCCAACGCCATTATCCATGTTATGATTTTTACATTCGACCTTTTTTGAGCGCCAAATTTTTTCTCAAAAAATTTGGCGATACACATTTATAAATATTGAGGAATTTGGATTGGTATCCAATCTTCCCGCCTTAAATATAATACTAAATGTTAAATATTTAATTAACAAAAAGTCCCCATCGCAGAACGATGGGGACTTCTATTAATATAATCTAATTACTTTTTTCCTCCTTTAATTTCAGAAGGATTTTCCTGTATGGGAGGCTGACTTTGGACGATACCACTTAAAGCGGGTTTTCCGGAGTTGAGATTAGCAATTATCTGTTTTATTTGTATATTATCAGGATTTAGTTCCAGCACTTTTATAAATTCTTGCACAGCTTTTTCTTTACTGCCGATCTTGTCATATACCAAACCCAGCATATACCTTGCATTTGAGTATCCCGGATTCAATAACTTTGCCCTTTCAAATTCTGCTTGGGCTTTGCCAAAATTATTTTTCTGATAATACAATAATCCCAATTGAAAGGCTAATCCTATATCATCAGGAGCTATAAGTTTGGTTTTTTCAAGTTTGTCGATTTCCTCATCTGACTTTCCCTGCTGACCATAAACCAAGGCAACAAGATAGTTCGCTGGAGCATAATCTGGCTTGAGTGAGATTGCCTTGTTTAAGTTTTCTAGTGATTTATTAAGGGCTTCTTCCTGTTGGCCTTGAGTATCTTTTTGGCTGTTTAAATTTTGGGCCTTTAATAAATAAACTCTTCCCAATTCGGTAAAACTAAAAGGAGAAGACGGTTCTAAAGAAATTGATTTTTCATAACTTGAAATTGCCATTGAATCGGCATCATTAATTCCAATCAAGTTTCTATATACAAATCCCCTTACATTCCAATTCTCAACATTATTTGGAGATAGTGTAGTAGCTTGATTTGCAGAAGCTGTAGCACTAAAGATAGCATTCTGGCTTTGTTGTTTTTTTTGATCATCTGAAAGATTTTTATCAACCAATGTTTGATTTGCTTTTAAAAGGTACAACTGGGCAAGATCTCTCCAATAGATGTCCAGTGAAGGATTTAGCCTTACTGCTGATATCATTTTAGCAATTCCTTTATCAGTATCCCCTTTTGCAACCATTTGAGATCCATTGGAATATTCTGCTTCTGCGATGTATTTCTGGCCACCCACAAATAAAAATCCTACACCTAAAATCAACACCAGCAAAAACACAAATGAGGAAATGATTGCCAAAAATGAAGGAGGGGCAATAGATACTTTTATTTTGGGTTTGGCAACAAAAAATACTAGGCTTGCCAACAAAATCCAAAAAAGAAATGAAAGAGTAAAATTTGAGTAGTAAATAATATTTGCAACGATCATCCCCGAAAATGAAGACAGAAGGCCGAGGCCAAAAATCCATGAAAAACCGTTTTCCTCTGACCTCACCAACATTCGAGCCATGAATAAAACTGCAATAGCGATAATGGCTAACAAAAGTAGTCCTCCTAAAATTCCCTTAGTGATAAACCAATCAAGTATTTCTGAAGAGCCGGATATAAATCTTGTCCCCCAAAAAATAGTTTGATTTAAATTTGTCGGGTGGTATTTAGTATAATCAAAGACAAATGTCCCGGGGCCAGTACCAAATAGAGGATGCCCCTTAAGGGTATTGAAAAGTACGCTCATTTCAGCGCTTTTGCTCGGAGATGCTTCAATGGATGAATTTGGAGCCCCTGGAAAAGAAATCTGCAATATCAAAAAAAGAAGTGAGACGATTAAAAGTGCCATCGGAAAGTAAATTAATCCTGATTTCATATTATTCTTCAGGTCTCTCATTGAGAATACCAAAAATACGATTAATCCAGTTGCCAATACAAGCCAAGCACTAGAAAAATTAATAAGCAGTATGACTAAAAAAAGTAATAATGAGGAAATCCAGTAAAACCATTTCATTCGTGATTTTACTGAAAAGGCCATAGCTAAAACTAGTGGCAAAAGAACTGCTTGTAATATGGCGACACTGAATACACTTCCAATAGTATTAAATGTAACAGCCCTTGTAACTGAAAAAGGAATAATAAAAATATTATAAAGTTGTAAAATAGTATACAACCCCGAAATAGTTGAGGAAATAACGAAAAAGAAAAAGAGGTCAAAAATTTCTTTGGGTTCCTCAAATACATTTGAAACTAAAAAATACAAAATTCCAAAAAATAAAATAGTAACAAAGCTGTCGGATGAATTTAATGGCCAACCCCAAAAGCTTCCGTACCGCCAAAGTGATAATAGAGACGAAATTGCTCCGATAAGAATTGTAATACCCACCAATACATTAAGCTGGCTTGTCCGTATATTAAGTTCTTGTTGTTGTATGGTTTGGGCCATCCATGCGATAAAACTAACCAAAACTAATACTATAAAAAGCGTTTGCTTTTGAAAATTTAAAACATCTTGAGTTACCGGCAAAAACCAAAGAGGAATTAAAAAAACCAAAACATAAATACTTATCTTGGATATTTTATTTAAAGTAGTAATTTGTTCCATAACGATGAAGTTGGTTACTTTTAATTATTAGACTTATTTACTTAATGCTTTTTTCTTCGGGCCTCAAAATCATATTAGCATAAAATGCTTTGAGAGAATCATTAATCCTTGATATTTTATCCTTTAATTCATTTTCCATTTCAAATAGATTTTTTTGATCTTCTTTTGATTTTTCAATACTATCTTTTATTCCTCTAATCTCATCATTTTTAAAAGATTCTTCATCTCTTAATTGTTGTATGTTTTCTTTAAAAGAATTACTCATAATTTCTAGTTTTTCGAATTCCTCTTTTCTTGCTAATTGTTGATTTTCTTTTAATTGCTGAATATTTTTTTCAAAAGAAATTGATCTGTTTTCAAATTGAGACCCTAATTCATTTGCTAACTTTACCATTTCTTCTTTCTTTGCCGCTTCGGCTTCCCTAAGTTGCTGGATGTCCCTCTGAAATAGCATTGTTTTACTTTCTAATTGGGATTCCAGTTTATCAGACAGTCTTAAGATTTCTTCCTTCTTTGAGATTTCGGCCTCTTTTAATTTTTCCATTTCTGACCTCAGAGAGTTATTTATATTTTCTATTTTTGACTCAAGTTTTGCTTCTATTCTTAAAAGTTCTTCTTTAATTGCAGCGGCCTCCCTTAATTGCTGAATGCTTCTGCCCAACATAATATTTCTATTTTCTAACTTGGCCTCCAACCTTTCCTCTATCCTTTCTAACTCACCTTTAAGAAAATCAGCTTCTTTGAATTGATTAAAATCTGCCTTCAAAGAGCTTTGTATATTTTCCATCTTTGATTCTAATCTATTTTCTAATCTTGCCAACTCATTTTCTTTTACCAAATCAGATTCTCTTAACTTTTGGATATCTTTTGCCAAGACAATTGATTTATCTTCTATCTTAGACTCTAATCTACCTATTTCTTGATCCTCTTTTGTATTAGCTTCCCTTAATTGTGAAATATCTTTTTCAAAAGAAACAACCTTATTTTGCATTTCAGACTCCAATTTTTCTTTAAAATTTGCTAATTCTGCCTCTTTTGCAATGCCAAGATCTTTTAACTGCTGTATATTTTCTTTAAATAATAATGTTTTATTTCGAAGCCTTGTTTCTATTTTTGCCAACTCTGCTTCTTCGGCGGCATTGGTATCCTTCAATTGCTGGAGATCTTGGGAGAAAAGATGGTTTTGATATAAAAGCTTAGACTCCATTTCTTCCCTAATTTTTTTAAGGCCGTCTTCTTTTGCTTGATTAAATTCTTTCAATTGCTGAATATCCCTTTCAAAGTTTAATGCTTTTATTTTAAGGCTATCTTCGAATTCTCTAAGCTCCTGACTTGATACAAAATTCGTATCTTTTAATTGCTGAATATCTTTTTTAAAAAGACTCACTTTAGTTTTAATTTTTTCTTCCATTTTTGCCTCAAGATTAACCAACTCAATCTCTCTAGAGTTAATAAGCTCCCTTAATTGCTCTAAATCTTTTTCAAATAAGAGCGCCTTATCTTGAAGTTTTTCTGAAAGTAAAGCCAACTGTTCATCTTCAGCTACATTAGTATTTTTTAACTGCTGGATATCTTTTTCAAAAAGAGAAATTTTATTCTTTAATTTACGACTAAGATTAGCTCGGAACTTTTCTAATTTTTCTGACTTTATCGTATTAAAACCCTTAAGCCGTTGAATGTATTGATCTAAAAATGAGGCTTTGTTTTGCATATTGTCTTCTATGTCTGCCAACTTTCTACTGGAACCAGTATTAGCTTCATTAATATCTTCAATAAGTTTGTTAATGATAATAATCTTATCGTTGAGTTTCGATCCCAACTGTTTTAAGTTATCTTCCTTACTTCCATCATTTTTCTTAACACCCATCATACTTATTCCTGTAAAAATATTTTTGTTGCCCACATTTGATTTTAAGGCTAACTCTCCATTGACACCTTGGTAATTTACCTTTTTTGAAAACTTATAAAATCCCCAAATTAATAAAATAACAAATAATATCGCAATAACCATAAGAATTGATATGGCAAATATGCTTATCATAAATGGACTAATATTATAAATAAGCGGAGCTGGTTGTGTTGTTAGGGTTTTTGTTTCTGGAACACTTTTATTATCAACGGGAGTTTTAGAAACTTCAAGATTTGTTTTTGTGCTGGAAATTGCCGTGGGTTGTATATTGGCAGTCGTAAGTGAATAACTTGCGTTATTAAAATTGTTCAATACATTTGTCCCTTGACCATCATTTGCCAGAACGGAGCCAGAAGTAAATTTAACCGTAGCCGTACCCGAAGAAATTGCCCTGAAGTTAACCGTTAAAATATTTCCAAAACTCCCAGAAAAACCAGGATTTAACATTATCCCCTCAAAATTTAAGGTGCCAGAATTATTTGAAAACGAAGGCTCTTGAACCCAAATTGAAACTATAGAACCCGCTTTTGATACCGAAACGATATTCAGCTTGTTTGACGGAAAACTTACCGTTCCCGAGACAGCGTTAACCGATCTGTCGGGGCTTGATACATACACCGTAACTGAAAATATCTGTGTTTGATTTCCGGCGGAAGGAGAAAAAGATAAATCCGCCGCATTAACGGAACTAGAAAAGAAAATGAAAAGTAAAAGTAAAGGTAAAAAAACGTATTTTAAAATCTTTTTCTTATCCATATCCTGTAACCAAAGAAAATAATGCTTATTATAATGAGTATACCCCAAAAGATATAATTTTCATACCAGAGCGGAAGTCGCAAAGCTTTGAATTCAGACACTCTTTCATTGCCGGCTTTATCAATGGCTTTGACAAAAATATTGCTTCTCAATCCCTGATCCAAAAGAATATAGGGGCTTTGGGCAACCACCCAATTTTCTTTTGAAAATAAACCTCTGATGGAACCCAGCTGGCTGGCTTCCATTACTTCATAGTGATCAATGCCAGAACCTTTGTCTTGGGCAGCAAAAGCCAAAAAATATTTTCCACCAAAGCTTTCTGAATTCTGGCCGATCTGAGGCTGAAACTGTTCTGGCGGAGTCAGATCACTCAAAGGAGTAAAAACTTCTTTTGATTTTTCAACTATTTCAATATTTAACGGGGCTTTTGTAACCTTGGTTTCCGTGCCATTCCCATCATTTAAAAGAATTTTTTCATCACTTGAATTTATTATTGTGTTGCCTTTTTCTTTTGCGGTAAATATTACAGAAAATAAATACCCCTTTGGACCCAAAAATCCTCCCGGTATTATTCCAGAAAAAGAAATGGTTCCAGGTGAAGTTAAAGCTGGTTGGTTAACCCAAAAAGTAAGTGTAGAGCCGCCAGTATAAAATCCTTCAAATTGAAGGGAGTCAGCTGGAAAAATTATATTTCCCTGGATTGCATTAATCGATTCATTTTGAGAGTTAACAAAAACCCCTATCTCAAACTTTTGACCCAATCCGACATCTTTATTTTTAGCACCAAAAAACAATTCTGCTGCAAAAGCCGACCTAGCAGAAAATAAAAAACAAAAAATAGAAAGTAGAAAGATAAATTTGAAAGCTTTATAAATTTTCATATTAATCTACATTATTATTTATACTATTTTTAAAACTATCCCGTCCAATAATAGGCCATGATACTAAAATCAGTAAGGTCAACCTTGCCGTCTCCATTAAAATCAACCTTTCGGGGGAAATTTGGTTTGTTATACCAATATGCCAAAATAGAAAAATCAACCAAGTTTACTCTGCCGTCGCAATTAAGGTCGGTCTTGCCACAGTAAACCGCAGCTTTTGCAATACTTGTTGAACCGATAATAAAGCCTACCGATTTCCCAAAAGAGCTTATTTCTCCCGAAATCGCTGATTTTGATTTGGTTGAGTGCTGTCCATCTTCAAGCGGGCTCGTGTCAAAATTGTATAAATAACTGCCGTCTTGTTTGGCTTTGACTTTTTCAAAAATTTCCTGGTCAGAATTTACAGATACAGTAATTTCGCTGTCTGGGGCGCTCTGCCCAAAAATGGCAATGTTTTCACCTCTCTTTACTTGATCTTTATCAACATCAATGGTTGGCGCAATAAAAATGCCTCCGATCGTGGTAGCGGCATTTTCAGTTATGTACAATGGAAAATTAAATAAAGTTGACCTTTGCCCTTTGTTGTCTTCACCGTACAATGAAAAAATATAGTTTCCTGTTGAAATACCCGACAAGCCAACTGAAAAATTAGCGTCGGGACCGGCGATCGTTGTGATGGCAACTTGTCCGTCTTTGAGTACCGTTACTTTGCTTAATGGATAAGCCCTGCCCAAAAAATTAACTTGGGGGACAACTCCATTACTTGCCGATGATCCTCCTCCGACACTACCACCCCCGCCACTCCCGCCGCCACCGCTTCCCCCGCCGCTTGGCTGATTAGTAGAAGAAGCAACTGGAGTTGAAGAAACCTGAACAGACTGGGACAAGGTTAAGGTTCCAGCATCGGCTTTAACCACAAAATAGTAATTAGTACCATTGGTTAAACCGGTTTTAACAAAAGAGAGAACATTCCCGATCGATTGAAAAGTATAAGGCCCTCCAGAAACTGTGGCCGTCCCCAATTCGTAATTAGTAATGTTAGCCAAGGTTGCGGTGGCAGCGGTCCATGTTAATGACACTTGGCCATCGCCCGCCGTCGCACTGATCGCCGGAGAACTTGCCGTGGGAAAATAGAGAAATCCAGACCGATAAGTAAAGTTAGAACTTGTGCTTTCTCCTGGTGAAGTTTGTCCGTTGCTGGAAAAATATTGGAAATTATTTGAGGTTGAAAATCCTGCTTGGTCAACAATGACCGGGTCCCTTAAAATAAAATTGGTGCTGGTGTAGTCGTCGGCGAGAGCCTGGAAAGAACCGAGGATCAAAAAGCAGGATACAAAAAAAGTTATCGTTCCTTTAAAGCTTTTTTTGGACAACAAGCTACTTACCATTATTTCCTAAATTAATTGAAGCAATTTCAATAATTTTGTTTTCAGCAGGATCATAGAGAATTGCCTTCTGGGATTTGGTGTAAATTAAGACTTTGTCTCCCTTTTTAGCATTGGCAAAAAACGGCTGGTTTTTGAGGAGTTCTGGCTCTGAAACGGTAGCCACCGTCGGCACTTCGTTTTGGGGCAAAGCAACCAGCTTTGAAACTCTGGCAACCAGGGTTTCTGTTTCACTTTGGGCCAAAACTGAGGGGTTATTTTTTAGCTGGTTGAACCGTATAAAAAAATAAGTGGCGGCAGCAATACTGATGAGGGCTAGAAAAAAAACGATCCGGCTGAAGTTCTTTTGGTTAGTAAAGAAACTTTTCAGGTTGCCCCAAAAAGCACCTCGGGTTTCCTGCGGTATAACCGGCGCCTCGGGTAGCATGCGGATATCCGTTTTCTTTTTTTTAGTTTTTGGTGGCATTTGATGATTATATCATTTTTTAAAAAATCTGCATTTGAAAATGGAAAAGACAACCAAAAAAGCATCGGGGAAAAATTTTATTTTCTTTCCTTGGCCACGGGTTCGGGGGTGGTAGGAAATGGGAACCTCTTTGATTGCCATATTTTTTTCCAACAGGCGGCAGAGCAGCTCAATTTCGTACTCAAAGCCGTTGGCCCCCACCTCAAAGCGCTGTAACATTTCCCTGCGGAATGCCTTGTATCCGCCCCAGTAGTCGGTAAAATGTTTTCCATACAATACATTTATTAAAAAGGCGACGAGCTTGCATGAGCAATAGGTTATCACGCCAACCGATAAAATATTAATGGACCCCGACAAAACCCGAGAGCCAATTACCGCGTCGGCCTGGCCATCCTCCAGCGGTTTAATCATTGAAGGATAATCTTTTTGATCATATTCTAAATCCGCGTCCTGGAACATGATGAAATCTCCCGAAGCTCTTTTAATTCCCAACTTTAATGCCGATCCCTTGCCCTCGTTCTTACTTTTTAAAATAACCATGCAGCTCTCAATCCCCTTTATGATTTCAGTGGTGCCATCGGTTGATCCGTCGTCAACGATGATAATTTCCTGGTACCAGCCGGTACTTTTAACCCGTTCAACAACTTTTAATATGGTGGCAGACTCATTGAAAACAGGAATGATGACTGACACGCTATGGGTTTTAGATGGTTCCATGAAAAAATATATTTCTATGAATGTACCCTGGACTTTAGGGCCATGAGGGTGCAAACGAGCGATAGCAAATAAAAGACAGCAGCCATGAGGTAGAGCGCCTTGAAGCCAAATATCATTGAACTGTACTCCAAAAATCCTCCCACCACGGCCCCCGCCAGATTCATCCCATACCTTGTGGCAATGCTCTCCTGTTGCACTTTTTTAAAAAAAGAAGAAAAGATTACGGCTGAAAAGAAAATTGGCGACAGCGTTATCAGTGAAGCCAAGAGAGATCGTGGCCAAAAAGGAAAGTTGAGAAAAAGGTTGGTAGGGAGGAAAAAATTAATGGCCAGCAAACCAAAAAGCAAAAGGTACATGAGGCTTATATTTTTAATTTCTGTTTTTGAGGCCAGCAGGTTGGCAAGGTAGAGCAGCAGCAGGACGGTTGCAAAGGTAAAGACATTTACCACCCAGGTGGATCCGAACAAGAGGGAGAGGGTGGTGATGCTCTTGGTTTCCAGGAGGAGAAATGAGGCGCCCAAGAAAAAGAAATTGGCGTTCTGCCAGTCCAGAATTTTCCTTTTCCGGTAGAGGGCAAAAATTGCTAGCAACGAAAAGGCCAACAAAATTAAAATAGCTTTTACATAGTGGCTGGGAATTTGGCGCGAGAATAGATAGAGGTACGGCCAATCGTCCGAGGGAATGACCCGAGAATCAATGGAACTCGGCTGCGCCATTTTTTTGAAAACCAGGAGATCTTTTATGCCGACTTCGTCATGGATCAGGGTAGGATCCAGTCCGGGCCCCGCCACAAATACAAAGTTGAAGAGCCGATTGTCAGCGCTCCGGTAGGCCGCCGAAGGAACGTCAGAGAAAGCGGCGTGGCCGACCATATTGAGGCGGTCGGCCAAATTGTCGTTGACGGCTGAAAAAAGGAGGACGAAGACGCCGTTAGGATTCAAATGGCTTTTAATATCTTCAAGGGATTCTTTGGTGTAGAGGTAGCTTTCAAGCCTAACGTTGGACATGCCCGAGAGCAAGGCATGGGAATCCACGGTCCCCAAGATCACCATGTCATAGTGCTTGTCATTTTTTTTAAGGAAGGATCTCGCGTCATCAATGAAAAGGTGGACCCGCGGATCTTGGTAGGGCCTTTGGGGATTTGCCGTTTTGCCAAGCTGGGCAATGGCAGGATCAATTTCCAAGGCATCAATACTCTTGGCTCCGGTCAAATTGGCAATAGCAACATCGTTCCCGCTCCCCGACCCCAAAATTAAAATGTTCTCTGGATGGTTTTTAAAGTAGTAAGGGAAGAGGAATTTTTCCTGGCCGAATTTAAAGTTGGCAAAGTTAATAATTTCCTGGTGGAGGAACCGGTTGACGTATATCTTCGTGGAAAGATTCCCGTTGGGATAGGTTTGGATTGAGTAGTAGGGCGACCAGAGGTTTCCCTGATCGGCAAGGTAAACAAAAACAATGGCCGCCAAGGCGCAGGCAAAGGCAATTTCCAAGAAGAGCCTGGATCCTTTCCTTAAAAGCCACAGTGAAATGAAAAAAATAATAAAAAACCAAAGGGCAGGGGTATTGAAAACTCCTCCGATAAACGTCATGATTCCAAAGATTAAAATCCCCAAAAAAGATCCCGCAATGGTTAATCCGTATGAGTCCAGAGCCTCAAATTCACCCATACACCAAGCAATTTTTTGGCCCAAGAATACAAAGACGCCAACCACCATCAGATACAACGCCGTCAAGGTGCTGATGATCCCCAAATGAAAAGCTGGCTCAAAGGAAGTGTTGTCACTATAGTAGTAACTCCACAACCACTCCCCGCCCGGCCCATTGAATACCACTTCCGCCGAACGCAAGAGAAAAACAGCCAAAACCATTACTGCCAAGGCTACGGGAAACCAGAAAAAGAGGTCTTTTTTAAATGGCAGGAGCGCCCCGATTCCCAATCCCAAAAAAGAAGCAATGAGCACGATGTTGGCAAAGTACGAGATTGATAACACATTTGAGGGTAGCCAACGGATGAACACCAGTTCCAAAAACAACGCTAAAAAGCTTGCCAAAACCAGGGAAACTTTTTTTGAAACCTCTTCCTTCATTGGGTTTTTAGTTTCGTGAGTAAGTCTCTCGCATCCTGCCGGTAGGGATTTATTTCGATGGCCTTGCCCAGGGCTTCCCGGGCATTTTCGGGCCGATCCAACTTCACGTAAGCCGAGCCGAGGTAGTAATAAGCTTCGGCTGTTTTTTGGCCCAACGTAATGGCTTTGTCCAAAAACATCATGGCCAGCAAAGGGCTTCGGTAATCTTGTTTGCTTAACTCCCATTCTCCCAGCACCATCCAGAGTTTGGGCTGATTGGGATCCTTTGAAAGCACATTAAAAAAGGTTTGGGTGGCCAAGTCGCCAAGGCCGAGCAGGTTGAAGGTATCAGCCGCCGTAATTTGATCCTGGATATTCTCTGAATGGGTAAGGTAAGCCAATTTTTCCACGGCGTTCTGCGGGGTAATGGCAAACTTTTGGATGACGTCCTGGTTTTCAGGCACGTTTCTCACCAGGATCACGTTGTAAATATCCGTGTACACCAGGCTCCACGAGGGATCCCTGACCCTCTTTGAGAGGAACGTGCGGATATTGTCGCCCTCGTCATACTGGTAAAAAAAGATGACGTTGAACTGGTATTTTTCCAGGGTTTTTGCCCAGGCTCCGTCGTCAGCCAATAGTGGATTGTTGACGTGGTTGAAAAAGTTGGCGCTGTAGGCCTCCGGGCGGTTGTCCATCCACACTTTTTCTCTCGGGAAAAAGTAATATACGAGGTAGCTGCCCGAGTCATAGTCGTTGAAAATGGGGCCCTTCAAATTATTGTCTTGAAAAAATCTGGCCGAATCCTCCGAGCGGTAATCTAATCCAATGCCGTGGTTGTCAATCTTGCCCCAGAAAAAAAAGGTTAGCCCGCCAATCGCCAAAAGCATAACCCAAATGGTTATTTTTCCGGTGGCAGCTGACAACCTCGGAGCTTGCGTCTTGAATTTTTCTTTCAGGTTTAAAAAAATATCATTGAGGTTCAGGGTAACGGCCGGCAAGAACATTAAACCAAAAAGAACCATGGCTCGGATCAGCTCAAACCCGGCCATGGCTGAGGCAGCAGCAACAATGCCGTAAAAAATGGGCTTTTGTTTTTTTCGAAAGCCAAAGATGAAGCTCAAGGCCAGCACCATGATCAAAGGAATAAAGATCGCTGCTGGGTAATCGGTGAAAAGGGTGTTGGTGCGGAAATATTGGGGAACATTGACGTTTTCGCTCACCGGGACCCCGTAGTTATGAAATATAGTGAGCGGGTAGAGGGCGCCGGTAATGCCGTTGGGGTTCAAGAGGCAGGAGGCCGTCGCCAGGACGGCAACGATGAGCAGCTTTTGAACCAGCTGATTATTGCGGAAGCTGTTCCTTTGAAGAATTATTTTTTCAATTAAAAAAGCAGAGATTAGTCCCACGCCGATAAAAAAGAAAATGTGCAAGTTCACCCAGAGCATTTGCAGGGGGACAATCCAGTATATTTTTTTGCTTTCGGGGTGAAGTTCTATGTCGGTGAGTAGGTAAAGGTAAATGGCCACCAAAAGATAGCTGAAGTTTTCGGGCCTTACCATCGTTCGCTCCATGAGCATCAATAAGGTGGGAATAGAAAAAAATGCCACCAGCCAAAAATCCGCTTTCTTTAAAGCAACCCAAAAGAGAATGGTAAAGGCGGCAAGAACAAAGATAACTTTTATAACCACCAGCCCATTCCAACCGGCAATTTGAAACAAAAGATAGTACACTACCCCCGAGAGCCAGTGATGGTTGACCACCGGATAGTCAGGCTGGGTGTACGAGTAGACATTTTTGTAGAGGATGTCAAAATTTCCGTGCAAAATCAGTTCGCCATTTTTCAGGTGGCGGGCCATGTCATCGGCCTTAGGCAGGGTGATGGTATAGGTTGAAACCAGCGCCAAAAAAGTCAGCAAAGCAAGGAATACGATGGCCTTGGCGGGTTTTTTGAGGGTAAAAAAATTCTCATCCATTGGATTGATGATATGGCAAAACGGTTCTGATTGCAATCAGAACCGTTTTTATAATATTACTGGCTGGGCGGGGGCGTTGGTGGGGGCGAAGCGTCCGTTGGTGGGCTGGTACTCGTGTCAGTTGTTGTTGAAGTTTGCGGCGGGCTGATAGTGTCAGTAGAAGGTTGCGACGAATCGGGGGGTGGTGGCGGTGGTGGAGGTAAATCAGAAGGGGCTGGTGGCGGAGGAGACGGAGCATCAGCTGGAGGCGAAGGGGGAGGCGAAGTCGTGGTCGTTGAATCGGTTGAAGTAGTGGTGCTTGAGGAAGAATCTGCTGGCGGAGGTGAAACATCTGAGGGCGGCGGAGCCGGAGGAGGTGGTGCTGGGGGAGGCGAAGTCGTGGTCGTTGAATCGGTTGAAGTAGTGGTGCTTGAGGAAGAATCTGCTGGCGGAGGTGAAACATCTGAGGGCGGCGGAGCCGGAGGAGGCGCCACCGAACCCTGATTAGATGATGGAGAAGAACTGGTTTGCACTGCGCTTTCTGGATTTGAAATCAGGGTGCTTTGACACTTGCCCGAAGAGGTTACCAATGCTCCGTGGAGAATACTGACACAGTAAGGCTCTTTGGTTTCCGTATCGTACAAGGTAATCCCGCCGGGTTTGTCAGCGCTTCCAACCTCAAAGCTTTGGGCAGTCAAAGCGCCCGAAAACAAGGCGTTTCCTAACTGATCAATGCTGACCAACGGCAAGGTGGTGGCGTCTCCAAAGTGGACAAAGAATTTTCCGCCGTCAGCCAAATTCACCTGGATATTTTTGTCAGCGGGCTCCAGTGAATTCAACACCAGGTTATCGGTAACCACCCTAGGCGAAATAATTTCCAGCCCGGCCGCCAGGCGGTCCGTAAATATTTCCGATAAGCTGTCCTGCTTGAGAGTGTCTTTTTGGCTCATCAGATATAAGAGCAGCTCTTTGCCCACATCCGGCGGGCTGGCATCTTTGGGCTGGGTATTCGAGCTCGTCGTGGAGCTCCCCAAAGTCGTTGAGTCTGAAGGCGGACTTTCGGTTGGCGGGGGTGGCGAAGTGCCCGTCGTATCCGGTTGAGTTGGCGGGGAGGCAATCAAATCAGCCAGGTTCGTGAGCCCGTTCGTAAATCCGTTTTTAATAAATGCCACCGTAATCCCGACCTTCTGGTTATTGATAATTTCTTTGTATCCATCGCCATCAAACCCAACCAGGGCCTGGCCAACCATCGGGCCGAATTTGGTCGCCTTCATGGCCACGCCCGGCACCGAAGAAGAGGTTAAATAATCTCCAGACTTAATGACTCCGTTTTCTGTTGAAACTTTTACCGGCACCCTTCCAGCCAGTGCCACCAGGACCGATCGGCTGCCCGGGTCCTCGTTGTTTCCGGTAATGATGCTCGGGGTCGTTGAAATAATGCCTACGGTGTCGGGATCATAAGCCTTTTGGGTCTTTTTGACGCCCGCCGTAAGATTTGAATCAATTGAAACGACGTCGCCAGCCCCCAGGGTACTGTCGGTCGTTGAATAAATTTCCGCAATGTCGGCATTACTGCCTCCAACCACATCAATATCCACCTGTCCGTCACCTCCCGCTCCGCTACTACCGCCGGTTGCCGACATTGACGTATTGGCAGTGTCTGCGGCTCCTCCTCCGGCTCCGCCTCCTCCCGGCTGGGCGCCCGCCCCTCCATTGCCTCCGGTTATGGCGCCGGCCGCGCTATTGGCGGCTCCCCCGCCTCCTCCGCCGCCGCCTCCAAAATCTGAACCAACCGTAAGAATGCCGGTGGTTGGTACGGTTCCGGCAGTGCCTCCGGTTCCGTTGTTTCGCGTACCTCCGCCGGTTCCTCCGGTTCCTCCTCCAGCTCCTACAAAGGAGGCTGAAGAGTATTGGACGGCGCCGCCATTTCCACCGGTCTCGGCATTGGCCGCGTTTGAATTGACGCTTCCTCCGGCTCCGCCTCCGCCTCCGGCCTTCTGCGAATTTCCGCCGGCTCCGCTGGCCACGTTAGCATTGGCTGATGATCCTCCGCCGCCTCCTCCGTAAGCTGTTGAAGTTCCTCCGAGGTCGTTTGCGGCCGTTGTGTTGACGTTGGCTCCTCCTGCTCCCCCGTAAGCGGAATTCGCTCCAGGGTTTCCGGCTGCGCCTCCGTTTGGATTTCCTCCGGCTCCTCCGCCCGTACCCGTGCTTGCGGTTCCTGCTGATGTGGTTCCACCTCCACCTCCTCCTCCGGCTCCGTTGGTAGCTGATCCGCCTCCCCCTCCGCCTCCTCCGTAGGCCGTCAGGTATGCCGTGCCTCCGCTGCAGGTAGCCGAGTTAACGGTACAAAGATAGCTGTTGCCTCCGGTGTTTCCATTAGTTCCCGCTTGAGTTGTATTGGTAGCTGCCGTGCCATTTACCACTGCTCCTCCGGCGCCGACGTAGGCATGTAAAGTAACCGAGGCTCCGCCAAGGTCTCCGAAGGTAAAGGTGGCGGTGTTGTAGGCTCCGCCTCCTCCTCCGCCTCCTCCGCCTCGGATGGCCGACGTATTGGCGCCGCTGAACGAGGCTCCGCTTCCGCCACCCCCTCCACCCCCCCAGGCTTCAACGATAACCAAGAGCGTCCCTGCCGGTACGGTAACACTGTGATCTCCCGAGGTTGTATAGTGGTTTGCGCTCGTATTGCTGCAGGCAGATACCGAAAGCACGTTGGAAGTGTTTGACGTCAGGCATCCGCTGGTACCGCCCGATGATGGCAGGGTCCAGTTGACTCCTTTGGTTGAAGCAAACTTTGCCCCAAGAATGTTTCCGTTGGCATTGATGGCATAGGGATTAGTAATGGTTACACTGGCTCCGGCGGTAGGAGCATTAACATACAACGTGGAGGCATCGGTAACCGTTACCGCTCCCCCTGATTGGTTAATGGTTGGCGCCGCTATATTGACCTGTAATCCGTTGAGCGCGCTGACGGTAGTGGTAGTGGAATCGGTCAGCGTGAAGGCCGCGTGCGAATTGGCCGAGTAAGTGGTTCCCGATACTCCGGCAATCGTCGGATCAGGAACATCCATGGTTAAGGCATTGATGTTGTCAGTAGTGGTGCGTGAATCAACAGAAAGGAATGCCGCAGTTCCATCGGTAATTCTGAAGGTGCTGGCCGTGTTGGCTTTGGCAACCCAATCTATGGCGCCTAAGCTTTCTACGTTTCCGGCATTAATCTGGATAGCATCGTTCTTGGTGTTCGCACCCGAAGCATTCAGGTACAGCCCAATATTGGTACCCGAAGTAGCATTTTGATTTTGAATATCGCTTTTTAATCCTATGACAGTTACACCATTGTTAGAATTCGTTCCCGAGCTGAAAATTTCGGCTAAGGCCTGGGTTGCTGCGGTAAACCCGGTGGTTGAAGACGAAATTGTCAAAGCAGAGCCGCTATTAGATGCACTGGCCACGGCGCTCGACCCGGTCAAAGAAAGTTTAGCCAACATTCCAGAAGTAATTGTGCTTGAAGTCCACCAAAATCCTGTTTGAGTAGTAGCTTGCTCGGTAAATGAAGTAGTATCTACCGCCGGTATATTAAGAGAAAGCGCTGCGGTTGGATCTGCTAGTTGATCCCAGCGAACTGTTGCAGAACCAGAGCAAGTACCCCATGTTGGGACTCCACCCGATACAATAAGACACTGCCCACTCGATCCTATCGTTCTTTTAGAAAGCGTATTGCTTGCTGATGCGTAGAGCATGTCTCCAGTTGCATATGTTGTTTGATTGGTGCCACCATATCCTTCAGCAACTGCGGTTCCATTCCAAGTTCCAGTGGTCACTTTTCCCGTAATATCGACCGTGAACAGTGAGGCGGCTGCGGCATTCTGGAGATCCAAGAAGTTTCCGGTGGGAGAGGTGTCGGTGTTCCTTTTAAGGAGGAGCAAGGTGATGTTGTTGGCGCCTCCGGTCGAGGCGATCTGGCCTCCCGAGGTCGGGGCGGCCACGTTCAATCCCAAGTCGTTGAACCTGAGGTTGTCCCCGGTGGCGCCAATGGTGTAGGTGGAACCCAGAGACATGGCCCCGGGGGCTGATATGCCGAAGTTGGTTCCGGCGTTTAAGGTGATACTGCTGTTGGTCAGCTGTCCGTTGGCGATCTTTCCCGATGGCTGGGCGCTGTCTCGCCAGCGGGCGGTGGTGTTGTCGTAGAAGAGTTGAACTGATTGGTCAGCTAGGAGGGTGATGTCACTGCCGGTGGCGGTGTGGATGCGGTTTCCCGCGGTTGAGGAAGCCGACTCATTGTTCAAGACGATACTGTTTGAGCCAACGTTGGTGATCTTGATGACTCTTCCCGTGGCGGTGCCGGCAATGCCGGTGATGTTGCGGGTGGCGTCGGTATTCAATCTCCAGTTGGCCAGGGCACTCGGGTTGTAGTTGTTCTGGTCAGAGGTGATCTGGGAGGGAGAGACTTCGTCGAGGTTCAATCCCTGGAAGGTCTGGGCTCCCGTGAAGGTCTCGGCAATACCCAGACCGGCAATGGTGGCCGAAGAACTGGGGAAGGTCATGGTGGTGGAATCGGTTCCGGCTAAGGTGAGGGAGTTGTTGAGGGTGAGAGTCTTTCCACTGGTACCATCCAAGGTTAAGGTCTGGGCGATGGTCAAGGTTTTGCTGGCGTTGGAGAAAGCGAGGGTTCCTGAGTTAGTGGAGATGGTTAAGGTTCTACCTCCGTTGTTGATGCCCGTGCCTCCGTAGGTGGAACCGACCACGCCTCCCTGCCAGGTTCCTGCGGTGACGGTTCCCGTAATATCGACCGTGAACAGTGAGGCGGCTGCGGCATTCTGGAGATCCAA
>CAZAAH010000002.1:27119-98062 GCA_964483475.1 uncultured Candidatus Saccharibacteria bacterium
GGAGATGGTTAAGGTTCTACCTCCGTTGTTGATGCCCGTGCCTCCGTAGGTGGAATCTATCACAGTTCCTTGCCAAGCTCCTGAAGTAATATTACCAGAACTAACGGTTAAGCCATTTGAATACGTTCCTGAAATTAAATCCGTAGCTTTAATTCCTCCGGTTCCAATGGCTTGCAGTAATCCCGCAGTATCTACTTTTATTCCGTTAGTATTGCCTCCAGCTGTTATAATAATGGGATTGGCAGTTGAGCTCGATAAAGTTTGAATACCAAGGAGGTAAGGAGTTCCCGATGCAGTAGAAGCTGCGTTTTCTGAAAATTTAAATGCCGTTTTATCGGCAGTAGTTAATTTCCAATTCCAAACAATGGTGTTGTCTCCGTTGTTGATGTTGGCCGCTGCCGTTGCCGCAGTGATATCAGACAAAGCAGAAGATCCTCCGCCGCCGGCGGCATCGGTTACCCAAGAGAGATTCCCGCTGCTGTCGGATTGAAGTATCTTGTTACTGCTTGGCAGGGCAGTAGGCAGAGTGTAGGTCGCATTAGCCGTGGCAGAAGTTGAAGATTGAAACGTGGTGCTAAACGATGTGGTGGCGTCATTGAAAACTAATTTTCCGGTGGCAACTCCGGTTTTTCCAATGTTGAGGGCACTATTTGTCAGTACCGGGATTTGGTTTCCGGTTGGAGTTTGAGAAGGAGTAAACCCTCCGACGGTGCTGGCATTGATAGCAAAGCCCGAAGAAACAATTCTTTGGCGCGGCGATAAAGCATCATTCGCCGTAAACGTAACCCCAGAACAAGAACCTCCCGAAGAATTTACAACCTCAACATTTAAGTAAACGGTATCGTTATCTTGAAAATTAAAATCCAAGGTATCTCCTCCCGCCGTGGTATCTCCGATGGGAGCTGAAAAAACACCATTTTTCACCGATATCGTCATCGTTGATGGTGTTCCCGATGGCCAGAGCTTGTTTCCGTTACTGGAAGCATCGTAAATGGAAAACCTGAAACAAAAATTGGTTCCAGAACCGCCGAGCAAATTGCCGCTTGAGTCTAGCAGTCTTCCCTGTTGGACTAAAACCTTAGGCACTCCGGCAACGGCAAATGCATTTTGATTATTGTTTAAAAAGACAAAACAAAGAACACCGCAAAAGAGGAAAATAAACGATAAAGTTCTTTGTTTACTTGCAGTCATTTTTATATCTAAAACAACATGCCCAAAAAATTATTTATTTGGGAAATCAAATTCATTAATTATATCAAGAATGAGAGTCAATAGGAACGGTACTTATCCACAGTTTCAACTAAAAACTCGGGCCAATTTATTGGCCCGATTTTTTCTCATTTCCTTTAACATTAAAATAATTTTTTTGAATCCAAAAGCCCCTTAAAATACTCGTCTAAATTTTCCATTTTTAACAATTCATCAAAACTAACCCATTTAAAATCATCGTTTTCCATTTCGTCTAATGTAACTTCCCCACTGCACTCTCCAATATATGTAAGGCGGACTATATGGCGGCCCGGAATTCTTAAAATATCCTGCGCAGAAATTAAATTTGGCTCGCCAAATAGATCAAGCCCGGTTTCTTCTTTCACTTCGCGTTTTAGATTATCCATTAAAGTACTGCCCGGATTAATTCTTCCACCAACAATATCCCATCTTGTATCTTTGACTTCCGGGTATTTTTTTAAAGAACGACGGACCAACAGATATTTTCCATCTTCTTTTTTCAAGAGCACCTTCACGCCTACTTGCAATATAATATTATTTTCCATCATACTTTAATAAATAACATTGACATCTTTTTATAAATAAGTAATATACAATTAACGTCAGTGTAGGCTTTATGCCGAATAACGAGGCGTTTACGGGACGCCTACAAGAGCTTTTCAGGTCGGAGACTGACGCCCATAGCCAGCTATCCCACAAGGATTCTGGCTTTTTTCTTTTTATGCCCCATGGCATTTTTTAAGTTTATAATCTTCCTGCAACTGCAATATCGTATTCCCAATATGGTTGCCACTTGAAAGGCGTACTTATTAAATTTTCTAGAGTTTTACCTTTAAAAATATCCAAGCCATATTGTGTAGCACGATGACCAACCACTAAAATTGTTTTGTTTGGATATTTAGCTTTAAGCATGTGGTAAAATTCTTGAATTCTTTCAATTGCTTGTTTGTAGCTTTCGCCTCCCGGAAATGGTTCTTTAATATGTTTTATTTTCATTGGCTCAACAATTTTTGATGGCTTACCATTAAAATCTCCATAATTAATTTCTCTAAGTCTTTTATCAATTATAATGGGGTACTTATCATCAAAAGCAATTTTTACAGTATCAGATGCTCTTTGCAAATCAGAACAGCAAACTAAATCTAAATTGATTCCTTCAAATGTTTTATTTAATAACTTTGCCTGTTGAATACCCAATTCGGAGAGTTCGACATCTTTCCAACCCGAGGCAATCTTTGCTTCATTGTCTTTTGTTGTTGCATGAGCAGCAAAATAAATTTTCATTGGATTATTCTTCATTGGTTAATTTACTAATTCAAGCAAAAGTGGGAATTCTTTATATGGTTGGTTATAAGTCTGTGAACCCATATGGCCATCATGCCTTATAATCAATTTTCCGTTTAAATTATCAGCCATAATCTTACCCTGTTTTTCGTCGCATCCCCAGGGGTCATTATCTGAATTAATAAAAATAAATTCTTGAGCTTTTCCTTTTATTCTTTCCCAATTAAATTCGCCTTTATTTTTAGGATCATTTTCTGTTTTAGGTAAAGGTTTTGCATAGCCAGAAACTAAAATTGCTTTCTTGATTTTTATATCGCTATTTTCTAAGATACTTAAAATAATTTGAGCACCAGCTGAATGGCCAATCATTATAGTATCTTCCGTAATCTTTCCGTGCTCCAAAATAAAGGGTATCCAATCTTTAAGGTTAGGGTTTTGAGCGTTAGGCAATTGAGGCAACCAAACTTTAAAACCCTTTTCTTCAAGTTTTTCTTTTATATAGGGGAGCCAGAATAAATCTGGCGTATCCCCTGTTCCGTGTAATATAATTGCATTTTTCATTTTTTATTTTCTTAACTAAAACACAAGACTCTTAACACAGTAATGTTCATGAATATTTATCTGCTATACCAACTATGTTGGATTATAGCGGATAGTAGAAGATTCGTACTAAAGAACACTCCTAAAGGTTATACTTATCTAAAAATCGACCAATTTCTTGCTCTACCTCCTTAATAACCTCAGGATGATAACGATAATCGTGATCAGAATCCACTTCTTTTACCATTTTGGGGTCTGGTATTTGCCCATACAATTTTTTAATCGTATCAACAGGAGTAAACTCATCATTTGTGCCATAAACTATTAACTTCGGCTTAGAACAATTCATTAAGGATTCGATAATATTATATTGTTTTCCATCCTCCCAATAACTAATCGGCAATAAAAATTCTTTTTGTTTTTTAGTTTTGGCATTGCCAGGAGGAAGATCACGATAAGAAATTTGGAAACCACTTTTTATTGCTTCTCCACTTGGAGCAGTGGGGGATCCATAATTTGCCATCACCGGCACGATGCCTATAACGTTCGGATTAAATGCTGTAAGTATCGCAACAGCTGCTCCTCTACTATGTCCCAATAATAAAGTCGGTTTATTGCTGAAGTATTCAATCAACTCGTTAACGGCCTTGATATAATTGGTCGTTGTATACAAATCAATTGTTCCTGGACTCTCCCATGTCCCAGGTGGATCGAAAGCTATTACAAAGAAACCGCGACCGGCTAAATACTGAGCATGACTGACAAAATTAACATAGTCTTTGATATCTAGTCTTCCCGGAATCAAAACGGCTAACTTTGATGAATTTTTTCCCCCTTTTAAAAAAGTTGCTAATTCAAACGACTTTGTCTTGATAACATTCATATTTATTTTTTCACCATATTTCTTTGGTGCTCTTGTATATTGAGCATCCCGCACTTCTTAAATTTTTTGCCGCTGCCGCAGGGACATGGATCGTTGCGGCCGATATTTTCTTTGCCTTGTTGGGACAGTTGTTGGACTATTTTTGGTTGCTTGCCCTGAGCCGAGTCGAAGGGAGCCTGGTGCTGATGTTGCACATTAATTCCAGCTTTCAAAACGTTGTGGGCGATTTCAACGTCAATTTGACTTAACAATTGCTTAAATAATTTTCTGCCTTCGTTTTTGTATTCCACCAAAGGATCATGACCGCCGTAGGCCCGCAACATAACCGAGTCCCTCATGTGCTCCATGTTTAAAAGGTGTTCTTGCCACAAAGCGTCAACAACCCGCAAACTTATAAATTTTGCAGCTTGGGTTAAATTTTCTTTGCCAACTTCTTTTTCTTTTTTATCAACTTCTTCTTGGCTGAATCCGGCCACTTGAAAATTAATTTTATCAAATTGAAAGTTTTCAAGAATTTCCCGGCGCTTTTTATAAATTACTTCTCTGTGTTTATTCATTACGTCGTCGTACTCCAACAAATGGTTTCTGGAATCAAAATTAAATCCTTCAATTTTGGCCTGGGCAGATTCAATAGCCCCTGAAATAATTTTGGCCTGGATTGGTTCATCATCTGGAACATTTAAAGTCGTCATTACGTTTTTTATCCTGTCTCCGCCAAAAACTCTCATTAAATCATCCTCTAAAGAAATAAAAAACTGCGAGGAACCCGGGTCTCCCTGCCTACCGGCCCTCCCCCTCAATTGATTGTCAATCCGCCGTGCGTCATGCCTTTCGGTTCCCAACACATGCAAGCCCGAAAGCTCTCTTATTTTTTGAGATTCTTTTGGATTTGGCGGATTACCGCCAAGAATTATGTCAACGCCCCGACCGGCCATGTTGGTCGCAATGGTCACTGCCCCGATTTTGCCGGCTTGGGCAATAATTTCACCCTCTTTTTCATGATTTTTGGCATTCAAAATTTGGTGACTTATCCCTTCAATCCCCAACAATTTTCCTAAAAATTCGTTTTTTTCAACCGATTTTGTGCCAACCAAAACCGGCTGCCCCTTTTTATTTAATTCTTTTATTTCTTTTACCACTGCCTTAAATTTCCCTTCTTCTGTTTTAAAAATTTTATCATCAAAATCTTTTCTTATCATCGGCCTGTGAGTTGGGATCACGACAACATCTAATTTATAAACTTTGTCGAATTCTTCAGATGAAGTCAGGGCCGTTCCCGTCATTCCGGAAAGCTTTTTGTAAAGGCGGAAGTAATTTTGGAAAGTAATGGTTGCCATTGTGGTTGATTCGGGCTGTATGTTGACTCCTTCTTTGGCCTCAACTGCTTGATGGAGTCCCTGTGACCAACGACGGCCAGGCAACATCCGGCCGGTAAATTCGTCAATGATGACAATTTCGCCGTTTTTTACCACATAGTCCCGGTCCTTTAAAAATAATGTTTTTGCCCTCAAGGCAGATTCCAATTGATGGGTTGAGACAATATCATTTTCCTGCCAGGGGTCAAAGCCCAAACTTTTTACAACTTCATTTTGGCCAGATTCGGTAAAGTTGACTGTTTTCATTTTTTCATCAATGGTATAATCTTTTTCTTTTTCTAAATTCACTACCAGTCTGGCAAACTGATAATATTTTTCCGTTGAGTCTTCTGCCTGGCCCGAAATAATCAATGGCACCCTGGCTTCGTCGATTAAAATAGAATCAACTTCGTCGACGATGGCAAAATTAAATCCCCTTTGGACTTGCTGACCCAAATCATAAACCATATTGTCTCTCAAATAATCAAATCCAAATTCATTGTTGGTGCCGTAGGTAATATCGGCTCGGTAGGCTTCCTGTTTTGAAACCGGCCGTAAATAATCTTCAACTACCTTAAAGCTGCCCACCAAGTCCCTCTCTTTATCTTTTTCGTCACTTTTGTAATTGGCATCATAAATATATCCAGACTCATTGGTAATGCATCCTACAGATAATCCTAAGGCATCATAAATTTGGCCCATCCAAACCATGTCTCTTTTGGCTAGGTAATCGTTAACGGTCACAATATGAACTCCTTTCCCTTCCAACGCATTTAAATAAGCTGGCAAAGTTGCCGACAAGGTTTTGCCCTCGCCGGTTCTCATTTCTGCAATTTTTCCCTGGTGCAAAATAATTCCGCCAATTAACTGGACGTCAAAATGCCTTTGGTTTAAGGTTCTTTTGCCGGCTTCTCTAACCAAAGCAAAAGCCTCTGGCAAAATATCGTCCAGAGCGATTCCGGTCTTTAACTTTTCTTTAAATCCATTTGTTTTCTCTTTCAACTGGCTGTCTGAAAGCTTTTGAATTTCTGGCTCAAAAGAATTTATTTTATCAACAATGGGCTGTAAATTTTTTACAAATTTTTGGTTCGAATCTCCAAAAATTTTATTAAATATGGACATAACATTTTAACTCTATCAAAAAATCTGGCTTTGTAAAACCAAAAATCGGCTAGCGGCCGATTTTTGGTAAATTTAATTTAAAAAATTTCTCTTTTGTTTTTTCTATATTTTCTTCTGGGTGAATCAATGGTTTTTGTTTTGTACTTTCCTATTTCTCTTTTCAGTTCATCTCTAACCTCGACAACCGCCCTTTTTAAATCGTCGCCATGGGCCTGGGCCACAAAGCTTTTGCCGGGCAGATTTACTTTTGTTTCTGCCTTAAATACGTCCCCTTTCCTATGGTGCATGGTTTCCTTTTCAACTTCTACAAAAGCTTCCAATGAATCATTTTGTCCGCTTGACTTAGTGAAACTTTTTAAGAATTTTTTAATTCCACCAATTTTATTTTCTATAAAAGACCTAAGGGATTCGGTGAGTTTTAAATTTTTGATCTTAACTATGATATTCATTATGTGCAAATTTAACTTAACAAATTACAAGTTAATTATAAATTAAAAACCCAAAAATTGCACTTCTACCTCCAAATGTATGCCATACATTTTTTTTATTTTTTTCTTTACTAATTCAATAAGTTTGAGGATATCTTTTGCTTTAGCTCCCCCTAAATTTACAATAAAATTTGGATGCTTCTCTGAAACTTGGGCTTTGCCAACTGTCGTCCCTTTTAATCCGGCTTCCGAAATTAAATAAGCAGTGGGAACAACCGGGAACGGATCTTTTTTAACAACAGCCAACAAGCTTTTTTTAAATTTTGGAAAAAACTTTTTAAAATCCACATTTTTAAAAATTGAGCCGGCATTGGGATATTCTAAAGGATGCCTTTGATTTCTGTAGTTAACTCTTGCTCGAAAAATTTTCTGCAAGCTTTTTTTATCTCCCTTTTTTAACTTTATCTTGGCAGAAACTACAACCCAGTTTTTCCTTTTAAAAATGGAAGACCGGTAAGAAAATTGGCATTGCTTATTTGAAAATTTCCTCAAGTTCAGTTTGTCGTCAAGGGCGTGAACCTCTAGTATTATATCTTTAGTTTCGCCAGAAAACGCCCCGGCATTCCCCCTTACAGCCCCTCCCAAACTCCCAGGCAAACCACCCGCCCACTCCAATCCTTCCAAAGAATTTTTGACAGAAAACTTTACGAGCTTTCCCAACTCAACCCCAGCGCTGGCCGATATAATATTATTTTTTAGAGAGTAATCGTTACTGTTTTTGAGTTTTATAACCAGTCCCTTAAAACCTTGATCTGAAACTAAAAGATTGCTGCCTCCGCCCAAAACAAAAACCGGCAATTTTAGGCGCTTGGCAACTTTTATTGCTTTCCCCAAATCTTTTTGGTCGCTCGCAGTTAAAAAATATTCGGCTGGTCCGCCGATTTTAAAAGTAGTGTGATTTTTGAGCAAAATATTTTTTTTAGTTCCGGGCAATTCTTTTTTTAATATTTTAAAAACTTCAGATTGCATTTAAAAATTGATTTATTTTTGACCGAGTTAAAGGCCCAACAAATCCAGTTTGGATAATCCCGTATTTTTTTTGGAACCTCATTACAGCTAACTTGGTTAGTCTTCCAAAATAACCCGTTACCAAGCCCTCGGGATAAATATCTGCTCCCTGACCTTTCAAAAATTGCTGGAGGCACCTGACTTGATCGTTATTAAAAATTCCAAAGTAAAGATTACTTGTGATTTGCTGGCACAAATTATTATTGGGTTTTGGGATAAAGTTTCCGATTGAGGCTGTAAAAGTGTATGGATAGGTTAACTCGAGCCCGTCAAATCCGGAAAATTTTGACTGCAGAGAAGGAATAATTATCAAAGAGTTGTATTTTGAGCCAAAATCTTTAATGTCAATTTCTCCCTTTTGATTTTTATCAAGCGGTAAAAAGTTTAACGAATAATTATTGTCTTTGTCAAAAATCAAATAGGGAACCTGGAAGTTAAGCCCCTGCAAACTCTCAAATTCTAATTTTAAATCTCCATCGCCTCCGATTATTTTTTGCCAGTTTCCTGACCAATTTTTGGTTATATTGGTTACCGACAAAGAACTGTTGCCAGACAGGGGTAAAAAATTTAACGTTGGAATTATTCTTAAATTCTTAAGGTTTTTATCCAAATAGCAATATTTTTGGTTCTGGGAGCAATCATTAATGACGGCGGTTATCGTCCAATTGGTAAAAGCTTGGCTAAAATCTTCTTTGGCGCCATCCTTGAAAAGAGCTTCGTTGATACTGGGTATGCCGACTAATTTTGATTTGAGGGAATCCGCCAAAACTTTTATTGAATAGTGGTCAGCCAAATAGTGCGTGAACACGCTGGCAACGGCATAGTCGTATTTTGTCTCCTGCCATTCGGTTAAGGGGTCCTGGGGATTTTGCAAAAAATCTCTGACTCTTCTTTGCAAATTGCTGCCATCGTAAAGATCGTCATATCCCAACATGGTTGAGGAGTAGTCGGCCCTGGCCTCGTTAAGCCAAACTTCTTCTTGAACTCCTTGCAGCCTATTTTTTTGATTAAAAGTTATAAGGTGGGTAAATTCATGAGATAAAAATATCTTCAATCGCTGGTCGTCTATGTTGGCAAGGGAAAGATAGAGCATTTCTTTTTCGTTGGAATCTGGAATTTGGAGTTTTAAATATTCGTCGGCCGAACGGAAATAACCGCTAACGCCCTCTTTCATTGAGTGGAATAAAATGGTAATCCTGTTGTCGCCGTCAACTCCGGGCTTCCATTCGCTTCCAAAGACCGAAGTTAAAATCGGATAAATTCTTCCGTCAAATTCAGAAGACAAAACATCCAGATTATTTAAAATTTCACTTTGCCTGGCTGGAGTTTGCATTTCCCACCAAGACTTATCAACATAAAAATAAAGGTTGGGAGAAGTTTTTACAAGAACGGCCGTAACTTGAGACCTGGCAACTGCATCAAAGTTTTTATCAACATTAAAATTCAAACTGACTAAATTGTCAGCTTTTGCAAAAGACCAAGAAAACAGAATAAAAAAAGATACCGCAAACAGAAAAAATAATTTTTTCTTAACTTTTGGCATTTTTAAATCTTATAGAGATAGTGATTGGTGGGATGTAGTTTAAATCCTACTTTCTTATACAGTTCGTTGGCGGCTACTCTTGCTGGATTTGAAGTCAGCTCAATCATATCCATTTTTTCTTTTCTTGCCCATGCTATAAGTTCTAAAAGCATTTTTTTCCCGTAACCTTTGCCCCTATAGTTGTCATCAACAATCATATCCTCAACCACGGCTTGCCTTCTCAGCATGGTTTGGCGGCCGAAAATCCAGCCCATGCCTACTAACTTTTCGCCCTCATATATTTTTGAAACAAATCCGTTTAAAACTGCCCTGTAAAGATACTGTTCGTTAATTTTTGCAGAAGAGTCGAGCTGGGAAGTTAAAATTCTAACCCTTTCAAGGTCAAAAACAAAATTGTCTTTAAGCCAGGAAACGATAGCTTGATTGCTGTCAAAAGCAACCTCTTTTTGGTCAATGACCTTTAAGTCAACAAATTGATAATCGCTATTTTCTTGGTCAAGTGCTATGTTATCTTTTATGTGGACAAGAAATACATGGCTTAAAATGGGAAACTCTTCCTCTTTCCAAACATGCTTGCCCTGCTGAGTTTTTATGAAAGTAGCATCAACTAAATCCACCCCCAGCTCTTCTTTCACTTCCCTTGCTAGCGCCTGTTCTGGGGTTTCTTTTTCTTGCATAAATCCCCCCGGTAAATCCCATTGGCCTTTGAATGGCTCTTGGTTTCTTTTAACCAAAAGAAGCTTGTTGTCCTGAATAATAACGGCGGTGGCGGTGGCTTTGGGGTTTTTAAAAGAGCATAATTCGCAATGGGATTCCATATTAGGCAATAGGTTTAATAATTTTATTTTTATTTTTGTCCCACCATTCTTTGACAAGAATAATAATTAATCCGGCAAAAAATCCAGCAAACGCGCCGACAATCAGCATAAAAATGATTTTCAAAAATTTCTTAGAAAATGAAGCGGAAGATTCGGAAACTGACTTAGATTCCAAAACATCGGGTTCTTTTACTATTTTTGATGGGCTGGCATTTGCCAGGTCATCCTTCAGGCTAAGTTCTATTATTTCTAACGCCGGCGAGGGCTGGCCGTATGACACAAATTTATTCATTGAGCGCTCTACATTGGCTATCTTTTGCGAAACGCTGTCTTTATAAAATTTCAAAATTCCATCTTGTTCTGATAAAATCGCGTTCATACAATTGGCAAGATTAGTTTTGGCTTCTTCTTTGTTTTTAGCATGAGACTCCAAACTTACTAAAAAGGTTTCCGGGATATTGGAAGCTGTCACTGAATTGCAAAAAACCCCTGAGTTAATTTTTGAAACGACATTTTCTATTCTTTCGATCGGCTGGCCCTTCATTTGGCCAACTTCAATCAAAGCTGTTGCTTGGTAGGTGGTCGGAGCCAAGGGCGATGGTTTATTTTTTGCCAGATAAACACCAACGGCAAACAGTATGCCCAAAGAAACACACCAAAAAATGATCTTCTTTCTTTTAATAAGGGTGTTGATTACGTCGATTAAATTAATTTCTTCTATGCTGTTTTGACTTTCCATATTATTAATTATTTTTATACGAAGGAGTAATTTCTTTTAATGCTTCCATTAAATCATATTTATTATTTTTTATCAAAAGGCTTTTTAACTTTTCCATTTTGGCCATAAATTTTTCATGATTTGGAGCCCAAATTTTTGCCACAAAAATTTTTTGATTTTTAGTTACCGTTGTTCCCTCCTCGGCTGTCAAAATTTCTTCAAAAAGTTTTTCTCCGGGCCTCGGGCTGGTGAAAATTATTTTAATGTCTTCATCTATTTTAAACCCAGATAATCTTATCATTTCTTTTGCCAAATCCAAAATTTTAACGGGCTCACCCATATCCAAAACAAAAACTTCTCCCCCCTGGCCCATGGCCCCTGCCTGCATTACCAAAAGGCAAGCTTCCGATTTTAACATAAAATACCTTTTCATTTCAGGATGGGTCACTTCAACCGGCCCCCTCCTTCTGATTTGCTCCCTGAAGATGGGAATGACGCTTCCCCGGCTGTCCAAAACATTTCCAAATCTGACCGAAATGAACTTTGTGATATTTTTTCCATTGTATATCTGGCAAAGCATTTCTCCCGCTCTTTTGGTAGCTCCCATAACTGATGTTGGATTGATGGCCTTATCGGTTGAAATAAAAATAAATTTTTCAACTTTATTTTTAATGCTCTGGTTGGCCAAAACATCTGTCCCAAAAATGTTATTTTTTATGGCTTCATCAGGATTTTCTTCCATGAGGGGAACGTGTTTGTAAGCAGCGGCATGGAAAACGATCTCTGGACGATGTTTTTCAAAAATATCTCTCATTTTTTCTGCGTCTCTTATATCGGCCACAAATTGGTGAATTGCCAGATCCGGAAAGCCATATGTTAGTTCTTGTGATATGTTAAAAATTCCGGTTTCGTCCTGGTCGAGCAGTATGAGATAAGCAGGAGAAAATCTTGCGACCTGCCTTGCCAGTTCCGAGCCTATTGAACCAGCCGAACCCGTTATCAATATTTTTTTGTCTTTTATCAGTTTTTCTATTTGTCTCGTGTCTATAATAACCGATTCCCTTTTCAATAAATCCTCAATTTCCACATTCTTTAAGTCGTGCAAAGAGATGTTACCCCTGATAATTTCTGAAAGTGGAGGGAAAATTTTAATTTTTTTAACCCCCGAAGCCCTGGCCATGTCCATAGCATCCTTTATGGCTTTTGAGCCGGCCGAAGGCAGGGCAATAATCAGCTGGGTTACTTCATTATTTTTTATTATTTTTGGAATTTCAGAGATTTTTCCCAACACTTTTACCCCATGGATGTTGACATTTTGCTTTATGTGGCTGTCATCGGCAAAACCAACCGGGAAATAAGCTGTGTCAGAAGAAGACAAAATGCTCCTTAAAATTTGCTCTCCTGTGTCCCCAGCCCCGACAATAAGCGTCTTTTCTTTTCCGACAATGTTCCCTCGGTAAAAAACAGAAAAATAAATTCTTTTGGAGAAACGGGTGAGAGCAGAAAATAAAAATATTAAAAAATAACTCATCAGCAAAACCGAACGGGGAAATCCAATGAAAGCGTAAAAATCTTTTGATATGAAAATGGCTGCTCCCATAAAAATAAAGCTCAACGTCAGGCTTCGAAAAAGTGAAATGAGTTCTTTGGTGCTAACGAAAGACCAGGAAAAAGTGTATAAGTCCTGAAGGTAAAAAATGGGGATGATGAAAAAAACGGACAAGAAAGCTATTCTCCAGATTGAAGTGAAATACTGGCTGGGAATATTGTAATCAAATTTCAAAAAGAAAGACAGCCAAACAGCCAAAAAAATGAAAAAAATGTCAGCTGAAACAAAAAAAATCAGCCGGTTTGTTTTTGTCCTTAATTTGTTGAAGTAAAGGAGAATATTCATTTTTGATTGTAAAATTCTTTAACGCAAGAAATAATGTATGTTACCTCTTTGTTGGTCAATTCGGGATATGCCGGAATTCTAACCGCGTCGCGAGAGATATTTTCGGTAACGGGCAGGCTAAAGTTATCCAGATAAAGGTTTTTTACTTTGTGGTTGGGCGTGGTTTCCCTAATTAAAAGTTCAACCCCTTTTTTATCCATAAATTTTTTGAATTTTTTGCGCTCGAGGTCGCTACCAATCCTGATGATAAATTCCTGAATGACATCTCCTTTATTATAGATCGGCAACTTAACCGGCAGGTTTTTCATCCCTTTAATATACCTATTGGCAATTTCTTTTCTGCGAGCCAAAAACTGGTTGTAGTATTTGAACTTTACATTGAGCAAAGCCGCCTGAATATTATCAAGCCTGGACTTCCAAGCCCAGTGGACGATTCGAGGCGTGGGAAAATCAGCCATCCTCACTGAAGTCTGGGCCATGTTCCAATGGTTTCTTAATAAATACAATTTTTCAGCCAGTTTTCTATCGCTGGTAACAATTCCCCCGCCGTCACCAAATCCTCCCAAAAGTTTTGGCGTGTTAAAGCTAAAACATCCCACACTTCCAAAACTTCCCGCCATTTTTCCTTTATAGCTTGACCCCAAAGCCTGACAACCGTCTTCAATTACAAAAAGGTTGTATTTTTTTGCCAAGGCCATTATGTTATCCATCTCGCAAACTTTGCCGTGAAAATGAACCGGCAAAATGGCTTTGGTTCTTTTGGTAATGGCTTTTTCTATTTGGTTCTCATCCATCAGTTCATTTGCTTTTACATCAATTAAAATCGGCCTGGCCCCTGCGTGGATGATGCACTGGATTGAGGCGATAAAAGTGTGTGAGACCGTTATCACCTCATCTCCCTCAAATTTTTCGTTGGCTTCTTTCAGTGAAATTTTTCCGTCTTGAACTTGCTTTAAAAGATAATCCCAGTTGCCCTTTATGCCCAGAGCAATACAAGAAAGCAAAAGAGCATCAGTTCCCGAATTTACTCCAACTCCGTACTTTGTCCCAGTATATTTTGCCAGATTATCTTCAAACTTGGAAACATCCTCTCGTAAAATTAAATTTCCCTGTTTGACGCAGTTCCAAAAAGCGTCAATCAATTCTTTTTTGTGTTTTTTCGCAAAGCGAATGTAAGAGTTTCGAATGAAGTTTATTTTGTAATCCATAGAATGCAAATTTTCGATTTTAAATTCATTATTAATTTTAAACCAAATAATATATTTTTTCAATATTTTCAACATAAAAAAAGCCCAAAGAGAATCAAATCTGCTAAGAGCTCTATTTCAGAATTCCAGGGCCACGGCCGTGGCTTCTGGGAAGTCTTCATGGGTTGAGAGTTTTTCTTTTTCATTCGCCTCACGAGTTTTATTCAAGAGCCAATCTACTCCTCCATAGTTGTATTGACTTATTACATAGTTAGCCATATCCCTGACATTATTTGTCGTTTCAAACGGAATAAATCCATCCGTAAAAAGAATTAAGAAATGGAGCTTGCTAAGTTCAATACTGAAGCTATTGCAATTATCATAAAAATTTGTCTGGCCATTAAGAAGGCAAAGTCCATACTCTTTTGAATATTTACGGCGCTCGTCAATCAAAATGGGCCGAAAATCTTGCCACATTTTTTGGCGATCGCCGTTGTTTTTTGCCATCAGCTCGGCAATAGTATCGGTCAAAAACTTTTCGTACTGAAAGTTTTTGTTTGGCGTTCCTCCAAGCGAGCCGTCTTTTAATTGCCAAACGGCCAATGTGTCTCCGCCCTGTTTAATATAAACTTTTTCATCGGTTAATTCGCAAATTGAAAAACAAGCACTGGGCAGGAAAGCCGGATCATTCAAAAATAAATTATTTTTCTTTGCTATTTCCCCCAACTTCCAATTAGCTCCTTGGAGCGTTGAACGAAAACAATATGGTCCGGCGAAGCTAAATTCTTTAACAATCATATCTGATGCCAACTGGCCGCCAGTTTTTCCATCAAACAATTTCGGCCCTTCCTCTGGAAGGTAGACCCCGCTGACTCCATCAGTAACTCCGTAGTAAGGCGGAGAAATAATCAACCCATCTTCACTTTTTTTAGCGCTTCCGTCATCATGCAAAGATTGGACTCTCATTTTTGTCCCTTTCCCTAGAAAATTGTGCAAGAACTACAACGATAATATTACCTACAATTTATAAAAAGTCAATTTATTTGCAAAAAAAATCCGCAAACTTATTTAAATTCACGGACTGTTGCTTTTATGGGGAGCTTGGAGCTCGCGAAACTTTTCCACTGAATAAGTATTGTGAGTGCTTGGGTCATCGGGATTAAAAAGTGTGTTGGCCATTACCAATAACCCGCTGCCTTCTTCTCGGGCCTCATACGTGTGAAGAATGTATGGAGGCATCCAAACCCCAACCTGTGAATTTAGCATAAAATCCCTTTTTTGGCCGAAAATATCTTCACAGGTCCAGAGAACACAACCTTCAATGGCAAAAACTATTTCTTCTCTAATTTTGTGAAATTCAGTGCCGCCAATTCTTCCTTTGGGCAACTGGCGGACAGTGTACACTCTTAATCCACGAATATCAGGGACCTTATCAATTTCTTCTTCATTATAATCCAGGTAAACATCTTGTAGGTCACCAAGGGGCATTGAAAACATTACATTGAGTTTTCCGCCAGACTTTGTGTCCCAAGGGCCACGACATGTCATCGGTTGAATATCTCTCACAGCCCACAAACGATTCCTCATTTTTCTCCCTTTCAAAGAACTTCTACAAAAAAACTATCCAATCGGATAGCCTAACATTTTATTTGAATTTGGTCAAATTTTAGAGGCGTATGTATGCAGATTTTGGATTGTTATAAGTTTTAATGATTGTTTCTTTGACTTCCCCTAGAGATTTTGGAATATAACAATCAAGGCCGATATTTTTACAAAAATCTGCGTCCTCGTTTTCATGTAAAAGATTATGGGAAAATCCTAAAAATTTATAAGAAGATGAGCCTTTGACGCCGATTATTTTAACGTTGGCATTGTGTTTTACCACTCCGTTTCTGACCATTTCGGCTGGTCTGAAAAGAGCGAAGTTGATCATTGAGTATAGGTAGGGTTTAAATCCGTCCAACGCCAACGCAGAAGCGATAATCATTGAGCTGGCCTCGGTGACTCCGAAATTAAAAAACCTGTCCGGAAATTTTTCTGAAAACTTTTCCAGGTAATTGAAACCTACATCACAAGCAATTAAAATTACTGTTTGGTCATTCTCGGCAAGCTCTATTAAGGTATCAATAAATACCCGCCTGTTGTCTTGTTGTTTTACAATTTCACCCATAAAACGAGATTTAAGATTTATGATTTAAGAATTTTGCAGCTCTTCCAACGCCCTATTATGTTCATCTTCTGAAATTTGTTTGTAATGGTACATATTATTTTCTTCCATAAAACTTACTCCTTTTCCTTTTGTGGTTTTTGCGATGATAACCAGCGGCTTTTGGTTTTTTGTTTTTATTGCTTTTTCAATTTCTTGAAAATCATGGCCGTCAATTGCCTTTACATCCCAGCCGAAAGATTGCCATTTTTCGGCCAGTGGCTCAATATTTAAAATTTCATTTGTTTTTCCCATCGCCTGAAATTGATTGCAGTCCACAATAACTATTAAATTGTTTAAATTATGGTGGTTGGCAATCATGGCGCTTTCCCAGGTCATGCCAATTTGCATTTCCCCGTCCGACATAATCACAAAAATCTGACCTTCTTCCTTTTTTAATTTTTTAGCAAGAGCAAAACCCGTTCCAGCTGGTAACCCCATCCCCATGCTTCCACCGGCAAAATCGATCCCTTTTACGGAAGGCTCAACCAGACCGATATATTTTGAATCACCCTGGCAAAACGAATCCAAATCTTCCTTTGGAATAACTCCTTTCTCCGCTAAAAAATAATAAGCGGTGGCGGCCGCCCAGCCCTTGCTCCAAATTATTTTATCCTTTGACAAATCAGAATTTTCATATAAAACCGCCGCAATATCCACGCAACTAAAATTACTTCCAATATGAGAGGTCTGCGCTTTGTAAATCATCTCAAGAGTTTTCAGTCTGGCGTTTTTTGCAATTTCTGAATAATTAGGCATATGATTATGTAAAAATTTTAACCACGGTTAAAAAAATAATTTTCAAATCCACCCAAAAATTTCTTTCTTTGACATATTTCATTTGAAGACGGATTTTTTCCGGCCGTATTTTTTCCATGTATGCTTTTTCGGGATCAGCCGAGCCTTTTAAAATTTCGCCCTCGTGGAAATTCCACAAAGAAGCAAAATCGGTCATTCCTGGTCTCAATGACAAGATAACATTTCTTTCTTCATCTGTCATCATATCAACATACATTTTTACTTCTGGGCGCGGCCCAACAAAGCTCATATCCCCCTTTAACACATTAATTAATTGAGGTAGTTCGTCAAGCTGGTATTTTTTTAAAAATTTTCCAATGTTGGTCAAACGCGGGTCGTCAGCCGAGGTTGAAGGCCCGCCGATTTTATCAGCATTGACAACCATGGTCCTGAATTTAAACATTTTAAAAAGCCTGCCCCCCTTCCCAATTCTTTGACCCAAATAAAAAACCGGCCCCGGCGCAGTCAGTTTCATTAAAAAAGCAACAACGGCAATTATGGGAAGAACAATAATCAGTCCGATAAAAGAAAATACAATATCAAATAATCTTTTCATTTTTTTCTTAGTATAAAAACTATTTTAAAAGAATATTTTTTCAGAAATGGAAAAGTTTTTAATAAAATATGATCTAAACTTTCTAAAGACTTTAGAAGAATTTTTCCTCCTGACCAATTTAAAAAAGGGAAAACCGGCCAGGAAATAATATGGTAAAAACGCAATTCAACAATGTCAAAAGATCTTTTGACAACATCCAGGTCATCCAATTTAAAAATATGGCTCTCTGCCCAAGCCGTTCTTTTGCCTAAAATTTTATTGATTTTTCTTTTAAAATTTGCCAAGGGATTGTGGCCCAAAGTTTCAATGCCAATCAACATTCCTCCGGATTTTAAAATCCGATGAATCTCTTTTAAAGCATTGTTCAAATCTAGAGAAGAAAAAGTGCCTCCGTCAAAAACTGTGTCAAAAAATTCTCCTTGAAATTCAGTTTTTTCACAGTCTCCCAAAACGAGTTTAACATTTTTTAAATTTTCAGACTCAATTCTTTTTTCGACTATTCTAAGGGAATTTTGAGAAAGATCAATTCCCGTAACCTCTTTAAAAGATTTTGAAAGCCAGGGTAAATGGACGCCCGTCCCGCATCCATAATCCAAAACATTTTTATTTTCGTTTCCATTTTGCAAAAAGTTTTTTAAAAATTGGTAGCTTTCCAGCAAAAACAAATCAAAACTAGATGAGCTTCCCAACTCTTTTTTGAAATCACCCGCCTGGCCGGCTTCTCTATCATAATATTTAATTTCTATTAATTTTCTTTCTTCCATAAAATTAATTTAATGATGCCCACTAACGAGCCAAATCCATAACCGAAGTTTCTGATGAAAAAAGCTATTAGCATGGTAAATAAAAAATTAATATTTTTTTGCTCTAAGGCAATGATCAAAGAAAATAATAACGTTGTAAAAATATAAAGTCCCAATAAAGATAAAAACAAAAAAAGCATAACTTTTGAAAAGAAACTCAAAATGAGCAATAAAAAAAATAAAGAAATAAATAAAAGCAACGCATAGTGCCTCGGAGCAAAGGGCTTGGTAAATTTGAGAGGCAAAATGGCCCACTGGCCGTCCATAAAATTATGCCTTAAAAATTCTTTGAAGGTTGATTTTGGATAGTAGTAGCTTATTATATCTGGCACTAAAATTATTTTGCCTCCGGCCCTTTTTAATCTTAAGTTAAAATCCAAATCCTGGCTCCTGATTAAATGTTCGTTGAAAAAACCGATCTTATCAAAGACTTCCCTTTTGTAGCAGCCTCCAAAAACGGTATCAACCGATATGAGTTTTTTTGAGCCCCTCCTAAAATAAGAATTTCCAACCCCAAGGCCGTGGCTCATGCAAAGTGCAATGGATTTTGCCACTAAGCTCTCGTTGATTGGAATAGTTTTCATTAAACCGCCGACGTTATCAGCGCCAGATTCATTTAAGTATTTGACGCATTTTGAAACATACTCTTTTTGGTAGAAAGCGTGGGAGTCAACCCTGATGATAATATTTCCCCTGGATTTTTTAATGGCGATGTTTAAGGCAGAGGGCGTGTATTTTTTTGGATTATCCAATAATTGAATGTATGGATAACTTTTTTGGTACTCTTTTATGATTTCTCTGGTACCGTCTTCTGACATTCCATCAGCAATCAAAAATTCCATGTTGTCTTTTGGATAATCTTGCTCAACCATTGAATCCAAAAACTTTTTGATATACTCTTTTTCATTCCTACAGGGAGCTATAATTGAAACAAAATCCATATCATTATACCTACTTACTTCTTTATAAAAAATAAATTGGTTTCCGTTGAATCCCTATAAACCAGTTCGTACCCTTTTTCTTCTCCTAATTTTTTGTAAGATTGGTAGGAGGCGCCAAAAGTTTTTCCAGTCGAGTCAACCCTAAATCTATTAAAATCGGGTTCGTAGGGAACAATTTTTTCTTTTTCATATCCATAATTTGAATTATATTCAATAATCACCAGCTTTGGTCGTGATTTCACCGCCTTCCAAACCCAATAGTCCATTCCATCAATATCAATAGATAAAATATCAGGGTCACCGATAAAATTGTTGACATTTTCGGCATTTACAAAAGCTTCTATGACTTTTACAGGATATTTTTTATAAAGTTTTTTAGCAAGTTTTACATAAATAGGGGCGCATTCAATAAGTCTTGCGCTCCACCCTTTATATATTAAATTCCTTGAATTGCATTCCCGCCCATCTTCTATCCCAATTTCAGTAATTTCTTTCTTGCCATTAATGCGATACAACTCAATAAGACGCATAATAACTCCGTCCTCGCCATTTTGGGAATATATTTTTTCTTCGTAATCAGCGAGAGTAACAGGGTTTGATTTTGGCTTTATGTCATTTTTTATAAAAAACCTTTTTATGTCTGAAAGAAAACGCCAAAGAAACGGATGCTTATTTTTTAGTGATTTCATTATCATAACTATTCATTTTATTAATTTTGTACAGATAAAACAATGTTAAGGCAGTAAAAAACCAATAAACTTCGTCTAATTTAACTACAGAAAAAACATCGTTAGGAATTGCCATAACCAGCATTGAAATGGTTGCAATAAACAATCCTGCCGATAGTCCCCTTCCATAAAAGTTATTTTTATCTCTCATTCCCCTCCAAGAAATAACTAAAATTGAAGTAATTAACCACCCAAAAATAAGCAACCCTATTAATCCTCTTTCCAAAAAAACCCTCATGTATTGGCTGTGAGACTCTCCGACAATTCCAAAACCAAGAAATAAGTTTATCGGAGAAGATTCAAATATTTTTGAAAAATTATGTTTTAAAATACCTATTCTTGAAACAGGATTACTAGAGCCATACTCAAAAAGTAATTTTGTTTTTGAAATTTTACCAGCAAGGTTAAACATATACAATAACTGAAAAGTAATAATAGTCGCTAAAAAAACCATTAATAATACTTTAAAAACTCTAATGATATTAATTTTATGAGAAAAATATATTAGCAAAGATAAAATAATTGAAAGTAAAAAACCTGCTATCGCCGTATAAGATCCTGAAGAAAAAACCCCAAAAATCGGCGCGATGCATAATATAAAAAGACAGATTTTTTTAGTTTTTGAGATTTTTAATTTGCTGTAATAAAAAAGAAAAAGATTGAACAGGAAAATGAAGACCATTAAAAAAAATCCTCCACTGGGAAAGGGCCCTTTTGGTTCTGCAAAAATATCTGGACCATAGTAAGTTGACCACGACACTTTATTTAAAAACACATATATTAGCCAAACAATGTTAACCAAATAAAAAATAATCCAGTACTTTATCAGTTTTTCACTATCTCTTATTTCTTTTACACAATAAAAAACAAGGAAGAAAATACAAAAAAATTCTATTTCTTTCAGAAAATAGAAAAATGTAATAGCCGAATTACCACTGAAAATTAAAAAATTTACTAAAATGCTTAAAAATCCAAATAAGATCCAAGCTACTATTGGCCAAAATAATGGAGGTTTTTTAAAACTTATTCTACCTGACGCAATAAAATATATTACAACAAAAATTATTCCTAAAAAAATTAAAATATCCTCAACTCTTATATCAACACTTCTTTGAGTTGATGGTAAATATCCTAAAGATAATCTTGGCGAAAAACAAATGGCAGCAATAAACAAAATCAAAAATAAATAGATTATTTTCTTAGCCATTTTCTTTTGAAAAGCAATAATATTTTCCAGGGATAAAAAAGGGCCAAATTTGCAAAAACAGACCTTGGGAATGAAGGCTTGATTAATTTGCCTCTAGACAGCAAATAATTTGATTCTCTTAAAGTCATTCCATTCAGCAATCCCCCGGCCAGCTTCAAATTCCTATTTTTTTCAACTTTAAAATAATCCTGGCTTTTTTTAGGATAAGGGTGGTTTTGGTGGACAATGTTAATTTCTTGAGTAGCATCAATGACAGGAATTTTCAAAATTCTTGATTTATATACCAGCCAGCTGTCCATTCCCGGTCTGCCGATAACAAATGGAGGAACTTTAAAATCCAGTTTTTTAGGAAACATCCAATAGTCCATTCCAGAATATCCGTGGAGTTGACCTTCTCTTTTTGCCTTCTCAAAAACTTTGACGTGCCACTGAGGGTCGCTAAAATCTAAAGTTTCATTAAAATCCAAATTCCATCGACGCCCCGACATAAAAAAATTATTATCCCCTAAAATATCTTTAACCATCTTTACTCCATTTAGAAAACTTGGAGTCAGTATAATATCGGCATTAACCTGGCAGATTATATCATTACTTGAATGGGCAATGACTTTTTCAAAAACACTGCTAAGTAAAGGTGTACCGAACTCGTTGCATTTGGCATCTTCAATACATTTTAACCCAAACTCCCTGGCAATTTGTGAGGTTGTTTTTTCTTCATCTTCAAGTAAAACTACCTCAATGCCAGAGCCAATATTCAGCCAGCTTTTTATGGCATTCATTTGAATGTTGTAAAAAACATCTTTGAACGGCCTTGGATTGGAAAAAATAGTTATCATATTAATTTCTCTTCTTTTAGTCTCTTTGTCAGGCCTTTTTCTAAATCATATTCCGGCTTCCAGCCTACTGCCTCTTTCAATTTTGTGTAATCTAAGCAGTATCTTTTTTGTTCTCCGGGTTTTTCTGGTAAGTAGTTTGGTTTTGCCTCTTTGCCAAGCAAGATTGCCAAGGTGTTATAGAGTTCATTGAGCGTCGTTTCCCTGCCGGTTCCGACATTAAAGATAGGACTTTCAACTTCATCCTTCACATTCAGAGCCAAAAGATTGGCTTTCACAACGTCGTCAATATAGACGTAGTCTCGGGTACTTTCTCCATCACCAAATATATCAGCTTGCTCACCCGAGGCTAGCTTAGCAATGTAGTCTGACATGGCCCCCCTTTTCTGCCGGGGGCCGTAGACAGTTGCATAGCGCAAAACAACATAGGAAATTCCATACATTCTTTTGATATAGGCCAACTGCTGCTCTAGGATACTTTTGGTAATCATATAAGGAGTAATAGGAAAAACGGGTTCGGATTCGGGAGTGGGAACTACCTTAGCATTTCCATATAAAAACCCTGATGAAGAAAAAATAATTTTTCTTACCCCATACTTTCTGCATTGCTCTAACAGGTTCATTCCTCCTAGTATATCTTTTACATCCATTACAGGACCCTTGATCATGCCATGGTTGGCGCTGAATGCAAAGTGATAAACTGCCTCTGGCTTTTCTTTTTTGAATACTTGTCCTAATTCAGCGCTTTCCAAAGAAATTGGATGATAAGCTATCTTAGCATTGGCTGGCAAAGGCGCCGTATCAACTATGGCCACCTTGCCTCCCTTATCAAGAAGAGCATTCGCCGTATGACTTCCAATAAATCCACTTCCTCCAACAACTAAAAACTTTTTATACATTTAAGTAGTGGCCTCGGTCGTCTAAAACCAGAAAAGCTCTTAATAATGCATCAATGCCTTCATCTAAAGATACTTTGGTAAAAAATCCCTCATCATTGATTTTTTTGTAGCTAACTTCGTAATCTCGCTTGTCTTCATCGGTTCCAACCTCAGCATATTCAACTTGGCAATTAGTTTTCTTTTTTATAATTTCGCAAATGCCCTCTTTGCTATAGTTTAAGCTTTCTGAACCAACATTAAAGACTTGGTTTTTCATTTTCTCAAAATTATCTTGAGCAAAAATTATGGCTCTGGCCATATCGGAAACATTAATAAACGTTCTTTTAAAGTTTTTTTCATAAACCGTAAGATGTCCTTTTGTAAAAGCCTTATAGGTGAAATCGTTAATCAATAAATCTAGCCTTAACCGGGGCGAAACTCCAAAAGCTGTGGCAAACCGATATATTACCGTATTATTCCGTTTTAACAGCAGTTCTTCTGCCTCAGTTTTTGTCTTCCCATATAAACTTAGGGGACGCAAAGGTGTCTCTTCAGTACAGATATCGTTTACCGCTCCATAATTGCTTCCAGTGGAAGCAAAAATGATCTTTTGCTCTGGCAAGGAGGCTGATATGATATTCTTGGTTCCCCCCACATTTACTTGTTCAGCTAAATCGGGGTCTTTTTTGCATGCTGGATAACCAACAATAGCAGCCAAATGTATGATAAAATCCTGGCCTTCAAGCGCTTTTTTAACTTGAACTGCATTTCTAATATCCCCTTTCTGGAACTCAAAATTATTATTCTCAAAAAAACCGAGGAGATGATTTCCTCCATACATTAGGTTATCAAACACCCTTACCCGATGACCTAAATTTAATAATTGAAGTACAAGAGCGCTCCCAACATATCCAGCTCCGCCCGTAATTACGATTTTTGCCATTAATTTTTATTTTTAACGTTAGTTAAATACCACTCGATGGTTTTTTTCAACCCATCTTTAAAATCAGTTTGCGGCTCCCAATCAAACACTTCTTTCATCTTTTTATTATTCATAGTCTTCATTAAAGCTCCGTCTGGTTTTGAAGTATCAAAAACAATTTTTCCTTGATAGCCAACTTCTTTTTTTATCACTTCAGCTAACTCTCCAATTGATATGCCCTTACCAACTCCAATATTAACAGGATCAATCATAAAAGGTAAATGAAGGCTTCTCACGATGGCTTCGGCAGCATCTTCAACGTAAAGCCATTCCCGAATTGGCTTTCCTGACCCCCAAACAATAACCTCCGGCTTGTCTTCTTTTTTAGCATCTACAAATTTCCTAACTAGGGCTCCTAGGGCATGAGATCTTACTTCATCAAAATGATCTGCTGGGCCATATAAATTAGGAAAAATAAGGTGGGTTGAATCAAAGTCATACTGTTTTTTATAGCTCCACCCCTGGACTAATCCGGCTTTTTTAGTAAAAGCATAGCTTAAGATTGATTCATGCATGGCGCCTGACCATAAATCTTTTTCACTAAAAAATGTCAAATCTCCAGGATAGACGCAGTTTGGAATAGGATTGATATATTTTTTAACTCCAGTTAATCTGGCAGCTTCCATTACATGAGCTAATATCAAAATATTATTGTAAAAAATTTCTCCGTGATGCTGACCAATAAATTGAATGCCGCCGACATAAGCTGCGCAGTTAATGACCACATCAAATTTTTCTCTTTCCAAAAGTTCTTTTACTTTCTCAAAATCTCTGAAGTCGTATCCATCGGACATGGAATGAGACGCCACGTTCATATTCTTCTCCTTTAACTTTTTGACAACGTGTTGGCCCAAAAAACCATCTCCGCCAGCCACTAAAATTTTAAAATTATCTTGCATGTTATACATTGTCTTGATGTTTGCCAATAAAATCCTTAACCTCGGGAATAGTTTTATCTGGAAGTTGAGAATAGGTAAAAAATTCCATTTCCTCTGCTTGAAAACTCCCTCTCAAGGGGCCCTTCTCAAGAATTGTCCTAAAGACAAGTGTAATGTCATGGCCTACAATTTTCTTTTCTGGATTTTCTAGGTGCAGATATTCTATGTATCCCAACAGCTCCTTAGAAGCCGGTTTTAACCCTAATTCAGCTATAAGAATTCTTTCGGCCGCTTGGTCTATGGTTTCTCCCTTCCTGACCATGCCTCCTGGGAAATGCCAAAAGCCTTTATAAGGATGGATGAGGCGATGAGTCAACAACACCTTGCCATTTTTGACAACTAAAAAATCCAAGCAGACTCTCACCATTAGTGAAATGATATGGTCGTAATCTTTTTGGTTAATATAATTTTTAGGGAGTTGGCTCATGAATAAATAAATCGACATAACGCCAATAAGGAGTGGTATTTGTCACTTCTTTTCTGGTGGCTAAAAGGTATAATTTTTTATTTTCGTACCACAAACAAGGATTGGCGTATTGAAGCCCTTGTGACAATCCCGAAAGCCATGGCTTTTCATTAAATATTTTTTTAAACGGGCCATCCAAAGAATCTCCTTCATATCCTCCTATTTGAAAAACAGGTCCTGTTTTGGTACTTTCATATGTTCCATAAATTTTGTTTTCCGTTTTTACAAAATCGGCCCTGGCTGGCCCGTTAAAATCCCAGTTTCCCTGTCCCAAAATAGGATTTCCTTGGTAGCGCTTAAACGGACCTAATGGGCTTTCACCGTAGCAAATTCCCAAATGATATTTTCTGTCTTTTCCTTTGCCCGTGTAATGTCCATACCATCTGTCGTTTATCTTTTTTAAGCAAAGAGTAAGGATGGCTGATGATTCCCAGCCCTTGCCTGATTTTTTTAATACTGGATTTCTTGAGTATTTTTTCCATCCAAACGGAAAATCTGCGTCTGAAGTCATTGCTATTCCCACCGAATCTTCTTTTAAAAAATTCTGCCCTGAATAATACAAATGCCAACTGCCGTCATCAAAGTTAATGCTTCCCAATCTCAAGTACCGATAATCGAATCCAAAAAAATTTCCTGTTTCAATAATGGGCTTTTCTTGGCATTTTACCCAAGGACCTAAAAGAGATTTTGAATTTAAAACATAAATTTCCATACTATCTGTCCAGCGGCCGCTTGAAACAAACATATAATACGTGTCTCCTCTTTTTGCTATTTTACTGTCTTCAGTTCGAAATCCTTTTCCAAAAAATTCGTCTCCATCAATAATTGGAGCTTTTACTAGTTTCCATTCCATATTTTTTAATAACTTTTACAACAATGTCCCAATGAAAAATATTATTCCTCAAAAAATAAAATAAATAAAGCTTTAACCCAGTTATTTTATCCCCCAAATCATTTTTTTTCCAAATCTGTACTCGATAATTATCCTTCTTAAATAATTTTATCAAAGTATTTTCTCTAGCTAAAGCAATAAAGATATTGGGCGAATAAAAAAATTGAACATACCCCTCACCTGACTGCCTGATTCCTTTCTTTAAACTTACCCAATCATCAATGAAGGCCACCACCATAATCCCTCCATTTTTTAAGATTTGGCTAATCTGAAAAATAATCTCTGGCTGATTTTTTTGCTTTGAGTAGGAAAGGGTGCAAAAATTTAAAATAATGTCAAATTTCCTGCTTCCAAATAATTTTGATAAATCTTGCTGATTGCCAACTATTACTTTAATGAAAGGGAAATTATTTTTAATTTGCTCGGCCTCGTGACTTGCTAAGGTTAATCCCACATATTCATTACCTTCTCCCAGTATTTTATAAAAAGAATTCAAGAAATTACCAAAACCGCATCCAATATCTAAAATAGAAACATTTTCCTTTTTTAATAAAGTTATAATTTGACCGGCCAAAGAATCAAAATAATTTTCTGGCCTTTGGTATATTTCTTTATAATTATTATAATATTTTCCAAAGTCAGCCTTATGCATTAAAAAACTCTTCTTTTAAATGTTTAAATATCCTGACGCTTACCTGACTGTCCCATAAAGGAATGTTTTTTGGCTTGAAATCCTCCCGGTTCATGTGGGCTATCATTTCTGAAGCATTAGCTTTTTCCAAGGGAAAAAGTTTGTTGGAACCAGCTTCTAAGGTAATGGGTCTTTCGGTGTTGTCCCGCAAGGTGCAACAGGGAATTCCCAGGTGGCTTGTTTCTTCCTGAATGCCTCCTGAATCAGTAATGACCCCCCCGCTTTCAGCCATGAGCTTTGCAAAATCAAAATAGCCTAAAGGATCTATGACTTTTAAGTTCTTTAATCTATCCTCCAATCTAAAGTTTAAAATCATTTTTTTAGTGCCAGGATGAATGGGCAGGACAACCGGCAAAGATTGGCTTACTTGGTCCAAAAGCAAAAGAATTGTTGAAAGATTTTCTTTGCTGTCAATATTTTCCTGGCGATGGAAGGTCACCAACACATAACCTTTATTGCTAAGATTAAGTTTTTTTAAAATATCAGACTGGTGGATTCTGTTTGAAAAAAGTTCCATGCTTTCAGTCATTAAGTTTCCCACATACTTTACTTTTTCTTTTGGAATCCACTCATTAGTCAAATTTTCATTGGCAGCAGGTTCAGTGGTAAAAAGAAGGTCAGAAAGATGGTCAGCCACCACCCGGTTAATTTCCTCTGGCATCCTTCTATCATGGCTGCGGAGGCCAGACTCAATATGGATTAATTTCCCTTGGTTTTTGGCAGTGGCAATAGCCCCAGCCAAAGTTGAGTTGACATCACCGAAAATAATGACTCCGTCAAATTTTTCTTTTCTCAAGCTATGTTTTAATTCATTAAACATCTTACCGATTTTTTCAGTGTGGTAGTTAGCTCGTATATTAAAATGAATATCCGGCTTTTGAATGCCCATTTCCTCAAAAAAAACATCTGACATAGCTTTCTCATAGTGCTGGCCAGTATGAATTAATGTAAACAAAAATTCCGGATGCTTTTTGGCCTCAAGAAAAAAAGGGGCGGCTTTGACAAAATTCGGCCTTGCCCCTATTACCACCGCAATGTTTTTTGTATTGTTTGTCTGATTCATTGACTCGTGATTTTTTTAACAACCTCCTTTCCCCATCCATGTTCGGCAAACTGTTCCTGGCTCAAGGCCAAGAGCAACGTTGCCTTGGCTGGAGAGGTGAGTTGATTCCCATTGAGGAAATCGGTCACCTTGGCCAAAGGAATAGCTGCATATTGGTTGGGCTTGGCAGCAGGCAGTTGATCTTGCACCTCCCCATACATAGCAATGTTGTATAAGGAGTAATGCTCGTCAAAAATTCTCTCCACGCCGATGCAGACCAATGGCACGTCCTTTAAGCCTAACTTCTTTTCAAGGCGGCTTTGGATCGTTTTAAAAGGATCAGCATTGTCTGCATCAGGATTGAGCGTCCCTCCCGGGGCATCAATCTTGCCAGGATCCTCTTGGGAATCCTGCGGCCGTACGCTCATGTAGAAGCCATGAAGCACCGCATCGAACACGGTACTGCAAACTGACAGGGCGCAGTATTCTTCGCCTAATGACCGTGGCTTTTGCAAACGCAGCTGGTGAATACCGAAGTAAACCCAGTAGCGCAAGACATCAGCCCGGATGTTCAGGGACCCATCCCCTAAGGCAAATGTCGGATTTCCCAACAATTTGCCATTGGAAGTCACTGGATGATCCTTCCTGAACTTCCTGGTTCTGTCAGCGATGTCTTGCATCTTCACTTTCGTTGACAGGTTCTGCAGAAGAGAGACATCCTTGTCTTCATAACTAATATGGACGTTCTTAAATGTCTGTCCAGGCGGAGTCAAAAAACTCACACCATGAGGCATTTGAATTTTAGCTCCCGTTTTCACGGCATTTCCTTTTGTTTGGGGTATTTTTGGTTGTTTTGTGCTATACATAGAGTATCACAAACCACTCACTTTAGCAAGACTAAATTGCTGTTCACTTTTTATAGTATTCTTTCATCCAGTCAATCGTTTTTTTTACTCCATCTTCCAAACCAATGGTAACCTTGTGTTCCAGATCTCTTTCTGCTTTTGAAGTGTCAACATTTTTGACTTTGGTAGTCAGCACTTCTGAGTCTTTATAGGTAATCAGTTTCTTGTCAGCTTTAGTATAGGCAAAAATAATGTCGGCTAACTCTTCAATGGTGTGAGATCCAATACCGGCAATATTGTAGGTTTGCCCTGCCTTGAAATTATCTGCAATGTTGGCAATGGTATTGCAGGCGTCATCTAAATATAGAGATGTTCTTTTGTGTCCTCGGTAAACCGTAATTGGCATATTATGCAAAACATGGTAGCAGAATTTACAGTTGACGCTTCGGTAGGGGTGGTACCATTCACCGGGGCCGTAGGTATTAAAAATTCTAATGACTACCGTTTTGGTGCCAAACTGAATGGCCGAATTTCTTACCTGCATTTCATTGACCCATTTGGACATGGCATAATCATTCATCTGCTTAATTTCTTCTTTGTCCATTACCTCTTCTTTCATCACTCCCTCGTAGTCCCCATACACTTCAGAAGAGGAAAAATGAATGAGCTTGAATCCCAACTTCTCTTGAAGTCGAATAATATTTTTGGTGCCTATGGCATTGCTCCTCCAGAGCTGCTCGTAGTAGTCTTCTCCATTCCATCGGCCAAATTCGGCCGCCGCATGATAGACAAAATCAAAAGGGCCAGCTTTTTCAAAGACTCTTTCTAATTGCCTGAAATCTGAAACATCACACCTGGCATAAGTAAATTTTCCAGCAGACATTTCCTGTTGCCAGCCAATCTCGCCTTCTGCGTGTGCTAAATCCAAACCAAAAACCGTGTGTCCCCTCCCTTTTAATATTTCTACTAGTTTTGAACCAATAACGCCTCGGCTTCCAGTAACTAATATTTTTGCCATAATGATATATTACTTAATTAATTCAAACGCCATGGACGACCAATGGAGTTTTCTTTTTTCTATAATGGACGGATTTACCCTCCTTATTCCAGAAAACCCGGCTTCTTTGGATAATCTCCTAAAGGTCCATGGATTAAACAACCGTTTATGGTAATCAGCTATATGTTCTTGGTCAGTTCTGATATTTGATCCTGTGACATCTGCAATAAAGTACTCCGTCATTTTCCCAAAATGCAATAAGTACCATAAAACAAAATGGTTGAAATCTGGAATAACAACAATCATTTTTCCTCCTGGCTTTAGAACCCGCTTCCACTCCTTTAATACTGAAGCTGTTTCTGTCTGCCTGAAGTGCTCTAACACATGGGCAGAGTATATGAAGTCCACGAAGCTGTCCGCATAATCTAAATGTCTTGCGTCCATGACTTTGTCAACCGCAGGAAACTTTACCATATCAATATTGACAAAGCCATCTAATTTTACGTTGCCACACCCTAGATGAAGTTTTAACATATTTATTGTATGTAATCCCAGTCGTACGAATTTCTCCCAATACTCCAGGGAATAAAGGTATCCTTAAACGTTGCCTTAATATTTTCTAATTCTTTTTCGCTGGGCTTTACGTGGAATCCCCATTTTTTTAAAAAAAGCTCCGCAACCCTATTGCTATCATTTTTAATTTGAAATTGCGAGCGGTCTCCGCCAATAGGGGGCTTTACGTGCAAGTATTTGATTTCCGGAATCCATATATTCCAATATTTCTTCTCCAAAGCCCTCAATCCCCAATCCTCATCCACCAAAAGGGCGTTATAGGTCTGCCAGTGCTCACAAGGTCCCAGTTCGTTTAAAACGGACATTTTAATAAGAACAAATGTATTCCAGGGAGCATGGCATTTCACTGGTTTTTTTGGAATATCTAATTTCGCTTCCATCTCTTTTTGCATTTTCTTTACAGGATATTTAAAAAGAACTACATTTTGAGAAATTTTGGAAATAACTTTTATTTGGATGAAATATAAAAATCTTTGTAATAAACTGGGTTTATACCAATTGTCAGGCAACCCATGAAACTCAAACATTTTTCTTTTACTCCAGGCGTCTTGATATAAAAAATCCTTGTGGTAACCGGGCCGCGTTGAAGGATTCCAATGCCCCTCCAAGTACGACATCTCACGAAAACTTACCCAGGCCACGGGTTCTTTTAAGGAACTAATAATTTTTTTAACCTTTGGAAAAAAATCGGGGGTTTGCAAAATAATGTCATCATGGGCTTTAATAAAATATTCAAAATCCTGAGATTTTTCAATGGCCTTGTTAATAAATTCAGACCAGTAGATATTTTCCTGGCCTAATATTTTAAACTGCAAAGGGTATTCCTTTTGTTTTTGGTAAATATAATCTTTGACTTCGGGCCTAATATCTAAACCAAGAGAAATCATAAAGCAAAAATCACATTGCCCCATGTTTTTTCTTATTGATTCAATGGTACCCCTTACTAATTCAAGATTGCTATCTTTGCTCCCAATTCTAATTGCTATTGCCAAATCCCTCATTTTTTCTTTTTTGTAATATGCTAATTAATTGTAAAATATTTGCAAGGCCCTGTAAAGATTTTCTTTTTGTAATTAATATTCTCTTACCTAACTTTATTTCTTGCAATAGCTTAGAAAAACTATCTGGCTTTTGAATATAATATATTCCATGGCAGTTTTTTAGAATCTGCCCCCTTAGATCTTTTAAGAAATCGGTTAAAATAATTATTTTTGCGCTATCATTCAGAATCCAAGCAAGATAGATGCTCGTACTCGGAGGAGCCATGTCCACAATGATGTCACTGCTTTGAATGTAAAAATAAATGCCATAATCAGAATCTAAGACTTTAATTCTGCTAGAAATGGATAGGCAAAAGTCCTTAACTTCCTGAATATAATCTAAGCTTACATTTGGATGAATCTTCACTTGAAGGGTCCAGTCGCTTAATTCGTTTAAAATTATATTTAAATTTTTCTTTATTGCTTCAAAAAACTTTTCTTTTGGAATATATTTTCTACTTTTATCAACACTTACTTTAATCGAAGGCCATAAAAAAGTAATGACCTTTTCTTTATTAGAAATCACTTTAGCAAATAAGTTTTTTTCAAAAAACTCCCTATTTAATTGCAGCGGATGGCAAATTAAAAAAATCTTATTTGGGTCTACTCCCTCCGACAAGAGAATATTTTTATAGTCTTCAAATAATACTGCATAGGCGTCAGTGTCCCTTTTGCCTGTTGTGTAATTCCAGGTAATAAAGCTAGTTTTTCCAAAGAATGGCAATTGACCAATCGTTAGAGGCAATATCCAATAAACAAAAAAATGGCCAATATACATTTTTACCAACACAAAAATTTTAGAAAGCCATAAGGGCATATTTTTAATATTCCGGGCTTTTGTGATCCTAAAATATTCCATTGTTTCTTTGGCCCTCGACTTCAAGCTGGATTGGATGGCAATTTTGAGAGAACCTGATTTTTTGCAAGACCGCAGAAGATACATTTCAAATAAACAAATATCATTTTCAACAATTACCACATCAATTTTTTGTTCTTTTGTTATTTTTTGGGCAAGATAATAATAATCCCTGTTCTTTAAAAACCAATTTTTTTGCGGACTACTGTACTGGTTAACGGGAATTATTTTAATAATCTTAGGAAATATATTTTTATTTAAAATGAGTTTTTGAGTTTTTTCACTAAGCTCTTCCGATAGTAAAATAATATTGTTTTCTCTGGCCAAATCATATAAGTGACCAATAAGGGTGCTAATAAATAATCTTTCTGGACCGGTATAAAAAGCTATCGTGAGGTTTTTAACTGTCATATCTTTACAGAAAAAAGTTTATACTTTATTCTTTTGATTAAAAGAAGGATAGTATGGCGGTGTCTTTTAATGTTGCCATATTTATAGGCAAAAACAGCACTCGTGAAAATAATAACAAAGAATAAAGCTTCAGAAGAAGTTTTTAAAAGAACCGTCAAGCCAATTGCCATCAGCGCTAAAAGGAAAAAGGACCATTTAACAATAAGGTAAGAAATTTTAATAGATTTTCTAAATACAATTAAAAAAGTAAAAACATTCAGAGCATAAAAAATAAAAAAGCTCAAGGCGGCTCCAATTTCACCGAATAATTTTACCATAAAAAATACCAAGACAATATCTAAGATATTGAGAGAGGTAGAAATAAAAAAAATAACCTTTGTACTATTTTTTTGATAGTAAAAAAGGGGGTAAACTGCAGTATAAATTCCAACAAATAACGGAGCCATTAAAAGTATGTAAAAAATATTGCTATGAACAATATACTCTTCATTTAAAAATAAATGAAATATACCCATTTGTTTAATGATGATTAAAATACAAAAACAAACCAAATAAGAAAAACTAATAAAAAAAACCATATCTTTTATGTATTCTATTGCCTTTGAACTGTTTTCTTTCATTTGAGAAAATATCTCTGGAGTCCAGGCTTTGTTAAACGTTCCAAATATAGCGTTTATTTGTATGGTAAGCATTAGAAAAAAACTATAAATTCCAAGAATAGAAAGGTTAGCGTATTTATCCAAAAAAATCCTGCTGTCATAGATGATAATAGACCCCAAGGTTGCATATAGCATCATAGGAAAACTGTAATTCAATAATGATTTGATAACGTTAAAGGAAAAATAATTCAATGAGATGCTACTTTTTTCTTTAAATAAAAATATCAATGAGGAAATAAAATATGAAATAAGCAAACTATATAAAATGGCTACTATTCCAAAATGAAACAGTAGTAATAATAAAAAAGAGACGGTAAAAAATATAATTGTTTGTATAATACTTATGACTGCGTACCAAAAAACCCTTTTAAGAGCGGCGAAGTGAGCAAGGCTTAAATTATAAAATGATGATGCAATAACAAGAAAAACAAGTAGAAAAAAGTTTTCTTTAAGTATAAATTGTATGTCTGGAATAAACCAAGAAATAAGTGGTAAAAGAACTAATAACATTAAAAAAGAAAGTAGGTTAGCAAATAAAAATATGACAAAAGCATTAAAAAATACTTCTTTTTCGCTTTTTTCTGAATGGTAAAAACGAGTTATGGCAACATTGAGACCAAATAAGGCCATGGCCCCAAAAACATCAATGACTAAGTTATATAAAGCATACAGACCGATTTGAGAAGTAGGGAGAACCTTGGCAATTACAATCCATAATACAAAAACCGCAACTTGGGAAAACAGATTTACTGCAAAATAAATCCCAGTGTTTTTAAAAACGTTTATTGACATTAGAAAAGATTATGAATCCCTGTTTTTAATTATTTTAGCCGGAATTCCTACGGCCACTACTCTTGGCGGTAAATCTTTGAGAACTACGGCTCCCGCCCCCACAATAGTTTCATCTCCAATTTTCAAACACTGAATAACCACTGAACCAATCCCTAAAAAAACCCTTTGGCCAATTTCTACCCTTCCGGCCAGCTTTGCTCCCGGGGCTATATGGGTGCCATTTTTGATAATATTTTCATGTTCAACAATAGCCCCTGTATTGATAATAACGTTATTTTCAATGGTAGAATGAGTACATACCACGGCCCCCGCCGCAATAACCACATTTTTCCCAATAGAAACATTACCGTTAATAGTAGCCGTTGGATGAATAGCATTTATAAGCAAAAATCCTTTCTGCTCCAAATAGTCGGCGACTTGGCATCGTATTTGATTGTCCCCCACAGCAACAATGCCATGAGTAATATTATTTTTAATCAGATCATCTAAATGTTCTTCGCTTCCTATTACTTTAACGCCATCAATAATGTTGCCCACATTGTTTTTGTCATGATCGATAAAACCCACAACATTAAATTTTTTGGTGCTTTTTAAAATATCTAGTACCACCCTGCCATGCCCCCCTGCTCCAAAAATAAATACCTTCTTTTTCATTTTATTTCCCTTATTAATTTAAATGCTTCGGCAAAATTGACATTGGCTTGAGCTCCCCTTAATTGAGCAAGGGCCCTAATTATTTCCAGTGACCTTGAATGCGGCGACTCTCTAAGCTCGCTGGCATAAGCCTTCATAGCCTCTATTTTCTCTTCTATAGTTTTTGAAATGTCTTCATAGACATTTGGGTAAAAGTTGTTCTCTGGGCCTGCCCAATCCGTTTCTGACAACACTTCGTACGAAAGCACTTTTTTGACGAAACCATTATGGGCCGGGCGCAAAGCCACCAAGGAAGAATGAAAAACAATTTTGTGATCTTTGTGTAAATCACTTTCATTTGGTATATAAACTACTTCTGGTTTTACCTCTTTTATAACGTTATCAATCCCATGATTTATTTCTTTTTGAGCGATCGTATCAAGTTTAGCTGCTGGAAAATCCAAAAAAAACGTTTTTTTAAATCCTAAAATTTTATTAGATCTTTCTATTTCTTTGGCTCTTTTTTCAATAAAGTCATCTGACCAATCTGGAGTATAGGCTTTGGTAACGATGCACAAGAAAACCTCGTCTCCATTTTTTGCCTGTTTTGCAATGGTTCCTCCACACCCTAACACTTCGTCGTCGGGATGGGGAGCTATAACTAAAATTTTCATAATTTTTAAATTTTTAATTTTTTAACAACTGAACAGACCTTTTTTACTTCTTCAATTCTCATATGCGAATACAGCGGTAAATCAATAATATTTTTAGATAAGAACACAGTATGTGGCAATTGTGCATTTCTGTACGTTTCATATACTTTTTTCATATGCAAAGGAGGATTAAAGTAAACCTTTGTCTCAATTTTATTCTTCAGCAACTCTTTTAACAATTCATCCCGAGAAACCCCGAATTTTTTTTCATCTATTACTATAGCCATATCTTTAAAAACCGATGTTCCTTTAGAACTTATTTTCTGAAAAGAAATGCCATTGACTCTAGACAGCTCATTTTTATAGAGGCTAACCAACTTCATTCTCCTTTTTACTGATTGTTTCAATATCTTTAAACCCTCTATACCAAGAATTGCACTCATCTCATCCATTCTTGCAGATAGCCCCAAAAATTCTTCTTCTCTATTAAAACTATCCCCGTTATTTCTAGCTAATCTTATTTTTTTTGCCAACTCGTCATTATTGGTCGCAACCAACCCGCCTTCACCGGTACTTAGCACTTTAGTTGGAGTAAAACTGAAGATAGCTGCGTCTCCAAAGCAAGCTACTGATTTTCCTTTATAGGTTGAGCCGAAGGCATGGGCGGCATCATAAACAACTTTTAAATTATTTTGTTTTGCAATGTGTTCAATTTCTTCTATGTCGCAAGGGTTGCCAAAAACATGGGTTGGGAAAATAGCGCTGGTTTTTGAAGTTATTTTCTGCTTTATCAAATCAGTATCTATATTAAAAGTTTCCCTGTTGATGTCTGTAAATACTGGCTTTAAGCCGCACCAAAGCAAACTGTGCCCGCTTGATGTGAAAGTAAAACTAGGCAATATTACCTCTCCATCAAGTTCCAAACATTTCAAAACCAACATAATGGCACTCATGCCACTGCTGACTGCTATGGCATTTTTTACCCCCAAGAAATCCTCGCATCTTTTTTCAAATTCCCTTACATATTTTCCATTAGTAATCATTCCCGTTGAAAAAATCTCTTCCAATTTAGAAAGAATATTCTTTACCTTTGGTAACGTTGGCCTTGTTAATGGAATCATAATAATTTAATAAGTTATTTTTTTATGCAATAACTTTTGATTAATTTTTATTTTACTTAAAATACCAACGATCTTTTTTGAAGCTGTACCATTTCCATATGGACTTTTTATGTTTTTAACAATTTTCATAAATTTTGGAGACATAGCAATTTTAACCGCTTTAATAATTTCTTTCTTGTCGTATCCAACATCTATAACATTTTTAGCTCTTTCCCTGCCTTCTTGCCTTGAGCCAACATTCACCACCGACAATTTAAAAGAAGGGGCCTCTATAATTCCAGAACTGGAATTTCCCACCATCACATTTGAAATCTTCATTAAACTAATATACTCTTGATGGGGAATATTTTTGAATGTTTTGACAAAAGGAAATTTTTCATATTCTTTTATGGCTTTGATAATTTTTTTTCCTCCTGGATCTGAATTTGGATAAATTACAATGGTTTGATACCCTAACTCTTTTATTGCTTCCAAGATTTCTTTGGCATGATAATAGGATTTTTCAAATTCAAGGCTTAAGGGATGAATTATTGTCAACAATACCGGTTTTGACAAGTCTAATGAAAACTTTTTTGCGACCTCTGCGGGCAAAAGCAATTTTTCATGAAAAATAGTGTCTATGGAAGCAGACCCGACGTTAAACGCCCTCCATTTTTCTTCTCCCATTTTTAAAATCCTTTCCTGGCTCTTTTTTGAAGTGGCAAAATGAATATTGGCAAATTTTGTAATAGCGTGCCTGATTGATTCATCAATATGCCCACCGGTCCCTACCTCGCCACCAGACATATGAGCCAATGGAATATTCATACAAGCTGAAGCAACGGCCGCAGAAAACGCTTCTTCGCGATCTCCGGTTATTAAAACGATATCTGGTTTCGTTTTTTTAAAAATCTTAATGAGCTCTAAAATTCCAATACCTATTGATTGACCTATTCTTCCCAATTCTTCTCCTGGCAACAGGCTTTTAAATATTCCATTTATTTTAAATCCATCTTTTTTTATCTCATCAATAGTATATCCAAGTTTTTTTGAAAGATGCATACCTCCTGCAACTAAAATAAGTGAAATACCTTTATGTTTTTTTATTTCTTTTAAAACAGGATATAAAATTCCGTATTCTGCCCTAGTACCCGTTACTACTAAAATTTTCCTCATTTGAAAATATTATCTTTTGAATTAAACATAAAATCAATAATTGACATTCCTGGTAAAAATCCATTACCTTCAAATTGCTGTTGATAATTAGGATGAGAAAATTCTTGAAAAACAACCTTGATTCCCGATTTTTCAAAAAGCGAAATGTCCATATATAATTTTCCCCCGGAGCCCGAAATATATTCATCTGCGCCCACAGCTTTACAGATATTAACCAAACGTGCAGTACTTGATCCAGAAAAATTCATCTCTGAAGAAATCTTTATTTCTTTTTTTGACCCCAGAAAATTAAGGCATTCTTTAATTAAATAGATGTCCAAATCAGAAATTTTTTCCCACTTCTTACTAAAGGTTTTTTCCATAAAATCATAATATTTTTTTAAAAAAGGTGTATCTTTATAATTTTCTTTTAGTAAGGAAAGTATTTTTTGTTGCCAAGGATTTTGATTATCTATTAAAACTTCATTGATTTTTTTATTAGAAGAGCGGTCTTTCACGGGAATAGTCATCCACTGAAAGCCTTTTTGTGTTTTTATTCTATTCCTGTTTATAAAACCATTTTTTTGATAGCCAACGTCGTCTAAAATAACAAATACATCGCTTTTTACAATTCTGTCAAAGAAACCCAGCCACGGCAGAAATTCTGGCTGATGAATAGTAACCTTCATTTTACTTCTTGAATATACTGTTTTAATCCTTCTTCAAAATCTGTTGGCTCAAAACCTAAGAGCTTTTTTGCTTTAGAAATATCAAAGTAAAAATGCAACGATGGGTCCTTTTGAAAATCTGGAGAAAATTCTATATTTGACGCAGAGTTGAGTGCTTCTACTGATTTTTTAGCAACATCTATAATATTGATTTCTTTTCCGCTTCCTATATTAATGGTTTCATATTCAAAAGATTCTATTTTATTAAAAGCAAGAATATTTGCCCTTGTCACATCCTTTACAAAAACTAAATCCCAGCTAATATTTTCTTTAATATAAATTGGCTTATTTTCTTTAGCCCTGCCAATGAAATCAGCCACTGCTCCAGAATCTCTTCCTGGGCCATAAACTCCGGCATACCGTAATACTGCCGTTTTTATTCCATACTGATCCGAATACAGCTTACACAACTCTTCCCCCATGAGCTTACTTAGACTGTAAAAATCGTATGGATCAGTGATTTGATTTTCTTTGACCGACAAATTTTCCTTGCTTTTTCCGTATACGCTCATAGAAGAACTATAAATAAATTTTTTAACTCCGGTCTTTCTTGAGGCTTCTAAGATATTTAAAGTTCCTCTTGCGTTAACTTCAAAAAATGGCGAGGGATCATTATTATCATCTTGCAAAAGAGCCGCAACGTGAAAGACGCAATCTATCTTTTCTTTTCCAAAAAGAGAAACAATTTTATTGAATTGTAAAATATCCGACTTAATTATTTTGAGATTATTGTGATTTTTCAAATGAGCAATTTTTTTATCATCAGCAATATCTAAAGCTATTACTTCATACCCTCTTATAACCAATTCTTCGGTAATATAAGATCCAATAAATCCCCCAGCCCCCGTCACTATTACTTTCTTACTTTCCATGTATATCACTTAATTTAATTAACGAATCCTTTTGGATATTTTTAAAAGCTTTTTTGCCTATAATTTTAAAAAAATATTTTGGTTCAATTCCTGTACCCGGCCTTTTTATTGCCAACATATTACTGCTAATTTTTTCCCCTTTGAAAATATCAACTTTGGCCACAACGCTCTTCCTAGCAACTTTGGCTATTTTCAGCTCGCTGGCGGTCGGTTTTTTTATTCCGTCTCCCATTGCTTTTTCAATGTTCCTTATGCCTTCAACCATTTTTTTGAGTTCAGTCGGCTCTAAAGAAGCCTTATGGTCGGGCCCCGGCAAATTTTTATTTATCGTAAAATGTTTTTCAATAACGCGAGCTCCCATAGCAACTGCCGCCAGCGAAACCTCAATTCCCTTGGTATGGTCGGAATAGCCGACGGGCAGTTTAAATTTTTTTCCCATGGTCCCCATTGCCCTTAAATTCACTTCATTAAAAGTTGTTGGATAATTTGTAGTGCAGTGTAACAGAATAATTTTTTTATTACCTGCCCTTTTAATTGCTTCAACTACTTCCTCAACTTCTTTTAAATCTGCCATGCCAGTGGATAAAATCACGGGCTTTCCCTTTTTGGCGATTTTTTTTAAAAAAGGAATATTGGTAAGGTCGCCCGAAGCAATTTTAAAAGCCGGCACAAGAGTCTCTAAAAAATCGGCTGCCTTTTCCGTATGAGGCGTAGAAAGAAAAATTATCTTTTTTTGGTCGCAGTATTTTTTTAATTCTTTAAAATCATTTTCACTTAGCTCCAAGCCTTTCAGCATCTCCAACTGACTTTTCTGGCCGCCTAAATTATTTTTTTGATAATCGGCAGTCAAGGCTTTTTGGGTCGCCAATTCTTCTGCCTTGAATGTCTGGAATTTTACCGCGTCGGCCCCGGCCTTTTTTGCTTCGTTAACCATCTTTTTTGCTAAACTTAACTTGCCGTTATGGTTTACCCCGGCCTCGGTAATAATAAAACACCGGTCTTTTTTAAATATTCTATCAATTAATCTTGTGTAATCCATTTTTTAATATGTGTTCCGTCATAATAAAATCAATTTCCTCGTCTATATCTATACCTCTTTCTTTTGGCATAATGTAGGGCATGCTTTTTTGACTGTAAAAACTTTTGTTTTTTAAAACAAACTCTGGAGTAGAAACAAAGACCGCGCCATTTGGAACATACAATTTAGGAAAATCCTGGCTTCTTTTTTGAAAATTTTTCCATCCCAGCAATGGTTTTAAATATTCTTCATTTTTTGTAAATGCCCAAAAGAAAGACCTTTTAATTTCAGAGATTCCTACTACCGAATCGCATTTATTATTCAGAAAAATTTCGATGGCTTTATCTATGTCAAGATTATTTCTTAGGGGCGTAGTCGGCTGAAGGAGAACTGCAAAATCCGGCCAGTAGTTTTCTTTTTTTAGACGTGAAAGAATGTGCAAAATAACGTCTATAATTTTACTCTTGCTTTTTGACAGATGAGATGGTTGCAAAATGGCTTCAACCTTATTTTTTTTGGCGATATCCATAATTTCCGGACTGTCCGTTGAAACTATTATTCTTTTTATGTATTTGCTTTTCTTAGCAGCTTCAATAGTATGAACAATCATGGGTTTTTTATCTAAAAACCTTGTGTTTTTTTTACTAATTCTCCTCGAGCCTTCTCTGGCCGGTATTACAGCTAAAATTTTAAAATTGTTTTTTTTAATTTTTTTTGCCTTCATAATCTAAAACTAAGTCTATTGCTTTGCTTTTGAAATATTTTTTTAGAATTTTGGCGTTTGGAATCACGCAATGTCCGCCGATCGGACCTTGTGGAGCATAAAGCACCGGCCGCACCACATTTTTCTTTCCCAATTTTGTATAGCCTTCGTTGTAAGTTTGATTAAAATCGGTTACAGCTTGGTCAAAATTAATTCCGAATTTATCGCAAATTTCTTTCATCTCTCCATGCCAGGCAATGACCACGCCGTAATAAGTGGTATCCAAAATTTTTCCAATTTCAGTTGTAACCGACGGATAAAAAGTTTTGGTTTTAATTCCTAACTTTTTAAAATGATTTTCTGCTAATTTTGCCGCTTTTTTATTGTCGGCTCCAATATATTTTACAAAAGTCTTAATACCGTCGTACAAATTAGGGTGAACGCCTCTTACGGGGCTATGAACAACCATTCCTCCAATTTTTTTTGTCGTTCCAGGGGCAACCGTAGAATGAATAACCGTCAACTTTGGTTTTGCGTTATTTATTTCTGTTTTTACTATTTCAATGAATTTTTCCGACCAAGGAATGCAAACATGCAAAACTTCAACTCCTTGCAAGCCGTCATCTCGTTTTAAATCCTTAATCCTTGGATTCTCAAAAAATTTTGATATGGCTTTTCCAATTTCGCCATATCCTAAAATACCAATTTTAAAATTTACCATTTTTCAATGACATCACGAGTCTTTTCCCTGATTTTTTTATAAACCTTGTAGACCTTTGATTCCAGTTTAGGAGAAACTAAGATTAATATTTCACTTCCCCAAATACGATACTGGCCCGAAACCTTATAAGCCTTAATAATGCCATTCTTTAACATCCGCTTCATGGTGCTTTCAGAAACCTTCAAAAAATCTCGAGCTTCCTTAGGAGTATAAATTTTATCTGGTTCGATTTTTTGAGCCATACATTCAGTTTAAGATGGTATTAAATGAGTGTCAATAGGTGTCATAAGGTGTCATAAGAATAATAAAAGTGCGTTGAAATAGCATCTCTTCAAATTACTAATAAAAAACCTATATCGTTTTTTTGCGGTTTTTTACCAATTCATTTCCTACCAGCCAAATAAATTGGGGGACATCAACAAATAATTTTTTCCACGCTTTAGAAGGTTCTACAATGAGCCTCCAGAGCCATTCAAAGCCACTGTTCCCTACCCACTCGGGCGCTCGTTTGACAATTCCAGCTTCGAATTTAAAAGACCCTCCAACGCCTATGACCACGGGAACCTTTAAAGATTTAAGATGTTTGAAAATCCATTCCTCTTGCTTAGGCAAACCAAGGTCAACCCACAAAATATCGGGTTTTGTTTTATTGATTTTTTTAATAATGTCTTGATCTTTTGAAGATTCAGGGGAGGATACTATCTTAATGCCAGGCATTTGGCTTGATAATTTCTCGCTTAGCAAAGAAAGTGTTTCTGGGGTCTCTCCATATAAATAGTGCTTGTACCTTTTTTTTAGAAGCTCATGGAAAAGATCTGGTCCGGTTAAGCGCTTTTTTATTTTAAATCCATTGAGTTTGGCCAACCAAACTAATGAAATCCCATCGGGCACCCAGAGGTTAGATGATGATAGCATCTTACCAAACTCAATCCTGCGATGGGACTCCATAATCCCTCGCATGCCCGTGGCCACAATCCAATGGCACTTTGATGCTTCGCTCTTAATCCAAAAATCCACCAGCTCAATGGCATCTGGCATGCCAATTATCTGCACTTTGTTGCCCAATACCTCCATGGACGGCATTTTTTGCAATTTATCTTCGAGCACTCGTACCAAAAACAGCCGGTTAATAACATTTCTCACCAGCCACGAAGAGCTTTGAACTTTGCCCCCGCCCACACCGCTCACCACTTTAATATTAAATTCCTGGCATACCTTTCGCTCACTCTCAGGGATATTGTTAATATTCCTATCTCCGCCCTTGGCAAAAAGTATTTCTTTGCCCTTATACTTTTTTGCAACTGCCCTCAAACTTTTGGCCACGCTAATATCCTTATCAACAGAGAGAAATACTTCATCTACGTCCTTTAATCCCTTGATGATGGCAACTCGTTCTTTTTCCGGCATGAAATGGGCTGATTCTTTAACATCAACTTGCGCATCATTATTAATAATGACGACTAAAAAGTCTCCCAATTTTTTGGCTTCTTTTATCAAATTGATATGGCCGATATGGATGGGGTTAAAAAATCCTGATGTGATAATCACTCTTTTCATTATTTTATTTTTTACCATATCAATAAAAAAAAGTAAATTTTGACAAAACAATAAATGTGGTGTAGATTACAATTACTACAGTATTTTTCCGTAGCACACTTCACAAGGAGACTGCCATGCAAGAGCTTTTCGGATGGCCCGTGGTAAATGCACAAAACTGTTTTGATATTATCCGCCAACGCGGAATCTGCACTTGGCCACAAATCAAAGAGCAAGATATCAATAGTTACCTCGCCAATGGTACCGAAGCCCAAAAGTTAATCTGCGAACGATTTGGCCCAAAGGTTATTGTGGCAACCCACGAAAACCCTCACACCAAAAAGCCATTTGACGGGTTTAAGATAACTTCTAAGCCGTGTGCGATAGTATTCGCTCTCATTGAAGACATGGTGCCTGTTACCGCAGAGTGGAAACATGGCAACAACCGCATCACCATTGTGCCTATAGCCGGGGTTCCTGGCAAAGAAGAAGAGCGTCTGCCTACGTTGGCAAAAAAAATGCAGGCCACCGCTTTAAGAGAGTGGCGTGAGGAAACTGGCACCGACCTGGCATCTGCAGAGCTCCTTGGGCCCAGAGACGGGCTATTTTTCGAAGTCCGCAAAACGGACAGCTGTTATTTCCCGTTCCTGGGAAAAGTGAAAGAGCCCATTAAAAAGAGGCCTGCCAAGTTTGATGCAGAAGAGCATCTTGCCATGGTTGTTTTCCCACTCAAAGAGTGGGTTACACTCATTGAAACCCCAGAACTCTGGGATGGAAACCCAGATTTCGGTTTGGAGGGCGGCGCGCGCGACGTGACCTACGCCGCCCTGCGCAAACTTGGTCTTCTAGGGCTATAAACCATACTGGCCCTGCCCCACACCAATCCATGGAGTGGCGCAGGGCTTTTTTCTTGTTTTCTTAGTGAGTTTTATCTATAATAAGAGCAATGAAAGAAAATAATATCCAAGATAAACTATATTTAACTTACTTGATTGGATTTTTTATTATATTGGCTCTCCCCATATTGGAATGGCCTCCTTATTTTTTTCCCCCGGACTGGGGCAAAACAATTGCATTTAAAATTTTATTTTCTGTTTTATTGTTTTTGTTTTTATATCAAGTTCTTTGGAGAAAAACCCCTGGTTTATTCAGCAAAGTAAAAAAAATAAGTTTGCAGAATATTTCTTTTTGGTTTTTAATTATATTATTTGCAGTTTATTTTTTGGCAACCATATTTTCAGCAGACATTAGATTCAGCCTGTTCGGCTCCCCTTACAGGGGTGGTGGATTTATAAGCTACGGTTTTTACATACTTTTTGCCGCAATATCGTTTTTAATAATTAAAGAAAAAGATTGGCAGAAATTATGGGATTTTTCCATTTTGATTGGAGTATTAGTTTCTTTTGTAGCTCTTATTTCTTACTTCGGGCTTTTTAGCAGTGTTTTTATATCGCAAAAAGACCAACTGACTTCAACTCTCGGCGGTCCGAGTATTTTAGGGCTTTACATTTTAATTTTAGCTTTTCCGACTCTGGGATTTGCTATAAAAGAAAAAAACAGAGTTAAAAAAATATTATATTTTTTGTCATTTTTGCTTTTTTGCTGGATAATTCTGCTGACTATCAGCCAAGGAGCATATCTGGGATTAGGAGTTGGAGCTTTATACTTTTTATTTTTTTATCCAGCCAAAGAATTTAAAAAATCTCTTTATGCAAAATTGGGAATTGTAATTTTATTAACGTTGGCGGTAGTTTCTATTTTATTCGTAAAATACCATCCAGAAAACAGTTTAAATAAAAATTATTTATTTCAAACCCTTTCTAATTGGCATATGGATCAGTCGCGAATTTCGGCCTGGAAAGTTTCTTGGCAAGCTTTTTTACATCGGCCGATTTTGGGTTATGGCCCCGAAAACTTTTCAGTTGGATTTGATAAGTACTATGATCCTTCCCTGCCTTTAATACAAAGAAGCCCAAATACTTTTAGCAGTTGGTGGGACCGACCCCATAATTTTATATTAAATATTTTATCTGATGCAGGAATACTGGGTTTAATTTCTTTTTCCTTATTATTTGGCTTTATATTTTTTCAACTTTATAAAATAGAGGATAAATTGATTGGCCACGGACTTCAGGGCGCCTTGGTTGCTTATTTTGCCGACACTTTTTTTAATTTTGACAGCTTTTCTTCTTTTATAATTTTATTTTTAATAATCGGCTATTCTATGAGCCTGATAATCAAGGAACAACCTGAAAAATCAGCCGAAAATTACAGAGAAAATTTTATTTTCAAAAATAAAAAGGTAGTAATTGCTTTTTCATTTTTACTTTTAATTTATTTTATATGGTTTTTAAACATAGTGCCTTTAAAAGTAAACGCTCAAATTAACAAAGCTCAGTACTTCAGTGATGAAAAAAACTGCGACCAAGCTTTAACCATAATGGATAAAACAACTGACCAACACAGCATAATTGACGGATACTTAAGATTAAAATATGTTGACTTTTTAAGGCAGTGCTCCAACGTTAATCCGGAAAATGAATTGGCTTATGCAAAAAAGGGTATTGATTTAATGAAGGAAAATATTAATTTAATACCCAATTACACCAGAAACTGGCTTATTCTTGGAGCTTTTGAAAATGTGCTAATAGCCGCAGAGACAAATCCAGAAAATAAAAAATTATTAATTGACGAAACAGAAAAATACTTCCAAAAAGCTTATGAACTGAGTCCCAAAAGGCAGGAAGTTTTTATAGAATGGATTAAAAAAGATTTAGTTTCTGGAGATTATCAAAAGGCTCTGGATAAATCACAAATATGCATAAATTTAAATCAAAAGCTTCCCGAATGCTATTGGTTGAGAGGGGTGACTCAAATTTATCTTAACAAAATAGATGATGCCAAAAAATCCTTGCAGCTATCTATTGACAATGGTTTTGACGGCAACCAAGATATTGCCTCGCTTAACCAGCTTGCCAACGCCTACGCGTTTTCCAAAAACTATGCAGAGCTTGTGACAACCTACGAAAAAATAGTGGTAATCAGCGACTTGCCCCAATATCGGGCTTCGTTAGCTTTTGCTTATAGAGAAATCGGCCAGTATAAAAAGGCAAGGGAAATGGCATTAATTTTTTTAAAATTAATGCCGGAAGCCAAAAATGAAGTTGACGCCTTTTTAAGAACCCTACCCCAGTAGAACAAAAACCATCCACTACTGTTTTTGCTTATAATAACTATCAACTTCTTTATAAGTTATACTTGAAATATTTTTTATAATGTTTTCCAAAGTTGAAACATTTGACGAAGAACTTTTTGTCATAATGCAAAGAAGATAAGGGTTTTGCGGGTGATAAACAATTCCGCAATCGTGAAGTTCTCTCCCTTTGACGGAATTTTGCCCGTCAAAAATAGTTTCTAATCCAAACTTATGGGAAGAAACTACTCCATTGGGAATTCCGGCAACAATGCCGTTTTTATAATCTGCCTGACTTAATAATCTAAGTAATTTTTCAGACAACTCATTGGTAAGATAAGTAGAATTATATAAAACCCTGAAAAAGTATGAAACATCTCTTGTTTTAATAAAATCATTTGTCTTTGAGAATTCAGCATCTGCTGGAATGTCAATTTGCAAATCATTGTACAATAGTTTTAAGGTATCGAGTCCCAAAAATTTAATAAGTTCCGCCGTAGAGTTGTTATCCGAATACTTAATCATTGTTTCAATGAGCTGGTTTATCGTATAGGTTTCACCAATTTTTAATGATTCTTTGGGCGGAATTTCTGCTCCCGAATTGTAATCAACCTTTCCGTTGTAAGTAATCTTTTCAGAAAGAACTTGAGGGTATGACTCTGCTACTCTGTACAAAGCAATTGCGACTGGCAACTTGCCGATGCTTGAGGGATGGAATTTCTCATCTGGGTTTATCGTGATGCGACCATCAGTTTTAAAGTCTTGAAAATAGATGGAAACACTGTCCACATTCCCTGAAGCTTTTTCATTGTTGATGTAGCCGGTTAACTTACCATTAAGAACCTTCAACTCGGGATATTCTTTCTGGTTGCTGGTATCGCATACCAACAGGGGCTTTACAAATTCAAATCCCGAAACCCTTAAGGGAGAAGACCTGAATGTTTCCGTAAAAAAAGTTTTGTTCACCCACCAACCGCCAACAAAACCGATGAGGATAAGCAGAACAATGGCTATAACTTTAAAAACTGTTTTCATTTGCCAATTATAACAAGAAAACCAAAAAGGCGCCAGTTGGCGCCTTTTTGGTTTTCTTCAATAGCTAGCCACAAGCAGGCTAAAGAAGGTTTATTACAGAATTTACTGGGCAGCAATACCAATTGCACCTAATGGAGTGTTGTTAATCAAGTATCCATTAAACCAATCGCCCGAGGTAGTGGCAGAATCTGTCGCATCATGGGACGTGGCTGAGAAATCAGACCAGATGATGTTAGCAGAGTATTTGTTTGCGTTTGCTGTACCTGTGGCGGCTGTATTGGCATCGTTAGCTGAAGTGAACAATGTCTGGATAGCTTTGTTTCCCGATCCATCCAGATAGTAGTGGTTCACATCGCTTCCGAGTGTTTGAGCACTGGAAGCTGGGGCGGAATCGGTTGGCAAGCTGGTTGAAACTGAGTCAGCTCCCGATGTGCCATTTGCAAAGCTTCCTGTGGTTGGTGTTGCCTGCAAGGTATAGCTGTATGTTTGACCGGCTGGGATTGTTTCTGCCGGGTAGAATACTACTACTACAGGTCCAGTTCCAATGGTTGTTGACCCAGTGATATCGGTGCCTGACGAATTTACGATGGCAACCGCACCGGCCTGTGTCAAATCAGTACTTCCTCTGAAGAACTTAAAGGTGCTTAATGAGGTTGCGGTTCCATTAATATTGTTGGTAGTTAATGTGAACTGCAACTGTCTTAGAGCCACTTGTCCGCTCGAAGGAGCGCTGACCGAGAAGTTATAGAGGCTAGTTGTTGAACCAGAAGTTAAGTTGCTCCTTTGGTCTCCCACTGAACCGACCGTGAAGGTAGGAACTGTCTTGTAGACATAGACATAGTTTCCGGCTGAGGTTCCTGTGGTAGAGCCGGCAATCGTGGTACCCGAGTCAGTTGAAAGCAAGGTTCCTGAACCAGCGTCGTGCATGGTTCCAGAACTATTGATTGCCTTCATATAAGCCAGGGTAACTGCAACGTTCTTACCAGTTGTTACAACGGTGCCATTGGTGGATGGAGTCACCAAGCTGAATGAAATTGACAATACTTTGTTTGTATTGGGTGGCACCTGAACACCCAGTCCCGTGAAGTAGAAGTTGTTGTTGGCTGAACTAAACGGAACTGTGCCCAGGGCAGACGAACCATCATAAAGGGTGGCGTTGTTAATCACGGCTCCATTGTTGTTTTGAACCGTGAACTTCAACTCATTGATTGTGTAGGTATCGTTTACTGCGACAAATTTAAACTTGCCTGTTATAACAGATTGCCCACCGGCTACTGTCATGTTCAACGGAGTTGCGTCGTCAACTACGCCGTTGATGGTTCCCGTTGCAGAAGTAATAGTCTGGCCCGCCAGCACCGCGTTGCTGTTGGTGTTGACTGATGTTCCAGAGCTTACCGTGGTTCCTGTAACCAACACTGAAGCTGCAACTTGAGACCCAGAGAATGCCGAAGACAAATCTCCAAATACCATCAAATCAATGGTCTGGCCAGAAGCCAATTGAGCATTAATTGAATAGGTTGTGCTGGTACCAGGAGTTGAAGTAGTAGTGGTTTTATTGTTCCCATACTGCACATACATGTTTGAAGTGACAGAGTTTGATGAGAAGAAAGTGCCAAGGTCAACTCTGATGCTGCTAAGATTTATTGCTTCTTGTGTGGCAGCAGTCAAAGTGAAATGGGCAAGCTTGAAGTTGGTTGCCGGAGGAACAATGGTCTGGTTGGTGTAAGCTGTATACTTAGACAAAGTCAAGCTTCCAGCCCTAACCGACAAAACATTTGCGGTAACATTTGCGGCTGGAATCGTCACGGTTGTCAAAGACACTTGTCCCTGTCCGTTTCCAGTTGCTCCTGTATTAATTTGAGCTTGCAAAGTATCGGTATTAGCAACCAAAGCCGTTGAATCGTTTGAAGAAATATCAGCCCTTACCTCCAAAGTTACTGGGCTTCCCGGATTGACAATCAACGAAGAACCCAAGCTATAACTTGTATATCCAAGGGTTGAGTTAGTAGTGCAATTCAAGGTCGAAGTGCTTCCAACTTGTATCCCATTGGCGTACAAAGCTCCATTTTTCAAACCGGAATTGCTAGCGCTATGACCCGCTGGGCAAATAACTGAAGCTCTCAAAGTGTCAATTTTCACCGGCTCGCCAGATGCGGTAAGGGTAAATCTTCCCAATACTGCATTTGAAGCAGTATTGACAATATCTCCTGATGGAGTATTGACGGCTTTTTGCAGAGTAACCACTCCAGAGGCGATTGTTTCTGTTCCAGCTGTTGCCGGGAAACTGCCCCCTGATACGGTTGCCAATATATTGGCTCCATATTGCGTGTCAACTACATTTAAGTCAGCGGCTACTCTCAATGAGAATATGAAGTTCCTATTTGAACCTCCGATGACATCGGCCAGGGCTTTGATGTCGCGGGTGCCGGTCTGTAATGTTACCGGGCTGGCCGTCAAATCAAAGGTGACATATCCGTTTGAATCTAAGTTAGCGACTGCTGAACCGACTTGAACCCCATCAATGTATAATCTGAAGTTCTTTAGGTCAGTAGAGTTGTTAACGCTTCCAGTCTGCCTCAACCTTAACCAGTTTAACTTCACTGATCTGGTTGAAACGACAGTAAGGTTTTCCCAAATCACCGTGTCATTCAATGGCTGAATGGTGGCTGTGGTAGGAGTAGTTGTGGTTGCCAAGACAACGGTTGCCATGGTAGCTGAAGCTGAAGTCATCAGGTTACCCCTTACTGGAAAAGAACCGTTAACGCTACTGGCGTTTGATGTAACATCAGATGCGGCGTTAATAGATACTCCCAAGGTAATGCTGGTGCTTGCAGACAAATCAGCATAGACTGCAATGGTTTTTGAACTTCCCGAATTTACGGAGAAGATACCGTTTGGATAATTAAAGTTGATTATTCCCTGAGAAACGGTAGCCGCGTCTGTTAATCGGTTGGCTCCATTAAACAGGTAAACGTTTACTAAATCGGAATCTGCGGAAACTCCAAGCCTGGTTAATTTCAGGTTGGTTACGGTTACCGTGGCATTATCCCCATTGGTAAACGTAAAGTCTGCCAAATGAGCCAATGCTTGACTGGCAACAACGGTTCCTGCAGCTGGGTTGCTTGAAGCTAAAGCTACCGTTAATCCAGCTCCCGTTGGAGTTGGGGTAGGCGTTGGGGTTGGTGTTGGTGTTGGTAATGGTGATCCGCTTAGCCATGCGTTCAAGGCTGCCCTTGTTAAAGGACCTACCTGATGTGCTGGCAAAATCCCATTGGCCCTCTGGAAGCTGTGAACAGCTAACAATGTTTTTGCACCAAAGTAAGTTGTTTCGTTTCCAGACGAACCTGCTCCTGTTGCCGCAACAACATATCCATTTGCATTAAGGACTGCTTGCAAGCATTTTACATCGGCGCCTCTTGAACCGACCTTCAAATTTCTGGTAAATGTAATTCCAGAACAAACTGAAGGCACGGTTACTGCACCAGCCAAAACAGGAGCAATTAAGCCAACCATAGTCAAAGCAACTGCGGTTGTTATAATTGTTTGTTTTATAGTCATTTTTTTGTTAATTTTTGTTTTTAGTTAATATTTTCGACTAATTACTACCATCGATCGACCCTTTGTCTAGTTAAATCCCCAGAATGTCGGGCGTCCGCAAAGCGGACTCAAAATAGAGACTTGTTGCGAAATAAACTTCGTAACGAGTCTGATGAATTTCGCGGTTTTACGTAATAACAACGAACCTCATTTTTTGGGTTCACTCCGCGAACTATTTAACCAGAACTAAGCGACTTGTCAATTTTAAAAAATATATAAAATAAATTACTACTTGTTTCCTGAATTAATCAGCAATAGGTTTTCCAGGGCAGATGAATACTTTCCTTTTTCAAAAAAATCTTCAACTGACTTCAAAGCCTTTTCCTGATCTTCGTTTAATGTCTTGGACTCTTCTTTTTTTTCAAAGTCTTCTATAAGCGGCGTCACAACTGCTTTGTATAAATCATCCGAAGCTTCTTTAACTTCTTTTAAATCTTCATCTTTAATATCGTCATTTTCTTTTTTATCTTCCGAATCAATATTCAAATAAGTCTTGTTATTATTAACTTCTAATGCAACTTCTTTGGCCAAAGAAGGATTTTGTTTTATATTCTTAGTCAACTCATTCGCGGCGTCTTTGGCCTCCTTCACTGCAAGGGACACCGGTATGTACTTTGTTTTACTTGTTAAAACTTGAGCTAAGTCGTGAGACTTTACCCTTAACTGTTCAACATTGTCTTTTACTGCCATTAAAGTTTCCGGTGAAACTTTTACCTCCTGTACATTTGGCTTATTTAAAAGATTATATCCCATAAAACTTAGTATTCCAATGGCGAATAAAAAAGCAGCTAAACTATAAGCGAGTTTATTTTTAAATGAGTAATTTAATATATTTTGTATTAATCCTCTATAGGTTAATTTATTATCTTGCTCAAAAGTATTACTTAAAATTTTACTTTTAGTAAAAACGACCCAGTTTTGTCTAGGTTCTATTTGCTTGAGTTCTTTAATCTTGAAAATGACTTTATTATCATCCATATTACAACTAAGACGCAAAATAGGTATTTTTGTTACAAATTTACACAAATCATGCCTGCCCTCTCAATTCATCTTTAAGAGAATTTAATCCTCTGTGGAGCATTACCCTCACCGTCCCAACTGGTTTATCGATGATTAACGCTATTTCCGATGCAGGAATATCTTCAAGATAGTGCCAAATTATTATGTCTTGGTAGTCCTTTTTTAGGTTTTGAATGGCTGACTTTACTAATTCAATATCCGAATTAACAGACGCTTTTTCATACAAGCTTTTATTAGGATCGGCTATTTGTCCTATAAAATCCGCTGAAAATGATTTTGTCCTACCCCGTTCTCTGTAATAATCTATAACTTGATTCCTGGCGATCTGGTACAAAAAAGCATTTATATTTTTTATCGATTGATCCTTTTGATAAGATTCCCATCCCTTTAGAAAGACTTTTGAGGTTATATCTTCGGCTATTTCCTGTGAATCAACCTTTAAATAAACAAACCGATATATTTTGTTTATATATTGGTCGTAAATCTGGCTAAATTGTTCTTTTAAGTTATCCATCGAAAGATCTTTATTATAGGGTAAAAAATTTAAAAAGTCAATATTTGATAGGACATTTTATTATTTGATAGGACATTTACTATGTCCTAGTCTTATAGAAAATTTTATTCCACTCTCCTGATCTAATTATTTCACCCCTTTTTAATAAATCATCTAAATCTCTCCTTACGGTTCTTTTCGTTATATTTGGGATCTCTTTAACAATATCCGAAACTTGGATTTTCCCTTTTTCATGCAACATTTTTAATATCTTTCTTTGTCTTTCCGAGTAGTTTTCCGCCGTTGAATCTGAACTTAACTCTTTCTTGCTTACCAATAATTTGACGCTGTTTTCTGAACCCAAAATAGTCTCTAATCTATTTTTAACTGCCTCCTTCGGTAGTTGGATTTTACTTTTCATTACATGATACTCCCTGGTTAATATTAAAAAGTTAATATTATCTATCCAGCCTTGGTATTTTGCCAGCTTGAGATAATTTTCCAGAATTTCTATATCACTTAAAACTTGCAATGAAGTTCTTTCTTTTTGTATTGAAGCCCAGCCCTGAGCACCCGAAATCAGGGTAAAATTTTCCAGTATCGATAAAACTCTGTCCTTTGTCTTGTTTTTCAAAGGATCTCCTTCGGGAAAAAAATCGATTAATTTATATGTTTTATTAATTATTTTTATAAAATTTTCCTCCATAGATTTCTCAAAATATATCACAAAAAAAATCACCCGTAAACCCTGTTACAAATTTCACAATTTGTAGCAGTAGAAGGGACCAGTAAAATATTAGGTTACTAATTATAAACTTACTATAAAAAAAGAAATCCACACCCCTGTGGATAACTTTAAAAAATAATTAAAAGAATATAGTAGAGCTTCAGCTACCGTTTATTTTGGTCAATTTATTTTCTGGCGCTGATTTTTTCAGGTTCCTTAACTTTCGGCAATAACTTTGGAGTTTCAAAGGTGATTTTGCCTTTATCCGCGTCAATTAGCACCCGACTGCCTTCTGCAACTTCGCCGGTGACAATTTTAATTGATAATGGGTCAAGGATCAGCCTCTGGATAGTTCTTTTGAGTGGCCTGGCGCCAAGATTAGGGTCAAAACCTTCCTTTACTAAAAGTTCTTTGGCTTTTTCAGAAATTTTAATGGCAATTTCTTTGGCGGCCAGCCGTTTTTCTACCCTTGAAATTTCCAAGTCAACAATTCTCTTGATTTCATTTTTCTTTAAGTAGTTAAATATGACAATTTCGTCAATCCTATTCAAAAATTCAGGCCTGAACTGGTCTTTAAGAACATCCTTTATTTTATCCTTCATTGACTCCCTTTGGGCGACATCCTCCTTATTAGTAAAACCAATTGAAGACATTTTGTTGATGTAGTCAGAGCCCACATTTGAAGTCATAATAATAATGGTGTTTTTAAAAGAAACCAGCCTGCCCTTTGAATCGGTCAAGCGGCCATCCTCAAAAATCTGAAGCAAAATATTAAAAACTTCCGGGTGAGCTTTTTCTATTTCATCAAGCAAAATAACTGAGTATGGCCTCCTGCGGACTTTTTCGGTGAGCTGTCCCGCCTCTTCATAACCGACATAGCCCGGTGGCGAGCCGATCATTTTTGAAACCGTGTGACGCTCCATGTACTCTGACATATCCAGCCGTATCATTGATTTTTCATCGTCAAACAAAAATTCGGCTAAGGCTCTGGCGGTTTCGGTTTTACCAACGCCCGTGGGCCCCAAAAACAAGAATGAGCCGAGCGGTTTGTTTTCTTCAGAAATCCCAGCCCGAGCCCGGCGAATGGCCCTTGAAATGGCCGAAATAGCCTCTTCTTGGCCAATAACTCGCTTATTAAAAGCAATTTCCATGGTTTCTAACTTTTTAGCCTCTTCGGTGATAAGCCGAGTCACCGGAATCCCTGTCCAGCGAGAAACAATCCGAGCCACATCTTCTTCCGTCACTTCTTCTTTCAAAAAATGGTGCGAGCGCTGAAGTTTTACCAATTTTTGCTCGGTTTGCTTTTGTTCTTTAATAAGCTGGGGAATTTTTCCGTATTTTATTTCAGCTACTTTTTCCAAATCGGCCTCCCTTTGGGCAATCTCAGTTTGGTAAGAAAGTTCGTCAATTTTTTCCCTGATTTCTTTTATTTTATTGATCAATTCTTTTTCTGCTCTCCACTTTGCAGACAACTCTCTTGATTTTTCTTTTACTTCAGCCAGCTCTTTGGCAATTACCTTTAACCTCCTTTCTGAATTTTTTTCTTTTTTCAAAGCTTCTTTTTCAATTTCCAGCTTGGTAATTTCCTCTTCAAAAGTTTCCAATTCCTGGGGTTCTGATTCAATTTCCAACCTCAAGGCCGAGGCGGCTTCGTCCATCAAGTCAACGGCTTTGTCTGGCAAAAATCGATCAGCAATGTAACGGCTGCTCAACTCAACGGCCGCTTTTATGGCAGAATCTTTTATTCTGACCCCATGATGAACCTCATATTTTTCTTTGATTCCCCTTAAAATAGCAGTGGCATCTTCAATTGAGGGCTCCTGAACATAAATCGGCTGGAACCTTCTTTCAAGGGCCGGATCTTTTTCAATATACTTTTGGTATTCCTTTAACGTGGTGGCTCCAATGGCCCTCAATTCTCCCCTGGCCAGCGCCGGCTTTAACAAATTTGAAGCATCAATGGCTCCTTCGGCTGCTCCGGCCCCAACCAAAGTGTGAAGCTCGTCAATAAACAAAATGTATCTGGCCGAAGCCCTTGAAATTTCTTTGAGCAAAGCTTTTATTCTGGTTTCAAACTCTCCACGGTATTTTGTGCCGGCAATAATTGAACCCAAATCCAAAGAGATAATTTCCTTATTCTTTAAAAATTCTGGAACATTTCCCCTGGCGATCCTTTGGGCAAATCCCTCAACAATCGCTGTCTTACCAACGCCAGCCTCCCCAATTAAAACAGGATTATTTTTCGTCCTGCGGGAAATAATTTGCATGAGCCTTCTTATTTCGTTGTCTCTGCCCACAATCGGGTCAATTTTCCCAGAAGCAGCCAGGTCGGTCAAGTTTCTGGTGTACTTTTCTATCACCTGGTATTTTGATTCTGGCTCTGGATCGGTAATCCTTTGCCCCCCTCTTATTTGAGACAACATTTTTAAAACCGTATCGTAATCAAGCTTTGAGGATTTTAAATCACCCGCCAAAAAATTTACTTTTTCCAGAACTTCTTTGGCCATTGATTTTGTATCCAGCAAAGCCAAAAATAAATGTTCTACCGAAATAAATTCATCTCTCATTTTCATGGCTTCTTGCCTGGCCCTATCCAAAACTTTGGCCATGTCCTGGGTTAAGTAAAACTGGCCGAAGGCTGTGGGAGTTAAAATGTTTGAAATTTTTCTAATTTCAGCTTCAGTTTTTTTCTTTAAACTATCGGTGTCAACGCCCAATTTTTGCAAAATGGTCAAAACAACCGAACTTTCCTGGAAAAGCAAAGCAAAAAGCAGGTGCAGAGCGTCTATTTGCTGCTGACCCCTTTCTTGGGCAATGGACTGGGCTGACAAAATCGCATCCTGGGCTTTATTGGTAAAATTAGCTCCGCTTCCGTTCATAAAATTTTATAAATTAGATTTATACAAGGTATAAATTTAGATTTATACATTAAATATAGTAAATATATATTAATTTTCCGTTTAAATCAAGTCCAAAAATTTGATAAGATTTTAAAAATATGTTAGATTGAGAAAAAATAACTGCTGTTCGTTGTCAAAGGGAGAAACCGCGATGATAGAAGAACTGCTGATTTCTTCATTTGTGGCACTAACATTAATATACGGATTACTTTTGGCAGTGGGTGCGCCATTTGACAGATCACCCGACTGGGCCGACAAATTTGTTTTATTCATCTTTGTTGCAGTAAAATGGTTTTGCGGCTTACCCCTTAAGCTAATAAGAAAAGTTGTTTCTCTTATTATGTAAAAGCGAATTTCAGTTCGCTTATTTTTTTATAAAAAAAGCGAATAAGGTTTCCCAAAGTCCGCTTTATTTCAAGAGTTTGACCAGATGACCAAGCTAAGAAATTCACAGCCATCTTCCGATCTTAAAGACACATTCATATTTCCAGAAACAGCCTTTAATCTCATTTTTATGGCTTTTTCTTTCAATATTGCAGATCTTTCGTTATCGCCATTTTGTTTAGCCTTCATATCTAAAAAATTAAGAACTGCGTCTATAATTTCTAAAGATGGATTTGTTTCAACGGCGACATTTTGATCGCTCATGGGCTACCCTTTCGTGTAAAGAACAAAAAAGTCTCTTGTTAAGAGGCTCGTTTGAATATTCTATTTGCTATTTCTAAATTCTATTTTCTAAACTTTAGAACACTCAAACCAACCTCCTTTGCAAAGAAGCTAAAATAAAAATTAAACCAGTTTGATGTATTATTATTTATCATCTCAATTTTAATTTACCAAAAACAAAAATAATGTCAAATTTTTAAATTCTTTAAAACCAAATCTGCGAAATTTTTCAAAATAATTTCTGACTGAATTGAAGGTTTAATTAAAGATTTTATATCTGCATTTGAAGGTAAATATCCAGAAGTTTTTTTAATTCTTTCTAAAACGTCTTCCGAACTAAGTTCTGGATGAAATTGAATTCCATAAATATTTTTTTGATATTTTACGACAGCATAATTACATTTTTCACTTTTAGCAATTACCCTTGCCATTTTAGGAAGACCATCCAGACTGTCTTTGTGACCATATTGGGCAATAAATTTATGGGGCAATCCCTTCAATAAAAAATCGGGCTTTTCTTTTTTTATTAAAAAAACTTCGTGAGATCCTACCTTTGATTGCTTTTTGTCATTCACCACCTTTATGCCAAAAAATGCGGCGATCATTTGATGTCCATAACATATTCCAAGTGTTGGAATGCCGTTATCAAGCAAATATTTTAAAAAGCCTTTAATGTTATTTAAAATTTTATAAGACATTTTTCTTTTTGGATCATCTTCCATTCTTCCACCGTCAAAATCAAAATCACCAGAGCCACATAATATGACTCCTGAATTATTACCTAGAATTTTCTTTGGATTATTCCACGGAATATCTTTGTTAATAGCGTTTAAAAAAACTGTTTTCACTTCAGAATTTTTAAAACTTCTCAAAAAAGACTTTTGTTCATCTAAAAGTATTTTTTTATTTTCTCTGAATTGGATTATAAGCAAACTTTTTTTCATAAAACTAATATTAATATAAAATTTTGGAAGCGCAAGAATACGTATTCTTGCGCTTCCAAACAGGCTGGAGTTATTTTTTATTCACAAACAAGCGGGCCGAATACTGCATCCGATGCACCGTGGATTTTATAGTTTCTGTTTCCCTTATTATCTAGCCGTGAATTCCATGCTCCCCCCAAAGGAACATATTTTTTCAAAGCAATGTCATATCCAAAATAGAAACAGTAAATCATGTCATGGCAAGGCACATGTGAAGCTTTCATTGGCAAAAGCTCTTCTTGTAGATACATCCTGCCTTGAGCTTTGAATTCCCGCTCTGCTCTTGAGCGAGAAACAGTACCCGCAGGACGCTTGCTGCCGCTCAGAGGAGAATAAAGTATCAGTCCCGAGCATCGGGTACCGTTGAGGGGTTTTAAAGCAAATGACACGTCCCATGGCAAATTGTCCGACCGTGAAAACTGGACTTCATTCCAAAAATCCAAATGGACCCCATACGATTTATTTCCCTCTTGTAGAAACACACTAACGCACTTTTCTTCCAATAAATGGTACTCAGATTCATTTGGAGACACTCGGGGAAAAACTAATTCCCCGTCAATTTCTTCTAGTCTTTTTTCAGTACTCCATAGTGAATCGTCCAATTTTCGGCTATCTGAAGATACTACGCAAAATGACGGCCAATTATTGCGTAAAGCATCGAAACAACTGCGAAAAGATTCATTAATCATGTAATTCATTCCAATCCCTGCTGGCCTTTCTTCAATTTCATAAACACCAAGATAATTTTCGCAGATAATTGTACAATCTATTCTAATAATAAGCGACGGAACTCCGTGATTTACTTGAATCCATGTGTTTTCTTTTGGGAAAACCTTTTTCCATTTTTCAATGCAATCAGCAAGGTATTGTGTCGCCCATTTTGGCATAATTTCTAATCCATCACAAATATTGCTGGGTTTTCCATGAATAATTTCTTGAGTTCTTACGGTAGCCATTGAAAATAACTCCTTTGAAAAGAACTGCCTAACTGCCAAACCATTTTGGAAGCTAGTGAAATATTTTATTGAAAGATTTTTAAAAAATTGCATTAGCGCCCAAAATAGTAAAAATAAAAAAGGCCCTTATAAGGCCAATTAACTTTTTATATTCTTTTATTTTTGTATTTTAGGCAAAAAAAGCTAACCGACCTTTTAGGGCCATCCAATACAAGAAACTTACATTATGGTTAACTTTTATTTTTTTCATACCTCTATTTTGATGCTACCAAAAACAAATTGTCTTGTCAATTTTTTATCTTTCGCCTAAAACAACATCCACGTCCAATTCTTTCCCGTCACGCAAAACTTTTAGCTTTACTTTGTCGCCGGGGTTATATTTTAAAATAATTTTAGACATTGAGTTGTCCTGGGTGATTTTTTCCCCATTGAATTCCAGAATAACATCTTTTTCTTTAAGGCCGGCTTTTTCGGCTGCTGAACCAGTTGTAACTGCGGGCTCGCCATTGTCTCCTTTCAAAACCAAAGCCCCGTAATCAACCGACAAATTATATTTTTGTTTTACCTCGTCATTGACCAAAATATAACTCACACCCAAAAAAGGATAGGTTATTTTGTTTGTTTTTGAAACCTGGTCAATGTCTTTTTTGGCCAAATTTATCGGGATGGCAAAGCCAATGGACTCGGCTCCCTGAGCCAAAGCCGTGTTGACTCCGATGACCTCGCCCTTGAGGTTGAGCAGCGGGCCTCCGGAGTTTCCGGGATTAATGGCAGCGTCGGTTTGAATTATGCCTTCGAGGGTTTCGGAAAACCCCTGACCACCCGAGGCCGAAATCGTCCTCCCGAGGCCAGAAATCACTCCAACCGAAACCGTATTCCTAAATTCGCCCAAAGCGTTTCCGATAGCTATGGCCCCCTGTCCAATTTGAATGCCAGAAGAATCTCCCAATTTTATTGAAGGAAATTTGTTATCGCCCTGAATTTTTACCACTGCCAAATCCTGAACAGGATCTAAAGCCAAAACTTTGGCCGGATATTTTTTGCCGTCGTTGGTTAAAACCGTATATTCAGCTTGTTTGTCAACCACCACGTGCTTATTGGTTAAAACAAGACCATCTTCTGAAATAATAAATCCTGAACCGGCTCCCACTTCCTGTTTTTGAGTTCCCTTTTGGACATACTCGGGAATTTGAATATCAAAAGGCGAATTAGGAATGTCGCCAAAAGGATTGGTAAATTGCTGTTCGTAGACCGGCAGATTTTTGGAAATGATAATTGAAACAACCGATGGCGAAGCCTCTTTGACCGTGTCTATAACCGCCTGCTCGTATTCTATTCTTGAAACATATTTTTCTTGAGGTTTTTGTTGCTGAATGATAGGCGGTAAAAAATTTATTGCTGTTTTTTGAAAAATATCGTTTGCCTGATTTTGAATATAATTTAAGGAAATTTGTCCCAAATAAAAACCGGCTACAACAAGAATAACTAAAGCCAAAAGCGAAAGTTGTAAAACCCTGTTTTGTAAAACTTTTAAAATTGCTTTTTTAGAACCAGTAAAATTAAATTGAGGCAATTCGTACATAGGAGTATATTGTGCTATCTACTTAAATATCTTTGGAACCATTGGTCAGTTTTTTTTATACCCTCTTCCAATGTAGTAGTTGGTTTCCAGTTAAGTAACTTTTTGGCCAAAGCAATATCAGCGCTCACATGCAGAGGATCTCCGGGTTTTGGCGGTAGGTAAACAACCGGTCCTCCTACAATTTGGGCAATACGTTTTACAGAATCAGAGCGGTTGGCGCTTACGTTAATAACTTCTCCGCCAATTAACTTTGGGCTTTGGGTGGCGCTTATAGCAGCCCCAATCGCATCGTCCACGTAGAAAAAGCCCCTTGTCTGCCTTCCATCGCCAAAAATAGTTAGGGGTTTTCCCTGGTGCTTAAAGTACAAAAACTTGCCCACCACCAAACCGTAATCTGAATCAAAATCTATCCTTGGCCCGTAGACGTTAAAAAATCTAAGGGAAATAATAGGAATATTATATAGCTTGGAAAATAATTTTGCAAATTGTTCGCCCACTAATTTTTGTAAACCGTAGGGACTGATGGGATTAGGAGTTTCGGATTCCTTAAGATTTTTCTTGTGGTTATCACCGTATACTGCAGAAGATGAAATGAAAATCACCCTTTTTACTTTTGCCCGGGCAGCAGCTTCAAATACGTTAAGGGTGCCCAAAATATTCACCTTTGAGGTGAGCACGGGATCTTTTACTGAAATAGATACCCTGGGAATTGCTGCCAAGTGGAAAACATAATCTACTCCCGAAAAAAGTTTTTTTAACGCATCGGTATCACAAATATCTACCTGGTAAAAAATGGCTTTGGGGTTTAGGTTTTCTTTTTTGCCACTTGATAGATTGTCTACCACGACAACCTCATGACCATCGCCAATGAGCCTATCAACAAGATTGCTCCCAATAAAACCAGCTCCCCCCGTAACTAAATATTTCATAATTATTACTTTTTAATATCTTGTAATATTTGTGCCACAGCAGAATTTGCCAAGTCTTTTCTTTTTATAATCCTGGGTTTGCCCGACTGCTCTTCCGGAGTTTCATTAACAAATTCGTGGGCAAGGCCAAGAGCATTCATATTGAGCATTGAATGCGTTCCTCCGACAACCTCGTTAAGTTGAGGCAAAGAAGCATTTTGATCTCTTGATTGCCTGATTTTCTGGACTTCTTTAAACGTTTTTTCGGTTAGCCTTAAATTTGCCACCGGGCTTTTGCTGCCTACCCAATATTGGAAGTTCCCACTCACTTCTATTTCGCTTAATTTTTGGGCATCAAACTGTTGTTTTGACAAGAGAAGAATTGTTTCCCAATCAAGCTTCGTTTCTTCTTTGTTGCTTTTTGAACCTTGTCTTAATACCTTGATTCGTGCTTCAGGATCAAGCGTAACATTCTTGCTTTCACCAATACCAAATTGCCACGCTAACTTTGCCAACCCTTTTTCTTCCAACCCCAAAGGCTCAATTACGACAAGGTTATGGATCATATCTTTTACCTCGGGGTCTTGTGAAAATTTGTGGGCGGCTTCAAGGACAATACTTCCCCCGGCAGAATAACCAACCATGTTGCACGTTTTAAAACCAAGTTTCTCAACGAGTTTTTTTGTCACTTCGGCATGAAGGCTAAAATCTCCACGTTCGCGAAGGGTTTGTGCTAAGTCTGCCGGTTTTTCAACTTCCTGCTGTTCAAGATGCATAGGGATATACACCTTTTGTCCGGTTAACGCCATCGACATGACTGCGCACCCGTTTTGCTGGGCGGTTGACCTGACGCCTCCCCAAAAAAGATATGGCGTCCTTTCGTCTTCTTCCCCGATTTTGTTTTCAGCTTCTTTTTTCAAGTCCAACACTGTAACCGGAATGACAAACCTGCCAAACGATGTCTCAATTTCAACCCGTTCCACATTTTTTTCCAATTGTCGTTCAAGTTCATCAAGATTTTTTTGTGCCTCGTTCGCCTTTACACGTAATTCTTTTAACAGATCTTTTTTATCTGTTGCGTCTTCTCCCTGTTTCTCAGCATCTTGTATTTCTTTGCGGAGGATTTTGTAGGCTTTATAGATCTGCCCGCGTTCATAACGGGTGGACTCGCCCCTTTCAACGGTGCCACCTTTCACGTGAGATTCTCTCGTTTGATATTCAGAAACCAGTGTTTCTCCCCAAGATTTTTGGGTGTGTTTCTCTTCAAGATCTTTAGCTATGTGCTTTAACTGCTCTGATATTTCTTTTTGCTCGGAAGTTTCTGTTAAATCTTTTTCTACGTTACCTTCCAAACTTTCTTGATTTACCATATTTTTATGAGTTACCTCATTGATTTACAAATAATTTTCTGGCTTCGTTCCAAATTTCTGGCATATGCTGTGTTGTTTTCATCCAGTACCACCACTCGGCTCCCCAGAGATAAAATGTATCAAGACCAGTTTTTTTGGCATAACTGATGTTTGCTTTGAACTGTGAGAGATTCATGGTTTTTTCCTGTTCTGAAAGCGGTAAATCGTAGAAAAGCACCGGGCCCCACGGTTCAGCCTGCAGTTCGCCGCAAATGACTTTTTTATGGAAAAAGTAGTTTACCATTTCCGCTTTAGCGTAGTAAAACTTAGGCGGCAGAGGATAGGTTGAATAAAAACCGGGGTTAGCAATAGGAATACCGAAGCTTGAAACATTTACCCAGGCCCTTCTGTACATCGTGGTTGCCAGCTCGTCACCAATCTTAGCAGCATCAAGCCACCATGACAACTCACCCGAATCTGAAACGATTACCGGATGATCGGGATCTAAGGACTTTACTAATCTTACCTCTTGGACCAAAAGTTGATCGCTATCGTAATACCAGGAGGGGCAACTTCCGAACTTCAACAAGGGCTCATTTTCAACTTGCCAGTACACCAGTGCTTTAGAACTTTTGTACCTTGTAACAACCTCTTGGACATACTTTAATAACTCGCCCCGCTGCTCTTCTTTTGATAAATTATGAGCCCAGCTCGGCGCGTGACATTCCGGCCAGCGACCGGTTTTCATCCCTACTACGTACGTTATGCTGACATGGCGAGCTTCTGCCTGCTGCATTTGCCAATCAATATCTTTAAAATAAAATTCATCCCTTTTCCCCTCTACCCAATCCCATTGGGTAAGCAGCTTGATATTCTTTGCGCCTAAATCATCCATCATTGCCAAGTATGTTTCTTTCCAATTAAGTTTTAAGTTTTCAGCTTGCATCTGGGAAAAATTAACCCCCCAGGTAATTTTTTTTTGTTCTGGAGCTCCTCCCCAAAAAAGGTACAAAAACAGACAAAGAACAAGTCCTATAAAAATAATAAAAATAATTTTAACTATCTTATTCATGCTTTTACCAGATTCTCTATGAAACGTTTACCAGAAGCTTCAAGGGAAAACTGCAGTGCCTTTTCCCGGCATTTTTGGGATGAAAGCTTCAAACAGGCAAGCGCAGCGCGTTCAAGGTTTTCGTCTAAAAAACCGACGTCTGGCGTAATAACATCTTTTAATTCCATCACGTCGTGAGCTGCAACCGGAATACCACACGAGAGCGCTTCAATAATCGCAAGTGGAAAAGTGTCGGTACATGAGGGAAAAACAAAAACGTCGCAAACAGAGAGGAAATCAATGAGTTCTTGCCCTTTTTTGTAGCCAACAAATAACGTTTGTTTGCCATACTTTTTTCGCAAATAATTTCCGTAGGGACCACCTCCTACCACCAGCTTGGTACCCGGTAAGTTACACTGAAAAAATTCTTCTACGTTTTTTTCTTTTGCCAATCTACCAAAGTAAACGAAGACCGGGGGTTGTAGGTTATATTTTTTTCTGATGTCAGAGTCCTCATTCTTTTTAAAAAAGTTGGTATCTACCCCTAATGGCCAAAAGACAAGATTTTTAAAGCGCTTTCCAGCTAATTCGTTCATAAATTTTTCGGTAATAACCATCGTCCTTGATGCTTTGCCATGAAACCACCGTAAATATCGGTATACTACATCAGCAGGAAATTGCAGGTTGATTTTGGTGTAATGCCGTATATAAAAGGGATAATGAGTATGGTAAGACGTGGTAAACTTAAGCTTTTTTTTCAGGCAGATATCACGGGTGGCAAAGCCAATGGGACCTTCGGTGAAAATGTGGATGTATTCTGGATTTTCCTGTTCTAACATTTTTTCTATCTTACGGCTTACAAAGAGGGCAATTTTTGCTTCGTTATAAAAAATAAAGGGCACGTTACGAAAAAGATTGGGGTGGATAATGGTTACCTGAAAACCATTTTTTTCCAAAAAATTTTTGGTGTCTTGTATGCAACGCACGACACCGTTGACCTCCGGATGCCAGGTATCGGTTGCAAAAATAATTTTTTTCATTTTTTGCCAGTTATAATTCTTTCTATATTATAAGTGCCCAATATTTTGGTTTCAACGAATCCCTGCATTGCCATTTCGGCTAAATCTCCAGCATTGATTAAATCAAAAAGCCATTCGCTGGTATATTTTGGATTTTCCTGAAGAATGGCTGAACCAGTATGTATTAACCACCTCCTGTTAAAATCTTCCTGAGATCCAATGGACGGCTCAATAATGATGGGTATTCCCAGGCCAGAATAAAAAGAAAGTTCTGATGGTTTTGTCATTAAAATATCGGTTGTCCTAAGGGCTTTGTTGAATTTTTCAAAATAATCAGGCATATTTTTACCAGATAATATATGGAGCCAGCCGTCCATTTTTAAATCCTTAACATTATTTTCAAAATACTTTTTCAATTCGGGCCTCGTGCCCACCGAAATAATGAATCTTAATTCCTTGGCCCTAATTTTTTCTTTTAAGTCGTTAATTATTCCAGCCGCTATTTCTTTTTGGGCTCCAGCTCCTCCAATGGAAAACATTACTGTTAAAGGATGGTTTGGCAATTTAGGAAGCTCTCCCAAATATCCTTTTATCAAAGGTTTATACATTTTACGATACCTGCCACTAGGATCAAGATTTAAAAGGCGATAACTTAAATCCTTCTTTAAAATTTCCATATTTTGGCCGCCGATGTTTTCTTTTGGCAAAGGATAGCCGGTCAAAAAAATATTTTCTGGTTTTACGCCATATAGAATTAACCTATCCCTAGCCCAGTTGCACGGAGCAAAGTATTTAATGCGGCTTTTTTTAGGATTTATGGGAACCCATTGCCTTGAAATATCGGCGTCGCAGATGACGCAATAAATGTCGTTGGGATAATCAAATTCTTCCGCCATAAAAGCAGGGGTAAAGAACGTGGTGATCAGCGGCAGAGGATTTTTTTTAAAGTTTTCTATCAAATCTTGGCCCCAGCCTCTTTTTATATAGCTAAAAACAACTTTTCCGCCAATATTTGACTTGGAAAGATCTCTTTTTGGATAGTAGCCTAAAATTTTTTGGAAGCTGTCAAAAAACAAAAATGTGATCAAACCTATTATAGGTATCCTCCTGAAGCGAGAAATAAATTCGTAAAAAGATCGTGTCGTTTGCCAAATTTTTTGGTCTTTTTTGGGAATGCCTTTGTACTTGTTAGCATTGATAATACCCGAAAAAGCAATATCTTTTAAAGGATAAGCCGTTCTTTGGTGTCCGTAGCCCATATCCACTGTTACAACCCAAGCTTTGCCCAAATTATTTTTTTTCTTGATAATCATTCTTGAATTATAACAAAGATTTGCAAAATTTTAAAATATCGGTTATAATCTGATTGTTGAATGACAAATGGGGGAGCTGGCATGGTGCCGGCAGGATGTCGTTCAACAGCACCTTTACAAGACGTAAAGAGGGAAACAAGATGGCCAATTTTGGAGAGTACGGCACTGCAATTCTTTGCATGGACGGAGCTTACACGGGGGGTGTAAGAAAGATAATGAAAAAAAGGCATGGTGTCAAGAATGTTGACATCATTCCGCAACCCGGAATCGTGAAAATTTTGGCAGAGGATACTGAGCTTACGCGACTTGAAATAATCATGGAAATGATTGAAATCTCCGTGGTTAATCACAGGTCCAGGGCCATAGCAATAGCTGCTCACCACAATTGCCTGGGCAATCCGGTGAGTAAAGATTGTCAATTGAGGCAACTGCCAATGGCCTTAGCGTCTGTCCGCAGGATAATTAAAAACCTCGGATTGAACCATTTAGAGATACAATATAATCTTCTTTGGATCAACGAGAAAGGTTTACCAGAAGAGGTACACATATTCCCTCAAGGACATATTCTTGTCCGCGAATTAATCACACAACCAACAGTTGTCTAAAAAAATTCGCGAAATAGTTTGGTCAAATCGCAGGAACTTCTTGCGGTTTTTTTTATGACTAATATCCAAGGAAGGTCGGCTTTGATTTTTTATTAAGATAAAAAATCAAAGCCGCGACAACGACGTAATAAATAACCAGCCAAAGCCAGGAGATATTATAAAAAGGTTTTATGGCCCAGGGTTGGTAAAAAATATCCATTATTTTTAAAAAGTAAGTTAACAAAATCCAGCATGGAAGATAAAAAACCCACCCTAAAAAATTGGAGAAAATTCCCAAAACCGACGATAAAAATCCAAAAAGCATCAGTCACCAAACAACTGGAACAATCAAAATATTGGTTAGAGGAGCAATTAAGGATAAGTTGCCAAAGTTGTAAACCATAATCGGCGTAGTAAAAATTTGAGCCGTCATGGTCACTGAAATTATTGCTAATAAATATTTTAAGCGACCCTGCAAAAATTTATTAATTACAGTTTTTGGCTCTTTTCGATTTTTGGACAATTTATTCAAAATATTATTCAAAAAAATTTCTATAATTGGCTTTAAGTAAATAATTCCCATGGATGCTAAAAAAGAAAGTTGAAAGCCGACATCATACAATAAAAGGAATGGATTTAACAAAAGCATCAACGAAGCCGCTAGTAAAATGACTCTTGAACTGGTACTTTGCCTGCCTAAAATTTCTGAAATTAAAAGCAAGCTTCCCATAATTCCGGCTCTGACTCCAGAAGCACTCATTCCAGTTAAAATAATGTAAATCCATATAAAAATTATTGAAACAGAGAATGCCTGCTGGCGCCAAAGGCCAATAAATAGTAAAAAGGACAATACAATTTCGCCTAAAATAATAATGTGGAGCCCGGAAATGGCGGTAAGATATCTAAGGCCTGTCCCGTTGAGTTTTTCCCTCAAATCCTGAGTCATATTTTTATTTTGGCCCAAAATGATCCCCTCCAAAAGCAAGCTTTGCGGCCTGGAAAAATTTGAATCAATAGATTGGCCCATTTTCTTTTTAAAAAATAAAGTTTTTTCGTACAAAAAAGAAAATATGTTATAATCGTGCTTTTTAGAAGTTATTTCAATTTTAGGAAAATCCATCACCGAATAAATTCCGTCTTTTAGTAAATAATTTTTGTAATTGAAATCTTCAGAAACCATTGGCGTTTTTAAGTTTCCAGTAACTTTTACCTCATCCAAATAATGATACTCCTGATGACGGTCAACGGTAACTAAAATAACACTTTCAGTATTATCAACTTTGAGTTTTAATTTTTGGGTGCTATCTCTAACGTCAGGTTCGTCAACAATCTTGCCAACCAAAGTTACTTTCTCTGGATTATCGTTAAATTTCCTTAACTTGTCATTTAACGCAGTAAATTCAGAAATCTGCAACCTCGTCATACCTAAAACTAAAAACAAAATACAAAATCCTCCCACGCCAAAATTTAATTTTGGCGTGGGGGCGGACCAAAAATTAATAAAAATGAAAAATATTCCCAAAATTAAAATTCCCCAGGTAAAAACCTGGGGAATTTTAATAATTGATTGCAAAGCTATTCCTAAAATAAAAGAAAGACAAAAGAAAAAAAGGATTTTGGATGAGGTCATTGAGTGGCAAAAACCGTAACTTTCAATTCACCTTTTTTCAATGAATTATCTTTAACAGCTCCAAAGAGTATTTTGGCTCTGGGATCAACATTTTCAGTTATAACTTTGCTGGCGTCTTTTATTTCGTTTAAGGTAATATCGGGACCCGAAACATTAAATAAAACTCCTTTGGCTCCCTTTATGGAAAAATCCAAAAGGTCAGAGCTAATGGCTGATTTGGCGGCCTCAATGGCCCGATCCTGGCCCTTGGCCTTACCCATTCCAAACAGGGCCTTGCCGGAATCCTTCATAATGGAAACCACCGAAGCAAAATCAATATTGATGATGCCTTGGGCCAAAATGAGATCGGTAATTCCTTGGACTGCCTGTTTTAGAATATCATCGCAAATTTCAAAGGCATTGGAAACTGTTGTTTTTTGGTCAACAATTTTTAAAAGTTTGTCATTGGAAATTTTCAATAAAGAGTCGAACTTTCCCTTTAGATTTTCGATGGCCTGGTTGGCAAGGTCTTTCCTCTGTTGCCCCTCGAAAGAAAAAGGAGTTGTAACAACAACTACGGTTAAAATTCCAAGGTCTTTAGTAATTTTAGCGATGACCGGAGTTGCCCCAGACCCCGTGCCTCCGCCCATGCCACAGGTAATAAAAACCATGTCTGATCCCTTTAAAACTTCTGAAATTTCTTTGATACTTTCTTCGGCTGATGCTCGGCCAACAGAAACATCCATGCCAGCCCCGAGGCCTTTGGTAATATTTTTCCCAATTAATATTTTTTTGGGGACATGGCAAAAGTGCAGGGCTTGGGCGTCAGTGTTTATGGCAAATAGTTCAACGCCTTCAACCCCAAATTTTGCTATTCTTGAAACCGTATTGGACCCAGACCCGCCAACGCCCAAAACTTTAATTTTGGGGATCATCACTTTTGGAATCTTCAATCCGGGATGAGCAAATTTATTTATATGTTGTTGCGTTTCTTGTTTCATATAATTATTACGGTATGAAAACTCTAAACATTTTTTTAAAGCTGGAACCCAATCCCTTCATAAAATCCAATCCATTACCTTCAGAGTTTTGAAAATCAGCTCCTCCCAAAATTAATCCAGCAACCGTCGCTAAAGATGGATCCTCATCCAAACCAACAATCCCTTTGGGAATTCCTATCTGGCAGGGGAGTTTCATGTGTTGCTTAACGAGATCTTTTATTTTAGGAATTTTGACTCCGCCTCCGGTTAAAACGACTCCTCCAGGCAGCAATTCGGCCATCCCGATTGATTTTAATTCTTTTTGCATCAAACCCAAAATTTCTGAAACCCTCGGCTCTATAATATCAACCAAAAACTTCTTGGTAAACGACAAAGGATGTGATTTTTCACTTACAGCTGGCATTTTATCTTCAGAGTGATGCAAATCTTTTTTGGCATCGTTGTAATACAACGTTTTATTAGCCTGTCCCCTATCTGTTTTGATAAGAACACAGGAACCGTGCTGCTTTTTAATTTCTTCTGCGATTGGAACTTGGGTTCTCAAACCTATGGCAAGATCATTGGTAATATTTGCAGAACCCAAAGGGAAAACAGCCAAGTGAACCAAATCTCCTTCTTCAAAAACAGCTAAGCTGGTTGTGGCTGCCCCCATGTCTATTAAAGCCACTCCCATTTCTTTTTGCTGGGGGGTCAGTACGGCCCTGGCAGCAGCCAAAGGAGAAGGAATAATGTCATCAATTTGCAACTTTGACCCCAAGACCGCCTGGCTTAAATTAACAAAATAAGATTGAAAATAGCAAAGCAAAACAACTTTCGCCTCCAGCCTAACTCCAACTAATCCCAATGGCTGCTTTATTCCTTTTTGGTCGTCAACAATGAATTCTCTTGGGAAAACATCCAGTATTTCTTCGTTGGATGGAATGTTAATGGCTCTGGTTGCCTGCAAAACTCTCTCAATGTCTTCTTGAGAAATAATATGATCAGCCCTTGAAACAGAAATTAATCCATCCGACGGCTCAACTCTAAGGTGGCTTCCGCCAATGTTAACAAAAGCTGAATCAATCCGACGACCGCAATGTTCCTGCAACTTTAATAACAACAATTGAATATTTCTTGCTGTTTCTTCGGGTGCCACCACTGCCCCCCTCCTCAAGCCAAAAGATGGCATTTGAAAATAAGACAAAACATTCCATTCTTGGCCCCTTTTTTCGGCCACCAAAGCTTTAATGGTGTGAGTTCCAATGTCGAGGCCAGTGATAATTTGACTTCTTGCCATCAACTTAAATATTACTTAAATAATAATTTTGTTTTTTAAACATCTTTTCCTCTTCTACTTTTGAAATCTCGTGGTCGTAACCTATGGCGTGTAAAACACCATGTATCAAAGCTCTAGTTAATTCTTTTTTAATATTTAAACCTTTTGATTTTTCCTTAACGAACTTTGGACAAATAACCACTTCACTGAAATCTCCCCTGAAACCCTTAGTTTTTTCCAGGGAAATTACATCGGTCGGCTTGTCTTTTTTTCTGTATTTTTTGTTTAACTTTTGAATTTGCAAAGCACTAACAAAAGCAATGGACAGGTTTTCCTTTTCCCTGTTTTCTCCTTTTTACACATTTTTTCTAACCCCCAC
>CAZAAH010000003.1:0-65897 GCA_964483475.1 uncultured Candidatus Saccharibacteria bacterium
GGCTTATAGCTCTTTCTTGATCAATGTTCAAGAATTTGTACCTAATTCTGACTTAATTAATGAATTTCTTAATAAACCGCCGCAATGGTTATTAGATGTTGGCAGCAAAGACAAACAAATTGAATATCTACGGGAACGAGTGTTGATTCATATTTTCGAAAAATATGAATTTCATATCCATGATAAATTTTATGGATATGTACTACATGTAAATAATACTTAGCAAAACATCCAAAATCCTTAAACTTCGGATTTTGGTCTTATATTCGATGTGCTTTCTTCATTACCTTACCCGAAACGTCGATATACAATAATTCTCTAAAAACAATAAACAAATCACCCTTTATTCTTTTTCATAAATTCGCTACGGAATGCCAAAAAATTAACCAAAAGGACGATTCTTCCTCATAAATCGTCTTTTTAGAACACGAGTTAAGCACTTTGTATACTGCCTATTTACGTCCTTCTTTATGCAAGGTGTGTTTTTTGCAGGAGTTGCAAAACTTCATTATTTCCAGCTTCTTTTCCGCCATCGCCTTGGTTTTTTTGGTAAAATAATTTACGTGCTTACACACGGAACACTGCATTTTTAAAAACGGTTTTTTTGCTGCCATTCTACGTTAAGAATTTAGCATACAGGATTTAGTATTTAGGTTTTACGATACGTTCCCTAAATTCTCTATTCTGAATTCTATATCCTAATTAATTGAGCCGATGGAGAGAATTGGCCAGCTAAGCTGGCCTACCCCGCTTAGCGGGGTGAACTCCCGTGCTCTGAGCCAGTGGGGAGAATCGAACTCCCGATCTACTCCTTACCATGGAGTTGCTTTACCACTAAGCCACACTGGCACAATTATAAATTTTTATATTGTAATTTGCTTAATGTTTCTTTTAATTGTATTTTTATTTCTGCATGACCCTTTCCTCCCTTCAAGAATTTTTCTCGACGCTTAGCGTCGAGACGATCTAAATAGCATTCGTAATATATAAGCAATAAAGGCCTCCGAAATCTTGTTGCCCTAACCAACCCTTTATCGTGGTAACAATTCGATTTTTAAGATTAGGGGTGTATCCAGTGTATAACTGTTTATCCTTCTCGCTGAAAAGAATATAAATGTAAAACATATCAGGTGTGCCCGCTTAGCGGGCCACTTCACTCATCTGATCTGTGGCGGGAACGCTCGGCGTTCCCTGGCCCAGCTCAGCTGGGTGGGCGCGGCAGGACTTGCACCTGCGAAGGTCAGGGACCGCTAGATTTACAGTCTAGTGCCTTTGCTGCTCAGCCACACGCCCATACGTTATTTTTTATCACAAATTCAGCGGCTATTCAACCCAGCTAAGCTGGGTTAAGGCTAGCTCAGCTAGCCAATGACCTTACCATGCGCTTTTTTCCAAGCCTCTATTTTTTTGTGGTCACCCGAAAGCAATACCTTTGGAACTCGCCAACTTTTGACTTTTGACTTTTGACTTTTAACTTCAAAGATTTCCGGCCTCGTATACTGCGCGTATTCAATGAATCCCCCGCCCTTGGTTATCCTCTCTTTTAAAAGTTTTTCTTTGCCCAAGACCCCGGGCACCAACCTTGCAATCGTTTCAATGGCTACCATGGCCGGTAATTCGCCCCCCATTAAGTCATAATCCCCAATTGATAATTCTAAATCTGCAATATTTTTCGCCACCCTTTCGTCAACTCCCTCATAACGGCCGCAGATGAAAATAACCTGGTCTAACTTTGAAAGTTGATAGGCTATTTTTTGATTAAACTTCCGACCGCGCGGAGTAAATAATACCACCTTGGATTTAGGATTTAGGATTTTGGATTTAGGATTTTTTTTTAAAAAATTGACTGCTTTATAAATTGGTTCAATCTTTAATACCATTCCCAACCCCCCGCCAAACGGCCGATCATCAACCGTTTTATGGCTATCGTTGGTCCAGCGGCGTAAGTTATGGACATTAATGTTAATCAACTTCTTTTTTTGGGCGCGCGCAATCAGACTCTCGTTGATATAAGAGTCAAAAATATTTGGAAAAATGGTTACAATATCAAATCGCATGACCTGGATTGTAACATAAAAAGCAAAAAACCGCCAGCGGCGGTTTTTTGCTTTTTAAAATTACAAAGAAATATTTTCAATATCCTCTGACATTTCTTTTTTCTCCGGTCTCGGAGCTCTGCCACCCTCGGGCTCTTCAATTTTCAAGTTTACCCTGGCGTGGTTTTTCAATCCGATAATTCGGACCAAGTTTCTTATTGCTTTGGCTGTTGATCCTTCCCTTCCAATGATTTGGCCCATATCAGCTGGGTTTACCGTCAATGAAAGCAAGACTCCCATTTCGTCAACTTTTCTCTCAACTTTGACGTCTTTTGGGTTGTCAACTAACTCCTTAACAACGTATTCAAGAAACTCTTTGTCATTATCTTTTGCCATTGTTCTACTCAAGAACTTAAGAACATATGAACTGAAGAACTATCTGGTCCTTTCGTTCTTTCGTTTTTTGGTTCTTTCGTTAAACTAATTCTGCAGCTCGACCGTTCTGCAACTAAATTATAGTATACTTTTTTAAAACATTTTGTCAACTGTCAAAAAAAATTGGGGCGGCCAGATTTGCATCCAGCCACGCCCCTTGCCCCAAATCTGCTCTCGGTTTCCGTTTTTGGCTACCGGGTACCTCTCGCCCGGTACCGAGCGTACAAGACGGTCTCGAGTACCGCCTTTTCCCTCCCTTGAAGGAATTCGCCCGTTGGGTCCCTACGCAGACCCTAACCGCCAACACCCTCCGACGGAAACGACGTGCCATGCTTTCTCCTTTTTGTTGCGAGAATTGGTGGTCATGGCGAACCGCCAATCTCTAACCTGAAGGCGCGCTCCGCGCGCACCCTTTATCCCTCAGAAACCACTGGACGAACATCAGCGCTACCGCCGCGGCGACGGTCAATAGCGCACAAGCAATGGGTCTCCAAAGCCTTTGCATCTTACTCCTTTCAATCCTGGCTTGGGTCAAGGAATTCACATCGAATCCCTTCTTTCAAATCATTATACTATGAATTTATATTTTTCAATATTGAGTTTCAGTAAAATTCTGTGAATTAATTCTGAAATCGGTAAAATCTCACGTAATGATCTGAAAGAAAGGCCTATGTTCTTTTGACGAATCCTGATTTCGTCCTTTTGGGCCCATCGGTTCCGACACACATCGGAATATCAGAAGGTGTTTAGGCAAGAACACCGAACCAGAAAACGCTAACGGTTGAAGAGAACACAAAATGCAATCTGGGGAAGATCCCACTCTTCCACCATTGCCCGGACCTTGACGACATCTGGTGCCTTGAGAAAACTCAAGGCAATTTCGGCTCCCAACTCGCTGGGGACGCGCTCCGCCCCTTCCTCGAGCATGAAGTTCCTCGCGAGAAAGGGATCATCAGAATACTTGTGGAGCACTCGACCCAGGTCCAGCAAATACTCCGCCGGAGAAACGCTTTCTACTGTAAAAAGTAAAAGCATGGTCCCCCCAGTAAAAAAAGTGCTACCCCTAACTTCAGCCCACAACCTACAAGGTTATGAACTAGAGAAAAGGGAGGAACTTGAGCGTTGCTCAGGGTATCCTCCGTGTACTCTTTGAGAGAAATTTGAAATAGGTATTCTCCCTTAACCTATTAATCTCAAAAAAGAGGTTATTGACTTTGTTGCCTCTTCTTGATCTCTTCTAACCTTTGTCTTATTTTGATCTCTTCCAAGCCATTCAGACAATCCTCCTCGATGGTTTTCAGTAATTTTTCTCTTCTTTTATCCATATCGTCCCTACCAACCAATAGTAGCATTTCGAGAAAATTATATTTTTCGTTGTAACCCCGGTAATAACCAAGGTTCAGGCCGACGATGAATGCCACTAATGCAACCACTACCAGCAACAATCCAGTGTAGAAAGTGCTCACGGAAATCTCCATTTGAGATCGAAAGTTCTGCGCCCAACCTGGCGGAAGCCAGATTTAAGACGCATACCCTTCTTTCAAACCATGAATTTAATTCATGAACTGAAAGTAAGGGGTGAAAGATTTCACATCCTGTGAAATCTTTCACCCATGTTTTGCTGCGTCATCGTGACGCAACCTCATTTTATTACGGTAGCTCTGTGAGCCGAAGCTCTTTCTTGAGCTCCTCAGCAGTAGTATCATACCACTGCTGATTCCGCATAACCGCCCAACTGGTACCGTCCGTGGCACATTCAGTCGGTACGGTCGCGCAGCCGTATCCTAGTGCCTCATCCCGACTGCACGGAAAGTACAATTTGAACTTCCTTTCCCCATACGACTTTTGGGTCGCCTGGGAATAGGTGGGTACCGGACGCCCATACCACCTAATCTCATGGTGGTACTCCACTCGCAGAGCCGTCCGTGGCCGGTTTAGATACTCGGCCAACGACCCACCGAACTTAATCGGCGGCTGGACTTCCAGAATCAGACGCTGAAGTTTTCTCAACGCCGTCCGGAGACCCTTCGGCCCCCGACAGGTCATGGACCCGCACATTGTGGGAAGACGGAGCGAAAAAACTTTTTTTCCATTCTCCTCCCCCACGAGGATCTCCGCTGGACGTTGCCAGCCCAGATCCGGCCGCTCCAACTGGGCGACCAGCCGTGCCTCGATCCGGTTACCACTTTCCGTCGTAAAAAAAGTACTCATGGTTTCTCCTTTGCGAGAATGCGATCTACACCCTTATGTGCCATGACGCACATAAGCGGTTTTGGAAATGTTCAACCTCGTGCACAAGTAGATATTACGCTTGAGGCTTCCCTTCTTTCAAACCACCATCGTTCAGTTTTAACCTATCCCTTATTCGAGCGAATTAGAGATGTGTTTTCCTTGATGATTTGAAAGAAAGGGAGGAATTGGAACATCGCTGTTCCGGTCTCCTCCGTGACTCTTCGGCTCGCTCAGGGCGAGCCCTTGACTTGCCGTTCCTGGCAAGCCCTACGAAATCCCGTCCTTTGGTAAGGCAGTCCGGGCATCTGCCCACACCTGTACTGACTGGCCCAGGGCGAGGCTTTTTCAACCGACCACAAACCCTCCTTCGCGAGGGGGGTTCGCGTGTGGCGCCGCCACACGATAAGCGCCTCCGCCCCGCCTTCCGAACGACCCAGAGTAAATCTCTGGGATAATACCTGCATCGACGAGTGCCTCGTCTGCTGTTTCGAATGTTTTTTCACCTTTGAAGCGAAACCGGAACGGACCGGGCTCTGATGGGAAATGCCTCTTCCCGTCAGAATCGAGCCACTGATAACCGGCATGCTTCCCAGCGAGAAAAACGACGGACCCCGTCAGCAATGTAAACATCTTATTCCCCTTTCGAGAGAATAGTGAAGTCTCTGCGCCCAACCTGGCGAAAGCCAGATTTAAGACGCATACCCTTCTTTCAGCTAGCCAACCGTGGCAAGTAGCCAGGCTCCCAGATAGGACTTACTGACGAGCTGAAAGAAAGGTAGGAAACCAAGATTCAATCATCCTTTTGGTCGTGTTTCCTTAGGTTTTTCAATGTTCATTTTACGCCTTAATTATAGCACTATCAAGCAAGTGTGTCAAGTGTTTAGGTAATCAATCAAAAAACGCCGATAATCGGCGTTTTTTGGTACATTGTTTCTATTTTTTGGGTTCCTCTTTTGGCTCTTCTTTGGGCTCTTCGTTTTTTGGAGTTTCTGGCGAAGGCGCTGGAGTTTCCGTTACAGTTTCGGACTTAGTTTCAGGAACTGGTGGGGCCGAGGTAGGAACCGGAGCGGCCGCAGCCGCGGCTGCGGCCGCTTTTTTACTCTTTTTTGCAACCGGGATTTTCTTGCCCTCAATAATTTTTTCTGAAATCAACAAATTGTGAACTGTGGCTGACGGTTGGGCTCCTTTAGACATCCAATGCAAAATCCTTTCCTTTTTTAAAGATTTCCTCTTGGTGAGTGGATCAAGGTATCCCAAAATTTCAACCGCCCTTCCCCCTTTGGAAGACCTCCGCTTATCAATGACCACCACCCTAAAAAATGGCTGGTTCTTTTTCCCTTGTCTTGTTAAACGAATCGTTAGCATAGTTTAAAAATTATTCTAATTAATTCCATGATTTCTTAATAAGACCTTCTTTGGCTGCTTCCTCCTCTGCCTCCTGTTTTGAATAGCCTTCGCCCTCGGCCACCAAGTCCTGCCCTAAAAATACTCCCACTTTGAACTTCTTTTGATGGTCAGGCCCCCACTCTTCAACAACCTTGTACATGGGAGTCACCCCCACCTTTTCCTGGGCCTGCTCTTGAAAGTAAGACTTTGCGTCTTTGTATAATTTGTTTTCTATGATGTCGGGCAGTTTTTTCAACAGGTATTTGGCGATGAGGGCGTCAACGGTTTCATACCCTTGGTCGAGGTACAGTGCCCCGATGAAAGCTTCAAAGGTGTTGGCCAAAATGTACTGGCGCGCCTTGCCCAACTCTTTCATTTCGCCCCGTGATAGGAGCAAAAAATCATTAAAGCCCATTTCCTCGGCCATGGAGGTAAGCATTTTGGCATTGACCAGGGCTGCCCTCCAGTTGGTCAGCTCTCCCTCGGCTTTGTCTGGATATGTTTTGTAAAGGTATTCGGTGATGGACAATTCCAAAACTGCATCTCCCAAAAATTCCAATCGTTCATTATGCTCCATGCCGGATTTTGGGTTTTCATTGAGGTATGATCGATGGACAAATGCCTGAGTTAAAAGCTCTTTACTTTTAAATTTCAATCCCAACTTTTTTTCTAATAAGGAAAAATCCTTCATTCTGTTACGAAAGAACAGAAAAACTTAAGAACGAAAGAACCATGTCATGGTAGTTCTTTAGTCCTTTAGTTCTTTGGTTCTTCAGTTTTTGGTTCTAATTGCTTATACACTGTCCCCAAAACGCCATTTACAAATTTACCAGAACTCTGGCCAGAAAATGACTTTGCCAGTTCAATGGCCTCGTTGATGGCAACCTTTGGCGGAACTTCTTCTTTATTGCTGTACAAAAGTTCAAAAAGCCCTATTCGTAAAACATTTCTGTCAACCAGCGGGATTTGGGCAAGCGGCCACTCGGGAGCTGCCTTTTCAATAATGTTGTCAATTTCTTTTTGGTGTTTTGCCACCCCGTCAGCCAGCTCTTTTACAAATGTTAAATCTTCCAAGCCAGGGCCGAAATCCTTGATATTCCTATCAATAATTTGGTCTAAATTTTTTTGACCATAAAAATCCCATTCATACAAACTTTGCATTACTATAGATCGTGATAGGTGCCGACTAGCCATGTTAATGAATTATGAATTAAGAATTACGAATTATGATTATTTTTTTGAAAGTTCTTCCATACTCATTGGCTTTTCTGTTTTTTGCCCTTTTTCTTGCTTTGCCATTTCTTTTTCTCTCAACTTTTTCTCTTTTTTAGTGAGCTTGCCCAAAACATTAATAACCTCTCTCCCCTTATAATATCCGCAGTGCTGGCACACGGTATGAGGCCTAACCGGCTTTTTGCATTTTTGGCAGGTCGTCAAAGCAGCGGGCCTGATGTAAATATGCATCCTCCGTTGCCCTACGCTTGACCTGGTGTGTTTATGTCTTGGAACAGCCATGCTTTTGGAATTATGATTTAAGAATTATGAATTAAGATTATGAAGATATCCTATCAAATAAATTCAGTTTTGGCAAGAGCTTTGACCGGGAAAAAAGACTTGCGGTGAATCTTGCAGGGGCCAAATGCATTGAGGTTTTTTAGGTGCAGTTTTGTGCCGTAGCCCTTGTGAAAATTAAAGCCGTACTCTGGATATTTTTTGTGAAGCTTTTGCATTACTCTGTCTCTTGTGACTTTGGCAATAATTCCGGCGGCTGTGCAAGAAAAAACCTTTTCATCAGCTGCAATAATCGGTTTTTGTGGAATTTTGGCCTTAATTTTAAAATTTCCGTCTAAAATTAGAAATTCTGGCACAGAATTTAAATTTTTAACGGCTTTTTTCATCGCCAACTTCGTGGCTTCTAAAATATTTATTGTGTCTATAATTTTTTCTGAAACCATTCCAATACCCCAATCAATTTGTGGATGATTTGTTAGTTTATTATAAAAAAAATCCCTTTGCTTTTGAGATAATTTTTTACTGTCTTTTATCCCAAAAAACATTTTAATATTAGCGCTAATATTAAAATGTTTTTTGGTTTCGGTTTTAATCATAACAGCTGCGGCCACCACTGGGCCGGCCAGTGGCCCCCTTCCAGCCTCATCTAGCCCAACAACAAAATTAAATCCTTGCTTCCACAATTTTTTTTCTTCATTGAGATTTGGGTACATTAAAGGAATTTTATCATATAAAAAAAGCTTCGCAAAACTGCAAAGCCTAACTTAAGGTGACCTTTGTGACTCCAGATCATCAACTTCTGACTGAGTTTCCAGTAATTTATACGTTAACAACATACATGTAGCAAGCACTCCTGGATCATGGCCCTTATTTTCATAGAAGTCACAAAGATTCTTAATAAAAGCCGCTACACATAGATTTTTTTTAAATAAATGTGTTAACATTCTTTGCAAAAAATCACCTTCAGGATTTTCCAATTCATGTTGAATAGAAAAAAGAATCTCTTCGTTGACTATTGGCAAAGGCATTTGAGACTCCTTGAATGACAAAGTCCTACACATCGCCATTTAATCATATAAATATTTCAATGTAAATACTTTATATATTTTCTAAAACCAGAGCACTAATATATTAGTGCTCGGCCGAGCACTCAACTTGTTGAGTGCTCTGGTTTTCATAATTTTTCCAAGATCTTTAGTTCCAATACATCGTGTTCGGTATCATAAATTGCGAATGTTGGTTTGAATCTTTGGCCGGCAATCTCGCCCGGATTTATCATTCGACAATTTCCTACTTTATCTTCCCATGGCCGATGAGTATGTCCGTAAAAAACCAAGTCGTATTTGCCGGATTCCGCCATTTCTCTGGCAACATCTGGATAATGGTTAAAAAAAATCTTTCTTGCCCTGAGCCCGGTCGAAGGGTTGCCTCCCAACTCTAACTCCATGGTTTCTGGAACGTTTTCCAAATCATAATCCCCATTTCCTCTTACAAATTTAACCTCACCTTTAAAATTTTTTGTGATTTCATCCGTCGTTTCTTGACTGCAAATATCTCCGCAATGCAAAAGAAACCCAATTTTTTCTTTATTGAGCCAATCTATAGCTTTGTTTGCGTTTTTTATATTGTCGTGAGTGTCAGAAATAATCGCAAATTTCATTTTAACTAATGAGAGTAAGTGCCCATCAACTGGCCACTGCCGATAATATGACCTTCCATTGCGCTATCAACTTCTTTTCTGTTTGGGGTTTTATCAAATTGCAAGGTATGATCCAGCGCAAAAACTTTAAAATAGTATCGATGGGTTCCCGAGGGAGGACAAGGGCCACTATATTCCAATTTTCCAAAGTCGTTTTCTCCCAATAAAGCGCTTCTTTGCTCAAATATTAAGGTTCCTTTTGGAATGTTGTCTTCCCCAATTTCTCTGGTATCTGGAGCAATATTAAAAAGGATCCAATGGGTAAAAGTTCCAGAAGGGGCATCTGGGTCGTCAACAATCAAAGCCAAACTTTTAGCCTTTTTAGGAACTCCATCAATCAAAATGGATGGGTTGATATTTTGGCCGTCGCAAGTATATTTTTCGGGAATGTTTTGGCCTTCTAAAAAATTTAAACTGCTTACTTTTACTTTTATCATATTTTTATTATTGTAAAGAGGCTGTTTTAAATGTAAAAGGTAAAAAGTTAAAAATACAGCTAAAACTACAAAAATTATTAAAAATATTAACGATTTCTTCATCATCTATAGACCCATTATGACTCGTCAAGGATTATTTTATCCTTAAATTTCCCTCGCTCTTTGGTTTTTTGATTTTTAATAATCTCTATTTCTTCCCGTTTGAATTTTTTATAATCAATAACGGCGTCAATTACCTCTAAGATATCTGCCATTTCCCCAATGCTCTCTGATTCCAAAAATTCTTTGATCTCCTCTTGGAGTTTTTCTTTTAATTTTTCCCAATATTCTTTTTCATCCGCAATATGAAAAACAGGATTCTCTCCTTTAGACTTTATGTATTCAGGAATTTTATCTCTTACCAATTAGTTATATTTTGTCATTTAGCCCGCGACGCACTGGTTAAAAATATTAACCTGGTTATTATATTGCAAAATAAGATTTTTAGTTTCCTGGTTTAATGAATTATATTGAGCAACCAAATTATTATATTCGTCCACAAGCTCGTTGTATTCAGCTGACCTTGGGTTTGTATTATTAATTTCTTGCCTTTTCGCGTCTATTTGAGCCGATAATTGATCTAGTTGATTTTTATTGGCTTCAATTTGGTTTTTTAAGCTAATACTTGGTTGTCTGCACGAGGAAAGCGGCAAGCCAAATTCTTGCACTCCAATCCAAACTGTCTCACCCTTGTAAGTTCCCTTTATAATTGCCACCCCAATATCAACAAATCTTTTATTCAAAATATTTGCTCTGTGGCCCGGACTATTCATCCAATCTTGAACCACTTCCTTTTCGCTTGAGAAGTTTCCAAGTATCAAATTTTCGCCGCTAACCACATAATCATAGCCATAACTTTTGACCAACATTCCAGGATCAATGCCTGATGGCGAAACGTGCTCAAAATATTGTTTATTAAACATATCTTGGGCCTTTGCCTTGGCAGCAGCATCCAATTTTGTATTTTCAATTAAGGGAGGGAGCTGGCCATTGTCATAGCGCTGAATATTTGTCTCAGCTATTATTTTTGTCTTGGTTAAAACAACATTATTCTCCCTACCACCGATATTCAACGGTGTTGGAGCAAAAATTTCTTTTTTAACCTCTTCTATAATGTTTCCCAAATCCGTTTTTTGAAAAGCCACCAAATTTTTCGCAGCATTATTAAAAACCTTCAAGATATTATCTTTAAATAAAAAACCTGCGCCACCCAAAATAATAATTATCAATAACCAAACTAAAATTCTATTTTTCGTCATAATTTTTTATCACTTTAAAATCTTCGAACATTTGTTTTCTCAAGCTGTCTTGGTACAAGGCGACAGCCGGGTGGTATAACGTGATAATTTTTATATCTCCGTACGACGCTTTTGCTGGAAAAACTTTTCCGTGAATTTTGCTGATTGTTTGCAATTCGCCCGAAAGACCAAATTTATTCATTATATAAGCCATTGAGTATCTGCCCAGGGTCGCAATGACTTTTGGTTGGATTATTTCAATTTGCCTGTCCAAAAAAGAAGAGTATAATTTTATTTCTTCTGGCAGGGGATCTCTGTTTTCTGGCGGCCGGTCTTTGACGATGTTGGTAATATAAACATCTTCCCTTTTCAAACCGATTGACTCTATGAGCTGGGTCAGTATATTGCCGGCCGCGCCACAAAATGGCCTTCCTGTGGCCGCCTCATTTTTACCAGGCGCCTCGCCAACAAACATAATTTTGGCATCATGATTTCCCTCTCCGACAACCGGAAAAACTTTATTGCCCACTCTTATTTTATACAGCGGAGATTCTTTAAAATCTATTAATTCTTCCTTAATCTTTTTTAAAGATTCGTATTTTGTCATTCAAAATTCAATTTGATTTTAATCCTGCTACCGTCGCTTGGGGCTTTTTTAACCCAGAACGGCCAAAAATTTACTTTTACTTTTGAAATTTTTTCTCCGTACATTTGACTGATAATATCTTCAATATTTCCATCTGATTTTCTTTTTGCCAAATCAATTACATTATCGTTGTCTACTTTGTAGTAGGTATTAACTGAAGACTGTAGATTTATGGTTTCTTTTCCGCCCTGAACATCAACTAAATCTGGATTATAATTTAATTTCAATGTTTTCTCCAAAAAACTTTGGGAGTCCGATAATTTAGACGAAATGTCATCTTTGACTAATTCTTCCAAGTCCTGTTTCTTAAAAACTAATGCCGAAAATGTCACTTTCATTGACTCGTTGAATTTATCAGCTATGGAATCTGGTTTTGCATCACAATTAAAGTCAGCTACATTATTTGAAATAGCCTCGTCAAATAAAACTTCGTCTGAAGCAATTTTTTTCTTGAGCAAATCCTCGGCTTGCCCGGAAAGTTTTTTTGTCAAAAGGTCTTTGGCCTCCAAAATGTCGTCTTTAGTCACTTTTTTTAATTTTCCGGTATAGCCTCCAGACATAGAGCCACTAGACTCGCCCCAAATGCTGTAATAAAAAGCTGTTCCGGATAATTTTGGCACAGACCACTTGGCGGCCCCTATGTTATAATCCATTCCAGCTTCTTGGGCCTGGACTTTCACATTAACTGAACCAGCTTTACCTTTTTGGGCCGAGGGAATCACAACTTTTTCAACAGAGACAAAATATTTTCCCGAGTCAGACACAAAGTGAGTTCCAGCCTTTAATGTAAAGGGCTCTGACGGACTGATTTTATTATAAACTTTTATGACGCCAGAGGCCTTGCTGTCATTTGATGTCAATCCGGTTGAAGGAAACTCCTGCTGCCCTTCTTGATCTTGTTCTATATACCTAGCCGGAATAACCTTACTAGCTAAATCAATTTCACTAAATGATTTATCGGCTGTTACTTTTTCTTGAATATTAAAACTATCAACTTTTGGCCAAATTTGGATCTCGGCCTTGGGCAACTTAGAAATAACATAGATAGCCAGCAAAATAATTATTACCGATCCCCCAACCAAAATCTCTCTTAATGGAAAGCGCTTTTTTTCTTTTTTGTGACTTCTGGTTTTGTGTTTTTTCTTGGCGCCGCCATCCTCATTAAGAAAAGCCTTAACTTCTTTTTCAAACTTATGAGCTACTTTTGGGGGCAGAATGTCGTAAATTTTCTTTGGCATTTTCAGATTTTAAGTTTTAGGTTTCACGTTTTAGGTTTCAAGTTTGGCTTTTATTCGACGAACTCCAGAGCCAACAGCTTCTTCTTTGATAATTTTAAACTTTCCTAGCTCGGACGTGTTTTTAACGTGGGGGCCTCCGCAAAATTCCTTGCTGAAAATATTGCCCTTTTTATCTTCAATAAAGTAAACAGATACTACATCTCCGTATTTTACACCAAACTCCATTTCTGCGCCAATTTTTTGAGCTTCTTCTTTTGGCATTTCCTTTTTAACCACGTTCAATCCTTCTTTTATTTTTTGGTTGACCATGGTCTCAATCTTGCTTTTTTCCTCATCGGTAATTTTCCGGTCAAAAGAAAAATCAATCCTCAATCTTTCTGAATTAATATTACTCCCCCTTTGTTTTATTTGCTTGCCAAACAGTTGCTGCAAAGCCGCCAAGAGCAAATGATGGGCCGTGTGTAGCTTTATGGTTTCTGGCTTATCATCGGCCAAACCCCCCTTGAACATCCCAGCAGATGCCGATCTACTCAAATCTTTATGTTCTTTCATCTTCCTCTCAAAATCCTGCATATCTCTTTTTCGATTATTTTCTTTATCTAATTCAAGTGTTAGTTCAATAGGAAAACCATATGTAGTAAAAAGAATGAATGGATCTTCATTTTCTTCATATTTCTTTTTGCCAGCTTGTAATGTTTTTCCAAAGAACATCACTTCTTTTTCAATAGTCTGTTTTATTTGATCTTTTTTATTACCAAAATCATAGACCCCCCTATACTTTTCCATTACCATTTCGGCTAAGTCCGACAGAGTAATATCTTTTAATCCAATAGAATTTGAATAATAGATAGCCCTTCGTAAAATGCGTCGTAACACATAACCACGATCAGTATTTGATGGCTCTATACCATCCGTAATTAAAAACACTGAAGCACGAATATGATCAGTAATAATTCTTTTCCCTTTGACGTCATCTGAATTGCTATTCCTGCTAATTTCTAACAAAAGAGGTTCTAATACATCAGTTTTATATACGTTTTCATATCCATTTAAGACAGCAAGGGTTCTTTCAAATCCCATACCCGTATCTACATTTTTTTGTTCAGCTAAAATATATTTACCATTACTATCCTTAACATACTCCATGAAAACATTATTCCAAATTTCAACCCAATTTTTATTCGTAGGTTCAAATTTTTCTGGAGCAGGAATGGTATTGGATTTCCAGTAGAAAATTTCTGTATCGGGACCGCACGGGCCAATCTTTCCTACCGGACCCCACCAGTTATCTTCTTTTGGCAAAAAGGCGATTCTTTCTTTTGTAACCCCGTGAGATTTCCATATTTCCGCCGATTCTTCATCTTTTGGCGCGTCTTTATCTCCTATAAAACAAGATACTGCTAATCTTTCTATGGGAATCTGCAATTCTTTCGTTAGAAATTCAAAACTCCACTGGATTGATTCCTTTTTCCAGTAATCGCCCAGCGACCAATTTCCCAACATTTCAAAAAAAGTTAAATGTGTATCATCTCCTACCTCATCAATATCAACAGTCCGAAAACATTTTTGAGCATTAACTAATCTTTTACCTTCTGGATGAGATTGACCCAATAAAAAAGGTATTAAGGGTTGCATACCCGCAGTAATAAATAATGTTTTTTGTTGTGCACCCGTTTCTGCTGGAACTAAAGAAGCGCTAGGAATGATTTTATGCCCGTTTTTCTCAAAAAAATCCAAGAATTTTTTCCTTAATTCAGATGAATTCATTACCGTATTATAACAAAAAAGTTTTAGAACGCAAAACGCCCCGTCACGGGGCGTTTTGCCTATATTTAAAAATGTTATTTGAACGCCAATAAATCTTTAAGCTCCTTTACTTCCGCTTCCAATCTTTCAATCCTCACCTTGTGGTCAGCTAATATTAATTTTTCTATCTTATCAAAACGCTTATCCACCAAATCAAAACGTTTATTCATTTCTGACTTGGTGGCCATTCTTTCGGTCACATCATTAAATCCGTTCTGGACCATAACCGCCAAGTCATCAATGGTAACATCTTTTTTGCTCATAGGTTCATTATACTGTTTCAACCAACCGTGTCAATTTAGGTATACCGATCAGCCACCACTGAAGCCGCAAAGGACATGGGCTTTATCCTCGGCTCAAAACCATTGGCTCTGATCAACCCCGTCACCTCTTTTATCATTTCCTTGGTTTTGCCCTGCTCCCCGACGTCAGCATGAATATACTGAAACTGGTAATTAAAATCCGGCCTTGAGCCCCCAAAATCTTTTTCCAACGTTTCCCTCAAGGACAGTGCCAATTCGCACGACAAATACACTTCTTGCAAAATTCTCTGCTTCCAATTAATGTGCATAAATTTTTTCAAGTAAGCATCGGGATAGTGCATTTTTTTCAAAAAAAACCGGCCGCCGGCGCCCGATCTCAAAACAACAATGGCAATTGGGAAAAAGGGCTTATCTGACGAAGGCGAGTCGCATCCCACCACAATATCATAAAAAAAGGCAGGGGCGGAAGCAATGTAACGGTAAATTTCTTGGATAACTTCCTTAAACTCCAGCTCTCCGCGGCTTGGATTAAAAAATGATCCGTTTTGTATTTCGTGATTCATATTGCCTGATAATACTACCAAAAAATCTGCTTGTCAAAGTATAATAAAAAAAGCACGGTCGATTATTCAACAGTGCTTCAACAGCTAAACTCACTAAAAGAACTATCTTTGGCCGGTCAGTTCGGCCCAGTGGTGCTTTGGCTTGAGCCGCTGCGACCCAGCCTTGCAAAGCGGACAATCCTCTGGCTTCCACTTTTGAATATCGCAGTGGACCAGGTACACAATCTTCTGGCCTTCAATTTCGTAAACGTCAGAACGGTGGACCAAAACTACTGGCGTCGCAAAGTTAATTGGATAATCAGGATGGGCATCCCGAATCCCCTTGCGCACCGCTAAGAGTGTTGACGCGGTTGTCATCAGCTCTTCTGCCTGCAAGACAACTTCGTCTGGCCCAATGGTGAATCTTTTCCACAGCTGAGACTTTCGGGGCCCTTTTCCGTGAAGTCATGCTGAGCACCCATGGCAATGGCAACGCTGTGGGAAAAATCGGCTCCGGCGTGATCTGAACCAACCACCCAGTCAACTCTTTTGTTTTGTTCACGCCACTCACAAAGCTCTTCGTATTTATAAGAGGCCAACTCTCCAAAAATCTGGCAGAGGTTTGAGTACCGCAAAGCCCTCAACGTATCGACAAACCCGTTGCTGCAGTCTCCAGCCGTGAGCTCGGCATGGGGATCTTTGGGATCGCCAGAGTGCAGCCACAGGGCGTCGCATAGTTTAAGGACGTGGGTTATCTCTTTCTCGCCAAATTTAATGAAAGCGGTGTCCCGGGCTTTTAACCTTCTCAACTCATCCACGCTTTTCATTTCCAGAATTTTGGTCATGTCAGGCTCCCTTCCGGTATTGGTTCATGAGGTTGTGAAGTTGCAACGCTTTCTCCCGCGGGTCATCAGCAAAGATGACGTCCCGGGAAGAGTTGATGATCAACCCCTTGCCTCGGCTGTCCATTCCAGCTTTCATCGTAGCCTCAAGGTCTCCGCCTTGGGCTCCGATGCCCGGCGCCAAAATCGGCAAATTGCCAATGATTTGGCGGATCCTGCTCAATTCAGTTGGATGGGTTGCCCCAGCCACAACCGCGCAGTTTCCGTATCGGTTCCATTCCTTGGCGACCCTTGTGGCAACATATTGGTAGAGACTCAACGAAATGCTTTCGTCAATGACAATGTCCTGAAGCTCGCCGGCTCCCGGGTTGGAGGTTCTAACAAGCACAAAAATTCCCTTGTCCTTGCGTTCAAGGAACGGCTTGAGCGCCTCGCCACCCAGATAAGGACTTACTGTGATGGCGTCGGCCTTCAGCCAATCAAAGGCCATTTCGGCCGTGCCATTGTTGGTGTTCCCGATGTCTCCGGCTTTCCTATCAAGAATCACCGGAACATCTGGCGCAGCTTCGTGAATGTAACGCATAGTGTGTCGGAGGGCCGCTAATCCTTCGTCTCCATACTCCTCGTAGAAGGCAAAGTTTGGCTTGTAGGCGCAAACTAAATCCTTGGTTGCCTCAACAATCGTACAATTAAAATTGTACATCATGTACTCTGCGGACGTGCCAGTACCGATGAATCTTTTTGGAATTTTTGCTCAATCGCTATCCAGCCCAACACATAAAAACTTTCCTTCATCCCACTTTTTCCCAATCATTTCCATGAAATTTCGCTCAGCCATTACACACGCTCCCTTCTGGTAAAACTCTGTTCAATTGACAAGGATCTCTCCACAACAACGATTACTCAACTTACCAAAAAAACTCTTAGAAATCAACTTTCTTATTGTAAAAAGAAATCAACTTTCTTATTGTAAAAAATAGTTAATCATACTCATCCCACTCTATTGCTACCTTATTACACCCACTGGACAATTCGGACGAATTGTCCAGTGGTTTCGCAAAAAAATTTAGATGAAAATTTTTAGTACTTTTTTAAAATCTTCCGGAATATCTTTGCTCAAACTATAATGCACAAAACCGTCTTTCCCTTCAGATTCTAAAATATCCAAGTTTTGCATTATAATTAAATGTCTTGATGTGGCCTTCAAAGAAATCTTCAGTTCTTCTGAAATTTTAGTAACCGTCATACTTTTACCGTTAAATAATATTCTTATTATTTTAATCCGGTTAATATTTCCTAAAGTTTTAAAAATAGTAATCCAACGTTTATCCATAATTTTATAAAATTTTTAAAAATAATTTACTAAACAATCCCCCCCCTCTCCCCACCACTGGACAATTCGCGCGAATTGTCCGGTAGGTTAAAATGAAAACAAGTAAAATATTTTTGTTTTCTATTTTAACTTTTTACAATTTTAAATTAACTTTATTTCTTCGACTATCTTTATGAATTCGTCGGAGTCTAGAGAGGCTCCGCCCACGAGCAACCCATTGATGCTTTCCTCTCGCAAATACGAGCTGGCATTTTTTGAGTTAACGCTGCCCCCGTAAAGAATTTTTACCTTTTTGGCCGCGTCTTGGTTGTAGAGCTTGGACACTATGCTCCTAATGAGCACCACCGACCTCAAGGCCTCGTCTACTGAACAGTTTTTGCCATTTCCAATGGCCCAGACAGGCTCGTAAGCGATGATTAAATTTGAAATTTTTGAAACTCCCTTTAATCCTTCTTCAATTTGCTTTGTTAAAATTAAATTTTTATCTTCTCCTTCCTTTTCACCAACACAAAAAATCGGCTTGAAGCCTGCATCCAAAGTAGCTTTGACTTTTTTGTTTATCATGTCATCGGTCTCGCCAAGCTCGCGCCGTTCAGAATGGCCAACTATTGCATATTTTACATTGAGGTCTTTTAGCATGAGCGGTGAAATTTCCCCGGTATAAGCTCCTTTCTCTTTATAAAAAACATTTTGTCCTCCTACGCCAAGGCTTCGGACGGACAGGCGCGCCAAGATTGGAATATATACGAATGGAGGGCAAATTATAACTTCTGCATTTTTTATTTTTGAAACCGATTTTTTAACAGATTCAAAAAGCCTCTTTGCCCCTTCTTGTGTATTTGGATTAAGTTTCCAATTAGCTACTATTAATTTTTTCACCCCCACACCAAACGAGTTTATTATTTCAAGATTTTTCAATCTTGAATATATTTGGCTCGTTCGTGTTTATGTTATTACATTCTTTCATTACCCTCACACGCCCTATGGGAAAAATTCAAAACTCGTTATGGTGTGGGGGTTCATATTCAATCATTTTACCAAAAATTTGTACAAAAAAAAGTCCCGAAGCATCTAGTGCTTGGGAACCGAGTTTCGTGACCTATCGATTCTGTTAAGAACCGATTTTCCCGATTACGGGTTGTTGAATCTTCTGCTCGCCTTTTGACTTTAATATGTTGAAATAAACTCTCCATCTTTCTGCGCGGAAAACCATAAAAATATTCCCTGCTTGAATGTCGTGAGGCGAACACGCTGCGTAGCCCAATTGATTAGGAAGAAGTATTAATATCGGTCGTCCAAAGTGGTATGCCTGGACCATTGCATATCTTTGGTGACCCAAAGAAGTAACACTAAGAACATAATAATCTTCTTTTTTACGAAGTCTCTTCCAAGAAATTGGCCGGCCATTGTTGATCAGACGATCGGTAACTACAACGAGTACCATAAAGCAAAAGGCTACTATCAACCAAATGTACCATTCCATTGAAAACTCCTTCCTACACTGGGCAGTAGGCGCCATCTCGAGAGAACTGTTGTTAAAGGCCTGTAATGAAACTCTATACCAAGACTAGGTACTTGTCAACACTTTTGCGCCGTCTTCGGTGATTGCAATTGTGTATTCAAAGTGAGCGGTAAGGCTGCCGTCCTTGGTGGCAAAGCCGTAACCATCGGCTGCCTTTTTCAAATGGTAGTCCCCCATCGTCACCATCGGCTCAATGCAAATGACCATCCCCTCTTTTAATTCAACCCCTTTGTGGCGCTGGCCGTAGTTTGGAATTTTGGGATCTTCATGGACTTCTTTGCCAATTCCATGGCCGCACAAATCCCTGACCACCTGGTAGCCCTGGCTTTCCACATATCGTTGGATGGTGTTGCCAATGTCGCCCGTCGTATTCCCCGGCCTGGCTTTTTTTATGCCGATTTTCAAAGATTTTTCGGTAACTTTCAGCAGCCTCTTTGCCTCAAAAGAAATGTTTCCAACCCCGACGGTCACGGCCATGTCAGTGTTGTAGCCCTGGTAAAAAACTCCCAAGTCCAAGCCCACCACATCCCCCTCTTTGAGCTTATAATCTGACGGGAAGCCATGGACGATCACCTCATTGACCGAAGCGCACAGGGAGTAAGGAAAATTTTCGTAGCCCTTGAAGGCCGGCTTTGCCCCATGTTTTAAAATAAGGGCCTCGGCGGCCCTGTCCAATTCCAAAGTGGTGATGCCGGGCTTTACCATTTTTTCTATCTGTCCCAAAACTTTTGCCAGGATTTTCCCGCCTTCAGCCATTATGCTTATTTCCTCCTTTGTTTTTATGCTTATCATTAAAGCGAATTCAAAATTTCTTCGTGAACCTCGGCTACCGATTTTTCCCCATTTATTTTTTTGATATGGAATCCATTGTTTGAAAAATACTCAAAGAGAGGTTGTGTCCTATTTTTATACTCATCAAGCCTAACTTTTATTGTTTCTGGGTCGTCTAAATTTTTTCTCTTAACCAGTTTTGATCCGTCCAGCGGGCAGAGTTTTAACTTCTCGGTTTCTTTATTAAATAAAATTGAGTGGCGCATCAGTTCGCAAATTTTCCGGTGGGTGTTCCTGAAAACGGTAATCTCAGCCGAAATTTCAATCATCCCTATTTTTATATTCTCCTTTCCATAAAGCTTAGCTAAAACGGGCATTTCTTTTTGTGCTTCGTAAATGGTTCGAGGAGAACCAGATAAAATAAAGCTTTCGCCATCGCTTGATAGAGTTTCAAATTCTTTCATCATGAGATGGGTAATAAATGGCGGACTCGTTAATATGCCCGTTTTCCAATGTTCTATTTCTTCTCCCACCCTATACTCTTTCCCCTCAATCGTAAAAATTTTATTTGGGTCTTCATTTTTAAAGCAACGCTCAAGCACCTTGCTTGACTCAAGGTGATAGTAACCCAATTTTTCAGAAAGAAGTTCTGACTGGGTTCCCTTGCCGGCCCCCGGCGGTCCAAATAAAATAATGACTTGTTTGTTCATAATAATTATATGATTGTATCAGACTTGACGATTACTTTCAAATAAAAATGTGATATTATCAAGAAGGGTTGTTCATTTTTCAACGGAGATACGGGCTATGGGAAAAGAACCGAGCTACCAAGAGTTGTATGGTTTGTACCTTGCCTGGCGGGAAGATTTTTTAAAGGCAGACCCAACCATTCCAAGATATTTTCCTCCTTTATTGGAAGGTTTTGAGTTGATCATGAAGCACATGAAGCAATTGGATGAAAATCCAGAGGAAACGAGAAGGCCGATGGGTCACTTTAAATCGGATTATCCAGCATTGGAAATGATGATGATAGGATTGTTTAGAATTCACCTCCAGGCCCCTACTCCACGGTAAAAGCTGCAAGATGGTTTCAGTCGAGCGGCTTTTTTTTACCCAAAAAAAACACTTTAACATTTAGCTAAATGTTAAAGTGTTTTTGGATGCGGGTTTCAAGTTTTAAAATTAAAATGTATCGTACTCCCTCATTTCAAGCTGTGAGTTGACTTGGCGCATGGTTTCCAAAACCACGCTGACAATAATCAAAAGAGAAGTGCCTCCGATTAAAAAGGTAAATCCAGTAACCCCCGTCAGCCCCCCGACAACCGAAGGTAAAACGGCAATCAGTCCCAAAAATATGGCACCCGTAAACAAGACTCTGTTTAAAATGTGTTTTAAAAATTCGGCGGTTGAGTTTCCGGGCCTGACTCCTGGGATAAATCCCCCCATTTTCTGCAAATTTTCGGCGATGGTTTTTGGGTCAAAGGTGACCGCGGTATAAAAATAAGTAAAAAGAATTACTAAAATAAAATATAATGCTCCATTAACCCAAACATCGCTAAAAAAACCGTTAACATTATTTGCTATGTTTCCAACGATTCCTGCGAATCCCGTAAAAAATCTGGCCACCATGCCCGGCAGTAAAAGTATTGAAAGGGCAAAAATGATTGGAATAACTCCGGCTGGATTGATATTGAGCGGCAGGTAGGTTGAAACTCCCCCGTACATTTTGTTCCCCCTGACTCTCTTTGAATAGGAAACCGGAATATTTCTGCGGGCCTCGGTTATTAAAACAACAGCTCCAATGATTGCCACTGAAAGGACGAAGAACACTAGGTATGATGGGATTTTTGAAGGGTCCCAGCTCACAAAGGTTTGAAAAATATTGACGGGCAAGCGGGCAACAATTCCGGCAAAAATCAAAAGGGAAATGCCGTTGCCCATCCCCTGCTCGGTAATAATTTCGCCCAGCCACATCAAAAACATTGCTCCCGTCACGATGGTCACAATGGAGGCCAACATGGTCGTCCACGACAAAGGGCCAATCACTCCCTGCCGCTGAAAGAGGGTCAGCATCCCATAGCCCTCAAAGGCTGCCAGGGGGATGGTCAAAAGCCGGCCGTACTGGTTGAACTTTTGCCTACCCGCTTCTCCTTCCTCTTTGTACATTTTTTCCAACTGGGGGAAAATCATGGTCAGCAGCTGCAGGATAATGGTGGCGGTAATATAAGGGCCGAGGCCGAGCAAAACAATGGAAAAATTGCTCAGGGCTCCGCCAGAAAATATGTTTAAAAATCCAAAAACCTGGTTTTGGGCAAAGAATTTCCTTAAATTTTCAGAGCCGATGCCAGGAATAGGAATGTTAGCGGCCAACCTAAAAACCACAAACAAAATGATAACAAAAATAATTTTGTTTCTTAACTCTTTGTCTTTAAATAAAAATATAATTCTGTCGTACCACACGTTGGTTTTGGGTGTTGGGTTTTAGACATTAGCCACTTTGCGACTAGCACCTATTATCTAACACCTATTATTTAACTTCGCCGCCGGCTTTTTCAATTGCTTCTTTAGCCGTTTTTGAAACTTTGCAATTTTCAACAGTTATTTTTTTGCCAATGGTGCCAGTCCCCAGGATTTTAATTTCAGGAATCTTGCCATTGATCATCCTCACCACTCCCTTTTTAAGCAGTATTTCTGGATTAACAACCTCGCCGTCTCCCATAACCTTATCTAACCTGTCTATATTAACGACGCTTACCATATCTTGCAAAACAAAACTCCTGTACCCTTTTAATTTGGGATATCTTTTTATTAACTCCCTGATAATCGGCACCATTTTTCTGCCTGCCCTTGCTGTTTGTCCCTTGCCACCCTTTCCAGAATAAGTTCCCTTTTTTCCTCCTCTTCCAACCCTTTTTCTATTTTTCGATTTGTGAATTGGTTGTAATTGATGAATTTGCATAAATATTTATCATAAAAGAAATTAAAAATTAGCGAATTTTTAATTTCTTTAGAGCCTCCATAGTTGCCCTTGCGTTATTTAATTTATTTTTGGATCCTGAAAGAATTTTTGAAGAAACGTTTTTAATTCCAGCTAAATCACAAATGGTCCTAACAACTCCACCCGCCACCAAACCCCTGCCTCTTTTTTGAGGCTTCAATAAAATCACCGACGGTCCAACCTTTGCTTGGACCTGGTGAGGAATGGTTCCCTCCAAAACCACAACGTTAATCATATTTTTCTTAGCCTTGTTGGTAGCTTTTTCTATAGCTTGGGAAACGTCCTTGCCCTTATCAACCCCAATTCCAATTTTAGATTTTTTATCACCGGTGATAACAACGGCCCTAAACCGAAGTCTCTTGCCTCCGCCGGTTACCCTAGTCACTCTGGCCAAATCCAAAAGCTTTGTTTCGTATTCGTCTTTTGGAGGCCTTGAATCAGAAAACCTCCTAACAGGTCTAAAACCATCGTCAGTCTTTGCATTTTGTGTTTTTTTAATTTCTTCCATAATTCATAATTCTTAATTCTTAATTCAAAATTTTAAACCGCCTTCCCTTGCTCCGTCGGCCACCGATTTTACTCTGCCGTGAAAAACAAACCCAGCTCTGTCAAAAATAACTTTTTCAATCTTTTGTTTTTGGGCTTCTTTGGCAATTATTTTTCCTACTTCAACAGCCTTATTTACTTTGCCTTTTGCCGACTTTATTTTCATATCTGAAACAGAAACCAAAACCTTTCCCTTGCTATCATCAACTAATTGGGCATAAACATGCTTAGACGATCTAAAAACGCAAAGCCTTGGGCGATCTTTTGTCCCAAAAATTTTCATCCTTATTTTCCTGTGGGATTGCTGCCTTTTGGCTTTTTTACTCAATATATGTTTCATATTTCAAATTTTATTTGGCTGACACCACTTTCTTTCCCTCTTTTCTCCTTATTCTTTCCCCCTGATATTTAATTCCTTTCCCTTTATATGGCTCGGCTTTTTTAACTTTTCTTATAATAGCAGATATTTGGCCGACTTTTTCCTTATCAATTCCAGAAACAAGAATGACATTTTTTTCAACAGCAAAATTAATTCCCTCTGGCTTTTTTATTTTTACAGGATGGACAAACCCGACGTTCAAAACCAATTCATCGCCTTGCACGACCGCCTTGTATCCAATTCCCTCAATTTCCAGTTTTTTTTCAAAACCTTTTTCAACCCCATGAACCATATTAAAAATCAATGCCCGATACAATCCCCAAAGCCCTCTTTCTCTTTTTGACAAGTCTTTTTTAGGAGCAACCAAAACTTTTCCGTCCTTAAATTCGGCTTTAATATCCCCGTGAATGTCCATTTTCAATTCCCCCTTTGGACCGGAAACCTTAATGTTTTGACCATCAAATTCAACTTTAACCGTTGAGGGAACTTCAATTGATTTTTTACCAATTCTCGACATGAATTATAATGATGAATTACGAATTATGATTTATGGCTTGACTTTTTTAACTTTTTAAATATACTATATTTACTGCTCTTAGTCAATTCACTTCCCCAAGGAAGAGATTACCATGAAAGATGCAATCGGTATTTTTTTGGCTTTGACTGGATTACTTTTAGAATTTTGTTTGGTTTTAATTATTGTGTCTTTACCAATAGTTAAAAGAAAATTTTATTTAAGCAATTGGCCATTCTGGGCATTATTTTTTATATCTCTTGCTCTTGTATTTACCGGAGCAAAAATTTTATGGTAGATCCTCCAAGATTATGGTGCCGAAAATTGATTTATCAGTTCAGGCGCTTTTTTTTATTTGAAATTTTTTGAATTGTTTAGAAATTAAAAATTAGAAATTCTGGAAATTTGGTTACCAAATTTCCAATAAAACCTCTCCTCCCAACTTTGCTTTCCTCGCCTCTTTATTCGTCATCAATCCTTTTGGCGTTGAAATTATTGAAATACCAAAACCTCCCTGTACTTTTTTTATCTCGTGCACACCCGCGTAAATCCTTTGTCCGGGCTTTGAAACTCTTTTTAATCCCTCAACTGCCGGAACCTGGTTATCGTATTTCAAATTAATCTTAAGTATTTTGTTCTTTCCTTTTACAACTTTTTTTATTTCTCCTAAAAATCCTTCTCTCGCCAAAATCAGGGCAATTTCATTTTTCAATTTTGAAAAAGGCAACAAAACCTCTGTTTTTCCAACAGCTTTTGCGTTTCGTATTTGATTTAACATATCGGTGATTGGATCAGTCATTGATTTAGAATCTAGAATTTAGAAAATAGAAAGTAGAATTTTTACGTTTCGTATTCTAGATTCTATTTACTATTTTCTATTTTCTCGCTTTACCAACTCGACTTTTTAATTCCTGGTATCTCTCCTTTGTTTGCCAACTCTCTAAAGCAAATCCTACACAATCCAAAATCTCTCATATACCCCCTTCTTCTGCCGCACTTAAAACACCTTCTCACCGTTCTCGTGGAGAATTTTGGTTTTCTTTTTGCTTTTGCTATCTGTGATGTCTTAGCCATGTTATTTATTTTCCTTTATTGGGAATCCCATTAATTTAAATAATTCTAATCCTCTTTCTTGATTTTTAGCATTGGTTGAAACAGTCACTTGTAGTCCAAAGATTGTTTTTTCCTTTTCAGAAAAAATTTCTGGGAAGTTAATGTGTTCTTTAAAGCCAATATTAAGGTTGCCTCCCTTGTCCACTGATTTTGGTTCCAGACCCTTAAAGTCTCTCGACCTTGGCAATGACAAATAAATTAATCTCTCCAAAAAATCCCACATCCTATCTCTCCTCAAAGTTGACATTGCAGCTATCTCAATTCCCTCTCTTAATTTAAAACCGGCAATGGATTTTTTTGATTTTACTAATGTTGGTTTTTGACCGGCAATCAAAGCCAAATCCTCCACAATGACTTTTTGGATTTTTTCCCTTTCTCCGCCGGTTTTGCTTGCAGCTTCCTTGCCAAAAGAAGAGTTGACGGTAACCTTGGTAATTTTGGGAACAGCCATTGGATTTTTATAACCAAATTTTCCCATCATTTGAGGCACTACTATTTTATTGTATTTATCTTTTAACTTTTCCATATTAAATCTCTGATTTACATTTTTTGCAAACCCTGAATTTTTTATCGTTACGTATGATATAACCAAACCTTGCAGCTTTTCCGCACTTTGGACAAATAATTTTTGCATTAGAGACTTCCAGTGGAGCCAAAACTTTAACAACTTGCCCCTGCTCGCCCTCTCTTTTAGGCTTCATGCTTTTCTTTTTAAAATTAACTCCTTCAACTAAAATACTATTGTCTTTTGGAAAAGATTTTAATACCTTGCCTGTCTTGCCCTTGTCCTTTCCCGCAATCACCAATACATTGTCGCCTTTTTTGATTTTCATTTTATTCTCTATTTCTATATTTCTATTTTCTATTTTTCTAAAGAAGTTCGCTTGCCATTTGGGCAATACTGTCAAATCCTTTATCTTTTATTTCTTTTGCCACTGGACCAAACACCCTTCCTCCCTTCGGTAGTTTTCCTTCACCCAAAATAACTACTGCATTATCATCAAATCGTATATAAGAACCGTCAGACCTTTTGAATTCCTTTCTTTGCCTTACAATAACGGCTTTGACAACCTCATGCTTTTTAACCAGCTTTCTTGGTTCGGCTTTCTTTACGGCGCCAACAATAATATCGCCCAGCTGAGCATAACGCTTTCTAGTTCCTCCTGGAACATTAACACACTGGACTATTTTTGCGCCACTATTGTCAGCAACTTTTAACATTGACCTTGGTTGAATCATATTTTTAAATTTTTTCAATTACTTTAAAATACTTGTCCTTACTCATCGGGCTTGTTTCTTCAATCACAACTTTATCACCCACATGAAACTCTTTATTTTCGTCGTGAGCCTTGTACTTTTTGTAGACCTTGTATCTCTTTTTATATTTTGGATGGGATTTTATCCTTTCAACCTCAACCACAACTGTTTTTTGCATTTTGTCAGATACCACAATCCCCGTTAATTTCTTTTTACTCATAATTTTAGAATCTAGAATTTTAAAATATAGAAAATAGAATTTGGTGTTTTATATTCTATATTTCTATTTTCTACTTTCTATTTTCTTGTAGAATCGTTAATATTCTGGCAATTTCTTTTTTAGTATTGCTCACCTCTTTAACATTCTTCAATCTATTTGAGGCAAACCTAAACCTAAAATCACTCAGTTTTTTCTTTAAATCCTTCACTAAATTTTCCAATTCCTTTTTATCTTTTTTACGCAATTCTGTTGTTTTCATATTTTTAAATTACATTTCTCGTTTAACAAATTTTGTCCTAATCGGCAGTTTCCTGGCGGCTCCTTCGAGGGCTTCTTTGGCAACATCTTCTTTTAAGCCATCAATTTCAAAAATAATCCTGCCAGGCCTTACGGCAAAAACATAATGGTCAACCGATCCCTTGCCTCCCCCCAATGGCACTTCCTCTCCCTTTGAGGTTACCGGTTTGTCAGGAAAAATCCGTACCCACACCTTTCCGCCCTTTTTCATATACCTGATTATAAAACGCCTGGCCGCTTCAATTTGCCGAGCTGTTATCCATTTTGTTCCCATTGATTTTAACCCAAAGCTGCCGAAATTCAATTCCGTTGCCCTTGTTTCAATTCCTTTCGATCGTCCCTTGAACCACTTCCGGTGCTTTACTTTTTTTGGCATTAATAAACTCATATATATTATTCAAATTTTTCTCCTTTATATATCCAAACCTTTACGCCGATAACTCCGTAGGTACAGTAGGCCTCTGTTTTGGCGTAGTCAATATCCGACCTCATGGTTTGCAGTGGCATCCTGCCTTGTTTTAACCATTCTTTCCTGGCAATTTCAATACCATTCAATCTTCCGGCAACCTCCATTTTAACTCCCTTAATTTCTTTATTTTGCATGACCCTCTCCATTGACCTTTTTAAAATTTGCCTAAACGGAACCCTTTTTTCAATCTGTTTTGCGGCCGATTGGGCAACCAGCATAGCCGAAGTCCAGGGATTTTTCACTTCTTTTACATCTATTTTTATTTCTCTTGCTGAAATAGACTTTTTGGTATTTTTTCTTATATTTTTTTCTATCATTTTTTTCAAAGCTTCTACGCCTTGCCCGCCTCTTCCTATAATTAATCCTGGCCTGGCCGTTTCAATAATAATATTTAACTTATTATCAGAATGTTCTATTTGAATATTAGCAATTGAAGCTTCAGAAAATTTATCTTCCAAAAAATCTTTAACCAAAAAATCTTCCTCTAAATATTGGGGCATTTTTTTTCCATAAAAACCACGGATGTTGAAATCCTCCATTCTCCTTATTCTAAATGCTTTTGGGTGAACTTTGTGGGTCATACGATAATTTAAGTTTTAAGATTTATGATTTAAGATTTTTTTTTGATTTTGGTTTTTTGGGTTTCATCGGTGGCTGTGGTTTTTCCTGATCAGCTTCAAGTACGGGTTTTTTGGTTTTTGGTTTTGCGCCTGCTGTCTCATCACTCAATACTAGGGTAATATGCGACGTCCTTTTCATAATCGGATAGGCCCTACCCCGGGACATCATGTGGATTCTTTTTAACTTAGGGCCTTCGTCAACCGTAATTTTAGAAATATACAAATCAGATTCTTTCAATTTTAAATCATTCAATGCCGAAGCCACGGCGCTATTTAAAAGTTTTAAAACCGATTCAGAGGCTCTTTTAACCGTAAACTCAAGAGCAGCCCGAGCTTGGGGAATATTCTTCCCTCTTACCAAATCAACAACTTCTCTTGACTTCCTTGGCGCGATTCTTAAATTGTTTAATTCAACTTTAACTTCCATAATTTAGTAGCCTTAATCATTTTTTATCTGTTTTTGCCGATTCCTCTATTTTGGTGGTTTCCCTTTGCTGAGCTCCTGCCTCAATCTCCCTTTGCATCTTTCCACCGTGTCTTACAAACTTAGTTGTAGGAGCGAATTCTCCCAACTTGTGGCCAACCATATCTTCTGCAACGTAAACAGGAATAAAATCCTTTCCATTGTGAACTCCAAAAGTAAATCCTACCATTTCTGGCGAAATACTCGAAGCCCTTGCCCATGTTTTAATGACAATTTTTTCTTCCTTTCTTAATTTCAAAATCTTTTCTAGTAACCTTTGGTCCACATAAGGGCCCTTTTTTAAACTTCTGCTCATGTTATTATTCTATTTTCTATTTACTATTTTATTTTTTCTTTCTCCTGCTAATAATAAACTTATTTGTCCATTTTTTTCTGTTTCTTGTTTTGACTCCCAAAGCCGGCCTTCCCCAAGGAGTTTTGGGATGTTTCAAACCAATCGGCTGCCTGCCTTCGCCTCCCCCATGGGGATGGTCAACTGGATTCATTGCTGATCCCCTCACGTGCGGCCGCCTGCCTTTGTGCCTGGACTTTCCAGCTTTTCCAACCGTATAAAATCTATTTTCAGGATTTGAAACAATTCCAATTGAAGCAAAGCATTCACCATTAACCTTTCTTATTTCGGTTGAGGGCATTTTCAAATTAACAAATCCATTTTCCTGGGCCAAAACCTGAGCTGAAGAACCAGCAGACCTGACCAATTTTCCTCCCTTGCCTGGCTGTAATTCAACATTATAAATATTGGTTCCAACTGGAATATTTTTTAGCATCATTCTGTTGCCAGTTTGCAAAGGAGCTTTCTCTGAAAAAACAATACTATCACCTACTTTCAAGCCCCCTGGGGCAATAATATATTGCTTTGACTTGTCCAAATATTCAATCAAAGCAATAAATGCTGTCCTGTTTGGATCGTATTCCAAAGCAATAACTTTTGCTGGCGCTTCAATTCTTGTTTGAGCAAATTCTATAATCCTATACAGTTTTCTTGTGCCTCCGCCTTTGTGCCTAACCGTAATTCTGCCAGATTGCGGAGACCTACCAACATTTCTCTTAATGCTTTTCACAAGCCTTTTTTCTGGCCTTTTTTTGGTAAGTAAAGAAAAATCAATTCCTGTCATTCCTCTTCTGGCTGGCGTTGTTGGTTTGTAAACTTTCATAAATTAGTATAATTCAATCTTCTGTCCTTCCTTAATGGTTACGATTGCTTTGTTATAACCTTTTTTAAAGCCTTGCGACCTTCCAATGATCCTTTTCTTTTTTGGAATTTTTATCACATTTACCGATAAAACATCAACCCCATAAATTCCCTCAACTGATTTTTTAATTTCTGGCTTATTTGAATTACTATAAATTTTAAAAACATATTTGTTTTGTTGGGATAAATTTGTTGATTTTTCGGAAACATGCGGCTCTTTTATAATTTCATAAGAAAATGAACCTACCTTTTTTTGGCTAACTGGTTTTGGCGCAGCTAAAGGCTTTTCCGTTTTCTTTTCGGTTTTTTTAACTTCCTGCTTTTTTTCCTTTGCCTTCTCAACTTCTTTTTTTCTTTTTAAAAAATCAAATAAAGCCATATTTTTAGAATTTAGGATTTAGGATTTTGTTTTTCGGACTTTCCGCCAAAGGTGGACTCTATTTCTTTTATGCCGTCCTTTGTCGTTAACAAATATTTATAATTTAATAAATCAGTTAAATTTAAATTCCTTGTCTCTGATACTCCTGTCTTAGCAATATTTCTGGCAGCTAAAAAGATATTTTTACCGTTGCTATTTAATATCAACCTGCTTCCATCTTTAACTGGAAGTTTTTTAATAATTTCATGCATCGATTTTGTCTTTGGTTTTTCCATTTCTAGCTTATCCAAAACAACAATCAAGTTTCCCTTTGCCTTTTGAGAAAGAACCATAAACAAAGCTTTTTTCCTCATTTTTTTGGGAATTTCTTTCTCAAAAATCTTTTCATTTCTCGGCCCAAAGGTAATTCCTCCGCCCCGCCACAATGGCGACCTTATCGATCCGTGCCTTGCCCTGCCCGTCCCTTTTTGCCTCCATGGCTTCCTACCTCCGCCTCTCACCTCCCCTCTGTTTTTTGTGTGGGCCGAGGGTTGCCTTTTGTTTGCGGTCTGTGAAATCAAAACTTGATGCACCAAATCAGCGTTTAATGAAACTTCAAAAATATCTTTGGGAAGCGTTACCGTCCCCGTTTCCTTGCCCTCTTGATTATAGACTGCAACTTTCATAATTTATCCTTTAATTTCAAGAAGTGTTCCTCTGTGACCAGGGATGGCTCCTTGAACTGCCAAAATATTATTTTCTTTATCAATTTTCACTATTTTCAAATTTTTTACCGTAATCCTATCGTACCCCATTCGGCCTGGCATTTTTCTTCCTTTTATAACGTGCTGGGGGAATCTTTGGCCAACCGATCCGATTGTCCTTGCCTCGTGTTTCATTCCGTGGCTAGCATTTCTCCCAGAAAATCCGTGCTTTTTGACTCCACCCTGAAATCCTTTTCCCTTAGAAATTCCAATGACATTTACCTTTTCTCCTTCTTTAAAAATTGAAACATTTATTTCCTGGCCAACATCGCCTTCTTTTAAATCACGCGCTTCTTTAATATATTTAAACTCTTTTCCTTTCATGGATTTTTTTATCTTGTTCTTTTTTTCAATTTTCAAAAATCCTATTTGAAAAGCATCATATCCTTCTTTTTCTTTGGTTTTTTTCTGCAATACAACGCAAGGGCCTGCTTCAATTAAGGTAACAGGGACAACATCTCCTTTTTCATCAAAAACTTGGGACATTTCAATTTTTTTTCCAAGCAAGAATTTCATTGTGTATTTTTTAACAAAAAATTGGGCAGTTGCCCAATTTTTTGGTGGCAACGTTGTTATCCTACGAAACTTTAATTAATTAATTCCATAGAAAAGTTAACCGTTGTTTATTTTTTATATTCTATTAAATTTTAATGGATATGTCAACCCCTGATGGCAAATTTAAATCCCTTAAGGCTTCAATAATTTCCTGATTAGGATTTAAAACGTCAATCATTCTTTTATGAACCCTCATCTCAAACTGTTCCCTTGCATTCTTATGGACAAAACTAGATCTGTTAACCGTATATTTTATGGTTTCTGTTGGCAAGGGCACCGGCCCAATAACTTCTACTCCGTAACGATTGGCAATATCAATAATCTGCCTAACCGAGTTATCAATTATTTTATGATCGTAGGCTTTCAATTTTATCCTCAGCTTCAACAATCCGCTTGATACAGATTCCTCCTTTGGAGCAACAGTTTTTTTCTTTCTAATTTTTGGTTCTGATTTCTTAATCATTTTTTCAGCAAAAATCATCAAGATTTTACTTGATGATTTTTGTTACGACTCCCGCTCCAACCGTTTTTCCTCCTTCTCTAATGGCAAACTTTTGCTTTTCTTCCAAGGCAACCGGAACAATTAATTTAACTTTAAAATTGACCGTATCTCCGGGCATTACCATTTCAGTTCCTTCCATTAACGTTACTTCTCCCGTAACATCTGAAGTCCTGATGTAAAGCTGGGGTTTGTAGCCAGTGAAAAATGGGGTGTGCCTTCCGCCTTCCTCCTTGCTCAAAATATAGACTTCGGCTTCAAACTCGGTGTGGGGAGTAATTGATCCTGGCTTTGCCAACACTTGACCCCTCTCCACATCTTCTTTTTTTAATCCCCTCAGCAAAATTCCAACATTGTCTCCGGCCCTTCCTTCGTCCAACGATTTTTGGAACATTTCCACCGAGACCGCTACCGTTTTTTGGGTTGGCCTCAATCCAACAATTTCAACTTCGTCGTTTGAGTGGACAATACCCCGTTCAATTCTTCCGGTTGCAACGGTTCCTCTGCCTTCAATTGAAAAGACGTCTTCGACTGCCATAATAAAAGGTTTGTCCAGCTCTCTGGTTGGCTCTGGAATATAATTGTCGCAGGCGTCCAGCAATTCTACAATTGGCTTGGCCGCTGGATCATCTATAGAAGCCGCATTTAAAGCCTTTAAGGCCGATCCTCGGATAATGGGAGTTTCGTCTCCAGGAAAACCGTATTTTTTCAAAAGTTCCCTTACCTCTGACTCAACCAAATCCAAAATTTCCGGGTCGTCAACCATATCAACTTTATTCATAAAGACCACCAGCGAAGGCAATCCAACCTGCCTGGCCAAAAGAATGTGCTCTTTGGTTTGAGGCATTGGGCCGTCGGGAGCAGAAACCAATAAAATTCCGCCATCCATTTGGGCGGCTCCGGTAATCATGTTTTTAATGTAGTCAGCGTGTCCCGGGCAGTCAATCAAAGCATAATGCCTTTTTCCTGTTTCGGTTTCCAAGTGAGTAATAGAAATCGTTACCCCTCTGGCTTTTTCCTCCGGGCTTGCATCAATTTTATCAACATCGGCTTCGGTATGCTTAAAACCCCGCAGTCCTGAAATTTTCATGATTGCGGCCGACAAGGTGGTTTTTCCATGGTCAACGTGGCCAATGGTACCAATGTTTACGTGAGGTTTTGACCTCTCAAATTTTTCTGCCATTTTTTCTACTTATGAACGAAAAAACTTATGAACGAAAAAACATTTTTGTTTTTAGGTTCTTTAGTTTTTTGGTTCTTTGGTTATCTTAAATTAACAACTTTAATGTTATTATATTCTCTACAAAAAGTCAATGATTTTCAAACAAAAAACGCACTGTACAGCGTTTTGCAAAAAAATTATTCAATCTCCAACGCTTCTTCAAGTTTTTTTACTCGCGGCCTAAGATCTCCAATATTTTCCAATTTTTCTTCAACATTCTTTAACCTTTCATCAATCGCTTGGACCTGAACTTTAGTTGCTAATTTCTCTATGTCAGCTTTAGTAGCAGTTTTTTCAAACCCTTTTTGTACCATTGCAGCTAATTGATCAATGGTAATTTTTTTATCTTCCTTATGAGCTTTCATCTTTTTTATCAAGCATGTTTTTATTTTATCATCTAGATAATGTGTGTCAAATTTGACAAATATAATTTATAAGAGCAATATTATTTACAAGTCGCTGAAAACTTACCTTACTTTCGTTGTTAGGAGAAACGCCGTGTTGACATCGACACAGAAAAAAGTGATAAGGAAAAACTTATCCAGAATCGAGGGATTGCTAAAGAAACTCAGAAAAGATCTTGCGAAAGACATTGTAGATTTGGATTATCTCCTCGATTTATATTGTGCGATGGAACTCCGATCTGTATCCCTGATGGTAATCTACCTTCTCCCGCTCCAAAAAAGCAAAGGAAAGAAGGTTTAAGTTCAGCTTCTCTGGCCTTTTTGTGGATTTATTTCTGCATCAGGGCTTTTTTCTTACAGTTTTCCTAAACCCTATTTGCGTTTTCCCTCTACAATTTCCATTTCAACGTTCTTGGGAACTGGTTCGTAGCGGTTAAATTCCATCGTAAACGAGGCCCTACCCTCAGTGAGCGAGCGCAACCCCGTGGCATAGCCAAACATTTCTGATAATGGAACAGAGGCGTCTATCACTTTCATTCCAACCCTCTCTTTTGTTTCTTCAATTTTGCCACGACGAGAGCTCAAATCAGAAATAACCTGGCCAAAAAAGTCCGGTGGAACAATCACCTCCGTTTTCATAATCGGTTCCAAAATCGCCACTTTGGCTCTCTTGGCGGCATCCTGCAAAGCCATTGATCCGGCAATCTTAAAAGCAAATTCAGAAGAGTCAACTTCGTGGAAACTGCCGTCATACAATGTAACTTCAACGTCAACCAGCGGATATCCGGCCAAAATTCCCTTGTCCATGGCTTCGACAATTCCTTTTTCGGTGGGCTTGATGAATTCTTTAGGGATGACTCCGCCCTTGATTTCGTCAATAAATTCAAAGCCAGATCCCCTTTCCTTGGGTTTCACCCGAATCAAAACGTGCCCATACTGTCCTCGGCCGCCCGACTGCCTGATATACTTTCCTTCGGCCTCGGCCTCGCCCATAATGGTTTCTTTATAAGCAACCTGAGGCCGGCCGAAATTAGCATCAACCTTAAACTCCCGCTTTAATCGGTCAGCAATAATTTCCAAATGCAATTCCCCCATGCCAGAAATAATCGTCTCGCCCGTTTCCAAATCTTCTTTGATTTTAAAAGTTGGGTCTTCCTCGGTCAGCTTCCTGATGGACATAATCAGTTTTTCCTGGTCAGCCTTGGTTTTTGGCTCAACCCGCATGGAAATGACCGGTTCAGGGAAAGTAATTTTTTCCAAAATAATGGGCTTGTCTTTATCACACAGGGTGTGGCCGGTGCTCGTGGCTTTCAATCCAACAGTTCCACCAATTTCGCCAGCGTGCAATACATCCATTTCCTGCCGTGAGTCAGCATGCATCCTCAAAATCCTGGCAATTCTTTCCTGCTCTCCCGTGTTGGCATTCAAAACATAACTTCCCTTGTTCAAAACGCCAGAGTAAATCCTAAAGTAGGTCAGGGTGCCCACGTAGGGGTCGGCGGCAATTTTAAACACCAGGGCCGAAAACGGCTCCTCATCCGACGCCTTCCTCTCAACTTCTGATCCCGTTTTTGGGTCGGTTCCCTTGACTGGCGGCAAATCAACGGGCGAAGGCAGGTAATCAACCACCGCATCCAAAATAATCTGGGTGCCTTTGTTTTTTAGGGCCGATCCGCAAAAGACCGGCACCAATTTAAAAGCCAAAACGGCCTTTCTTAAAGTCGCCATCAGTTCTTCCTTTGAAATTTCCTTACCTTCCAAATGTTTTTCCAGCAAGACTTCATCCTCGGCCGCAATTTTATCAACCATGATTTTGTTCCACTCTTCGGCTTTTGCCTTAAACTCATCGGGGATTTCTTTTTCAACAACGGTCTCCCCTTTGTCTCCCTCAAAGTAAATTGCCTTCATTTTCATCAGGTCAATAATGGCCGAAAGATGCTCTTCTTCTCCAATGGGGATGTTCATTGCCACGGCGTTTGGGGTTAATTTATCCAAAATTGATTGAAAACTTTTTTCAAAGGAAGCGCCCATTCTGTCTAACTTATTGATAAAGCAAACTCTTGGAGTGCCGTATTTATCGGCCTGCCTCCAGACGGTTTCCGATTGGGGCTCAACGCCGGCAACCCCGTCAAAAACCACCACCGCCCCGTCCAAAACCCTCAAGGATCGCTGGACTTCGGCCGTAAAATCAATGTGGCCTGGGGTATCAATGAGGTTCATCTGGCAGCCTTTCCAATACATGGTCGTGGCGGCCGCCGTAATGGTAATTCCTCTTTCTCTTTCCTGCACCATCCAATCCATGACCGTATCCCCCTCGTGCACTTCACCGATTTTATGGGAAACTCCCGTGTAAAATAAAAGCCGCTCGGAGACCGTTGTCTTCCCAGCATCAATATGAGCAATAATTCCGATGTTTCTAATTTTATCTAAAGGATATTGTCTTGGCATTTTGTATCTGGAAGCTAGTAGCTGGAAGCTGGAATCGAATTTTTGAATTCAGAATTCTATATTCTATTCAAACTTCAAGATACAGGATACGAGATTCTATCTTTGGCGAGCAAAGTGCGCGAATGCCTTATTTGCCTCTGCCATTCTGTGGGTGTCGTTTTTCTTTTTGATTGCCGATCCCTCGTTATTTGAGGCGACCAATAATTCTTCGCTTAACTTTTCAGCCATCGCCTTTCCCTTTTTTGATCTAGCCGCAGACAAAATCCATCTGACCGCCAAAGCAAATTTCCTTTCCTGCCTGACTTCTATGGGAACCTGGTAAGTGGCTCCCCCGATTCTCTTTGGTTTTACTTCCAAAAGTGGAGAAACATTTTCAATGGCCTTTTTAAAAACTTCCAAGGGTTCCTTTTGGGTTTTATTTTTTATCAGATCAAAAGACGAATAAACAATTTTTTGGGCGATTGTCTTTTTTCCTCTTTCCATCACTTTGTTTATCAATTGGGCTACTTGCACATCTTGATAAACTCCATCTGGTGAAATTTTATGTTTTTTGTATGCTCGCCTCATGGCTTCGCTTAGCTACGAAATACGAATTTTGCACGAATTTACGAAAACGTTTTCGTATATTCGTATATTTTCGTATTTAGTAGCCTAATGAAATCTAAATTATGAATTGCTCTTGGGGCGCTTGGTTCCGTATCTCGACCTCCCCTGTTTTCTGTTTTCAACACCGGTCGTATCCAAAATTCCCCTAACAATGTGATACCTTACTCCTGGCAAATCCTTAACCCTGCCACCCCTGATCAAAACCACCGAGTGCTCCTGTAAATTATGTCCTTCGCCCGGAATATATGCCGTAACTTCCATGCCATTTGAAAGTTTCACTCTGGCTACTTTTCTCAAAGCCGAATTTGGTTTTCTTGGAGTTTGGGTAAAAACTTTAATGCAAACCCCTCTTTTAAATGGAGAATGATAATAAGAGGGCCGATTTCTCAAGGCGTTAAAACCAAAAGCCAAGGCAACTGTTTTCTTGCGCTTTTTCGCCGTTTTCCTGTTTCTTTTAATTAATTGGTGAATGGTAGGCAACGAAGTTGAAAGTTTATAAAGTTTGTAAAGTTATAAAGTTCGTCGGCTTGATGAACTTTATGAACTTGATAACTTTTAACTCAATGAAATAAGCGCCTTTGCGCTCACTGATAAATGTAACAAATATTCTAAGGTGTGTCAACTACAACCCCGTTATCAGATGGTAAAAAATTTCCATAATTGAACTAATTCCCTGCAAAAATCCAAAGAAAATCAAGAAAATCAAAATGAAAATTCCGTACTGCTGCAAAAATGTTTTAATCTGTAAAAATCCGTCTGGCACGAAATTAAATAATATCCACGAACCATCCAGCGGAGGCACAGGGATTAAGTTAAACAGAGCAAGCATTATGTTGGTTTTTATTATGATTTCAAAATAAATTTTTGCTATTGGATAGGCGGTAAAAAAATGATAAGGAATAAATCTCGCAATTATCCCAAAAAATAAAGCAAGGGCAATATTTGAAAGGGGCCCGGCGGCCGCAACCTTCAAAGATCCCCACTTTTGGTCCCTCAAGTTGTAAGAGTTAACGGGGACCGGCTTTGCCCAACCAACGATAGGACCAGAAATTCCAGATCTTAAGTAAGAAAAAACCAATATCAAGGGCAACAAAATAGAACCAAAAATATCTAAATGCTTTAATGGGTTCAAAGTTAACCTGCCAGCATATTTTGCCGTGGGGTCTCCCAGTGAATTAGCAACACTTCCATGAGCCAACTCGTGAATAATAACCGAAAAAAGCAAAACAACTAAATAAAAAATTGTAATAGTTATGTCAACCATTAACTATTTATAACAGGTATTGTAAAATAATGGAAGAACTGATATAAGTGTAGTTATAAAGTTTAAAGTTATAAAGTTTATAAAGTCTAAAGAAATTTTTAATTTTAAGGTTTCAATTTTTATGGAAAAAGTTTGTTCTATTTGCGGCAAAAAATCAGAGATGGGAGGATATTTGGTAAAACTCCGAGGAAAATTCAACCCAACGAAAAAGAAAAGGAGATACCCAAATCTTCAATGGACTAGGCTTGCTTCTGGCAAGAGGGTTTTAGCTTGTACAAAGTGTATAAAATCTTTTTCTAAAATATAAATTCGGGCTGGAGTATGCCGGTAGTACGCGCCCATGGGGTGGGTGTAGACTGGGTTCGATTCCCAGCAGCCCGACCAAAAACAAAAAAGCGCCAATTGGCGCTTTTTTGTTTTTGAAAATTTAAAATTACCCCAAAACGTTTTTAATTTTTTCAATCACTTGGTCTATATCAAACTGGGATTTTATTAAAAAGTCCTTTGCCCCTAGTTTTAAAGCTCTTTCAATGTCTTCCTGCTGACCCAAATTCGACAAAATAATAATTGGAATTGAAGAAACTTTGCTGTCAGCCTTTACTTGCGTCAAAACTTCAAATCCGTCAACATTGGGCAATAATAGGTCAAGCAAAACCAAATCTGGATTTTTTTCTTTTACTAATTTAATTCCTTTTTCGCCATCAACCGCTTCCAAAACAGTAAAATCTTCAGATGAAATTTTTTTTCGCAGTAATTCCCTAAAAAAATCGTCGTCCTCTATTATTAAAATATTTTTCTTTGCCATAGATTGATTATACAACTTAAAATTAACTTTGCAATACTCTTAATGTCTAATTGGTATCTTTATAAAAAATTTACTTCCCTGGTTTTCTTTTGATTCAAACCAAATTTTCCCTTTATGATCCTCCACAATACTTTTGGCGATAAAAAGGCCTAATCCAGAACCTACTGTTTGCGTTTTTACGGCGTTATCTCCCCTAAAGAACTGGCTAAATAAATTTTTCTTTTGATTTTCTGGAATTCCTATGCCCGAATCCTCAACCTTAACCTCCAGATTTTTTTTATCAACCCTAAGAGAAACATTTACCCTTCCACCGTCTGGGGTGTATTTAATGGCGTTGTCTATAATATTCTGAATTGCTAAATAAATTTTTTCCTTATCCAGCATCACTTTTGGTATTTCCTGGTTGGATTTTACAAAATCAATTTGAATTTTTTTATTTATAATGTCTCCTTTTTCAAAGTTTATAATGGATTCTATTAAACCTTCAACATCAACCAGTGTTAAATTAATATCTTTTTGGTTTTTTTGATTTTGGGCCATGTGAAGCAAATCATCAACCAAACAAATTAATGCCTCGTCTCTTTGCAATATTTTTTCAATAATGTCTTTTTGCTCTTTTGAAATTTGGCCAAAATCCCCTTCCAAAAGCATTTGCAATGATAACTTCATGGTGGAAAGCGGTTTTTTTAGCTGGTGAGCCGCCAACGAAAAAAAACTGATTTTTTCTTCCTTGTTTAATTTCATATTTCAAATTTTTTCTTAATGATACCGTTTTTCTGGGCATCGATAATTGAAGACGTGTGAATCAACGAATAAGACCCGTCACTGTTTTTCTTTTCTATTTTAACATAATACTTTCCTCTTGGGACCAAGCAATAATATCTTCCGTATTTGTCGGCAATCTTATGGCTGATTTCCACATGAGAAGTTGCTCCAACAATTCTTATAACAGCGAAGGAAAGCGGAACACCGGTTGCTTTATCAAATACATAACCAGCCGGCCTTGGTTTCAGCCCCAAAGTCCTCAACAATAATAATACTAAGTATACTATAACGATAATGGTATTGTAAGGATGGGGAGCCAAAAAGAAAGCTATTAGAGAAACAAGAAAACCAACAATGAAAGAAGCATCGTAAATCTTTCCCAACAAAAGATCCCAGCGGGAGTAAAACTTCATAAAAGTTTTATTTTTTTTGGCAAATTCATTCCAATCAAAATGAATAGGATCAAGGGGAATATTTTTAGCTATAGTCTCTCCCCTTTCTTTAATTTCTATTTGTTCTCCAAAATAAAGGCTACCATAAAAACCGTCTTCTATTTTACCGCTAATTTTTTTTGAAGGGAATTCATAATTTGTTTTTTTGGCTGAAATAAGGTAGGACCCGGGCGCCACCAAAAATCCATATCGGCCATCAATGTCCGTGATCGCCGAAGCAACCTCCTTGCCTCCCAAACTGCTCAACGTGACATACGCCGGATCCAAGGGTTGTTTGGTAACAGAGTCATACACGATTCCCCATGGCAAGTTTCTTTTTCTGATACCAAGAGCAGTCAATATACTGCCGAGCAATCTCGTTAAGCTTAGGGTTATGTCATAGAAAGAGGGTAGATAAGTAGCAACGCTTGAAGATGTTGCAATTACAGTAACCGTCGCTCCCACCGTTGATACTGTCTTAGTTGCTATTGCCCCTTGAGGAGTGTTAATTACTTTTTTTGTTTCTTCAATTGCTATACCAGCCAATTGAACCGAATTCGCCACGACTTCTGAAACACCGTTGCTCAAAATTTCAACAGCCTTGGTAACTATTTGATATGCATTGCCTCCGATTTCCCTAGTAATTCCTAAAATACCTTCATATCCTTGACTTACTATTTGAGAAAAATTACTGAACACCGTGGTTATTGGATTTGATGGTGGAGCTGGGGGCGGTGGTGGTGTCTCGGGTGGCGGAGGAGGTGGTATTGGCGGAGGAGGCGGTGGAATTTGAATAGCAGAAACTACAAATGGCAAGGAGCTTGATGTCCCCCCTCCAGGAGAAGGATTGGTTACGCCAATAGAATATGTCCCTTCATTCTTAAAATCAAAAGAAGTAAGTGAAGCCGAAATCTGGGTTTTTGAAATAAAAGTTGTCCCTCTTGGCGAACCATTGAAATTTACCACAGAATCTGAAATAAAGTTGTCTCCCTTGACCGTCAACGACAATCCCTGATCTCCAACCGTGCCGCTTGACGGGGTTATCGCCGTGATGACCGGCAAGGGATTGTAGACCGTGAAGGTAAAGCTGTTTGAGTCGCTCGACTGGGCCGAGGCTACTGTGGAAAAAAGACAGAAAAATAATGTGAGGAAAATAAAAAATATTTTTTTCATAGTTTCAGGCTTTGCTCTTTTTACCATATCAGTTACCGCTGACTTTGACATCAAACAAGCCAGCCTTTTTCAAGTCGGCGGCCAAAATCAAAGTCGTTAATTGGGTTGAGGAAACGTAATTTGTTTTGTAGAGCAGATTATTGAAGTAAATGACCGACCGGCTGGTAAAGTTGGAGCCATTAACCGTCAAAAGCGTATCAGGGCTGCCAATGGGAACTTGTGGTGGAGATATATTTGATATTATAGGCGGAGGCAGCTTAACGTTTTTCATAGCACAATATGAAATTCTGTCCGCACTAACAACAATTGAAGAGCATCCGCTGATTGTATTTTGCCAACCCAAAGGGACGATTTCACTCACTGAATAAGTTCCAGGAATGACGTTTTGAGTATTGGTACCTGAACCGTTTTGGGTAGTTATAGAAAAATCGTTGTAGCCAGTTCCGGTGGCCTTGAAGTTAAAAGTGTAATCTCCACCAACAGCTATTTTATTAACTACAATTGTACCAGTTTTAACGGTCGTCACAGAACAATTTGAAGTTTTGTTTGAAGAAACAGTAACCGATGAGCATGTGTCGCTCGTCTTTTGCCAGCCAGAAGGGACAATTTCACTTGCCGAATATGTTCCAGGAAGGACACTTTGCGTATTTGAGCCCGATCCATTTTTAGTAGTAATAGAAAAATCGTTGTAGCCAGTTCCGGTGGCTTTGAAGTTAAAAGTGTAGTCTCCGCCGACGGATATTTGGGTAACAGTGATGTTGCCAGTTTTTTGTGACTGTGGTGGCGGTGGTGGCGGACTTGATCCTCCTCCCCCTCCGCCCCCTCCTCCTCCACCACCGCCGCAGTTAGACGGCGACCTAAATAACCAACCGCTATTGCCAGATACATTTGAAGAGTTGCACCCCGCATACCATGCGGCCCCTCCCGAAGCCGCCGAATCTTTCAGGGAAAGAAAATCAGATGAAACGGTTCCCGAAGATTTTGATAGCGTGGCGGCCGTACTGCTGGAAGAAGAATTAATAGTGATAATATTGCCCGATGTCCCGATGGCCGTGAAAGCCCCGGTAAAGGTTTGGGTGCTAGAGCTGGTAAAGGTCACGGTTTTGGGATTGTTGATGGTAAAGTTGCTAAAGGTGTTGCTCCCCTGGATGATGATGGCCCCAGACCCCCCGCCAGTAATTGATAGGTCATTATATGTTTTACCGCCCCCGCTAAATGTTTTGCTCGATGAAGACGTGTCGGTGATTTGAATGGTTGAAGTACCGGCGTTAAAAGTTCCCGAATTGGAAAAAATGGTGCCGGTACCAGAAAGCGTGAGGGTCCTGGAGTTAGCATCTAGGGTTCCAGCGGTGATGGTTAGATTGCTATTGACGGTGGTGTTGGCTGATAAGGTATAGGTTTCGCTGGCGTTGTTGAGGGTCAGGTTATTGTAGGTAACATTGGCAATGGTGGTGTTTCCCGATCCGTTGTCGCCCGTGTAAGAGACAGTACCCGTTGAGGCGGTAAGGGTTCCTTTTGAATTAATAACAAGAGGGGTGCCAGTAGTTCCCGATAAGGTTATTGTATAGCTTGATCCGCTGAACGTCTGGGTGTTAACGCCCGATGAGGGTCCTACGGTTAATACATTGGTTACTGTCGTATTACCTCCAAGGGTATAGGTTCTGCCACCGGTTTGAGTGGTGGCGTTTCCAGCCTGTAAGTTATAATAGGTAGTCCCTAACATAGTAACCGTAGCACCGTCACCCGTGTAATTTACCGTTGAAGTGGATGAAGTAAATGTTCCATTGTTTATGAAAGGGGTGCCTACACCCGATAACGTGAGTGTTTGTGAACCCGCCGAGAAGTTACCATTGGTAATAGTGAGACTCGTGCCAATGGTAGTTGCATCCTGCAATGTCCAGCCTCCCCCGACACCATTGAAAGTCAGGTTATTGAATGAGCTACCTCCTGTGGTGATAGTTTTTCCTGTGGTTGTGGCGTTGAAAGTAACGGTGTTTCCCCCCGCGGTAAAGGTTCCCGAGTTAGACCAGTTTGACGAGGCAGTAATATTATAATTAGAACTGGAAACATCCAGTGTGGTGCCAGTTCCGATGGTTACGTTTCCCGTTATTGCAATGTTTGTGCCCAGGGTCATAACCGCTGTTCCGCTTAGCGTCAGATTGCCGCCGATGGTTGTCAAAACATTTCCCGAAGTTGAAGCAGAGCTGGACATGGTAAAGTCGTTGGTGGTGGTGATACTGGTCATGGTCTTGGCTCCGCTCCCGCTCAAAGTCAAATTAGAATAGGTATGAAGAGTGCCGCCGTTTGGATCTTTTACGGTCAGCGCTCCGTTGGCCGTGTAGTTGACGGTGTTGGTGGCCGTGGAAGCTGAAAAAGTTCCGGCTCCCGAGAAAGGAGTGGTTGAACCAAGGCTCAATGTTGAACCGTTGCCTTGGGCCCAGTTACCAGTAAGAGTCAGAGTGCCGGTCACGGTGACCGTGCCACCAGTATAGTTGTTGGTGGTGGTTCCGCTGGAAATTGCCAGGGCTCCCCCAAAGGTGATGCCGCCAGTCCCAGCCCCAGCTAAATTTCCAACAAGGGTGTTTGAGCCGTTGTTTCCGAGGTTGGCAAGATTGGAACTTGATTGGGTAAGACCAGTGCCTATGGAAACCGCGGGATTTTGGCCCGACATATCAAAGGTGCCGCCGGAGTTTACGGTTACCGCTCCGGTAAATGTTTTGGTTCCTGTTGCCGAAGTAGCCGTGTTAATAGTCCCTGAAATAGAGGTAGTGCCCGTCGTCGTGAAAGCAAATCCCGCCATGCTTAAGGTGCCGGCCGTAATTACAAGATTATTACTCACCGTTGTGGCGTCTTGAGGGGTATAAGTTCCGCTGCTTCCGTTAATAGTTAGATTATAAAAAGATGAACCGCCCGAGGTTATTTTAGCGCTAGCAGAAGTTGAGGCAAGGGTGACCGTGGTGGTTGCTGCGGTAAATGTTCCTGCGTTTTTGTAGTTTCCGCCAACGCTAATAGCTGAAGATCCTCCGGGAGCATAGGTTTGGCTGGCGGCAATATACAGATTTTTTCCCGATGCCAGCGTTGTCGTGGTGCTGTTGCTGGCAGAATAAATAGAGGTGATGCCGCTGTCGGCGTTGTTGTCTGACGTATCCATGTTTGCTCCCGTAAATGATCCCCCGTTGTCGCTCCTGACCACCAAATCATTCTGGTAAATATCAACACTAGTCATATTGGATCCCGTGCCCGTGGTTACCGTAGCCCCAACCTCCGTGTTGCCCTGAAGGTAAATGGTTAAGACATCTCCGGCGTTAATGGTTAAACCGCTGATGCTGTAGGTTCCACCAGCGCCGGTTGTAGTGCTTCCGACAGCCGCTGCCCCGTTAATAGAAACCTTTACGGTTTTTCCAGAACCCATGGTGGTGACGCCCTCGTCAGTGTAAGCAGTTCCAGAAACAGAAACGGTTGTTGATGAAGCTTTAAACGTTGCTATGGCTCCCTCCCAACTGTTAGTGGGACCACCACTGTCAGTAACGGTAGCGCCCGTTGAATACGTGCCCGTGGCAGAAACGATTCTGTCGAGAAAGGCCGCAAAAATAGATGTAGAATAACTGTTTTCAATGGTAAAGCTATTAGTGGGAGAGCTAAACGTATCGGTGGTAGTTCCCAATCCTCCAATAAGCAATTCATTGGCCTGGGTGGTGGCGGCGGTAGTTCCTGTTGAAGGAGAGGTGCTATCACCAGAATTGGTTGCCGTCTTATCAAGGGAAGAAGAGGTAGCAACGCCGCTGTACTCGGCAACGATGACACTGAGGCCGGCATCGGCATCGGTTGTAAAGTTTCCGGTGCTTGATTGGGAAGCGGCGTTCTCCTTATAAAAAATTGAAAGTCTCCTGATGCTCATAACTCCGGTGCCGCCACCATTGATAGTAGTGGCTTGAGTCCAACCGGTAGGCGCCGTAATATTGTCGGTGCCAGCTCCCGAAGCATCGTCCTCGGCACTAGCTACCGCTATAAGAATGTTTCCTGCAGTGGTAGATGACGTCCATGTTACCGAAACAGTCGCATTTGCCACTGATGACTGGTTCTTTGCTGTTTGAACCAGCGAAATCGCGCCATGGGCAACACGAGGAGGAGGGACAAACAAAAACAAGCTGGCAAAAACAGCTATGATAAGGAAAAAAGAAAGCAGCGCCCTCAAAGAAGAATACTTTCTGAAGGAACTTTTCCTGTTTTGAACCTTTACCGAGCAACTTTCCGATTCTATAAATCTAATTTTTATGACTTGTTTTTTTCGCATTATGCAAAGAAAATGAGAAGTTATATTCCCTTTAAATTTCTTTTATATTTCTTAATTTTAACAACTTAAAAAATTATCAACAAGTGGATAACTGAATATTTTTATAGCTCAAAAAAACACCTGTACGGGTGTTTTTTTGAGCTCTGGTATGCAGATTTCTATTAAAATCTACGTGGGTGTCCTCAAGTTCCGACCACGGCCGGAATAAATATTGGACTCCCTTAAAAAAAGCTAATATAGAATCTTATTTTCCCAGAGCTGACTTTATTTTAATCCTTTAAAAAATCTTGTCAAATCGTGGGCTTATATCTTCAAAACTTTTACCAACTGCTTTATCAAGGAGACAACGACCGGAGGCGGCATCAAGCTGTTGGAAGTAACTCCCTGGTCATCCTTAAACTCCCACGGTTTCTCCTGCACCTGAACCTTTTTGCTCTCTTGGTCATATGAGTAAGTATATTCGGGCGTAATTTCATAATCGTCAAAATTATCTTTTACCTTTTCAACCGGTATTGAATTTCTTAACAATATTTTAGAAATACCGTGCATTTCGTAAACTTTTTCCATCAAATTTCCTTCTTTTTCTAATCGTTCGCGAATCGACTCAATGCCCATTTCGTCTCCTTCCTTCATTACCATTTTGGCTTCTGTACAACTTGGATTATCACAAAGCAAGTAAAATTTATTTTCAGCTACATTATATTCAACTTTTTGAGTTGCCAAAAGTTTTGTGTTTCTTGAGTTATTACATATAGGACAAATGACTCTATATTTTATTCTTTCATCTATGACACTCATAGGGACATCAATGAGAACAAAAATATCAGGGTCATTCCTATAATCAATAAGATTTTTGAAGAATAATGAGTACGAGACTTGATCAAAATCTCGTGGGAAGCCATCAATGAATATAGCTTTTTTGCCAAGCTTGGAAATTTCTCTCTCGGTTAGGACTAGTATCAGCTCTGTGGGCAAAAGCACCTTAGTTGACCTGCCCTCCATTGATTTTATGATATCACCAATTGAAACTGGCCCTCTGTAATTTTTGTGTAAAAAATCTATCAATTCTTTTTTCTTGCTTTCATCTTTTAATACTTCATCAAAAGACCTTATCATGTCTCCAATGGAAAAGTGTTCTATTCTTTCCGGCGCTATAATTTCTTTGAACATTTTTGAATATACTCCCTTCCCTGAATTTTTTTTACCCAAAAGATACACTATAAAGGTATTTTTTTTAAAGTACTCCTGTAATTTTTTTATTTCTTCCCCAGCTTTGTATTCAAAATACTCCTGCCTTTGCTTGGCATCCGTTAAATCAAATTTTTTATCTTTTCCTTCAATTTTCGTTTTGAAAATTGGAAAATCTATATTTTTCATGTTTTAAAAACTAAGCAAAAATGCGATGGTCATCGCATTTTCGCTCAACCCCAAATGAGTTTTACGATAGATGTTTTGAAACTAATTTGGTCATTTCAAACATATTGACCGTTTTCTTTCCATTAAACACTTCTTTGAGCTTATCATCTGCATTGATGTTCCTTCTGTTTTTGCTATCTTGAAGTCCGTTTTTCTTTATATAAGCCCACAGTTTTTTTACCACTTGAGACCTTGGCATTGGGCCCTTTCCCACCACAGCTTCCAAATCAGCTGTAAGTTTTAACGGCTTCATGAAAGCTGAATTTGCTTTTCTTGCCATAATTTGAGAACCTAGAATTTAGAAAATAGAATCTAGAATACGAAATTCTATTTTCTACTTTCTATTTTCTACTTTCTAATTTTATTTTTTCATTCCCATGATCCTGAACATTTTGGTGCCGCACTTTTGGCACGTGCCGGTCATGGCCATCCTCATTTTGCCGCCCTTGCCCTTCATGCTCACCTCTTTTGGATCATTCATTTCCCTTTTTGCTTTGCACTTTACGCAATAAGCTTCTGCCATAAATGGATGTTAGAAGTTGGATGTTAGAAGTTAGAAAATTCCAACTTCCAATTTCTAATATCTAAATTCTAATTTTCGACCTTGTTTTTTATGATTTTTAATCTTTAAGCTATATTATCTTATAAGATAGTCGTAGTCAATCACAATGTCAATACTATTATTGATTTTTAGGAGTTTTGGGCTTGGCAAAGTGAAAAATGTAAATAATCTCCAATATGCCGAAGGTATTTACGATTAAAAAGAATATAAACCAATTCTTTTGGCTATTTTGGGCTGATTTCCATAGAGCAACTCCCTTCCAAACCAGCGACCAAGCCAACAAAACCAAAAATAGCAATGAAAAAGAAGGGTTACTTAATAATTCAAAAAACTTTAAAGTTTGCTGATCTAACATATTTTACCTAAACTTATTTATTTCATAGCCAGCAACACCGAAGGCTACTGAAACATTCAATGACTCTTTTTTTCCTTTCATTGGCAAATAAATGATTTTATCGGCTCTTTTTAAGATACTCTTTGAAATACCCCTAACTTCGTTTCCGACTATTAAGGCCAGGGGAAATTTTGGTTTACATTTTGTGTAAGCAATTGCCTTTTTATACTGTTCTAATGCTACAACAAATATTTTATCCTTTTTTAATCTTTCTATCAACTTCCAGGTTTGTTTATGGTATTCAAATGGAATTGTTTTTTCAGCGCCAAGAGCGGCCTTCGAGATTTTGTGGTTTGGTGGAGTTCCAGAGATCCCACATAAAAATATTTTATTTATCCCTAAAGCATCCGAAGTCCTAAAAATTGAGCCGATATTTTCCAAACTATGAATATTGTCGCAAATCACATAAAAATCAAAATTCATTTAGACAATTGTAACAAAAAATCCTCCTTTAAACAAGGAGGATGGTGCTACTTTTCAAATCTATTTTGGACTTCTTCCCAATTGACAATATTCCACCAGGCTTTCAAATAATCCGGTCTGGCGTTTTTATATTTTAAATAATAAGCGTGCTCCCAAACGTCGTTTCCCATAATTGGCAAAAGCCCTTCTGAAATTGGGTTGTCCTGGTTTGCCGTTGAAATAACATCCAACTTTCCATCTTTATCTTTTACCAGCCAAACCCAGCCCGAGCCAAATCTTTTTACACCAACATCATTAAATTTATTTTGAAAATCCTCAAAGCTCCCAAAATGTTTTTTAATTTCCTCGTCTAATTCGCCCGATGGCTTGCCTCCGCCATTGGGCTTCATAATCTGCCAAAACATAGAATGGTTCAAATGTCCTCCACCGTTATTTTTTACTGCAGTTCTTATGTCTTCTGGAACTTCATTTATATTTTTAATCAAATCTTCAAGGCTTTTATCAAAAATTTCCTCATGTTTTGACAAAGCGTCGTTAAGATTTTTTACATAGGCCGCATGATGCTTATCATGATGAAGTTTCATCGTTTCAGAATCAATGTATAGCTCCAGAGCATCGTATTCATATGGTAAGTCGGGTAATGTGTGAAGTTTTTGGTTCATAAAATTATTATTTTAAATTTTAATTTTATAATTTATTTTGCTTCCTCTTTTTGGATAAATCTTATTAAATATACGGTAACTACCACCACTAAAACGGTAACCAAAATTGCATAAATAAATTTTATAAAAACATCGTTTTCTGGATGAGGAAAAAACTGGTCGATCAGCGATTTTATGGCTTCATTCCAAGCAAGACCCGCAACCAACCCTAAAGCCGCAACGATATATCCTATTGTCCTTTCTTTAACTTCTCTCCTCAAATTAGCCTGCTCCTCTCTTAATCTTTGAAATCTCTGTTTTATTGTTTCAATCATACATTCATTATACAAAAAAAGTTCTAAAAAATAAATTACAAATCCCCTTTTTTAATTTTATCCCGAATTTCCTCAACATACTTGTTAAAATAATAAAGGTTGTGGAAGGTAATCAGCTCCAAGGCCGTCAATTCCCCCGCTCTCAATAAATGGCAAATATAATTTTTTTTGTAATTCAAGCAAACTTGGCAAACACAATTTTTATCCAAGGGCTCTTGTTTTTTTAAAAATTTTTGCTGTTTTAAATTTAATTGCCCCTCGCTGGTAAACACGATCCCTCTTCTGGCATAGTGAGTGGGAACCGTGCAATCAAACAGGTCAACGCCCGACTTTATTATTTTTTCAATGTCCTCCAAATATCCAATCCCTAACAAGTGCCTTGGTTTTTTTTCTGGCAATTCTTTGATAACCCAGCCTAACATTTTTGGCATTAATTTTTTATTACTTCCAAATTCCCCGCCAATTCCAAACCCGTCAAAGTCCAAAGATCCAATAAATTTGGCGCTTTCCTGCCTTAAGTCTTTATACCTGCCTCCCTGGACAATTCCAAATAATGCCTGTTTTGCTTGCTTGGTTTTTAAACAAATTTCGGCCCACGCATGGGTTCTTTGTAAAGATTTTTTTGTATATTCGTAATCGGCAAACGGCGAAGTGCATTCATCAAAAGCAAAAATAATATCGGCTCCCAACTGTTCCTGAATTTCAATTGATTCTTTTGGCCCCAAAAATAATTTTGAACCGTCAACGGGTGAGCTGAAATAAACGCCATCCTGCATAATCCTAATTTCTCTGGGTTGGTGAGATTCTTTAATCAATACATCATTTTCTTTGCCAATCTTTCCAGAGTTGAAATCTTTTCCAAAGCCTAGGGAGAAAACCTGAAAACCGCCTGAGTCGGTCATCAATGGTTTTTTCCAGTTCATAAACTGGTGAAGCCCTCCTGATTTTTCTATAACTTTTTCGCCGGGTTTTAAATGCAGGTGGAAGGTGTTACAAATTAAAATTTGGGATTCAGTTTTTACAACTTCTTCGCTTTTGAGGGTTTTGACAACAGCCTGGGTAGCAACAGGGACTAAAGACGGGGTTTCAATGACCCCGTTTGCTGTTTCAATAAATCCCAATCTTGCCTTGCTCCTATTTGATTTTTTAGAAATGTGGAACCTCATTTAAATTTAACTGGTACTACGAATGTTTTAGCTCTCGTTGGGTCACCACTTGGATTTTCGTTATGGAAATAGAGATATCCAGAAGTGGCACCTTTAGGATTAAAATTGTCGAGGATAGCTTCAAATGTAGTAGGTAGTTTTGTCCAATCGGAAGTTGTCCTCAGGACCGTACTTGGACCTGCGGCATTGCCGTTAACGTCGAACACCAATTCAACGGTCCCCACTTGTCCTTCAAATCCAGACCAGCCGTCGCCGCTGACATACCCGGTTATTTTCAAGGGCGAAGAAATTACTTCATTCTCTTTTGGAGAAATTATCGTAATGCCTTCCTTGTTTTCATTTATAATAATGTTATTTTGATTAACTGGCTTGTTTGGCAATATTTTAAAGAATAAAAATACGAGGCAAACTGCAATGAATATTATTATTGACGAAATTAAAAATATATTTTTCATATATTACATTTTAGACCTCAAAATATAAAAAATCAATATGAAGAGTTGACATTGTTTGAATTAGGAGCTATACTTACCGTAGACGATAAGTCGTAAGCTAATAAGTAAAGCGACTTGAGTCAAAAGGTCGTTTTACAATTTTCATCGCCAATCTCATAGTAAATCGCAAATAAAAATATTCGCAATAAATTAGTGGAGGTTGACGATACATAAATGTTTAACCAAAATAGAAACTTTGGTCCAAGGGAAATGGTAAAAGGAAACTGGAAATGCTCTGATTGTGGAGCAGAAATAACAGAACTTCCTTTCAGCCCAGCTCCAGACAGACCAATCTATTGCAAAGAGTGCTGGAGGAAAAACAATCCAAAAAGGTTTGACCGAGCAGCCTAATTGCAACAAAAAATCGCCCTCAAGGGCGATTTTTTGTTGCAACTGCAATTCGACGCTTTGCCAACTCCAGAGCGACTTTCCTTGGATTTATTTTTTTCTTTAAAGATTCTTTTAAAACAAGGATCGTTGTCTTTACAATTTTATCTTTGACGGTTTTAAACATCCGCTTTGGGTTGTACCCCCGGTATTCAGCATAAGAAGATATCACGCCCCCGGCGTTAGCAACAAAATCGGGCAGCAGGACAACCCCTTGTTTGAAAAATTCGTCCTCAATGCTCTCTTGCATGGGAATATTGCCCGCCTCAATAATAACCTTTGCCTTAATATCTTTTTTGTTTTTCTCGTTGATGACGTCGGTAACCGATGCCGGTATCAAAATATCAACCGGTTGCTTCCAAAAATCTTCAGGTTTTATTTTTCGCGATCCATTCTTATATTCAACAATGGATTTTTTTTCCTTGATGATTTTTTTCATGATTTCTGATTCAAAACCATTCTCTGCATACACGGCGCCGTCTTTGTCAGCAATTAAAACAACCTTAAATCCCATGTGGGTCAGGTAGGTGAAGGCAAACGTGCCCACATTCCCAAAGCCGTGGATGGCCACCGTGGTTTTTTTAATCTCCATTCCTAAAATTTCTGCCGTGGTTTTGGTTGCCTGGGCCACTCCCCAGCCGGTACTGCCAAACTCATGAGGAATGCCGCATTTTTCCTTTTTCTTGCCAAAGGCCTGCATGCAAAGGTTGGCTGGTTTTCCCGTGGCCGATCTCCAATTTCCCGTTGCTCCCACAAACCAGGCCATTTCCCTTTCTCCGGTACCCACGTCCGGGCCGGCAATATACTTTTTGGGAGTTAAAAGTTTTATTTCTTTAGCAAAATGCTGGATAAGTTCTCTTTTTTTATTATCATCACCGCCTTTCCAGACAATTCCGGCTTTGGCTCCGCCAAAAGGAATTCCAGCCAAAGCGTTTTTAAAGGTCATCGTTTTGGCCAGCCTGGCAACTTCCTCTTCGGTAACATTTGGAGTCATTCGTATTCCTCCCTTTCCTGGTCCGAGATTGGTATTATCAATCACCAAAAAACCTTCTAGCCCAATGCTCTTGTTATAGACTTTTACCACCAGCTCGGGTCCAAATTCGTCTTTGATCATTTTTTCCATGTTAGGCGATGGTTCTGCCCCCATCAATGGTTAAGATGTGTCCGGTTACAAAATCAGCCTCAAGGAGATATTGCACGCCCTTGGAAATTTCTTCTGCCCCGCCCCAACGTTTGAGCAAAGTGCCCGCCATTACTTCTTGATTGTCTTGGTCGCTCAAATCAGGGGGCCTTAAGATGGGACCCGGGGCTATGGCATTGACTAAAATATCCGGCGCCAGCTCTTTGGCAAATGATTTTGTCAACGCAATGACCGCTGACTTTGCCGTGTTATAAATGAGGTAATCTTTGTAAGGGCGCGTGAGCACCGACCAATCAGCAAAGAAAATGATTTTGCCTTTGGGATCGCCTTCATTCTTCTGCATCTGATCTGCAGCAATCTTGCCAAACCAAAATGAGCTCTTGGCAATAATGTTCATCTGCCGGTCCCAGGATTTTTCATCAAGATGAGATAACTCGCTCTTTTCATAAATGGCGGCCATGTGGACCACGCCATCCACGCCGCCAAACTGCTGTGTTGCGGCCTCCACTACCCGCTCTACATCCTCTCGTTTTGACACGTCGGCTTTAACGCCAAATCCCAAATCTCCCGCCTCGCTGGCATCTTGAAAATAGGTGATCACTAAGTTAGCTCCCTTATTCTTTAAATCAAGGGCAACTACTTGGCCAATCCGAGCAGCCCCGGTGATAATAATCGTTTTTCCTTTAAGCTCCATGATACGAAAACGTACAAAAACATTCTAAGGCCTTGCACCTTAGGATTGTATTAATCAACAATGCATCGTACTTGGTTTCCCTCTTTGACTTCCAAAAACCCGTTCTTTACTTCAAAAAAGTTTTCTTTATTACCATCGTCAACCACTTTCATCACCCCAGGAGTCAAAACTCCAATCAGTGGTTCGTGGTTATCCAAAACGGTTATTTCTCCCATTGCCGTTTTGCAATTAAGAAGCCTTGCCTTTCCCTGAAACAAAATTTTTTTGAGTGAATAAACCGATAGTTTCATAAAAAATAATTTTCGTATATTCGTAAAATTTCGTATTTCGCAGCCAATTAAATAATCTCGTTAATACCACCTTTGAGGTAAAACTTTTCTTCTGGAACGTCGTCGTGCTTGCCCTGTAAAATTTCATCAAAACCATTAATAGTGTCTTCCAGTTTTACAAATTTGCCTTTGGTTCCGGTAAACGTTTCGGCCACGAAAAAGGGCTGACTTAAAAACCTCTGGATTTTTCTGGCCCGGTTGACCACTTTTTTATCTTCCTCGGAAAGCTCTTCAATACCCAAAATGGCAATGATATCCTGCAAATCTTTGTACCTCTGCAAAGTCAGCTGGACTCCCCTGGCCACCTCATAGTGCTTTTGGCCGACAATTTTGGGGTCCAAGGCACTAGAAGTTGAAGCTAATGGGTCAACCGCCGGATAAATTCCAATTTCGGTCAAAGCGCGGCTTAAAACAATCGTTGAATCCAAATGGGAAAAGGTGGTGGCGGGAGCCGGGTCGGTAATATCGTCGGCTGGCACGTAAATTGCCTGCACCGAGGTAATGGATCCGTCCTTGGTGGAAGTAATTCTCTCTTGCAGTTCGGCCATTTCGCTAGCCAAGGTTGGCTGGTATCCCACGGCTGAGGGCATCCTGCCAAGCAAAGCAGAAACTTCCGACCCCGCTTGGGAAAACCTAAAAATATTGTCAATAAAAAGCAAGACATTCTTTTTTTCTTCGTCCCGGAAATATTCTGCCATCGTCAGCGCGCTTAAAGCCACCCTTGCCCTGGCTCCAGGCACCTCATTCATTTGCCCAAACACCAGGGCGGTTTTGTTGATGACCCCAGACTCCTGCATTTCTTTGTGCAAATCATTTCCCTCTCTGGTTCTTTCTCCAACTCCGGCAAAAACAGAAACACCTCCCGACTCCTCGGCCACATTCCTGATGAGCTCCTGCAACAAAACGGTTTTACCAACGCCGGCCCCGCCAAAGAGTCCAACCTTCCCTCCCTTAATGAATGGCGCAATCAGGTCAATGACTTTAATTCCAGTTTCAAAAACTTCTGTCTTGGTTGACTGGTCAACAAACGGTGGCGAAGCCCGATGGATAGGCAAAAACTTTTTGAAAGTTTTTGCCGACTTATTCAAAGTCTCACCCATCACGTTAAAAATATTCCCCAGCACTTCCTGGCCAACCGGAACTGAAATTTGTTTTCCCGTATCTTCCACCTCCAATCCCCGCTGCAACCCGTCGGTTGACTGCAAAGAAATCGCCCGCACCTTTTCCGTATCCAAGTGTTTTACCACTTCTAAAATAACGTCGCCCTGCGGCCCGGAAATTTTTAAGGCGTTAAAAATTTCCGGCAACCCTGTGCCTTCTGTAAACTCCACATCCACCACCGACCCTATAATTTGTATAATTTTCCCTTTAATCATTTTTGATATTTTTTACTCTATTCCGAACTTTTTTCTTGCATTAGCATTTTCTTTTTCTATTTCTTCTTCTGACATTTTTATTCCATGTTCATTCCTAAACCTCTCCCTTCCTTTTTTAAACTTTTCATATTGTTGCATCCTAATTTTTTTCATGGTATCTTCATACATTTTCTTTCTTTCTTCTTCCTGATCTTTAATTTTTTGTTCTGGTGTTTTTTGTTCTTTCTCAACCTCTTGTTTCTTAATTTCTTGTTCTGGCTCTGGTTCTAATGGGTAAGATTCTTGTTTTGCCATATTATTTTTGTTTTAAGTTTTATGTTTCAAGTTTTATGATAACGCCTCCGCTCCCGCTGAAATTTCAATAATCTGGTTGGTAATGCCGGCCTGGCGTGACTTGTTATACTCTAAATTCAATGTTTCTGAAAGATCCTCAGCGTTGTCGGATGCCGTTTTCATGGCTATGCGGCGGGCGGAATGCTCTGAAGCGTTGGCCTCCAAAATCAAGTGGTACACCTGCATAAAAAACAGGTGCTCGGCCAATTTTTCCAAAACTATTTTTGGCGAAGGCTCAATGAGGTAATCCTTGGTATTCTTTTCTGCGGCAAAACTGATACGGTGCTCTTTGATGAGCTCTGCGAACCGGCCCGTTTGGGGAATCATTTCGTCAACGGTTTCCTTGATGCTGTTGAAGTCAATGGGCAGCGCCTTTCTTATGTGCGGTTCCTGGATTAATGCCGAGCGAAAATGCATGGAGACAATGACCACCCGGTCCCAGGTTTTTTCCAAGTATCCTTGAACGATAAAGCGGGTGATGGGCTCAACCTGGCCTGGGGCGGTATTATCCCCCACTTGCACAAACTTTTTCACCAAGGGCAAGCGCTTTTTTGACAAATACTGAAAGGCTTTTTCTCCGATGGCCAAGTAAAGATGCTCTTCGTTTTGGTATTTTTCCCGGTCTCTTTCAAGGTGTTTTTCAAATTTTCTAAAAACCGCGCTGTTAAATGACCCCGCCAGCCCTTTGTCCGAAGCCACCAAAACAAAAAGCACTTTTTTTATCTTTCTTTGTAAAAGGAGTTCGGGAAGAGGCACATGCTTTGACCGTTCTATGAGCGACAGGTTGGCAAGCAAATCTAAGGCAACAAAGGCATAGGGCCTTGAAGCCAGGGCAACCTCCTGGGCCTTTCTCATTTTAGTGGCCGCCACCAGCTCCATGGCTTTGGTAATTTTGCCAATGTTGGCAACTGATTTTAGTCTTTTCTTTAGGTTTTGCGTAGACTCCATTAATTGTGCTACGAAATACGAATTTTATACGAATATACCAAACCGTTTTTCGTATATTCGTATGTTTTTCGTATTTCGTAGCTAAATCTCAATAAATTTTTGTATTGCTTTTTTCATTTTTCCTTCAATCTCTTCGGCGATGTCTCGTTTTTCTTTCAAGTCTTCCAATAATTCTCCGTGCAAGTCTTTAACATACTCTAAAAGGTCGGCTTCTACTTTTTGGATTTGTTCCGGTTGGAATTTGTCAAAGTATCCGTTCAAAGCGGCGTACAAAACCAAAACCTGCTCCTCAAAAGGCATGGGGACCAGGTCGGTTTGCTTTAAGACTTCCGAAATAATCCTGCCCTTGTGGATTTTTTCCCTGGTTTCCTGGTCAACGTCGGAAGCAAACTGGACAAAGGTTTGCAATTCCCTGAACTGGGCCAGCTGAAGCCTCAACTTGCCGGCCACCTTTTTCATGGCTTTGGTTTGGGCCGAAGACCCCACTCGTGAAACTGACAAACCAATGTTCAAAGCCGGCCTCACCCCCTGGTAAAATAAATCAGACTCAAGGTAAATCTGGCCGTCGGTAATGGAAATGACATTGGTGGGGATGTAGGCCGTCACGTCGCCAAGCTGAGTTTCAATGATGGGGATGGCGGTCAACGAGCCTCCGCCGTTTTCTTTTGAAAGCTTTGCCGCACGCTCAAGTAGCCTAGAATGCAAATAAAAAACATCGCCCGGATAGGCTTCCCGGCCCGGCGGCCTCCTCAAAAGCAGTGAAATCTGACGGTAGGCCCAGGCGTGCTTTGATAAGTCGTCATAAATAATCAAGGCGTCTTGCCCTTTGTCCCTAAAATATTCTCCAATGGCGCATCCAGCAAACGGGGCCAAGTACCAAAAGGCGGCCGGGCTTGATGCTGAGGCCGAAACCACGATGGTATAGTCAAGCGCGCCGTTATTTTTTAACGTTTCAACTATTTTAGCCACCTTTGATTCCTTTTGGCCGATAGCAACATAAATACAAACTGTTTTTTTGCCTGATTCCCTTCCCTGGTTGATAATCATGTCCAAAACGATGGCTGTTTTTCCCGTCTGGCGATCCCCAATAATCAATTCCCTCTGTCCCCTGCCAATAGGGATCATGGCATCAATGGCTTTGATACCCGTGTGCAAGGGCTGGTTGACCGATTCCCGAGCCAAAACATCGGGCGCGTTGTTTTCCAAAAAGTTAAATTTCTTTTTATCTTTTTCAGAAAAAATCGGCCCCTTGCCATCCAGAATATTGCCCAGGGAATCAACCACCCTTCCTAATAACGGCTCTCCCACTCGAATCGAAAGAATTTGTTTGGTCCTTTTTACCGTCTGCCCAGATTTAATATGCTGGCTATCCCCCAAAACCAAGGCTCCCACCACATCTTCTTCCAAGTTCAACACCACCGCCCGAATTTTTTCTTTGTCAGTCTCAACAACCAAAACTTCTTGGCTCTGGCAATGTGAAAGCCCCGATATTTTCAAGATTCCATCTCCCACTTCCAACACCTTCCCAATTTCCTCCCATTCGGGACTCTCTTTATAGCCTTCAATCTGTTGTTTTAATTTTTCAATTATTTCTTGGCTCATTTATTCGCGGTATCGATTCTAATATACAAATCCTACTAATGATACGAATTTCGTTATTGGTATTATTGGTACATTAGTATATTGGCATCGATATTATGAAAATATATTATTCAGTTTTTTCATAAGTGAAAAATCCAATTGCTTTTCGTTGTTAACTACTATCTTCACCCCCGCAATTAAATCTGGGTTGATTTTTTCTTCAACAACATCATGTTTCTTCAAAAAACCTTTAAAAGATTCTTTTTTTGTTTCTCTTGCCATTTCAAAAATAATTTTCCTACCACCAGTTTTTTTTAAAAATAACATTTCCGCTAATGAAATAATTTCTTTTGATTTTTTCAGATCTCCATTTTTTTTCAGAAGTTTTAAAAAATTATCAACAAGTTTTTTTTGTTGACTTTCGGACTTTTTTTCTGAAACTAAATCCACCAGCGCTTTAGCATAATCTTTTGGTTTATGTTTCATTTTCTATGGTCTTCACCGCTTTGCTTATAAGCGCTTCATCAATATCTTTTGGCTTTAATTCAACCGTTTTTATGATAAATTTCTTTACTAACTCAACCGCCTGGCTCGAAACCAGTTTTTTGGCTTCTTCTTTTTGCCTTTCATAACTTAACTGAACTTGCTTCATTAGTTCTACCTGCTTTTCCTCCGCTTTTTTCTGCAGCGATTGCCCCAATGCTTTTGCTTTTTCTTCGGTCTGCTTAATGAGAATCATTGATTCTTGTTCTGCCTCCCGCAACTTTCCCCTGGCAATACCATCAACTTCCTTGAGCCGAATATCCGCCTCTTTTGCCTTTTCCAGGCCCTCGGTTATCCTTTTATTGCGCTCTTTGATGATGGCCAGTAGGGGTTTGTATACAAAAGTCCTCAAGATAAGCAGGAGAATAAAAAAATTCACCGCCTGGCTCAAAAAAAGCTTCCAGTCTATGCCAAGTTGTCCCAGTAAACCCTCCATTAACTAAATGGCTACGAAATACGAATTTTTTACTAATATACGAATTTTCGTATATTAGTATCCTTTCGTATTTCGTAGCAAATTATGCTACGAACTTAATAATCAGTGCGATGACCAATGAATAAATGGCGATGGCTTCGGCAAAAGCATTTGCCAAAATCATAGACGTTTGAACTTTGGTTTCGGCTTCAGGATTTCTGCCAATTGATTTTACGGCCGTTGAACCAATAAAACCAATTGAAACGGCCGGGGCTATTGTCCCTATGGCAATGGCTCCCACCGTCGCCCATAAACGAACTTGATCGATATCCATGAGTTTCTCTACGAAATACTAAATTTTACGAATATACCAAATCTTTTTTTCGTAAATTCGTATGTCTTTCGTATTTCGTAGCCTAAAATATTAATATTAATTAATGCTCACCAATTGTGGTGTGCAATGAAATGGAAACTAATGTCAGCATAGCAAATAAAAAAGCTTGAATCAAGCCGACGAAAATTTCCAAAAACAAAAATGGCAATGGAATAAAGTAGGGAGCTAAGAAAAAAATGATAGTCAGCAAAACTTCACCGGCAAAAACATTCCCAAACAATCTAAATGACAAAGAAATTATTTTCGCAACTTCTGAAACAAGTTCCAGTATTCCTATAAAAAATGCAATGGGATTTTTGAAGTTAAAAAATTTGCTGGCGTGAGGCAAAATTCCAACGACCGCCATCCCCAAAAGATTAGTTACTATTACAGAAATTAGGGCAAAAGATAAGGTAAAATTTAAATCAGCCGCCGGAGAACGAAAAACCGGCACTTTATTTGCGCCGTTGTTAATAAAAAAAGATCCAACTCCGGGCAAAATTCCCAATAAGTTTGAAGTTAGTATGAAAATAAAAATGGTGGCAATGAGAGGAAAATACTTTTCGGCCCTTTCGGCGGACCCCAAGGTTTCTGACATTAAATTCAAAAACCATTCCATTCCCATTTCAATGGCCCCTTGCAATTTACCTGGAACAATATTCACCTTTTTGTAAGTCAAAAAAGCTAGTGAAACTAACAAGAGAGAAACGATAAACGTTAAAAATAGGCTGTTGGTTACAGCAAAGTTTCCCAATTTAAATAATTCTTCAGCCTTTAAAGAAATTTCGAACAATTTTTATGTTGCTGCGGGACTAGGACTCTCCGCCAGAGGCGGATGCGCCTTTGGCGCAGAACCAGTTAAATATTTTTGATCAATAAGCTGCGGGACTTGGATTCGAACCAAGATAAGCAGATCCAGAATCTGCTGTCCTACCATTAGACGATCCCGCAGCTTATTGATCAAGTATTCTATCCAAAAGGTGACGACCCTGCCCTGATTTTAAAAATAACTCTCTTTTTCTAGCTTCTCCAAGTGTTTGATATTCTTCTTTATATACTAACTCCCACGGGGCTCTGCCTTTTGTATAACGACATTTCCCAATATTATGTTCAATTAATCTTTTATTTACATCTTTGGTAACGCCGACATATCTTGTTTTATAATTCAAACTTTTTAAAACATATACGAAACTATTCATTTTATTTTTAAAAATTGGATTCTCCGCCGAAGGACGGATGCGCCTTTGGCGCAGAACCAAGATAAATAGATCCAGAATCTATTGTCCTACCATTAGACGACCCGGCAGCTTTGGCAACGAACTAAATTTATTTTAAATACTAAATTATAACAGGAATTACAATCTAAGTCAAAGAAATTTTATTTAAAAAAAGAACCCATCTTGCTATTGCTTGAAGGGCTTTAATTTGCTGATAATTTTACTTTAGCAAATTTTTTCGGCATCGAGGACATATATACGCTTCTTCTGGCGACCCAAGAACAATCAAATCACTAAACATTTTACAATCCTCGCAAAATAGCCGACTTGCTGGCAATGACTCTCGTCCGCATTCGGGACACTTATTGTCTCCTTCCTCAACTTTCTCAAAGAACTTCTCTCCATGGACCGGACAAATAACGCGGCTTACTTTTAAACAACTAATGCTACCATCCTCTTCTTTCTTAATCGAAAAAAAATAATCGACATCTTTTCCTTTTGGAACTAGAACGCCTCCCTCCATTTGAGTTACCGTTTGCATAACCGGGTTATTTCCCGATTTGCTACAACCCAGTAAAACAAACAAGGCAGTGAGAATTGTGAAATGTCTCACGGGTACATCCTCCAAATTGTAAAAGAGTCAGCAAAACACCGGTTTTAATTTTACAACCTTTAAAAGGTGTTGTCAATATCTCATGTAAAAATGCCTGGGTGCCCAGGCATTTTTACGCACGATATCATCAAAAAAATGAACTATTCACTGGACGAAGGCGTGGGTTCAGTGGGGGTGGGCGATACAGGACCTATGTCACACATGTCTTTCTGTCCCGCCGGTGGGACCATACAATGATTTCCTCCTCCTCCTGGTTGCGGTGAGCATTTTTTATTTTTACAATCTAAGTGTGTCTTGCTATTACATTCTAAATTATTATTACATTCAGGTTTTCCTGGCCCTGGCACTGGCTGACATACATATCCTCCTGATATTATAGATACACAATCTGCGTGAGTGGTATTAGTGCAATTACTATTTTGGCCAACGTTACACTTTGGACTACCGCTACCCGAAACACATTGATTACCATCGCAATGACCCTGTTCAAAACAATTTTTTTGACATGCCGCGAGGGTAACGCCACTAGCAGATATAATACATTCAGGTTTTCCATCTTTATTAACACATGAGTAGTATTTTTTGGGTTGTGGAGGTGGTGGAGGTGGAAGTGGAAGTTTTGATTTTTGAAATAAAGCACCGAAGGGCGTAAACATTGACTTAAAGGGTTCTAAAAATAACTGTTTAAGTGTTGGTGATGACAAAGGGGGTGACGACGGAGGAGATGCCAACACGAGTGGTTTTAAATTATTTTTTTGTTGCAAAGAAGATGGAGTTGATGGGCGACGAGAGGAAGCCGACACAATTGACGCGGTGTTTATAACGCATTCGTTAGTACCTCTCTTAATAGTTAAGTTTGTTAAGGTGCTTCCGTTGTCGCAGGTTGAATATTTTACAACCACGGGCAAAGAAGTTGTTATGCCGACACTGTAGACGCCAGGATTAATATTGTTAATAGTAGTCGACGATGATCCGGTTACAAGATTTCTCTGAAGAGGAGCTGACTTTAAGGCATCATTTGAATAATTGTATGTTTCATTATAATAAACCATTCCTCCACTTGTTTGGCCTGATGTTGAAGTGGTAGTAGTGGTGGTAGTGGAAGATTGTGTGGTTGATGTTTGTGAAGATTGTAATTGAATCCCTGATGTTTCGCTTAAAGGGGTGGGAGGTGGTGGGGACGGCGGAGGTGATGACAGTACAACAATCGTAAGAGAGCCGGTTGAAGTATCACCGCCTCCAGTAGATTCAGCGGGGTTTCCTCCATTACCTGTGAAGTTATAGCAACAAACTGGCGAGCTAGGATCTGGGCAAGTTCCACTTCCAACCTTTCCTCCAGATGAAGTGCATGCTTCGTTTGAAGATACGCATGATTGGCCTAAGGAGGAGTTATTACAGTTGTTAGGAATAATATCAGGGGCGCAACAAATATAGTTCGTAGAAATGCCATCAGGACTGCAATTGCCAACCGAATGATATCCCGAGGAACAAACAAAGCCGCTACAAATCTGTCCTGGACCATCGCATGGAATCACTCCATCTTGGGCGGCAACTGGAGTTGCAAAGTGAATTTGCAGCGTTAAAGCAAAAACTAAAATTGCAATGAGTAAAACAATCTTTGAAAAATATTTTTTCATAATTTTGAAATTTAAAATTATTACTTTATTTTATCAAAAAAAACAACCCACAGGTAGTTGAACCTGTGGATAACTTCGATAAATTTAAAATTTCCAATTTTTAATTTTTAAAGAATGTTTAAATTTTTAAAAATTAGAAAAATATTTATAAAATTACAAAATTAAAAATTATAAAATTACTCATTAAGATATTTTCGCACTGCCAAAAAGCTGGAAATAACTCCAAATCCAACCCCCGAGGCCAGCTGGATTAAAATAATATACCAAATATTGGAAAGAAAACGGTCAAAAATATTAAATCCTGGAATAATAGAAGCCAATCCCGGCGACAAAAAATAAACCAATAGTATGGTTGTCAAAAAACAAATAACAAAAGAAATAAAACCAAAAATGGCTCCCTCAAAAAGAAATGGGGCCCTTACAAACCAATTTGGAGCTCCAACCGCCCTCATAATTGCTATTTCTTCTTTTGATATGTAAATGACCAATCTCATCGTGTTGAATATAACGGTTACTGCAATCAAAAGAAAAATGGCGCCCAAAATAAGCCCAAATGTATTAATGTTTGAAGTGATAGAATATACTTTTTCGATGGTGTCTTTCTTTTGGGAAAAATCAACTTTTTCAACGATGTTGCTATACCTGTCGCTTTCTAAAATATTGGAAACTTGCTCGTACAGTGATGGCTTGCCCGTTGTAATAATATTTAAAGAAGGCAAAAATGGGTTGCCACCAACTTCGCCCAAAGCTTTTGAAAAAACATCATTTCCTTTGTTTTTTTCCGTAAATTCATTAAGTGCTTGTTCTTTTGAAACATAGGTGACTTGTTTTATTTCAGGAGATATTTTTAAAATTTCGTCTTTGACGTTTAAAATATCTTGCTCTGGAGTATCTTGCTTAAAGTAAGCGGTAATATCAATTTTATTTTGGACGCTCAAAATTAAAAAATGGCTTGCATCTTGAACCAGAAAAAGGCCGGTAATAATTAATGTTGTGACCGTTAAAACAAAAATTGCCGCCAAAGAAATCCCCTTGTTGCGATAAAAATCAGCTAAAGCGAAACTAAAAACCCTTTTTAAATTTGTGAGCATGCGACTGAAAGGAGCACCCCGCCCTCTAAGCTAATTTTTAGATGGTTAGGTGCTTTTTAATTTAATTGTTAATATTTATAAATAAATTCTTCAATAACTGCATAGAGGGCTGGGTTTTCGTCGCTACGCTCCTCAAATTATGAACGCTCCTTTTGCCTCGTCCCTAATTATTTTACCATTTTCTATGGTAATTACCCTCCTGCCCAGTTTATTGATAATTTCCCGGTCGTGGGTCAGCAATATTACCGTTGTCCCAACTTTGTTGATTTTTTCTAAAATTGAAACAACTTCGTAGGCATTGTAGGGATCAAGATTCCCGGTTGGCTCGTCTGCAATAATAACATCGGGGTGGCTGACCAGGGCCCTGGCAAACGCCAGCCTTTGCTGTTCCCCGCCCGAAAGCTCTTTTGGAAAATTATTTATTTTTTCTTTAATCCCCATGATATCCAAAACTTTTGGCACTTGGTCAGCTATTTGTTCGTTTTCCATTCCTTCTACCTCCATAATATAAGCAACGTTTTCGTAAACCGTTTTAGCGCCCAAAAGTTTGTAATCTTGGTAAACGCAACCTATTTTTCTCCTTACCTCCTGAAGTTCGGAGCTGCTTATTGAATTGATATTTTTTCCTTCAAAAAAAACATTGCCCGAGGTTGGAGTTTCCAATCCCAAAATCAAACGGATCAAAGTAGTTTTGCCAGCGCCCGATTTTCCAACAATAGAAACAAATTCGCCCTTTTTAACTTCAAAAGAAATGTCGTGCAAAACAACGGTTTCCGGCGGATATATTTTTGTAACTTTTTCAAATTTGATCATTCTATATCTTAGATTCTTACTTCGGCGTTTATAAATTCATCCAAATTTCCGTCCAGCACGCCTTCGGTGTCCGATGTTTCAAATTGGGTTCTTAAATCTTTGACTAACTTATAAGGATGCAATACATAAGACCTTATTTGGTTTCCCCACGATGCCGAAATCAATTCTCCCTTAATTTCTTTTAATTCTTCCTTGTGCTTTGTTTCTTTTAATTGGTGAAGCTTTGCCAAAAGGATTTTCATTGCGTTTTGCTTATTTTTCCCTTGCAGTCTTTCAGTTTGGGAACTTACCACAATTCCTGTTGGCAAATGGGTTATCCTTACAGCAGATTCTGTTTTGTTAACATACTGACCACCCGGTCCAGAAGCCTTAAAGGTATCAATTTTTAAATCTTCCGGCTTTATTTCAACTTCCGCTTCATTTTCTTTTATTTCTGGCAAAACATCAACCAACGCAAATGAAGTATGGCGTAGCTTTTGAGCAGAAAAAGGAGAAATGCGTACTAGCCTATGAACTCCCGATTCTTTTTTTAAAAAGCCGTAAGCATACTTTCCATTTATTTCCAAGGTTACCGACTTTGTGCCTATTCTTCCTTCTGGCCCCCCAGCCTGGCCAAATGACTGATGTAAAATTATAGCTTTAAACCCTTGCCTATCAGAGTATTTTAGATACATGCGAAGTAACATGGTCGCCCAATCCTGGCTGTCCTGTCCCCCAGCACCAGAAAATATTTCCAAAATGGCGTTGCCGCTATCGTATTTACCGGACAAAAAAGTTTTAAATTCTTCTTTTTCTATTTTGCTTTCAAGTTCCTTAAAATTTTTTTCAAATTCCTTTTTTAAACTTTCATCACTTTCAGATAAAGTTTCTAATTCTTCCAAATCTGACAAATCTTTTTTAAATGATTCAATGTTTTCTATTTCCTCTTTTAATTCAGAAATTTTTTGGCTAATATTAGTGGCTTTTTCATTATCACTCCAAAAATTTGGGCTTTGGGTTTCTTTTTCTAATTCTTTTAAATTTTTTTCTTTTTCTTCTATGTCAAAAACGGTCCACCAAATAATGGACTTTTGCCCTCAACTCTTCAATTTTTGAATTGGTTTGGACCATAAATAGTGGGGTTAATTATTGACCCAGACATATTTTAGCAAAAAAAAAGCCACTTGAAAAGCGGCGTTTGGACTCCTCCTAAAGAGTCCTTCTTAATTGATCCCTAATTTCTGACAAATATAATCTAAGAGCATATTCACCGTAAACAAGTCTGTAGCCATTATTTCTTCATTGTCTTTGAACTTACTAATATCAAAGAATGGTATTCTAC
>CAZAAH010000004.1:0-11009 GCA_964483475.1 uncultured Candidatus Saccharibacteria bacterium
GAAAAACTACGTTGTGCCTTCATGTGGTAGCCGAAGCCCAAAAAAAAGGCGGAGTCTGTGCTTACATTGACGCCGAGCACGCCATGGATCCTGATTATGCCAAGAGGCTCGGCGTAAACACGGATGATTTATTAATTTCACAGCCCGATTCCGGTGAAAATGCTCTTCAAATTGTGGAAACCTTGGTCAACACCAAAAATGTGGATGTGATTGTGGTGGATTCGGTAGCGGCATTGACCCCCCAAAGAGAAATTGAAGGAGAAATTGGCGACCAGCACATGGGATTGCAAGCCCGTATGATGAGTCAGGCCTGTAGAAAGTTGTCAGCCATTGCCGCCAAGTCAAACACGATGATTATTTTTATCAACCAGACCAGAATGAAAATTGGAATGGTTTTTGGAAATCCAGAAACCACGCCCGGGGGATTGGCTTTGAAATTTTATGCTTCTGTAAGAGTTAATTTGGCAAGAACCGCCCAAATAAAGTCGGGAGATGAAATTATCGGCAACCGAGTTAAAGCTAAAGTGGTAAAAAATAAAGTGGCGCCACCGTTTAGAGTTGCTGAATTTGATATTTACTACAACGAGGGAATTTCCAAGTCCGGAGATGCTTTGCGAGCTGGATTGGCGAATGGAATGATTAAACAAACAGGAAACACATTTACATTTGATGGTGAAAAAATGGGTGTTGGGGCCGAAGCGGCAAAAGCATTTTTGAAAGAACATTCAGATGCAATTAAAAAAATAAAATCGGCCGTTTTGCAAGCATAGTAAAAAGCAAAAACAGCCATCGGCTGTTTTTGCTTGCAAAATTATAAGAATTTGGTACTATGAAAACGGTTCTTTCCACTCTTTTGGAGGTACCAAAAATGCTCAAGAAAGCACTGATTTTCTTTGATAACATTTTGAGTATATTTGTCTCTGATTTTTTTACCTTGGTTTTTTATATGCTTTGGTACGAAGATTTTCAGAGAGTAAAATGCAGAAAATGTGGGAGAACTACCATTATTTCAAGATTAAGAAATATTAAAGGGCCCTGTTTTAATCCAAAATATCTTTGCGGTAACTGTTCCTGATTGTCTGCAAAATAAAACAGCTCTACTTTAGGTTCAGCTGTCTTTTTTTATACAAAAATTCTATTTTCTAGCGCGGAGTATACGGCATCATCCCCATCTGTCGTGCCCGCTTAATGGCCGTGGCAATTTTTCGTTGGTGATGACTGCAGAGCCCTGATTTTTTTCTTGGCTTTATTTTGTAAAAACCGGAAACAAAACGCGACAACAATTCCGTGTTTTTATAATCTACTTGGTCAATATTTTTTTGGCAAAAATAGCAGAACATGCGAAGTTTAAAGTTTATAAATTTTAAAAGTTGTTAAAGACTTGATGAACTTTATGAACTTGATTAACTTTTTACTTAGAACGGTATATCCTTTACATCGATTTCGTCAGTTTTTGGTGGTTCTTCGGTGTTAACAAAATTGGCTGGTGGAGCGTTTTCTTCAACAATTGGGATGTCCTTATCTTCTGATGGCTTTACAAAAGATGATTGTCCAATGTTTTGATTGCTTCCTCCCGATCCGCGCGGTCCCAATTGCAATCCATCGGCAACTATTTCAGTTCTGTATTGTTTTATTCCTTGCTGATTCTGCCAGTTTCTGGTTTTTATCCTGCCTTCAATTAAAACCAACGAACCTTTTGTTAAATACCTTGAAGCAATGTCAGCCAACTTCCCAAAGCAAACGATATTGTGGAATTCAGCATCCTGTTTCTTTTGTCCCGAAGCATCGGTGTAAAACCTATTAGTAGCTATTCCAAAAGATGCAACCTGCTGGCCTGATGGCAACGCCCTTACCTCTGGATCTCTGGTAACATTCCCTAGTACGAAAGCTTTGTTTAAATTCATAGCGCAGTTATAAAGTTTTAAAGTTATAAAGTTGAAAGTTCGTCGTCTTTATAACCTTATAACTTTCTACTTTTAACTTATTCTCCGAGTATTTCGTCTAATTTTTTATCAATATCAATAGATTCGGTTTTTTCTGTACTCGTTTTTTTATTATCTGTCAGAGAAAATCTTTCCGTTGGCTTTTTATCGGTAAAAAATGGTCTTCTAACTCTCCTTTCCTTAAACGCTCTTATTGGTTTTTTTATGATCAGTTGGCGCAAAATATTTTTATTTTTTTCCAAATTTTCTTTCAGTTCTTTTATTTTATTTTCTTCCATTTGAAAATCCAATGCAACAAAATATCCAGAACTCTGTTTTTGAATCGGATAAGAAAACATTTGAGGTGTTGTCTTATCTGATTTTAACATCAGTCCATTTTTGCTTTGAATTAGGCTCTCAACCTCTTTTATCAGATTATCCGATTCGCCTTGATTGACCCCAGAAGAAATAATGTAAGTTAATTCGTAGGTTTTCATGGTACAATCATAGCAAATTGCTATGGAAAAATCAAGCCCCGTAGAAGAATTTTGGCAGCCATTTTATCTCTTAATAAAATGGCTAAACGGTAGCCAAAATTCTCTACGGGGTGCAGTCCCGCACAGAGCTTTGCTCTTGTGCGGGGCAAGGTATTATAATATTATTATCAAATGATAAATAATTCTATTTTCAAATCTTACGACATCCGAGGAATTTATCCAGACGAACTTGATGAAGAGTCTGCTTATTTAATTGGGCGAGCTTTGGCTGTTATGGCTAAGACAAAAGAGATTACCGTTGGGTCGGATATGAGGCTATCTGGCCCCGTTTTAAAAAAAAGTTTAATCCAAGGTATTGTTGACCAGGGAGTGAACGTAAAAGACATTGGACTGGTTCCCATTGATGCGGTCTATTTTTGCGTTGGAAAGCTGGGGGACCAAGCTGGGGTTATGATTACTGCTAGCCACAACCCAAAAGAATATAACGGATTTAAAATGGTTTTAAAAGATATGAAATGGGTCAGAGGTGGAGAATTGCTTTCAATAATAAATAATTTGCCAGCAAAATCTGCTAAAAAAGGAATTGTCAGAGAAGAAAATATAATTCCAGCTTATATAAACCACATCTTAAGCTTTGTTGAAGTTGAAAAAATTAAGCCATTTAAAATTGTTTTTGACGCCGGCAACGGAATGGCAGGAAAAATTGTTCCTCTGCTCCAAGAAAGGCTTCCGGTAAAAATAATTCCCTTAAACTTTGAGTTGGATGGAAATTTTCCAGCCCATCCGTCAAATCCTCTATTGCCCGAAAGCCAAAAGCAAATTTGCCAAGCGGTTGAAAGTCAAAAAGCCGATTTTGGAGTTATTATGGACGGCGACACCGACCGCCTCTTTTTTGTAGACGAAAAAGGAAAATTTATTTCTGCTGACATTACTTTACTTTTGTTGGCTAAATTATTTTTGGAACAAAATCCGGGGGTCGGTATTGCCTACAATCTGCTTTGCTCAAAAATGGTCCCTGAAAAAATAACTGAATGGGGAGGGAGGCCATTAAGATCAAAGGTTGGCTTTGTAAATGTTTCTTCTACAATGAGGGAAAATGGCGGAATTTTGGGCGGGGAACTTTCAGCCCATTATTCTTTCAGAGATAACGATTATGCGGATTCTGGGTTTATTGCCTTTTTGATTTTACTGCAGCTTTTTTCAAAATATGACCAACCAATTTCAGAAATTGTAAAACCTTTTTTGAAGTATTATAATTCCCCAGAAATAAATTTTAAACTTGCCGATAAAGAGAAAATTATAGAAAAAATAAAAGCAGAATATTCCACTGGCAATCAAGATTTTTTGGACGGGATTACGGTTGAATACAAAGATTGGTGGTTTAACCTAAGGCCTTCAAATACAGAGCCACTATTAAGGCTAACTATTGAAGCCGACAGTCAAGAACTATTGGAGCAAAAGAAAAATGAACTCTCACATTTTATAACTGGCAGTTGAAAAATACCTTTTAATTTGTTAGATTCAAACAGATAGAACTTTTTGCTCTTGTCCTTTGAAAAGGGGTCATCATGAAAATGCCACTCTGGTGCAATTTCTTGTTGCGATTTTTCAAACGATTGTTTTCCGCCAATATAATAAAATGTCCTAAATGTGGATGTAAAAATGTGTGGGTGGGAGAGACACAGTCAAACTACAGAAAAGTGTTTGTTATAGAATGCTTAAACGAGGATTGCCTTTATTGTTGGTATGAATAATGTCAATTCAAACGTCAAAAAACAGCCTTCGGCTGTCTTTTTTTGCACCAAAAGCCTCAATTTTAAAATAAATCTATTCCTAATTTTTCTTTTACCGCCGTTTTGATTTTATTGATATCGTTTTTTATTATAGTAAATTCATCTTCCATATCGGTCATTCTTTTTAAGAAATTATCCAAGGTTGTAGTCAGGTCATCCAATTTTTGGCTAAACTTCAGGTCAAGTGCTTTTATTTTTTCATCTACCGAATTTAAAATCACTGTCGTCTGTTCGGCCAACAATGACTTTATATCTTTTGTTTGTTGCTCTAAAAGTCCCCTTATATCATCCATGTTTTAATTATAGTTAGCTAACGGTTAATGTCAAATTAAAATCAGGAATTGCATTATTGTTGTTAAATCAATCCCATTTTCTCTCTAACTTCTTGCATTGTTGATTGGGCTATGTTTTGAGCTCTGACTTGGCCTTGCTTTAAAATCTCTTGGACATAAACCTCTCTTGTCAAAAGCTCTTTTTGTTTTCTTCGGAAAGGTTCTAGATAATCTATGACAACTTTTGCCAGTGATTTTTTAAATTCAGAATAAGATTTTTTCTTGAATTTTTTTTCTATTTCTTGGGTTGAAGAATCGCTTAACAAACTATACATGGTTAAAAGATTGGAAATACCAGGTTTTTTTGTAATATTGTAGATTATATCTTTTCCCGAGTCCGTGGTCGCAGACATTATTTTCTTTTGAATTTCCTCTGGAGAATCAAACAGTGAAATATAAGACTTTGGCTCGTCGGACTTAGACATTTTCTTTTTAGGATGGGTTAAAGACATAATTTTAGCACCTTCTTTTGGTAATAAAGCTTTTGGCTCTTTAAAAGTTTGGCCGAATTTTTGGTTGAATTTCCTTGCGATGGTTCTGGCTAATTCCACATGCTGTTCCTGATCTTTGCCAACGGGTACGCCCTCGGATTTATACAAAAGAATGTCCGAGGCCATTAAAACAGGGTAATTAAAAAGGCCCGAATTAATATAATCTTTGTTTTCTTTGCTTTTTTCTTTAAATTGGGTCATTCGGCTTAACTCTCCCATAGGAGTAATAGTTTCCAAAAGCCAGGCAAGCTCGGTGTGTTCTTTTACTTTTGACTGGACAAAAATAATTGATTTGTCGGGATCTATTCCCGCGGCCAAATAAGCAACCAATGTGCTTAAGATGTCCTTTTGCAGTTCTTTTGGGTTATAGGGCGTGGTGATAGCATGGAGGTCAACAATGGAAAAAACGCATTCATTTTTTTCTTGAAGCTCAACCCATTGCTTGATGGCTCCTAAATAGTTTCCAATATGTATTTCGTTTGTTGGCCTTATTCCGCTAAATATTCTCATAATTTTTACAATTAAACTTCTATTACAACTGGCAAAACCATTGGCCTTCTTGAAGTTTTGCTGTGCAAAAAGTCGCCGATTTTGTTTCTTATTTCGTCCTTTACATACACCCAATTGACAGCGCCTCCATGGCCGGCCGTTTTTTCAACAATTTCAATAACTTTTTTACGGGTTTGGCCAAGCAGAGTTTTTGATTCTCTTAAGTAAACAAATCCTCGGGAAATTATGTCGGGCGAGCCTTTGACTTTTCCTGTCTGCCTGTCTATGACAGCGACAATGACAAACATTCCGTCCTGGGCCAGCATCTGGCGGTCTCTCAAAACGATTTCTCCAACGTCTCCCACCCCAAGCCCGTCAACAAAAACATAATTTGAAGGAACTTTTTCTTTTAACATTTCTGCATTGCCCTTAGTAAATTTTATCACAGAACCGTTATCGGGCACAAAGACTTTATTTTTAGCGTATCCTAAGCCATAGGCAATTCTTGCTCCTTCTTTCAACATATAATGGTTGCCATACACGGGAATAAAATAATCTGGTTTGATGTCCCTTAGCATTTGCTTTATGCCTTCTATATTGCTATGGCCTGAAATATGAACATCTACAATATCTGAATGGTACACATTATCGGATTGCCGGTACATATTATCTTTCAATCGCTGTACGGTTCTTTCGTTGCCGGGAATGACCGAAGATGAAAATATGACCGTATCTTCTTTTTTTAATTTAATGTGCCGGTGGTTGCCGGCAACTATCCGTGAAAGGGCGGCCATTTCTTCTCCCTGGGCCCCAGTGCAAATCACGATCACTTTATTGTCGGGATAATCGTGAGCTTTGTCTATGGTAATAATGACCCCTTTTGGAATTTTTATATACCCTAATTTTGTTGCAAGTTCTACATTTAACTTCATTGAAAATCCGTCTAAGGCAACCTTTCTGTTTGTTTGCGAGGCGTATTCTAAAATTTGCTTTATTCTTTCAATTTGGGAAGAAAAGGTAGCGATAATAGTTCTGCCGGGGGCATTTGATATTAATCGGTAAAGATTATGTAACATCTCTTCTTGGGTCACGGGCACCTTGGAAACCGTAGACCCCAAAGATTCAAGCATTAAAATGGTAGGCCTCGGCAACTTTGCTAAATGAGTATAGGTGATGACCTTGCCGCCAATTCTTTCAAGCGTCCAATCTCCGGGATGTATTACCGTTGCCACGGGAGTTTCTAAAATTACTCCTACAGCATCCATAATGGTATGGTCAATCTGAAAGAACGACAACTTGAATTTTCCTAAGTTTATCTTTTCTGAAAGTGACTTAACATAGTTAGCTTTTAATTTTTTTGAGCTACCCCTATCAAAATCTTCTAATCGATGCTTTATCATTTCAATCGTCAAAGGCCTGCCAATAATTTGAGGATTTCCCAGTTTTTTTAACAAAATGGGAGCGGCTCCGATGTGATCTAAATGGCCGTGGGAAAAAATAACCGCCCTAATGTTTTTTTCTTTGCCTTTGAGGTATTCGGTGTTGGGTATGACATAATCAATTCCCGGCATATCTTCCTCGGGAAACTGTATTCCCATATCCAAAATCACAATGTCCTGGCCATATTCAAAAACAGTCATATTTCTTCCGACCTCTTCGCATCCCCCAATGGGAATTATTTTTAATGCATTTTCCTTGCCCATAACATTTCGCGAAACGTTATGAGGGGATTTTACTTCTTGTCCCGATGGCGGCTTGTCGCCATACGAGGATCCTCGATAATTTTGTTGTCGGGATTTTATCATAATTTTGTTAATTTCGAATTTCGAATTTTGAGTTTCGAATAAATTTCGAAAAGAGTTGATTTTACCCGGTCAAATAATTTTGCAATGGCAAAATTAAAATCTTTTGATTTTATTTGACTGGGTGAATTAATAATATTGAGATTTTATATTCAAACATTTAATTGAATATTTGAATGATTTTTTAATTGTAATTTTTTCTTCCCCAATTTTATTGCGAAAATTACTGATGCATGTGCGATACAAATATAAAGAGGGAAGATGATGTAAACAATTTTAAAACTACCAATTGCGAAAAGTGCGAATAAGCCGGCTAAAAATCCTAATACCCATGTGCTCATAGTCTCAGTAGTTGGGGATTCATATGATTTTACTACTGTCAAAAATATTCCTACGCAGTCAATAAAAATTGCGATTAGTAATGCAAATAATGCCTCTTGTGTTATATACCATAATAAGAGTCCGGTGCCAGCTGCAATCAGGCCGATAACATCTCTTTTTAAAAATCCACCTATCCCATATGGTATTGCAATTAAGAAAATAAATAAATCTCCTAATGCCTGGATTCCCGGTAAAAAGAGCGAGTAATTTATACCTTTTGAAAGAAGGGAAAAAAAGAAAATAAAGTTAAGTACTGACCAAATAAACCAAGATGCTCTTTCTGGTTTTGTTTTACCCAGAAAAATATCTTTCGCATACGGCACGAATGACAATGTAACTGCAATTGCTGATAAGTATCCAAAAATTTGAAAAATCATGTTTTGTGCGGACGGAGAGAGTTGAACTCTCATGATATTGCTATCGCTGGCTCCTGAAGCCAGTGCGTCTGCCAATTCCGCCACGTCCGCAGTTTTATTTCCAAACCCTGTGGGTTTTAGTATACCAATTGGCAATATTGACGAACCTTTCAGCCGGGTCAATGATTTTTGTTGTATCTACGCCTTTTACTTTTGACGAAACCCAGTAAACATAATCTGGGTTGTATAAAAACAGGGCAGGGGCGTCTTTTATAATAATATTTTGTAGCTGTTCGTATTTTTGTTTTTTGGTTGGCTCATCCAATGTTTCCCTGGCACCTTTTAGCAATGCGTCAACATCTTTGTTTTCGTAATAGGAAAGATTTAATCCTGGGTCTATTTTTTGGGAAGAGTACCAAAATGGGTAAATATCCGGCTCGGCTCCCAGGGCCTGCCCGTATAACAGAGCATCATAGCGCCTTTCCTTAATAATGGTTTTTAAATCATTTGGCAAAACGGCTTGAATTTCAACATCTACTCCCACGGCCTTCCAATAATCTTTGAGAAGCTGGGCTACTCTTACCAACTGTGCCTGATTAATGGTGACAAGGGTAAATTTTAGTTGCTGTGCATTAGGTTGGCTTGTGCAAAGCCTGTTTAACTGATCTCTGGTTGACTTTCCGGTTTCTCCGGTTGGTTTTTGGCCCGGAAGATATTTTTTTTGAAATTCGGTTACTGCTTTTTCGGTTGAGCTTGCGTATTTGCCGGTAGTTTCATCCTGCAATATGTTTTTAAAATTGTCGTCCAGCCTTGATAAGCACGATTGAAGCTGCGTTACTTCGTTTCCCTTTGATCCTACTTTAAGGTAACTTCTAAATTGAAAAGCCGGTTTTTTATTTGTGGCTTTTTCTCGCATGCCCTGTCCGTTGTCTTTGAATCCCTCTTTGTCCAACAGGGATTTAGCCTGGTTGAGGTCAAAACCGTAGACGTTCGAGGGCGCCTGGTAGCCAAAGAAATCTGGCAGAATGGGCGAGTCAACTTTTGAAATAGTATCTTTTGTCTCAGAGTTTATTTTTTGCGTCAACTCGTCTTTATTTACCGCATACGTCAGCGCCTTTCTTATATTGCTGTTTGAAAGAATGGATGACTTTTGTTTTTCAGAGTTTGAATTGAAAAATACGGCAAAGTACCTTGGCAAAGAAAAGTAATATACTGAAAACTTTTCGCCCGAAGACCAACCTTGATTAACTTCTTTTTCTGCTTCCAATTCATTATTGTCTAGCGAAGCCAAGCTGAATCCATCAATTCCTCCTCTGTTGGCCGCTTGAACCAAGCCTTCTTTATTTTCAAAAAATGTAAAAGATAGTTTGGATATATAGGGAGCCTTGTCATAGTACTTTGAATTTTTTTGCAAATCCAAACTTTCTATAAAACCGGTATTATTTTGCTTTATGCTTGAAAAAGCAAAGGGGCCGGATCCAATTGGCTGCAAATTATAGTATGAAATGGCAAAATTTTCAGCCGGAATATTTTGCCAAATGTGCTTTGGAACTATTTTGACGGTTGCGTTTTCAAGAAAAGAGTTGTAAGGAGTTTTTAAAATAAACCTTACCGATTTTTCAGAAGTTTTTTGGACATCCACGTCTATCCAATTTGCCCTCAAGGGGCTTTTATAGTCTGGATTTTGTATGGTGTTGATGGTAAAAACGACGTCGTCTGCAGTCAGCGGCTTTGAATCGTGCCAGAAAACATTATTTTTTAATTGAAAGTCATAAACTTTTCCGTCGTCTGAAATTTTATAATCGCTGGCCAAATCTTTGACAATTTTTCCGTCTTTATCATACGTCATCAATCCAGAAAAAACTAAGTCTGTCAGCGTTCTGTTAATATCGCTTGTTTCACCATAAATTGGATTAATAAATCTTGGCTGGCCGACGATTCCCTCGGTATAAGTCCCCCCGGCGGCCGGCGCAAGTTTGGTTGCTCCTACATAAAAACTTCTCAGCAAAAATCCCAAAGAACCGATTGCCAAAACCAATAATATTAAAATTGCTATTCTTTCTTTTTTGTTAAGTACTTTAAAAATTTGTTTGAACTGGGAAAATTTGGGCAACATCTATATGAGAAGCATTAAAACACTAAGAATAATAAAAAGTGCTGCTGCCACTATCGTGGCATAAAATATTTTTTTTTGAATTCCTCTACGAGTGGAATAAAACTCTCCTCCGCCCCCGAAAGCCGAGCCTAAAGCAGTCCCTCTTTGCTGAAGGGCAATAAGGACGATTAAAACGATTGAAACAGCAATTTGAGAATAAAATAAATAAATATTCATTAAAGATACAATCACCAAGAAACAAACACCAAACAATATTCAATTCTTCAATATCCAATACTCAAACGTGTTTGAATATTAGAATATTGGTTATTTTAATTTGTTTGGTTATTGTATCTTGTGTCTTGGTTATTCTTTTATAATTATTGATAAGACAAAATTCAATCCCCAAACGATTAATGTGGTCAGTAAAAGGGGATATAAAATTGGAGCGCTGAATTCTTTAAAATTATAATCAATCAGCCAGACCAGTCCCATATTTATTACGAAACTGAAAAGTCCAAGGGTGATAATTTCCAAAGGCAATGCAAGGGCTTTTAATATTGGCTTTAAAAAATAATTTAACAAGCCCAATACAATTCCCAAAAGCAGGAAAATCTGCCACTGCGCCGTTAAGTGAATTCCAAAAAAATTTGAATCAGGCAACAGTTCAACTTTAACTCCTGGCACAAACATAACTGCCAGCCAGAGTCCCAATACGCCAGCTGCAATCTGAGAGAGAAGCTTTTTCATCTTATTTTACGAGTATATCATAATTTTTATTAAATATCAACTTGTTCGTTAACTTAACTATTATTTTAAAAATGATATAATGACTATAATGAGGATAAATC
>CAZAAH010000004.1:11109-52981 GCA_964483475.1 uncultured Candidatus Saccharibacteria bacterium
CATCCATCCATCCATCCATCCATCCATCCATCCATCCATCCATCCATCCATCCATCCATAAAAATTTTAATAGCTAAAATATTAAAAGTATTTTTTTGTTTCCGCTTAGAGCGGTTTTTTATTATTAACTCAACCAAAACCAGAATTTATTTTTCAACTCATTTTCAAAGTTATATGTATTTGCGTGTGAAAGTACGCCGAGATACGATTGCAGAGATTGTTCAAGCGTCATTCTTGAGATTATGCCATTTTTATATTCAATTACTCTTTTACGGAGCTTTCTTAAAATTCTTTTTTTAGTTTTTGTCCTTAATAAACGATGATGAGGGAAAACAATATAGCCAAGAAAATCTATTCCCTGATTAACTTTCTTGATAATAGTTTTTTCTTCGTGAATTTTCAAATAAAGCTTCTCTCCAAGAAATTTAATGATTTGAGGGATAAGATTTTCTAAAAACTTTTTACTTTCAGAAATAACAATAAAGTCATCTGTATAACGCATATAATATTTTATCTTTAATTTTTGTTTAAAGTACTGATCTAACTCGTTCATATAAACGTTAGCAAAAAGCTGAGAGGTTAAGTTTCCAATTGGAACACCCCGTTTACATCCATCAGATAGATAATCAGATTTAAAGCTGGATATAACCTTTTCCAAAAGCAAAATGGCATTTTCGTCTTTTACCTTTTTCTTAAAAATAGATAATAGAGTTTCGTGGTCGATGGTATCAAAAAACTTCTTTACGTCGCATTTGAGGGCATAGCAAGCAATTTTACCATTACTAGTAACTTTTCGTATTGTCTCATGTAAAAATCGAACGCCAAAATGAGTGCCATATCCTTTCCTGCAAGAAAAAGAAGCATTTATAAACCCAGCTTCAAAAATAGGATAGAGAATTTGAAAAATTGCATGATGTAAAACTCTATCTCGGACACTGGATTTATGGATATTCCTAGGTTTGGGATCTGAAATACTGAAAGAATGATATGGGCTGTGGTAGTAAGTTTTATTTTTTAAATCTCGATGTAATTTGAATATATTTTGCTCTAAATTCCACTCAAACATAGCAATATCTTTTTTCTTTGTTTTGCCCTTCTTAAATCGGTCCCAAGCCAAGAAAAGATTCTCAGGAGAAATTATTTGATTAAATAAATCTTTATAAATTTTCATGCAAGAAGAATTTAATATTCCAATATTTAAAAGAACCTATGAACTTTATAAATTATTTTATAGTTTTAGAGTACTTATCCCAAAACAAGACAAATATACCATTTGGCAAAAATCAGAAAACCTTATTTTGGAAATGCTAGAGGAAATTATCGCGGCAACTTACAAGCAAAAATTAGAAAAGGTTTCGTTATTAGAAAAAACAAGTTTACACCTAAATATTCTTAGAGTTCTCTTAAGGCTTATGAAAGAGACGAAAGTTATAGATAATAAAAAGTATACACTATTGCAAGAAGCCGTAGATGAAATAGGTAGAATGTTGGGCGGATGGTTGAGGTCTTTATCTAATAAATAATTACGATAAGGCAAAAGGCATTCAGAACATGAATGCCTTTTGCCTTTAAATAAGGAGAGACTTCGGGAGGAGAGCCGAGGCAGAACCATAGTTGTCGTTCGGGTTAGACACATCGTTCGTGTCGAACTTGACCTCGTCATCGTTGAAGTTGAAGTACGGCGCGTTCTCGAACTGCTCATCGCCCTCATCGGAAAATATGCCATTATCCATCCCTATCACCGGGGGCAGAGGTTTACCATTCCCTTAACAGAATCTATATCCTCCTTTAAACCTCCTGAATTTTATCCGACGGCACTTTTATTTGAAAATATGCAAGCATATTTTCTGCACTCATTCGGAAATGATAAATTTTATATTTCTCATTCCTCTTTCGCTTGAAAATAAAAAACCCGCCACAGATAAGGCAAGCAGTATCTCCTCAAGCAACGCACTCTTTGTATCCTTAAACGCAAAGACTCTGGTTGTTATTGAAAAGAGAGTTCGGCGACAATCATCCGTAAACGATTGTTCATGAGCCTAGTCTCAAGATTATTATAAGATTTAGAATTAAAAAAACAAGGGGTCCGCACGAATGCGAGACCCCTTTTTGGTCGCGAACGAAAGATTCAAGTGAAAACGATTCAAAAGAATCAATTCGTTCAAGTTTCAAGTTTTTACTGCGGGAGGAGAGCCGAGGCAGAACCATAGCCGCCGCCCGGGCGAGACACAACGCGCGTGCCGAACCCGACCCCGTCATCGCTGAAGAAGAAGCACGGCGCGCGCTCGAACTGCTCAACGCCCTCATCGGAAAATTCGTCACCGGCGCAGTCCATGTCTAGCTCTTCCCAGCGAACGAGTCGCTCGGGATGAGTTAAGATGATAGAGCCTACGCTGACGCTGGTGAGGCCGAACTCGTTAGTCGTGAAGACCTCACGGGCGCGACGGCTGGAACGTCCGCGGTGGCGCATCCCGAGTTGAGCTGCAATGATGAGGATATGGCCGGGCTGTTGTTCTGCGAGCTGACTCATCATCTGGGCCGTACGAGGATGAACCTTCAGGTGCGCGGTGTCGATCTGGCCTTCCCGGTAGTTGTAGAACCGACGGGAGGCGGCGATCTTTTCGTGCACGATCTGGAGCATCCGGCAGTAACGCTCGGCTTCTTCATCGGTGTCAGGGAACAATTTTTGAATTGCGCCCGGAGAGACAACGGCGAACCAGCCTTCAGCTCCTTTGGGGAGTTGCGGCAGGTTCTTGGTGTACTTCAGGGCCTGAGTCGGGTCGAGGTTGAAGATCTTGGCCAAGGCCAAGATCTGTTCCTCGATGGGCTTGGGACCTTTGTACTCCTGCGGGTAGCGGTAGCTGGACTCAACTTCCTCATCCTTGAACTTGTCGGTGAGACGGTTCTCCGCGATGAACTGATCCACCAGGTCTGCGAGACCAGTGGCTTCATTCACGCGCTGGGCCTCTTCATCGGAGAGACTCGCTTTATTGTAGGCGGTCTCGACGATGGAAACGAACTTGCGGCCTTTGGGGTCGCGGGTGGTGACGACGGACGGAGCCAATGTTTTTGACATCGGAGCCATCCTCCTTTCTTGGGAAACATGATACCAGCTAATTCTCTGCTGGCGTAGAGTCGTCCCTAAATGAGACGAGAATTCAAGGGCCTTTTAGCCTCTAAATTCTCGTCTCATCACAGTAAATACGTTGTATTAAGTACTGTTTTAATTATACATTATAATTTGATTGTGTCAATCCCATTGCTCCTCTTCGGAGTTTTTTGTGGTACGAAATGGCGAATCGGTGGGCCTCGTCGTCCAAATGCTTTATTAGATTATAAATTTCTTGAGGCAGTGATTTTAAAGGGATTGGTTGTTTTCTTCCTTCTATAAATAACTCCTGTCTGCCTTTTGCAATTGAAATTATTGTAATGCTTTTCGCTTTTCGCTTTTCACTTTTAACTTTTATTGCAACATTAAGCTGGCCGATTCCTCCGTCAATCAAAATAACTTCTGGATACGGCCATTGAATATTTTTAAATCTTCTTTCCAAAATTTCTTTTAGCATTGCAATATCATTTGGCGCCTGCGCCATTTTTATTTTAAACTTCCGATACTGGCTTTTATCTGGCTTGCCGTTTTTAAAAACAACCATCGATCCCGTAGCGCTTTTCCCCTGGATATTAGAAACATCATAGCACTCAATCCTTTCAATGGGTTCTTGCAGGCGTAAAAGCCCCCGCAACATTTTTTCAGTATTTTCCCAACCGTTTAGATTATTTTGTTCAATAACTTTGCTATGGGCCATAACTTGCTCCAAAGCAATAATTTTGTTTCTGGTTTTTGCGGCATTCTCAAATTCTTGAGAATTTGAGAATGCTTTCATTTCACTTTTAAGGGAATTTAAAACATTTTTTCTCTTGCCTTTTAAAATCAAAACCAATTTTTTGATATTTTTTTTGTACTGATCCAAATCTGGCGAAGGGCCCGGACAAAGTCCCAAATGGCACCATCCACAATTGGTTTTTGGGTGATTTTTAGATGTATAAAAAGGAAAAACTCTTCTTAAATGTTTCAACACTTTTTTTATTGAATTTCCTTCGACAAAAGGGCCAACATATTCAGTTTTTAAAACTTTTTTTTGATGGGTTAAATAAACAATGGGTTTTCCATCTTTAGTGACGGCCACAAAAAAATAATTCTTGTCGTCTCGCCAGGTTACATTGAATTTGGGCAAATATTTTTTTATTAATTTAGCTTCTAAAACCAGAGCATCAATTTCTGAATTGGTTTCAAGGTAGCCAATTTTTGAAACTTTCTGCATGAATAAATTATCTCTGTAAGATGGCTGAAAAAAGTGATTTTTAACCCGGGATTTTATATTAATGGCCTTGCCAATGTAAATAGGTGTTAGGCTTTTGGTGTTAGGTTTTAGCCTTGCGAAAAACAAATAAACTCCGGCCGATTTGGGGAGCTGGTCTAACTTATTTTTTGTAATAAATTTTACCTTTGACATAAAATATTAATAGGAGTAGTGTCTTTTATAGGGGCTTCTCAAACCCAAACTCCTCAACAATAGGACATTCCATGCACCTTTACATCATTGAGGCAACCGTCGTACAGGGAAAGTTTAGCGGGTACAAAGGATGGGTGAAGCGTTACCAATACGAAAAAGACGGTAAAGAAGAAATACATTTTATTTCTACCCAGCCAGTAGGTTGCGCAACTAATTTTTCTATTGCGGAGGCTAAAAAAGTTGTTGAAGAATTTCAAAAAAGAGGCGGATGGAAAACAGGCTTGATAAGAATTTCTTGGTGGCTGTTTATCAAAAAAATTTTGGGCTGGCTATATTAGGAGGCTCTATATGGATTATAGGGCTTTTTTGTTTTTTAAACTTGTTGTTTAATAAAACTTCAACTGCAACTTCCATATTTTGGCTGCAAATTTGCTATAATTCTTCGGCTTATACTCTGTATAAACCTCAGAATTCTATCAAATTTTCGCTTCAAAATCTGGAAGTTTCGTAAATCGTCTTATTAAACAACAAGTTTCTTGAAAGTGATTTAAATTTAATGTATAATACCTTGATTTGCAAATTTTCAATACCTAAAAATTATGAAAGGCGATTTTATAAAAATAAGAGGAGCCAGAGTCCACAACCTCAAAAATATTGATTTGGACATTCCCAAAAATAAATTAGTTGTAATTACTGGGCTTTCTGGGTCAGGAAAATCTTCTTTGGCTTTTGATACTTTGTATGCTGAAGGCCAGAGGAGGTATGTTGAAAGTCTATCGGCCTATGCCAGGCAGTTTTTGGGTGTTATGGACAAACCCGACGTTGATAAAATAGAAGGAATAAGTCCGGCTATTTCCATTGACCAGAGAAAATCAACCCACAATCCAAGATCTACCGTTGGAACCACCACCGAAATTTATGATTATCTAAGGCTTCTCTTTGCCAGGATTGGAGTGCCTCATTGTCCAAACTGCGGAAAATTAATTGCAAGGCAGACGGTTGACCAAATTGTCGAGCAAATTTTAAAACTTTCCAAAAATTCAGAAATTAATATTTTGGGGCCGGTAGTCAGGAGAAAAAAAGGTGAACACCAGGCCGTTTTGCAGGAAATTCAGAGGGCCGGGTTTGTAAGAGTAAGGATAGATGGAGATATTTATCCAATGGAAGAGGCGCTGGCCAAATCAATGGATAAAAATAAAAATCATACTATTGAGGTTGTTGTTGACCGGCTGGTTCTCGATAAATCGTTGGACAGGTCGAGGCTGGTTGATTCGCTGGAAACAGCTTTGAAGCTCGGTAAGGGCGTAGTGGCTGTCCAAAATTTTCAAAGGACTAAAAAAGTTCAGCACGTAGAAGGCGGCAGGGCGGAATTGTTTGAAAGAGATAAGCGCTACAAAAATTTTATTTTTTCGGAGTATTTTGCTTGTGAAACCTGCGGGATTTCCCTGCCCGAGCTTGAACCCAGGATATTTTCTTTCAATAATCCTTACGGCGCTTGCCCAAAGTGCACGGGACTTGGAGAAAGGCTTGAAGTTTCGCCAGAGTTGGTTATCCCAAATAAAAATTTAACCATTTCCGAAGGGGCGATTTGGCCTTGGAGCAAAGCTTCTCATAAAGTAGGCAGGCAGGGTTACTACTACTGGAAACTTTCTAAGTTGGCCCAAGTGCATAATTTTTCATTGGACGAGCCGGTGAAAAATCTGCCACCAAAAATAATAGATATTATTTTGTATGGAGATAGCATGGGTTTTGAAGGAGTTATACCGGCCCTTGAAAGGAGATACCATGAAACAGATTCCGATTGGACAAGAGCGGAAATTGAGCAGTACATGGTTATAAGAGAATGCGAAGTGTGCCTGGGCAAAAGATTGAGGCCGGAAGTTTTGGCGGTGACGGTGGGCGACAAATCAGTTGATAAAATTGTTGAAATGCCCATTGATAAAGTAAAAGATTTTTTTGTAGGCCTACAAAAAAATCTTAGCTCAAACGATTTGAAAATCAGCCAGCCTATCACCAAAGAAATAATTGACAGGACCCAATTTTTGCTGGACGTGGGTTTGGATTATTTAAATCTTGGCAGAAAAGCCGGAACCCTGGCCGGGGGCGAAGAGCAAAGAATAAGGCTGGCAACCCAAATTGGTTCAAAGTTGTCAGGAGTTTTATATATTTTGGACGAGCCGTCCATTGGCTTGCACGCCAGAGACCAGCACAGATTAATTGAAACCCTGTTTAAATTGAGAGATCTTGGGAATACTGTGGTTGTGGTTGAGCACGATCCCCAGACGATGATGGCCTCTGACTGGATTATTGACATCGGGCCTGGCGCCGGAAAGCACGGAGGCAAGGTGGTTTTCCAAGGAAACCCCAAAGAGTTACTGAAGTCCAAAAGTCTTACGGGACAGTATCTTTCAGGGAAAAAGAAAGTTTCAGATGATTTAAAATTCCAAATTCCAAACCCCAAATCCCAAACAAATTCAAAATTCAAAATTCAAAATTCAAAATTCCTCATGGTGGTGGGGGCTAAGGAGCATAACTTAAAAAATATTGATGTCAAAATTCCCCTGGGAAAATTTGTTTGCGTCACGGGAGTTTCGGGATCGGGAAAATCATCTTTGGTTTCTGATATTTTGGCCAGGGCCCTGTTGAAAAAGTTTTATAAAGCAAAAGAGGAACCAGGCCAACACAAGGAAATTTTGGGTATTGAAAACCTCAACAAGGTTGTTTTGGTTGACCAGTCGCCCATTGGAAGAACGCCAAGATCAAATCCAGCTACTTATACTGGCGCCTTTTCTCACATTAGAGATATTTTCACAAAAACTAAAGAGGCCAAGGTTCGCGGTTACTCGGCCGGCCGCTTTAGTTTTAACGTCAAAGGGGGAAGGTGCGAGGCCTGCGAGGGCCAGGGCGTCAAAAAAGTTGAAATGTATTTTTTACCGGATATTTATGTTGAATGCGAAGAATGCCGAGGCAAAAGATACAGCAAAGAAGTTTTGGAAATTTACTACAAAGGCAAAAATATTGCCGACGTTTTGCGCCTGACTATCGAAGAAGCTGCTGAATTTTTTAAAAATATTCCTGGAGTTTATGACAAAATGAAAACCCTCAAAGAGGTCGGCCTTTCTTATATTGAGCTTGGCCAAGCGGCGACTTCGCTGTCGGGCGGAGAGGCCCAGAGGATAAAATTATCAGCAGAACTTTCCAGAAGAGACACGGGCAAAACCCTATACATCTTGGACGAGCCGACCACGGGACTCCACTTTGAAGACATTAAAAAATTGGTTTCTGTTTTGAGGAATCTGGTCAGCAAAGGTAACACCGTCCTCGTTATAGAACACAACATAGACCTTGTTAGGTGCGTTGATCATATCATAGATTTGGGGCCGGAGGGAGGCGAAAAAGGTGGAGAGATTATCGCCCAAGGCGCTCCCGAAGAAATTGTAAAAAATAAAAAGAGTTACACTGGAAAATACCTCAAAAAGTGAAAAACCTTGACTTTTATAAGGAAATTTCTTAGATTAGAGTATCTTATAAGTTTTTAATTCTCAATTTTTAATTTTTAAGACTTTAAAAATTAAGATTTATTTATAACATTAAAAAATTCATGAATATTAAGCCACTATCAGATCATATTTTAATAGAACCAATAAGAGAAGAAGAAAAAACCAAGAGCGGGATTTTTTTGCCTGAAACGGCCGAAAAAGAAAAGTCGGAAGAGGGCATCGTTATTGCCGTGGGCCCCGGTAAAAAAACCGATGACGGGAAAATAATTCCGGTTTCGGTCAAACCCGGCCAGAAGGTGCTGTTTACCAAGTACGGGCCCAACGAAATTAAAATTGAAGGCAAAGAATATTTGATTGCCAGGGAGGACGATATCGTGGCCGTTATAGAGTAATATTTTAAAAAAACTATGGCTAAACAAATAAAGTACAAGGAAGACGCGCGGAAAATGTTAAAGCAAGGATTGGACAAGGTTGCCAATGCCGTGAAGGTGACCCTGGGACCAAAGGGCAGAAATGTGGTTTTGGGATCTGGATATGGAAGCCCTACCATTACCAACGACGGAGTTTCTATTGCCAAGGAGATTGAGTTGGAGGACATCACAGAAAATATTGGAGCTGAAATCATCAAAGAAGTGGCCTCAAAGACTAATGACGTGGCCGGCGACGGCACAACCTCGGCAGTTTTACTGACCCAGGCCATTGCCACCGAGGGTTTAAAAAATGTGGCGGCCGGCGCCAATCCCCTGGCATTAAGGAAGGGAATTGTAAAGGCCAAAGATGCCATTGTTGAGTCCCTCAAGGAAATGTCTAAGAAAATTTCCAACAAAGAAGAAGTTTCCCAAGTTGCCACCATTTCGGCCCAGGATAAAGAAATGGGAGATATGATTGCTGAGGTCATGGATGAAGTTGGAAAAGACGGAGTAGTGACGGTTGAAGAGTCAAAAACCTTCGGGCTTTCAAAGGAAATTGTTAAGGGACTGCAGTTTGACCGTGGATATGTTTCTCACTACATGGTTACCAACCAAGAAAAAATGGAATCGGTTTTGGAAGAACCCTATATTTTAATCACCGACAAAAAAATTGGCTCATTGCAGGAAATTCTGCCATTGCTTGAGAAAATCATAAAAACGGGCAAAAAAGAATTGGTGATTATTGCTGATGAAATTGAGGGAGATGCTCTGGCAACTTTGATTGTTAATAAGTTAAGAGGAATTTTCAACGCTTTGGCTATAAAATCGCCAGGCTTTGGCGACCGCAAAAAGGAAATGCTTGATGACATCGCCGTGGTCACCGGCGGCCAGGTGATTTCTGAAGAAAAGGGAATGAAGCTGGAAAATGTTGAACTGAATGTGTTGGGAAAAGCTAGAAAAGTCATTTCAACCAAGGAAAACACTACCATCGTTGAAGGAAAAGGGGAAAAATCGGAAATTGAAAAAAGAATTGCCCAGATAAAAAAGGAAATGGAGCAATCGACTTCTGACTTTGACAAAGAAAAACTCCAGGAACGGTTGGCGAAGCTTTCCGGGGGAGTTGGGGTTATTAAAGTTGGGGCGGCCACGGAAGTTGAGCAAAAAGCTAAGCAGCATAAACTGGAAGATGCCTTGAATGCTACTCGGGCGGCCGTGGAAGAAGGAATTGTGCCGGGGGGCGGCGTTGCTTTGTTAAGGGCTTCAATGGTTTTGGAAAATGTAAAACTGGAGGGAGATGAGCAAACGGGAGTCAGCATTTTAAAAAGAGCGGTGGAAGAGCCAATCAGGCAAATTTCTCAAAATGCCGGGGTTGACGGGGCCGTGGTTGTTCAAAAAGTCAAGGAAAACACGGGCGACTTTGGGTTCAACGCATCTACCATGGCTTATGAAAATTTGATTGCGGCCGGGGTGGTTGACCCTACCAAAGTTGTCAGGACAGCTTTGGAAAATGCGGTTTCAGCTTCAGCCATGCTCTTGACCACGGAGGTAATTATTGCTGACTTGCCTAAAAAGGAAGAAGTGCGAGGAGGAATGGGAGGCGGAATGCCGCAGATGATGGGCGGAGAAGACTATTAAATAATTTTTAAAAAGCGGCGCCGAGCGCCGCTTTTTGTTTCTTTACAAGAAACTTCATGGAATTATTTAAGAGTTTAAAGATTCGCTAACATGATGAACAATGTTCACTGTGCATTATTGCTTGATTTTGAACAACTTCTCTTATATTATAGCCATATACTCTAATACCCAAAAAATGAAATTAACCAAAAGACTCAACAACAAATATTTCGTCATCAGACACGGACAAAGTAAGGCCAATGTTGCAAACATTCTTTTAAGTCATCCCAAAGAAGGCATGGTTAGCTATGGGCTCTCACCAAAAGGAAAAAGGCAGGTTAGAATTTCTGTTTTAAAAAGTAAGAAAGATAAACTGCTGGATTCAGATGTTATTATTTACTCATCTGATTTTTTACGAGCCAAAGAAACGGCTGAAATAGCTCAAAAATTACTTGGTGTTAAAAAGATAAACTTCCATAAAAAACTGCGGGAACGATATTTTGGAAAATATGACAAAACTTCATTAGATAACATCAAAATAGCTTGGGAATACGATGAAAAGAATCCAAATCATAAACATAAAGGCGTTGAAAATCCAAACAAGGTTCTCAAGAGAACACTTTCGGTCATCAATGAATTAGAGAAAAAATATAAAAATAAAAAAATTCTTCTTGTTTCGCACGGTGATGTGCTCCAAATCCTGTATACCCACTTTTCAGGTAAGCCCGTAAAGCATCATCGGCTTATTCCTCACCTTGAAACTGCTGAGATTAGGGAACTTGTTATTTAATAATATTATGGTATGATATCAATCGCATTCGCCCTTTGAACAATTTAACAAGGAGTCAATCGTGAGCACCGAACCGCCGAGCCAAGAGCAATTCCGAGACGAATACAAACTGGTATTTGATGGATACAAGTTCTTCGTCAGCCTCCGCTTCATCGTTGCCGCTTTTGCAATGAGTATTCAGTCAGCATTACTGACAACATTCAATCAAACTGTAAAAGAAAGTCGCCTTCATGGATTCGTCGTGTTTATTGTAGCAATTTTCTTTCTAGTTGCATTGACTATCATAGAGAGGAGAACAATTAGACTGTTCGGTAGTTTACTTAAACGAGGCACCGAACTGGAATTTCAATTAGGCATTACCAATGGATTTTTCCATCGGATTGCCGAAATTTCACCTAAGCGATTTCAGTTTGTCGCAACACATACTAAGGGTATTACCCTAGTGTATGTGGGAATGTTTATGTTGTGGATTTTGTTACTCGTTGCAACAATAATCAAGTAATAACTCAACCAAAGAAAGGAAAAAACAATGTCGCAAATTCCACACTCTCCTAACAAGGACTCCATCACTCAGCAGTTCTTTGACTTCCTTGACCGACGAGAGAAATTCAGTAGTTGGTTTTTGACAATTTACATTATCGCCGCCCTACTGCTAATAGTTTTCGGTGGCATTGCCCTACTCTCGTAGTAGGGCGGGACTCCTCATAAACAACAAAGCGAAGCCAACCACTTTGCTTTTTTTTGATCTTGTATTTAGTGGCTTTTTTGTTAGAATGAGCTTATGAATAAATTTTTTTTAATCATTATTATCATTTTATTCGTATTACTATTGTCATTGGCGGGATACTTGGCTTACCAAAATTTATTTTTGACTAAGCAAGGCGCCCAAACAGGAAAAGTAGATGAGTTTGCCGGCTGGAAAACTCTGAAAAGTGATGGGTTTGAATTGAAATACCCTGAAAACTTTTTTGATGCCGGGCACGAGCCGAAATTAGAATGGACTGATTGCCCATCCCAATATATTGATAAGACGATCATTAATGGTGTTACCTATTACCATAATGCCCACAATGAAGGTGCCGCTGGCCACAGGTATTATTATGATCTCTATGCGGCCCAACAAACTCATGGATGCCTTACTATAGAATTAGATACTTCTGAAACTAACTGTAATAATTACACGCCAGCTAGCACGCAACAGCAAGATTGCCTGGCAAAAAACGAGGCGCGGCCAAAAATTTTGCAGCAAATAGTTTCAACATTTAATTTCACCAAATAGTATGATCTGTCCAAATGGCCATAAAAATTTAGAAAAAGCTTTTTTCCACAATGTTGAGGTTGATTACTGTCCCGAGTGCCTTGGGATTTGGTTTGATAAAGACGAGTTAGGTTGGGCTAGAGATGATAAAGATTTGCAACTCAACTGGCTTGATTTTGACATTTGGAGAGACAAGGCAAGATTTGAAATTTCAGCTTCAAGCAGGAGGTGCCCTGTTTGCCGAATTCCCTTTGCCAAAGTAAATTATGATCATTCGTCAGTGAATATAGATTTTTGCAAAAAATGTCAGGGAATTTGGCTGGACAGAGGCGAATTCAAACAGATTATTGTTTATTTAAAAAAGAAAGCAGACTACGAAATTTTGCATCACTATACAAAAAATCTGGCCCAACAATTGTGGGAAGTTTTTTCGGGGCCAAAGAGCTTCAGAGAAGAATTGTTTGACTTTTTGATGCTCTTAAAATTATTTAACTATAAATTTGTTGTCCAATATCCGCTGTTGAATAACTTAATTGAAAACGGCCAAAAGTAAAATTAGAAAATAGAAAATAGAAAGTAGAAATATAGAATACGATAACCAAAATTCTATTTTTCTATATTTCTAAATTCTATATTTCTCAAAATTATGTCATTCTTACTCATCATTTTAGCAATCGTTATTGTAGTTGTGGTGTGGGTCATCGCAGTCTTCAATGGCTTGGTCACATTAAAAAACAGGGCCAAAGAAGCTTTTGCGGACATCGACGTGCAGCTCAAGCGTAGGCACGACCTCATCCCTAACTTGGTGGAGACGGTCAAGGGATACGCCGCCCATGAGCGAGAACTGTTTGAAAAGGTGACCAAGGCGAGAGCCAACGCCATGGGGGCCTCTGGAATAAAAGAAAAGGCTGATGCCGAAAATATTTTGTCTAGCACCTTAAAGAGCCTCTTTGCCGTTGCCGAAAATTATCCAAATTTAAAGGCTTCAGAAAACTTTTTGGAACTGCAGAGGGAACTGACCGACACCGAGGACAAAATCCAGGCTGCCCGCCGCTTTTACAACACCAACGTCAGAGATTTAAACATCAAAATTGAAAGCTTCCCCGCCAACGTGGTGGCCAAGGCCCTGGGTTTTAAAGAAATAGATTTGTTTGAGGCTGCTCTGGTGGAACGGGAGCCGGTGAAGGTTCAGTTTTAATTTCCCAAAAATCTGCTATGGCCAACCTTCGATTCATCATCATTACTTTTTTAGTTGTTATTGCCGTTCAGGCAGCGGCGCTTTTTGCCTTGGGCCATTCATTCATGTGCCCCTGCGGATATTTTAGCATTTGGGATGGCGCCGCACGAAGCCAGTATAACTCCCAGCAGCTGTTCGACTGGTACTCTTTTTCCCACATCGTTTACGGAATTGCCGGATACTTTTTATTTTTGCCCCTTCAGAAAAAATTCGGCTGGCCAGTTGCCATCTTATTTTTGATGGTGATGCTCTGTTCTTTGGGGTGGGAACTGTTTGAAAACACAGCTTATGTTACCCATCGCTTTCGCCAAGAAACCATTTCGTTCAACTACTACGGCGACAGCATTATCAATTCCCTGTCCGATACCTTGTGCGTAGCCCTGGGATTTTGGCTGGCATTCTCTTTTCCCGTGTGGGGGGTGGTGGCTCTGGCCGTTGGCTTTGAGGCCCTCACCACCGTTAGAATCCACGACGGCCTCATCTTAAATACCATCATGTTTATTCATCCTTTTAAATCCATCCTGGCCTGGCAAGCCGCGCTCACCAATTAAAATATTATGGCTTCAATCTATAAAAATGCAGACTCCAACACCCACAAAACCTGGCTTTTGATAACCGGTTTTTTGGTTTTCATCATCGCCATCGGCTGGCTTTTCAGTTATTTATTAAACAGCAACGCCATTTTGGTTTTTGCTGTGGTCTTGAGCGTTTTGATGAGCATCACTAGCTACTGGTACTCTGACAAGATTGTGTTATCAATGGCTCGGGCTACTCCCGTTGAAAAGAGCGACAACCCAGAACTTTACAGAATAGTTGAAAATTTATCTATTACCGCCGGCCTGCCTCTGCCAAAAATCTACATCAGCCAGGAGATGCAGCCCAATGCTTTTGCCACCGGCCGCGACAAAAACCACGCCGTCGTTGCGGTAACCCAAGGATTGCTGGACCGGCTCAACAAAAACGAACTGGAAGGAGTACTGGCTCACGAGCTCTCGCACATTGGAAACAAGGATATGCTTTTGAGTACGGTGGTGGTGGTGCTCGCTGGAATTGTGGCCATGCTTTCCAATATGTTTTTGAGAGCCAGCTTTTTTGGATTTGGCAGGCGCAGGGACGATGAAGGCGATAACTTTATTTTGGTGATTGCCGGAATTGTTGCCGCTATATTGGCTCCCATTGCCGCCACCTTAATTCAGTTAGCAATTTCTCGCAAGAGAGAATTCTTGGCTGATGCCGACGGAGCTCTTTTAACCCGCTACCCCGAAGGCCTGGCCTCTGCTCTGGAAAAAATTGCCAAAGATCCAACGCCCATACCTTCGGCCAACACCGCCACCTCTCATTTATATATTGAATCTCCGTTTAAAGAAGACCAAAAACAAAACTGGTTCGTAAAATTATTCAGCACCCACCCGCCCATTGAGAAGAGAATCAGGGCGTTGCGAGAGATGGAGATTTAAATATGAATAAATTTGAGAAATACGCAATTGCAGTTGAAGATAATAATGAACTTTTTTTGTTACATGAAGTTAAAAGAAGTGCTAGTGGAGATACCTATGTAATATCTAATAAGAGTAATAAAAAAGAAAACCCACATTCAAGCTATCATATATCCGGCCAACTTCACCGTAAAGTTTATAACAGAAAAGTTTTTCCCGTTAAAATAGTTTTACCACCAACGAAAAGTTTTCAAGGGTCTCAGGTCATAATAAACACATCAATTCGTCGTGGGGAGGGTAGGGCTTGGGGTATATTATGTAAGGTTGAAAATTATACTGATGTCATGATAATAGAAGATAAAATTTTACCCCCTGATTTTGGATATCAATTTGATGTAGAAATTGTTCAGCCAAATCAAAAACCATCAATATCTACATATTCATATGCAAGAGTTATTCAGCAGAAACTTTTTCAGTTAAATAATCCTTGGATTGTAGCATCGCTTTTTGAAATGAGTACTACGCCATTTTAAATTTACTTGGAGGGGTCGTATAGCGGCCTATTACAACGGCTTGGAAAGCCGTGACCCGCAAGGGTCTCGTGGGTTCAAATCCCACCCCCTCCGCAACAACATTTCTTATCGTACGACCGAGTGATTCGAGTAGATTACGTGACTGAAGCATATCTAAATTTTTATAAAAATGTCAGAAAAAGAAATATCAAAAGAATTAACTCTTTCCGAGAAATTACTTGAGGGTATACCAGCCGAAAATTTACAGGATTGGCTGGAGGAGAAAAAGGAAACTTTTAGAGATGAAAGAACCGTAGAAGGTTTTGAGGTTGTTCAGTTGGGAGATGTCAATCCCGAGAAAGAAATTTCATTGGTGAAAATAAAAGTAGATGGTATGTATCCCCAGCATATTCATAAAAATTCTGATGCAGTTTTTATAATAATTAGTGGCAAGGGACTTTTATTAACAGGTAATGATACGTTAGAAATTAAGGCGGGTGATAAAATTGAAATTCCAAGGGGTATGCCTCACGGATTTAAATTGTCAGGGGGAGAAGAGTTGGAATTTTTATCAGTTCAATCTCCGCCAATTAAAAACTCCGAAACTGGCGAAGAAGATTTCCATAAATTTGACCTTAAAGATTTAATCTAAGAAGAGGGTTAAAGCTACAAAATGCTATTAGTAAAAACAATCGTAAAAAAAAGTAAAATTCATGGTTTAGGTCTCTTTGCTGATGAATTTATTCCAAAAGGGACCAAGGTTTGGCAATTCACGCCGGGATTTGACCAGAAATTCACCAGAGAGCAAGTATTAAATTTTCCAGATCTGGTACAGATTTTTTTGTATAAATACACACATCACTCTAGAAAAAGTAGTCAGTACATCTTGTGTTCAGACTATGGAAACTTTTTTAACCATTCAGATGACCCAAATTGCCTTTCTGGATACGAAGATGGTCAAGAGGAAGTAGTCACGTATGCCACCAAAGATATTCAGCTAGGAGAAGAAATGACCGATAACTACTCGTCGTTTGAAGAAGTCCATGACGAGGATAATATCCTTGAAGAAATTGCCCAAAAATTCAAACTCGGTGATGAACTGGATCCGCGATTAAAAGAGCCAAGACTATAAAAAAAGCAGTGCGTACTGCTTTTTTGAAAATCGTATCAGAAAAAGTTTTTAGAAAAAAAATTACAGAATGTACTGATGAAAGAAGTAGTCATTATTTCCAATTTAAAAGATAGTGATGCAAAATCTGAAGATACTGCTTTAGCTAAATTTCTTGAGAAGTATTTTAAAACAGAAGTTTTAGATATTTTTGATAAATCTCTATTTTCAAGAAGCAGTTTTTTCTTGGTAAGAAATGTTTGGGGTCGTCCAAATGGTTTGGAATATATGATGAAAATCTACCAAGATTTCGATAAGAGAAATATAAAATATAGTAACCAATATTATGGAAGGGGTGATCAAAAAGGAAAACAATATCTTGTAGATTTGTACGAAGCCGGATATCAGGTTGTACCAACATTTAATGATGATAAAGAAGCCCTAAAAATTGAGTCAAAAGAGTATTTGCTGAAACCTGTTTTTGGAGGAAGTGGAAAGGGGATTATTTCTGTTTTAACAGATGACCTTAAAAATAAATTTGACGGCAAAAAGTACTTAATTCAGCCAAAAATAAAATTCTCTTTTGAAATTTCAATCTTTTTTGTAGATAATTATTTTCACCATGCCTTTAAAACGGTAGATGGACGATGGGATTTGGAATTGTATGATCCGACTTTAACTGAATTAGCGTTAGCTTTCCAATTCGTTGAATGGAATCCTATAAAAGGAATTCAACGCCTAGATTTTTTAAAGACAGTTACAGGAGATTTGCTATTGCTTGAATTGGAAGACTGGTGTCCTTATTTATCACTGCTGGATGTAAAAAATTTTCCGGTAGATAGTTTCGTGAATAAGATTGCTAAATCTATTATGTCGTTTTGAAAGTTAATCGGTTTGTAATCTGCAAATATTAACATAGTATTAAGATTAAAATATTAACAAAAAATGAAGGCTGTTCAGATTAAAAAATTCGGTGGGCCGGAAGTGTTGGAAATTTCAGATATTGAAAAACCGAAACCCGGCAAGGGGCAGGTGTTGGTTAAAGTGTATGCTTCTTCGGTAAATCCTTTTGACGTTAAATTTTCAGGGGGAATGATGCCCAACGCTAAGCTCCCGATTATTCTGGGAGGGGATATGGCCGGCGTTGTCGCTGAAGTTGGCGATGGCGTTGAAAATGTTAGTGTTGGAAAAAAAGTGTATGGAAGCGCCAATGCCTTGGCCGGAGCCACGGGAGCTTTTGCCGAGTTTGCCGCAATTCCAACGGGCATGATTGCCAAAATGCCCAGCAACATTGATTTTAAAGAAGCGGCGGCCTCTGTTTTGGTAGGGGTGAGCGCCGTGCAGGGACTTTTAGAGCACATGAAACTCCAGCCTGGCCAGAAGATTTTGATTCATGGGGGAGCCGGCGGCATTGGAACTATGGCAATTCAAATTGCAAAAAGTATTGGAGCTTTTGTTGCTACTACGGCTACCGGAGACGGCATTGATTATGTAAAAAAGTTGGGAGCCGACCAGGTTATTAATTACAAAAATGAAAATTTTGAAGAAGTTTTGCAAGACTTTGATGCCGTCTTTGATACAGTTGGTGGTCAAACTTACGAAAAGTCTTTTAAAGTTTTAAAAAAGGGAGGCGTGATAGTTTCTATGCTTATGGCACCAGACGAAAAACTGATGCAAGAATATGGAGTTACGGCAATTTCCCAATTTACTCAGGTGACGACCGAAAGGCTCAATACCTTGACTGATTTTATTGAAAATAAGGGTCTAAAAATTCATATTGATAAAGTTTTTTTGCTGGAAAAAATAAAAGAAGCTTTTCAAGAAAAGCAAAGTGAAGACATAAAAGGCAAAATCGTCATTGACGTCCAGGAATAAAAAAAAGACGGATTGGTTCTGCTTAATCCCGCCAGGAATGGCAAAACCAAATCCGTCCAAGGCTGGTCGCTGATGAGGCGCCAACCTTTCACCAACACCCCGAGAACTTCGTGATGTCTTTTGGATAACTCAAAGGTCTAATTTTAGTTTAAAGAATAAAACTGTTTTGTCAACCTTTTGTTTTGGTTTATATTTGTGATAAGATAATTTCAGATTACAATTAAAATTATTTTCAAAAATATGGAAGAGACAAAAACAATAGAAATTTCAAAAAATATTTTTAAGCTGGTTGCCGCGTTGATTGCGGTAGTGGGAATTTTTATGCTCGGAGAGTTATTTTTTCAGTTTCAATCTTTGCCCCAGAACGCTTCCCACGAAATAAATGTTACTGGCGAGGGGAAGGCTTATGCTAAGCCCGATGTGGCCACCATAAATTTTGGCGTCCATTCTGAAGGCCAAACCAGCCAGGAAGCGGTAAGCAAAAATAATGCCATCATGGATAACGTTATAAAAGCCATAAAAGGATCAGGGGTCCAAGACAAAGATATTCAAACAACCCTTTATAATTTGTCTCCCAATTACCAATACCAATCTCCAGTTCCCATGATGTATCCCTATCCTGGCAAAAGGACGGTCAATGGATATTCTTTAGACCAGCAGATACAGGTGAAGATACGAAATTTTGACAAGATCAATGAAATTTTAGAAAAAGCTAGCTCAAACGGAGCAAATACCATTGGAGAGCTGCAATTTACGGTTGACGACATTGAAAAAGTAAAGTCAGAGGCAAGGGCAAAAGCCATCGCCGAGGCCAAAGAAAAAGCCAACTCCCTTTTTGCTCAGTCGGGTCTTTCGGGGGCCAAGCTGGTGAACGTTTCTGAAGGGTATGCTCCCTACCCCCAGCCTCTCTATGGAGCGGTCAATAAGGAGTCGGCAACGGTGGTTGCCCCCCAGATACAAACGGGGCAGCAGGAGGTTGATGTCACCGTTACGTTAACGTATGTAGTTAGATAATGGAAAATTGTATATTCTGTAACATTGTAAAAGGAGAAATTGAAGGGGCAAAAATTTGGGAAGATGATGACGTGCTGGCCCTTTTGGATATCCACCCTCTTACCAAGGGTCATTGCTTGGTGATCCCCAAAAAACATTTTGAGAATATTTTTGACATTGATGAAGAAATTTTAAAAAAAATTATTGTTGAGGCCAAACATATCTCAGGTAAATTAAAAAATGCTTTATCGGCTGACGGAATTCGTCTTTCCCAATCCAACGGTAAAGCCGCCGGACAAGCCGTTTTTCATTTCCATTTGCACATCATTCCACGATACGAGAACGATGGCTTGCCATTGGGAGGCGAAGCCATGACTGCCCATCGGCCTATGGCAGATTTCCAGGAGCTCAAAGCATTGGCACAAGAACTCCAGAAAAAGATGTAGCCTGATGTTAAAAATCAGCTGAGATTTTTTATGAGCTTGATTTTTTATTTTTTTGTGGTATTATTGTGGAGTAATTTTCTATGGCCGATTCTCAAATAGAAGAAATTAAAAATAAACTAAACATTCTGGATGTTGTTGGCAGTTATATGAAGCTGACCAAGACCGGAATCAACTACCGTGGGGTCTGCCCTTTTCATTCAGAAAAAAAACCCTCTTTCTTTGTTAATCCTTCTAGGCAAATGTGGCACTGCTTTGGATGCGGAGCCGGGTTTTCTATTTTTGATTTTGTCATGAAAATTGAAGGAGTTGAGTTTGGAGACGCCTTGAGGATTTTGGCAAACAAAGCCGGCGTAGAGTTAAAAAGAGAAAACATCCAATTAAAAACCGAACGGCAAAGGCTTTATGAAATTTGCGAATTGGCCTGCCTTTTTTTTGAAAAACAACTAGAGGGAAGTCCCATTGGCAAAGAGGCTCAAGATTATTTGTTAAAAAGAGGATTAACCAAAGAATCAATAAAAAAATGGAGGTTGGGCTATTCTCCCGAGGCTTGGCAAGGATTATCAGACTTTTTGGTCAGCAGGGGATATCACAGAGAAGAAGTTATAAGAGCTGGATTAGCCATAGAAAAAGAAGGCAGAAAGGGCGAATCTTACGACCGATTCCGCGGCCGAATAATATTTCCGGTTTTTGATTTGAATTCTCAAGTTGTGGGTTTCGGCGGCCGGGTATTCAAACAGCAGGATGAAACGGCTAAGTATATTAATACTCCCCAAACGTTACTCTATGACAAAAGCAGTATTTTGTACGGGCTCAATAATGCTAAGTTGCAAATAAGAAAGCAAAATCAAATTGTATTAACAGAAGGTTATACCGACGTGATTATGTGCCATCAGGCTGGCTTTGAAAATACGGTGGCGGCTTCCGGGACCGCCCTGACAAGAAATCATTTAACTATTTTAAAAAGATATTCTGAAAACCTGACGCTGGCCTTTGATGCTGATCTTGCCGGAGATTCGGCTACCAAACGGGGAATTAATTTAGCCCAAGAGCAAGGGTTCAACATTAAAATTATCGGAGCCCAATTAAAGGATTCGGACCCAGCTGACATTGTTTTAAAAGATCCAAAACTGTGGCAAGAATCGTTGGATAAGGCCAGGGCAATCATGGATTATTATTTTGATTCGGCTTTATTGGCTTTTGATAAAAGTACGCCCCAGGGGAAAAAAGAAATTGGCAGGATTATTTTGCCAGCTATTAAGAGATTGCAAAACAAAATAGAACAGTCCTACTGGATTCAAAAATTGTCACAAACGTTGGATGTGAAAGAAGAAGCTGTTCTCGAAGAGTTGGCGAAAATCCCAGTGGTAGAACGCTACGCGTTCACTACGGGGCAAGCCCAAATTGAAAAAAATTTTCAAGTTGAAACGCTGGGGGTTCAAGGAAGAAAAAAACTCATAGAAGAAAAAATTGTTTCTTTAGTTTTAAAAAATCCAGACAATATAAAACTTATCAACGAAGATCAGTACAGCCTTTTTTCTGAAAAAATAAGAAAGTTTTTAGAAAAAATTTCAGATTTAGTAAAAGAAGAAAAGTTAGCCAATGAAGGTGAGTTAAAAAAAGATTTTAAACTGATTTTTAATGACGAAGAAGAATCTGAAGTTGAATTTAAGAATTTTTTGGCGGCTCTGACTTTGAGGGCCGATGAGGAATATGAGCAAGAGCCAGAGGAAGAAATTTTACTTTGCCTTTTGCAGTTAAAAAACATAGAATTAAGGAATAAGTTGGACAAAATTTCACAGGATATTAAGAAAGCTGAAGCTAATAAGGATTTAAAAACCATTGATAATTTAATTGAAGAATTTAATAGATTAACAAAATCATTGTAAATGAAAAAGAAAATTAAAAAATCTAAACGCAAAAAAGTTTTGGGCAAAAAGATTAAGAAAACTAAAAAAAGATTATCTAGGAAATCTGCAAGGAAAGTAAAAAAAACAAAAATTACCCAAGAACAAATTGATGAGCTCTTGAGAAAGGGGGGGGAGCGAGGCTTTTTGACTACTTCGGAAATTTTATATTTAATTCCCAATATAGAAAATAATATTGAGGAATTGGAGAAAATCTATGACATGCTCAAGGAACGAGGAATTGACTTGAGGGAATCCAGGGAATTTTTAGATTTAAAAACACCAAAAGAAAAAAAGCAAAAGAAAGCCCTCTTGAGCAGGATTGACCCGATACAAATGTATTTGAAAGAAATTGGCAGGTCTAGTTTTTTGACAGCCAGAGAGGAAAAAGAACTGGCCAAAAAAATTGAGCAAGGAGATGAAGAGGCTAAAAACAAATTGGCTTTAGCTAACCTAAGACTGGTTGTTTCAATTGCTAAAAAATATGTGGGCCGCTCTCCAAATTTGACGTTGCTGGATTTAATTCAAGAAGGAAATCTTGGGCTTTTTAAGGCGGTTAAAAAATTTGACTGGAGGAAAGGCTACAAATTTTCAACCTATGCTACTTGGTGGATCCGCCAGTCGATTACGCGAGCCTTGGCCGACCAAGCCAGGACTATTAGGATTCCCGTCCACATGATTGAGACCATTTCAAAGTACACCAAAATCAGGAGAAATCTTTTGCAAGAGCTGGGCAGGGAGCCATTGGCCGAAGAAGTTGCTGCCGAAATGGGTTTGGAAGTTGATAAAGTTCATCACATAAGGAAAATTGCCCAAAAAGCGGTTTCGTTAGAGACTCCGATTGGTGAAGACAAAGACAGGCAGGACAGCATACTGGCCGAATTTATAAAAGATGATAAAACTTTGCCTCCAAACACCGAAGCGGCCAGGAAACTTTTAAAGGAGAGGCTAAACCAAATTTCCAGCGAGCTGACTCATAGGGAATTGAAAATTCTTGCCATGAGATTTGGCTTGGAGGATGGTGTAATGCACACGCTTGAAGAAACCGGAAAAGAATTTGGGGTGACAAGGGAAAGAATCCGCCAAATTCAGGCAAAGGCGCTGGAAAAATTAAGGAGGCATGTGGAACTAAAAAAAGTAAAGGATTACTACTAACCTTGAATTACGAAATTCACTTCTACTGCAAAGGTTTGGCTTGGGCTACGGCTTCGCAAAAATTTGTTCGCCAGAACACTCTGTGTATGCCGAAAAATTTTTGCATCGTCTCGCCCGCAAGCCAGACCTTTTCGTAACGAAGCAATTTCGTAATTCAAGGTTAAAAAAACAAAAAATCGAAGTTGTAACTTCGATTTTTTATTTTAGAAACCTTCTACTATAATTTGTCCGCGCCCTCACTTTCTCGTTCCTCCATACTTTTTGAAAGGTTACAATCTTTTTTAGCTTTCTTGAAATCTTTCCAAGCTGTTTTTGTCGCTATGTTGTAAGTTTTCCTTGCAGCTCTTTTGGAATCTGAAAATTTCTTCCAGGCATTCCTTATAGCTTCTTTTCTGGCAGTTTTGTCAGACATAGCCCAAGCCGAGGCCAAATCGGAAGCTCTTGTCTGGAAGGCCGAAGTCATTGATGAGCTAAAGGCGCTGAAAGCAGATTGTATTTTGGCCTCTCTGTCGGCAACCGCCTTCGCTACGCAAGCCAATGCCGCCGTCTGGTCGGTTGAAGTTGTGCCGGTTTGGGCAAATGTAATGCCAGTTAGCAAGGCTGAAGAAATTAATACAGCAGAAGTTATTGCAATTATCTTTTTCATTTTTTATCTTTTTATTTTTTAATAATTAAACCGACCTTTCCAAATCTATTTTACTTTTTCTTTAATAATATTCAATACTTTATTTACTTTTCATTAAATTTTTAAAGAAAGCGAGTAATGGTGAAAATTAATGCTGATCCTAAAGCAGTCAATCCGATGAGCCGATATGAACTCTCTTTACTGTGGGCTTCAGGCAAAATATCTGATACTCCAATGTAGAGAAGGAATCCGGCAAAAAATCCAAGGTACAAAAAGAGAAAGTAATCGGGAACCTTAAAAAGCAGCGTTGACAGCACTCCTAATACCGGGGTTACGGCGGTGAGCAGTAAAAACTTTTTTGCTTTTGCTATTGAATTTTTGTTAGAGAGTATCAAAGTAACCGTATTCATACCATCGGTAAAGTCATGGGAAATAACCGCAAGGGCAATCAATAAGCCTACCACCGAATTAACTTGAAATCCTAGACCAATGGAAACTCCGTCAATAAAGCTGTGGCCAGCTAAAGCCAAGGCAGAAAAAACTCCGACGTGAGGATGTTTGTGGCCCGCGTATTCCTGCTCATGGGAATAATGCATTAAAATACTCTTTTCTAAGATATGAAAAACAAAAAAACCGAACACCAAAGCCAACATTGCATCAATTGATGCAAAGCCAAACTCTTTTGCCTGGGAAATGATTTCTGGCAATAGGTCAAAGCTGACGACTCCCAAGAGAACGCCGGCGGCAAAAGCCATAATATAGTGGATTTTTTTTCAAATCTGACAGCAAAAATACCTCCAGAAAACGTGGACAAAAATGTGATTACGGAAAAAAATAAAGGCTTTAAAATGGTCATTACATATTTATACCAAAAAATTAAAAATCAAAAAAGGGGTCGTACGACCCCTTTTTTGATTTTTTGGCCACTGATACTCTAATCCTTACAGCCGCACTCTACGCACTCTTCTCCCTTGTTGTGATCGTGATTGCATTTTGGACAAGTTCTTGCCATAATTTTATTTTTATTTTTTTAATAATAATTACGTAGCTAATACAATATCACGGGCAAGATTAAATATGTATTAAACATAAATTAAAAATTTATTTTTAATAAATTTCACTTTATTTTAATATCCTCAGCCTTACAATTTACTCATGCCAGAAAAAGCAACCATAGAAAAAGCCAAACACGACAAAAGGCAAGGGAAATCAGCTTCTAGTCAAGCTGGAGAGTTTGTGCGAGAGGAAATGCATCACATCCGCCAAGGAAAACATGGCGCCAGGTCTACAAAACAAGCCATAGCCATCGGACTTTCCAAGGCCCGAAGAGCCGGAGTAAAATTGCCTCCGCCCAAAAAAGGAACTCAATCCAAAGAAGTTAGGAAAAAAGCCCGCCTTGATATAAAAAAGGGACGAACTTCAGGGAGCAAAGTAAAATACCCAAAAGTTTCTCGTGCCAGGATGAAAGTGTTAAGGCGAGAGAGAGGGACAGCAGCTTCTCATAGAAGTATTTCGAGGCAAGCAACGAGGGCCTCCAGAGAAAGAGGTCCAACTGCTCGTCATGCTTCGGCAATGAAAGCAGTTCAGACAAAAGGCAGGGAAGGGTTGAGGCGAGCCGCCAGGAAAGCCGCTTTAACCCGTCAACGTAGCTAGGAATTAAAACGGCAGCCAATTTTTGTTGGCTGCCGTTTTAATTAAGATTATTTATAATTTTTCATTGAAAGAGCATTAAGCACTACGCTGACTGAAGAAAAGGCCATAGCTCCCGCGGCAATAGAAGGATTTAGGAACCAACCAGTAAAAGGATAGAGAACGCCAGCGGCAACCGGGATACCGACAAGATTGTAGAAAAAAGCCCAAAAGAGTCCCTGTTTGATTTTTTTTAAGGTATATTTACTAAGGTCAATGGCTTTCACCACATCCCTTAAATCATCTTTTACTAGAATAATTTCTCCTGTTTCCATTGCAATATCACTTCCAGATCCCAAGGCAATCCCCAAATCAGCTTGTGCTAAAGCGGGGGCATCGTTAATGCCGTCTCCGACCATCAAAACTACATTACCTTCTTGTTGCAATTTTTTTATTTCGTTTGATTTCCCTTGCGGCAACACTTCAGCCAATATCTTATCAATGCCAATTTGTTTCCCAATAGCTTCTGCAACTCTTTTATTGTCTCCGGTAATCATGGCAACCTTTTTGCTCATTCTTTTCAGAGATGCAACCGCCTGGCTTGAATATTCTTTCAATACATCTGCAACAGCAATAATTCCTATAACTTCATTATCAACTGCGAGCAACATTGCTGTCTTTCCTTGATTTTCAAGAGACTCCATTTCGTTTTCTATATTACTAAAAGCAATCTTGTTTTCAGCCAACAATAATCGTGTTCCCAAAAAGATTTTTTTATTATCTATGGTTGCTTGGACTCCTTTGCCTGGAATTGCTTGAAAGTTATCAGCTTCTTGTAATTCAATTTTTTCTTTAGTCGCCCTTTTTACAATAGCTTCTGCCAACGGATGCTCTGAATTTTTTTCTATTGATCCTGCAATTCCTAAAATAAATGTTTTATTAACATCTTTTTTTGTCGTAACAACATCGGTGACCACTGGTTCTCCTTTTGTTAATGTTCCGGTCTTGTCAAACACAACCATAGTTATTGCTTTGGCTTTTTCCAGTGCCTTGCTTGATTTTATAAGAATGCCCTTTTGCGCGGCCAATCCCGTTCCCATCATTACGGCAGTAGGAGTGGCTAATCCCAAAGCGCAGGGGCAGGCGATAATAAGCACCGCCACAAAAGTTGATAATGCAAATGAAAAAGTATGACCCAATAAAAGCCAAACAACGAGAGATGTAAAGGCCATGACAAGTACCGAGGGGACGAAATAAAAAGAAACTTTGTCGGCCAAAAGTTGTATTGGCGACTTTGAGCCCATTGCATCTTCAACTGTTTTTATTATTTGTGATAGCATCGTATCTTTTCCAACCCTTGTAGCCCTGAACTTTAATACCCCCGTTTTATTAATCGTGGCCCCAATGACTTCATCTCCCGCTTTTTTTTCAACGGGAATGCTTTCTCCGGTAATTGCTTTTTCATCTACGCCAGAATATCCATCAATGACTATGCCATCAACAGGAAAAATCTTGCCAGGTTTTACCAAGATAATATCTCCAACTACTAATTTTGAAACTGGAATTTCCAACTCTCTTCCATCTTTTATTACGATTGCATTTTTGGGCTGAAGACCCATCAGTTTCTTTATAGCATCCGATGTTTTGCCTTTGGTAATGGCTTCTAAATACTTTCCCAGAGAAATAAATACCAGGATAAATACCGCAGACTCAAAATAAAAATTTTCCATTGGAATATTTTTTCCTAACAGCAAAAGAACGGTATTTGCCAAGCTATAAAAATAAGCTGCGGCGGTTCCCACAAGGATTAACGTATCCATATTTGGCCCCAACTTCATTACTTTTTTGAAGCCCGATTGCCAAATATTAAAACAAGTCGCGATTACTCCGGTCGCTAAAATTACTTGCAAGACGATTAAATATTTTTCAGAAATTGGAATCATTGGCAGACCAATCATTTTCCCCATCACAATGTATAATATTGGCAAGCTAAAAATTAAAGATATTACAAAACGGATCTTTAACTTTTTTATTTCACTTTCTTTTTGCATTTTGTGGTGGTCGTGTCCACCAGACATTTCCATACCACTTTCAGATGCTTTATATCCCAAATCTTCAATAACCTTCATTATTTTATCTTTGCTTGATTGCAAATTATCAAAATCGACATAAGCTTTTTCAGAAGCGTAGTTTACATTTGCCGATTTAACACCCCTTTCTTTGCTCAGTGAATGCTCTATTACCGAAGCGCAAGAAGCGCAGTCCATTCCTTCAATATTTAAAGTTATTTTTTCCATGTTAATTAACTACTTCAATGGTTCCTCGGGCCATATTCATCGGACAGTTGAATCTGTATGTTCCCGCATTTTGGGGAGTAAATTCTTTTACGGTAATCTCTCCCTGGTTTGGATTGAGATAAATCGGCCCGTCAAGCAAACCATTGGATATCAAGGCTCCGGCCGCGCACCCCGGCTGACCCGAGGAGGTAATTTCCCAACGCACCGGAATGCCAGCCTTGACTTTAAAATAATTGGGGTCGTAAGATACTGACTTTACCGTCATTTTTATAACTTGTTTTCCGTCAACCATCGGAGCCAGACTGCTGGTGTCCTGATTTTGTCCTCCTGCCTGACTATTTGGTTTTAGAATCAGATATCCTGAAACAAGCACCGAAGCTGCAATGATGGCGATTGCGATAAATTGCGCCGTTTTATTATTTTTATTCATAATTATGAGTAAGGGAGGAATAGGAAAACACATTTTCATATTCCGACCGCACGATTAATTATATGCTTTGCATATATTATTTTATCTGATTAATCCTAATACACTAAGCTGATTATAGATGTTGTACAAGGCGAAAAATAGTACTAAGAACCCCGCGCCCTTAGAAAATATCATTGCCAGGTGAGGTTTTGAGAAAAATGTAACACTTGAAAATCCGATTAGTAAAAGTATTGGTGTGGTGCCGAGAGCAAAAAAACCGAGAATCATTGCCCCCTGCAAGGCGCTCCCTGACAGCAAGGCTATGGTTTGGGCTGTGATAGTGAAGCCGCAGGGCAAAAAGAAAGTTGCGGCTCCCATGACAAAGGGCATATATTTTCCCTTAAAATTATTTTCGTTGGCAACGCCCCTGGTAATGAATTTGGGCATGGAGAATTGGAATTTACGAAACCCCTTTACCCCAAGCATCTGCAATCCCAAAACAATCATCAGCAACGAGACAACAATCACTAATGATGCTGTAAATCCAAAAGACAACTCTAATCTGCTGCCTATCAATCCCAGCGCTCCGCCCAATAGAGCATACGATAAAATCCTCCCGATATTGAACATTAAATGGGGCTGAAACTTTTTATAAGCGCTCCGCTCGGCGGTATAAAGTTCTTGTCCCGATTTACCGAGGATACTCGATTGCTCGTGCAATCGGTACCATTGCTTTGACATTGATAAAACAATCCCGCCCACCAAAGCGGCGCAGGAAGAAAGGCTAGCCAATATGCCAAAGCCCAAAAAGGTAAATGCGGAGGAATGCGAGTTGATGTTTAATAATCCCGATATGCCCATTCTATCTAACAGGAGAAATAATGTCATAATGACCACCGCCGTGGCAAATCCAAACAACGTTGTATTAGTTGGTTGTTCGTTTATGTTTTCGGACAAATCTATTGCTTGTTTACTTTTAAAAAAAGTATAATTATCTTTTTTGAAAATGTCATTTAGTTTTTCAACGCTCGGTTTTTCGTCTTGGTACTCAATAATTGCTTTGCCGCTGCTCGTTGATGCCTCAACTGATTTTACACCCGGAATTTCTAAAATTTTTTTCTCAATAAGTACTTCGCACGAGGCGCAGTGCATCCCTTTAATAAAATACGTATTTTCTTTAACCATGTTTTATAAATTAATTTTTACGTAAGCCAAAAAGCCCATGATGCCAAACAACGACCACATTAAATTTGGCAAATCGCAGGACTAAATTGAGGACTTGTAAATTTTGGGCTTTAAAATGCCTTGAGAGAAAGCTTCTTTTAGATAATCAAAATACAGTAAGTAAGGTTTCTGTTGTAAGTACAGTTTCTGGTAATTTAACATTTTCGAAAACTTTTCGAGTTCAAATAAATAAACAGTGGCCGCTAAAACCATCACCATGAAAAATATTACCATGGTTTTTACGGCGTTGGCGGCAAACATATTGTTCCACAAACTAATATGCTCAAAAATACTCATCGGGCAGATAACCTGGTATCTGGAAAACAAGCAATCCATCATAGTTCCATCGCTTCTCATTTCCATTCCAAAAGAAATACCAAAAAGCGTCACCCAGCCAAGGGCAACAATAGTAATTATCACAAAAAGAGATTTTGTTTTTCTAATCTGAATACTATTCATACTTATTCAATAATCATACTGTAGTAAGCAAACTTTCGTCAAGTAAATTTTCTTATACATTCTTCTCATTAAAATTAAATTAATTTTAATGAGAATTTTCAACCGACGCAGAAGATAAAGGAATGGGTTTCTTGCACACATTTTTTTTGGTATAATAACGATGAAGAAAAAAAATGAAATTGACAAAAGAGTTTAACTTATTTTTTATCAAAACGGCTATCATTGTATTTGTGGCGGCCTTATCTTTCTTTTGGGCAACACCTGCGCATGCCGATGACATGTCTGGCTGGAGCCATAGCAAACAGATCTCAATTTCAAACACCAACGTAAGTTCAACTCTCTCGTATTTTCCATTGCTCGTTCACCTCCCCGGCGACACCGATGTAGGGGGGGGTGTTTCTGATACTACGCACGGATACGATATCCGTTTTACGGCTTCAGACAAAACAACGGTACTCCCCTATGAGCGAGAGGACTTTTCGGTTTCGAGTGGGGCCGCGACCGGCGACTTCTGGGTTCAAGTTTCCAGCATTTCTTCATCGGCTCCAACTGTCATCTGGATCTTTTACGGCAATTCTTCGGTTTCAGGCACTGATTGGACAGCCGCGACAAGCACCATCACCAACTGCACCACCATCACCAATGCCCAGTGCGTGTGGAATGAAAACGGAGCCAATAATTACAAAGGCACCTGGCACCTGCCCAATGGAACCACCCTTTCAGCCACCGACTCCACGTCCAACGCCAACAACGGCACGGCCACGGGCACCACGCCTCCAACAGCTACCACTGGAAAAATTGATGGAGGGGCAAATTTTAACGGCGTCAATAGCGAGAAAAACTTTATTGCACTGACTTCGGCTCCTACGACCGGAACCGGATCGTTCTCGGCCTTTGCCTGGGCAAAAACTTCAGCTTCCGCCTTGCGCCAGCAGATACTGCAATGGGGAGGGGATTCCGGCGCCAGCGGCAATGGGGTTTGGCTGTACGTTGGCACCGATAACAAGGTTCATACCGATTTGAGCGGGATTGCCGGCCCCAGCTCTTCGGGCACCGTTAACGATGGGAATTACCACCTGGTTGGCGTGGTCAATAACGCGGGAACGTTTCAAATATATGTTGATGGCGCGGCCTCCGGTTCAACGTCATCCTTATCGCCAAATCTTGTTTCTGACTATAAAGAAATCGGCGGGCCAGGCCAAGGCAGTTCAATAAGTCAGCCATGGTATTTTAATGGTTCCATTGACGAAGTTCGCGTCTCTGCCACCGTCCGCTCAACCGCCTGGATTAAGTTTGAATATTGCAATATGTTATCGACCGCCAGCGGAAGTTGTGCCGGAGGCAACGAGCTCACCATTGGCACCAGCCTTTCATCGGGGACGAGTACCATCTATCAAAACACCACCGGCAACTCTATTACTTTAACGGGAACGGGAACCTCCTGGACATCAGGCTCTCCGGGATCTCCGACGTTCACTCTTTCGGGGGGCACGGGAGCTTCCATCACCAGCCAATCCGTTGCCAGCGCTACCAGCGCCACCATCGTAGTCAACGCGGGAAGCACCACCGGCACCCTGACCATCACCGACCCGTCCACGGGGAATACCGTCACCGTTACCGTGGCCGCTCCCAGCCTCTCTTCTGACACCTCAACCATCTACCAAAGTACAACAGGAAATTCTATAATTTTAACTGGAGGCGGCACCTCCTGGACATCAGGCTCTCCGGGATCTCCGACGTTCACTCTTTCGGGGGGCACGGGAGCTTCCATCACCAGCCAATCCGTTGCCAGCGCTACCAGCGCCACCATCGTAGTCAACGCGGGAAGCACCACCGGCACCCTGACCATCACCGACCCGTCCACGGGAAAAACTACTACCGTTACCGTGGCTCCGGCCGCTTGTCCAGGCGATATTTCAGGATGCACCCTCTGGCTTGATGCCGCGGGCAGTGTCTACAGCGATGCCGGTACCACGCTCGCCGCCAATGGGGCTACGGTTCAGCAGTGGAACGATAAATCGGGGAGGGGATTTAATGCAGTTCAAAACACTTCCGGGCAACGCCCAACCTACTTGTCGAACGTCGGCGGCCATCCGGCTCTGCAATTTTCTTCAAGCACCCGGATGCTGGTCGGGGCAAATTCCGATTTTACTTCTTCGGCATTCACCGTGTTTGCTGTTTTCCAGCGGACGGGAGACAAAGGATATCAAGCAATCCTTAACAAAGGTGACGGTGCCACGGCCGCTGGATCGACATGGGCACTCATGGCCAGCGCCGCCGATAATAACGTGGCTTCATTAGATACCTTCTATGGAAGCACCAATAATTCCAACGGCTATGCCGGCTCAACAAAACTTGAATTAATCACCGGCAAAAGAATAGACAGCACCCATAAAGTGATATACAAAAATCATGCCCAAGTGGCAACCGGGAGCGATTCTGGAAACTCACTCAATGCCGGCCAGTTTCCGCTTGGCATTGGTAATTCCGGAAGCACGGGCTCTACTCCTTTAGTGGGATATATTAGGGCACTTGTTTATTATCCCTCGGCCCTTTCTGATGCAGATCGAAAGGCGGTAGAAAATTCGTTAATTGATGCCTATGATGTGCCATTTTTTGATACCCCTGGTTTTTACCTTTCAACCGCTACTTCGGGAGGCGTAGGCGGTACCGATATATTAACCACGTCAGACGGGGTAACGTTTACACCTCCCAGCGGGGTCACCGATCCAATCGTTCTTCCAGGTTCGCCCGACAATCTCGCTTCTTCTCTAATGTATTATCAGGGCAAGTACTGGCTTGCCTATGAAGAAAACGCCTTTTCTGGTACCCAAACAACGTTTGCAATAGCCAACGCTACTTCCCTAGGCGGGCCCTACTCTCTGGTGATGCAGGTGCCGGTGCTTAATTCTTCAACGAACGCCTACGTTTGGAATCCCCGATGGTTTATTGATGACGACGCGTCAATCCACATCAACGTGAATGTTGAGAGCTTAGTCACCTTTGATACGGCCTTCCAGCCGTACATTCTTGACGCCTTAAATGCTAACCTTACGTCATGGTCTGCGCCAACGGCAGTCGGAGGCACGTATCCTGGCAATCTGATTGACACCTTTATTATTTCTCCGGCAAACTCGCCTAATGGCAAATATAATATTTGGTATAAAAATGAGCCCACCCGACAAATAGAGTATATGTCCAGCACGTCGCTTAAATCAGGATACACTACTACTCAAACGGGAAACTGGAATGGATGGGGAAGTGGATTTGAAGGGGTGCTGCTTAAAAAAGATAGGATTTGGCGCCTGTATGCTACGTTAACGGGAAGCGGAATCTATCGCTATTGTGATGACCAGACTACGAACTGGGGATCCTTCAGTGATTTAACGGCTAGCATTTCAGCCAGCGATTCATCGGGTCCCATTACCCCGCAAACCGGAAGCATTCTTCCCCTTACTAGCGCAGATCAGATAACTTCGTTTAACTTCACGAGTCCTTCGGCCACAGGTACGGTCAACAACAGCAACAATACCATAGCCATTACCGTTCCTGCGGGTACGAACGTAACCAGCTTAGCCCCGACCATTGCGGTGACGTCGCAGGGCGAAGTGGTGGTTACTCCGGCTTCAGGGGTAGCCCAAGACTTCACTAATCCTAAAACCTATACGGTCATAGCCAATAATGTGGTACTGCAGACGTATACGGTAACCGTTACCGTAGCTCCCAGCACCGACGCCACCCTTTCCAATCTGACCATTAGCTCGGGCACTTTGACCCCCGCCTTTGCTTCGGGTACCACCTCATATACCGACAGTGTAGCCAACTCTGTAAACAGCGTAACGGTGACTCCCACTGTTAACCAAGCTAACGCCACGGTGAAGGTTAACGGAACTACAGTTTCCTCGGGTTCGGCATCAGGATCTATTTCCCTATCAGTCGGCTCCAACACTATTACCACAGTGGTCACTGCTCAAAATGGAACTACCACTGATACCTATACTATCACGGTGACGAGGGCTGATGCCTCCCCAACGTACACGCTAACCATCACTTCGTCTAACGGGACGGTTGCCAAAGACCCCAGCCAGTCAACCTATACTTCAGGAACATCGGTTTCCCTCACTGCCACGGCAAACACAGGATACACGTTTAGCAGCTGGTCGGGAGATGCAACCGGTTCGGCCAACCCTCTGACGGTTACTATGAGCGCCAACAAAACAATAACGGCCAATTTCACGGCGGTCAGTAGCACTAAAAGTGGGAGTGTTTCACTTTCAGCAGTAAGCACGTCAACCTCTATAGCCACAGGTAAATTTACTGTTTCCTTTGCCAATGGATCCAGAAAAACTTCCACGCGGAATGTAACGCTTATATTGCATGGAAATGACGATATAGTGAATATGGCAATTTCTAACACACCAGACTTCAAGGATGTTAGCCAAGAACCCTATCGGCAGACAAAACAGTGGTTACTGCCCGCCGGCGACGGACAAAAAACGGTGTATGTTAAGTTTTATGACAAACAGGGCCAGGCGTCACAAGTCATGCCTGTGGCCATTACCCTGGATACGTTATCATCAAGTAATTCCGAGTCCGCATCGCCGCATGCCATCACTAAAGTTCTTAACTATGGCGTTCGAAATTATGAGGTGATGATGCTCCAGAAAAAGTTACAGCAGTTGGGTTTTTTCCCAGACAAAGTACAACCGAACGGAAACTTTGGTCCAACGACGCTCAAGGCCGTGCAGGATTTTCAGTTAAAGAATAAAATAACAAAACGGGGCATCTATGGGTTTGGTATCGTGGGGCCCAGGACGCGGCAGGCGCTTAATTCGTTGTAAATTTCAAAAACCTACAGCAACCTAAAACCTCGTGCCATCTGAACTGTGGATAACTATTTCAATTGACAGTTGGTTTTAGTTTGATAAAATATATAAATGAGAGGAAAAATTAATTCCTTTATTCTTAAAATTAAAAATAATTCGCAAAAATTCGGCATGCTTTTACAGCCGATTTTTTTGTTTGAAAAATAATATGCACATTAAAAAATATTATCTTGCAGTTACATTTTTAGCGTTAGCCGGCGCGCTGGGAATATTTGCTTTGCCAGCTGAAGCGGCGGTAACCCAGAGAACAGCGGCGACAGAATTAATCACTGCCAGCCAGAAAATAATTGCCAGCAGCGGCAACACACCCCTTTTTGGTGTGGGATTAACCCAAAGCGCGTCTGAAACTTTGTCGTCAATAAAGGTGACAATAACGGGAACTGCCACCGGCACCGATATTGCTAACTTAAAAGTTTTCGCCGACACCAGCAACACTGGAGCCAACGATGATGTCATTGATGGAGGCGATACCTTATGCGGAACTCTTAGCAATGTCGTGGTTGGAGCTGTTAATACGATTAACGCCGGAGCCTGTGCCATCCCGTCTTCTGGAACAGGATCATACGATTTTATTGTTTCAATTGCAACCAGCGCCACCATTGCCGATGATAAAACTATTACTTTCAGCGTGGCTTCGGGAACTACCACCTACGGCTTAAGCTCTGGCAGTGTTTCGGCTACGGCCCTTACCGCCGCTAACAGCCTGACGGCGGCTCCAGGCGTTTCTTCGGTTTCAGTATACGACAGCCGAACCATTGTAGTCTTTACAGAAGCAATGAACGGCCAACTGGCAACCAATTGCGCCAACTATGTTTTTAATGGAACCGCCCTTTCCTGCGGAGGCACCTTTGGTACGCCTTTCATTGAATTTAAAGGCAACAGGGTTGTTATCAGAAATAAAAGTTTCACAGCTGGCAGCACCGTAACATTTTCTGTTCCATCAACAAGCACTCTTAAAAGTACTTCCGGGAGCAGTACCACTGTGGCCGCATATTCAAGTTCCACCACTGTCCAAGCTCTTGTACTGCCTTCAATTACCAGCATTACACCTGGATTTGGCGCCGTAGGCGATAGCGTTACTATTGCCGGAACCAATTTTGGAACACCATTTTCTGCGGGCACGACACAGGTATTTTTCTCTGGAGGATTTGGGTCATTTGGTCCTCTTCCAATGATAGGAGCAACTTCTGAAACAAGCAGATCTGCTACTTCTATTACATTGCTTGTGCCTTCAGGAGCCAAAGGCGGACCAGTCGTAGTCAGAAACAACGGCATTGACAGCGACATGAATCAGAATTCATTTTTTGATATTCAGGGAACCTTAACCGCCAAAGTCTATTACTCTGCCGACAATTCCAGTCCAATGCCAGATGCCGATAAAGGCAATATTAGGTTTGCTTTCGCCGGCATGGGCGGAATGACTATACGTCAAAATGGCGGTAGCGGAGTCACCTATACAAACGGAAGTCCGGGCACTTTCAGTCTTACAGGTGTTCGATCCATGGGAATGTTTTGGGCTTACGACACTACAGGAACCCATTTGGGCTCGCTTCCGACGATGATTGATACCACCACTCCGCTCAACATCCGCCTTATCGCAACAACCAGGACAATTTCTGGCACGCTAACCATGGGAAGCTCTTGCACTGCCTCAGGCCAAGACAAAACGGTCATGGTCATGGCCCTGCCTGATGTTGTTAACACAGGAGATTCAAACTTTAAGGAAGTAAATCCGGCATTCTTTACTACTGGTCCAGCTAACGGGCAAACTGCCTGCCAGACGACCTATAACGTAGCCGTGCCAATCAACGGCACCTATCGGCTAGAAGCCCATATTCCTCCCGATGCCAGCGCCACAACTGTTACCTCGGCTGGATATACCGACCCCGATGCCCAAACTGCCACCATTACCAATTCGGCTCTCACCGCCACATTGAATTTCACTTTTGCCGCTGCTACCCACCGAATTGTCGGAACGGTGGTAAGGTCATCGGGAAGTCTAACGACTGCTGAAAAGGGATTTCTATGGGTGTTTGCCCACCAGCCGCAGGGAGGCAGGGGCACGGGCACTCAAGTCGGAGCCGACGGCACATTTACCTTAAATGTTACTAAAGGCACATGGCTTGTTGAAGTAATGGGGCCAAATATGCCATTCCCGGTTCAAACCCAGGTTAATGTTGACGATACCTATGCCATAGCCCAGCCGGCCAAAGGGCCAACCATTATCATTGCTCCCCCCACAACCTACATTGAAGGATACGCCAAAGATTCTACCGGGACCGGATTGTCAAATGTGTCAGTTTATGCTTATCGTACTGGCGGGCCGGGTGGAGGACACGCTAACACCGACAGCCAGGGATATTATAAAATGTTTGTTCCCGCGGCCACCGATTATAAGGTTGGAGCATTCTCCCAGACCTATGGATCTTTTACAGAACAAACCAACATTGTCGTTTCCAGCTCTAGTAACCCAACGGTCAACTTTACCGTATCGGCCACCGGCAACTACACCATTTCAGGAACAGTAACCAAGGGAGGGCAGGCGCTTCAGTCAGCTTTCGTTTCAATTACCAGCGGAGAAAATGGTTCAATGATGGGATTCGGCAACACTGATTCCAGTGGAGCTTACAGCGCCAAAGTTCCCGGGGGAAATTACTGGATACATGTGGGCGTTCCTGGAAAAGGAGAAATATATAAAACAAGTTTGGGAACTATTGCCGCCAACGCCACTCAAAATATTTCTATCAATACTTCTACGGTCATTGTTAGGATTTCGCCGGCCAGCTCGGTCAACCAGGCGTTTGTGGGAGTCCACAGCAGCTCAAATTCAAAGGGCGGATTTGCCAGCACCAGCACGGTAACGGCATCTTGCACAGGCTCTGGAACCAGTTGCAAGGAATATCAAATAGATGTTCTCCGTCCGACTTCTGGAACTACCACTTACTACGTGGAGGCCAATGTGGGGGGGAACCCGTTGTCAGCAGTTTCTTTTAAGCTTGACAGTTCGGGAAATTTCACTGAAACCAGCGGCACCGCCAACGACGGAGTCATTGAGTATTCAATCAGCACCACTCTCTACACGGTTGCCGGGACGGTCAGCGGGACCGATGTCAGCTCGGCCTACGTCTGGGCGGCAAGTTCTAGCGGAGGTACTGGCGCCCAAGTTGATTCAAACGGAGCCTACTCAATTCAGTTAGCCAACGGCACTTATACCATCGGCGTTAATAAGCCCGGCTACACGGGAAATACCATAACTGTTATCGTTAATGGAGCCAATTTGACGGGAAAAAATCTAACGTTAAGCGCCGCCAGTCAAACTATCACGGGAACCGTGTACTTGCCAGATGGAACTACGACAGTAACCGATGCTAAAGTCTGGGCCATTAATGGATCTTCGGGGGGCTGGGCGGGAACTACCACTGATGCAACCGGGGCATATTCACTCAGCGTTGGGTCGGGAACCTGGACGGTTAAAGCCGCCTATGATGGCTATAACTACAACGGTACGCCGGCGGCCGCTGGATCCTCTGGGGTAAATATTACATTAGTGGCTATTTCCGGCTTTAACCCAAGCCCAATTACCAGTCCAATTACCCCAAACAGTGGAGGCACGGTGCAGACTACCGGAGCCAAGGTTGATTTCCCTAAAAACGCCCTTGGGACCGATTCATCGTCGGCGACGGTGCAGGTAAAATCAACCACCAATATTCCTACCGTATCCTCGTCTAAAATCGTCGGAACTCCAAAAGAAGTAACGGCAACTAACAGTTCAAACCAAAGTATTACCACTCTGTCTGGGTCAGCTACCATTGCTCTGACCGCTTCAAAAACTGATTTGAGCAATCAGGGAATTACCACCATAGCCCAAGTTCAAAAGATGACTATTTCCTACTGGGATTCTACTTCTAACAACTGGGTGTCAATACCAACCACCGTCTCTCTGAGCCAGCCGACTGCCACCACCATTTCCGCCCTTGATGACGACCCAGCCGTAACTCTTACCGGAACCGTAACCCACTTGTCAGATTTTGCCTTAGTTTCACCTTCGGGAGTAGTTACGCTGGCTGTTCCGGGCGCCGCGTCAGCTGCAGCGGGCGATGGAGTGGTGACAGTCTCATGGAGTCCGGTTACTGGCGCCACTAAGTACGATATCTACCAGCAATCAGGCAGTAACTTTCCTTACATAGCTCAAACAACTTCAACTTCTTATATGGTGTCGGGATTAACCAACGGAACCAGTTATTCATTCAAGGTTTCTGCTTTGGATGATTCAAGCAACGAATCGGCGGCCACTGATGCGGTCTCCGCTATTCCCGCTGCGACAAACGCGGGTGGAGGAGGTGGAGGGGGCGGCGGCTCATCTTCCAGTCAAACTGCTTCGGTAAGCCAACCGGTTATATCTTTAATTACTCCAACGCCCCCTGCTTCACCACCGCCCGCCGCTACTCCTCAAAATTCCTCCTCCAACACTATTAGTATTTTTGCATCAGGAGTTGCCGGTATTCCTTCTACTTATATTTTCCAAAAAGTTTTGAATTTCGGCCAAATTTCCAAAGATGTCAGATATCTCCAGCTGTTCTTGAAGAGCCAGAGCGCCGCCATTTACCCCGAAGGAATCGTCAATGGTCGTTTTGGTCCGGCCACAAAGAAAGCAGTGGTAAGATTCCAGGAAAAGTATGCGTCAGAACTCCTAAAACCCCTTGGACTTAAAAAGGGGACTGGAAAAGTGGGGGCGATGACATTGAAAAAAATAAATTCCATAATGGGTAAGTAATTTTTATAAAAAAACACTCCGCCATATGGCGGAGTGTTTTTTTGATTGATATGAATGAGTGATTTAGGCCTTAGTCACATTTTTTGCGCTTGGCCCTTTTTCTCCTTCAACAACATCAAAGGTGACATTATCGCCAACCTTCAATTCGTCGTAGGATACTCCATTCAAATCATTAGAGTGGAAAAAAAGATCTTTTGTTTCGCCTTCGCGAGCAATAAATCCAAATCCTTTCTCTGTAAGTGTTTTGATTGTACCTGTCATATTTTTTTACTATTTTTATTTTACCTATATCACTAGAAGCTCTCGACCCGTTTCTTCAGAGACCCAATATTAACGGGCCTGTATAAGTAATTAAATCCTAACATTTATTATTATTGATGTCAAGCCACTTTCTTTGTTTTACGGATTTTAATGAATTTTTAATATTTACCGACCTATAATCATTATATTATTATTAAAAAAATTTTTATGGGAAAAAATAGTTTTCTAACATTAATTATAGCCATAGCTGTTATTGTTGTTGCGGGCATTATATTTTTTGTCTTTGCTAATAACAGCAAACAAAACGCTAATCCAACGACAAATAACCAGGTGACGGAAAACCCTGAATCAGCCCAAGACATCAGCCCTCAAGACAAGGGTATTGCGGCACAAACAATTTCTTATGGCACGGCTTTGGCAAAATATGCAGACAGAAGAATCCAGCTTGATCTTGATTGCCAGGCTCACCCAAATAATGTGACTTACAAAGATAACACCGGCATTATGATTGATAACCGGTCTCCAAAGACCCGCACGGTTAAAATCGGCTCAACTTTTACCATAAAGCCTTGGTCATTTAAAATTGTTGTCCTTCCCGACGTCTATTTAAAATCAAAAACTCTGCTTGTGGACTGCGACCAATCGCAAAACGTGGCAACCATTTTGGTTCAAGAATAACGTGGACCAAAAACAAACCAAAAAATCGTCTAAAAGGCGATTTTTTGGTTATTTTGTTAATTGATTTATAATTTTGGAATAAAAAATCCGCCAGAGGTCTTATGACGTAGCGGAAGTGATTTAGTCGCCCTTGTACGATCTTAGCAAAGCAAGTTCACGATGGCAGCCAGGGCCGCAACAAAGCCTCCAGCGCAGACAAAATACCATGCCAATTTCAGGTTCCGGATTCTCACACCGCCCCTACGAAGTTGCTCCAGTTGCTTCAAAAGAGCCGTGGCATCACCCTTTCCCCATGGCTCCATTTCGTTGAATAATGGTTTCCAGGGCTTTGTGAGTATGTAGAAGTAAAGACTCGCCAGAACCAGGATGCTTGCGATTGAAAGAAGAATCCGAAAGGTAATCTGGATCATTTTTACCCCCTGCTACTTCTCATGAGTAGCTGTTCGTGTTTTGTAAACGTGCCAAACTAAAGACACTGTACATTATTTAATGCACAGTGTCAACATTTGCTCCGCATCGTGGAAGACGTTAGAACGATTATCCAAACCCAAATTGTTTTAATAAATAAAAAGACCCTCTTAAGTGAAGGTTTTTTTATTTTCTTTTTTCATCCTTGCTATGGCTTTGGTCTAATCGTTTAGCCAAGTTCCAAACTCTTACAATGGTTTTTTGTCTGAAATTTTCAAAACGGATAGGTCTTGTATACTGATTTTTTTGATTTCCTTATGTATTTTTCTTTTTCCTGTGGCAATAAAAGGAGCCAGGAGATAAGCGGTATTCTTAGTTTAAATGACCAGTCAGCATCTTTTAAAAGTGGCCTCTCTTTTTTCTGAAAGCGGGTAAGCAGTGCAGAAGTAACCCGTAAATTCAGGGGAGACAACCTATTGTGTTCTTCCAAAAATTGTTCTTTGCTGAATTGTTCCTGACCTTGTGTAATGAATGTCATAAGTCATGGTACCACAGTTTCTATGAAGAACCAGTTAATATGCAATCATTACCCTTTTATTAATGGTATAAATACTTATAGTGTGGTAGATTAAAGGTGTGACCAAGGCTCCAAAGACCATACTTATTATAGATGACAACCCCTATATCCTCAAACCACTAAGCTTGCTATTATCGGGCTTGGGATATTCAGTTACATCAGCTACCGACGGTAAAGAAGCTTCAATCATGAAAATACCCTTTACGAACCTGATTTTATTGGATTCTCGGTTAAAAGGCATGAAGGGGCAAGATATTTGCAAAAGAATTAAACAGGATAAAAAAACTCAACATATCCCCATTATTATGTGTTCTGCCGATAATCGGATAAAAATCATTGCACAAGAAGCGGGGGCTAATGATTCTATAGCAAAACCATTCAATATGGCTGAACTCTTAAAAAAGATTAAAAAATACCTATGAAATCAGCAACTCTAAAACATGAAGGATTTTATCGCATGATGGTAAAGAGCCTGGACGGGCAGAGTATATTTACTACCGACAAGGGGGGGGGTATTAGCAGCTGGAATGTTGGGTCAGAAAAATTATTCGGATATAAAGAAAAAGAAATTATTGGCAAAAATGTTTCTGTACTTTTTACCCCCGAAGATATTAAAAAGAACATTCCAAAAAAAGAACTTAAGGAAGCCAAGAGAAAAGATAAAGTTATTGAAGAAAGAGTCCATATCCGCAAAAACAAATCTCTCTTTTGGGCAAGCGGATTAATCTATCCCTTGAAAGACGAAAAAAAGATCCATCGGGGCTTTACCTTTATTTTGGTCAACCGTACCGAAGAAAAGGCACTTGATAAACGAAAAGATGATTTTATCAGCACGGCAACCCATGAATTAAAAACTCCGGTTATGAGCATACGGTTGTTTGCTGAAATAGTAG
>CAZAAH010000005.1:0-44769 GCA_964483475.1 uncultured Candidatus Saccharibacteria bacterium
AATAACATGGAAACTAAGCTCATATAAAAAATAAATAAAACAGGCTCATAAGACAGAGGTCGAAGGTCCGATTCCTTCTGAGCCCACCAAGAAAATTATGGAAACTTTGCTCAATTAGAAATCTAGTAAGACAGAATTGAAAATCTTATAAATACGAAAAATGCCTTTAAAAAGGCGTTTTTCGTTAAAATCCTTGATTTTATTACTTAACAGGGTAAACTAAACTAACCATGGCTAAGAAGAAGAAAAAGCTTATAAAACACAGGCCCAAAAAGAAAACCATAAAGAAAAAAACCAGAATGATTAAAAAGGCGAGAAAGGTCAAAAAAACCAAAAGATCTGGCAAGGTTTTATTTAGGAAAAAGTTGAAAAGAAAGATTTTTAGGAAGGTAAAAAGAACCAGGCATAAAAAAATTTCTAACCAACTAAGGCAAGAAAATGATTTATTGGCAAAGTCATTTTTTAGGGCAAAAATAAAAGTTATTGGAATTGGGGGCGGGGGAGGATCGATTGTTTCGGAAATAAGCAGGTCATTGGAAAAAGCAAAATTTGTCGTTGCCGACACCGACGCGAGGAATTTTAAAAAGAGAGCAGGAATAAAATACTTTTTATTTGGCCAGAAGTTAACCCATGGATTGGGCACGGGGATGAATACCACCTTGGCAAAAATGGCTGCTGAACAAGAAAAAGAAAGAATTTCCAAGCTTTTTGAGGGCGACGATATGGTAATTTTTGTTTCTTCTTTGGGGGGCGGCGTTGGTTCTGGGTCAACGCCAATTTTCAGCGAAATTTCTAAAGGGTTTAATGGAATTTCTTTTGGGATTTTTACACTCCCATTTAAATTTGAAGGGAAAAATAAGCATAAAATAGCCTTAAAATCTCTTCAGCAGTTAAGGAAATCTTTGAATGTTTCTCTTACCATATCAAACGAAAGAATTTTTAAAATAATTGACTCAAGCACCACTATCACCGAAGCCTTTTCAATTATAAATAAAAATTTAGTTGAGTCTTTGGAAAGTTTGATAGATTTAATTTACAATCCCGGAATTATCAACATAGATTTTGCTGATTTGAAAGCTGTGCTGGGCGGCAAAGGGAATTCAGCCTTTTTAAATACTGCCGAAGCATCTGGCAAAGATAGGGTTAAAAAAATTATCCAGGAAATTTTGCATAACCCTCTTTACCAAAACAATAATTTTGTGGCCCAGCGGGTTTTGTTTAATGTCCAGGGTTCGGGATCGTTAAGTATGTTGGAAGTTGATGAAATTAGCAGAGCAATCACCGCCCAAAACCCAAAAGCGAAAATTATTTTTGGTGTTTCTAAAAATTTAAAGTATAAAAATAAAATAAAAACCACGCTTTTGATGACTGGGGAGCCAATTGTAGTTCAAGAGGTTACTAAAAAGGTAAAAGTTCAAGAAATGCCAAAGATTAAAGCAAAAGTTAAAGCAAAATTAAAAGTGAAAAATAAAGTTAAGAAAAATAAGCGCTCGGTGGCTACCAAGAAAGAAGAGAAGGTTTCTTTGCCGGAAACTTTGACTCCGGTTTTTAATAATATTCCTGTTGCTGCCGATAATTTAAGCAAACTAACCGTTATTGAGGAACCCAAAAATTATAAAAAAACCATAAGAAGAACTGCTTTGGAAATAAAAGAAGCCCAGGAAATTGAGGAAAAGAAAAAATCCCAACAGGAAAAAGAGTGGGAAATACCAGCTTTTTTGAGAAAAGTTAAGTTTAAATAACCATGGAAGAATCATTAGAAGTTAAAAAAGCTATTATTCCCGTAGCTGGATTAGGAACAAGGTTTTTACCTTTGTCTTTAGCTGTTTCCAAAGAGTTTTTCCCTTTGGTGGACAAACCCATTATCCAATACATTGTAGAAGAGGTTAAAAAATCAGGAATTAACGAAATTATTTTTGTGATTACGCCAAAACAAAAAATGATTTTGAATTATTTTAAAAAATCTCCCGAATTGGAAAAAGTTTTAGTAAAAAGAAAAAAAGACAAAACCTTAAAAGAACTTAAAGATTTTGAAGAAAGCTTTTCTGACATTTCATTTTCTTTTGTTGTCCAAAAAAATCAGGTAGGGGATGGAAACGCTATCTTGCAGGCTTCAAAACTTTTAAATTCAGAGCCAGTCGCCGTTGCCTTTAACGACGACATCATAGTGTCTGACACTCCCGCAATTTCCCAATTAACGAATATTTTTAAGACCAGTGGGGCACCGGTTGTTGCCTTAAAATCAATGCCAAAAGATAAGATTCCGGCTTACGGTTCGGTTGTTGTGGAAAAAATTGCCGACCGCCTTTACAAAATAAAAAAAATTATAGAAAAACCCGATCCTTCGCAGGTACAATCGGATTTTGTTATTGTGGGCAAATACGTTTTAACTCCAGATGTTTTTGACTATTTGAAAAAAGCCTCTCCGTCTAAAAAGGGAGAAATAATTTTGGCTGAAACTTTTGATAAAATGCTGTCAGATGGAAAAATAATTTACGGATACGAATTGAAGGGCGAATGGCTTGAGTGCGGAGACAAGCTAAAGTGGCTCAAGTCATTCTTTTATTTGTCGTTAAAAGATCCCATTTTTGGAAAAGAATTAAAAGATTATATAAAGACGATTAAGTAGGCTGTGGATAAACTTACTTGACTTCTACTTATTAAAAATTTAAAATTTATTAATTTAAAATAGTACCTTAAAATTATCGACCACCAAAATTAAATTTTAAAATAATTAAAATTTAATTTTGGTGGTCGGTATAACTCTCAAAAAAGAGGAGGTGATCTAATCGCAGGTCGGATAGGGGACCAGGAATAATCCCGATGCGTCGTCGGACACGCCCTTTGGCGCTTCTCCGAATTGCGGGTTTGGCACTTCTTGGTTCCGGCATGGAGTGGTACTGTGCGTTCGACACACATGGTACCACTCCGATTTTTTTGAGCGGCGGCCCGCCTGCTGTAGGCAGGAATATAATTTCCTTTTATCCCCAAAAAATATCTTTCTATTTTAAAATAATATCTGTGGATAAATCGTTTGACTTTTTCTAATACTGTACTAACATTTGGTAATTTATTTAGATTAATAGTACATTGACATTAAACGACCATCAGAATTAGATTTCATTTAAAATTGAAGTTTAACTCTGGTGGTCGTGATTCACCCGCAGTGCACAGGTGGAGTGGAGCCAGAAGTCCCGATCCTCTAACGGGAACTCCGCTTTTCTGGCTCTACAAGGGGTGACACAAATGCTCTCATCAAGCTATGTGTCGCCCCGTTTTTTTATATGACTTTCTCTTTTTAACCTTTTAGTGTAAAATGAAGCAATGAAGATTGCTTTTTTTGAAGCAGAAAATTGGGAGAAAGATTACTTATCAAAAGAACTTAAAGGTTTTGAATTTTCTTTTTTTACCGAGCATTTTGAAAAGGAAAACATTCACTTGGCCAAGGGATTCGAAATTATTTCTGTTTTTACTAACTCCCAAATTGGCAGGGACGTTATTTCCCAGCTGCCAGGGCTGAAAATGATAGCGACCAGGGCCACCGGCTTTGATAACATTGACTTAGATGAAGCCCAAAAAAGCGGCGTGGTGGTTTGCAACGTGCCTACCTATGGGGAAAACACCGTTGCTGAGCACACTTTTGCCCTGATCTTGGACCTCTCAAGAAATATTTATAAATCCGTCCAGGCGGTAAAAGAAAAGGGATTTTCGGCTCTGGCCTTGACAGGATTTGACTTGAAAGGAAAAACGTTGGGGATTTTGGGGATGGGGCATATCGGGGCTCATGTGGCCAGAATTGCCAAGGGATTTGAAATGGATGTTTTGGCTTTTGATATCAACCAGGATAAAAAATTGGCCAAAAAATTAGGCTTTAAATATGTTTCGCTTGAAGATTTGCTAAAAAATTCAGATATTATTTCTTTGCACTTGCCTTACAACAAAAACACTCATCATTTAATAAATTCGGGTAATATAAATTTAATTAAAAAGAGGGGATACTTGGTAAATACGGCTAGAGGTGGAGTTATTGAAACCGATGCGCTTGTTAGAGCTCTTGATGAGAAAATTTTAGCTGGGGCCGGTTTGGATGTCTTAGAAGAAGAGCACGATGTTAAAGAAGAAAGGGAAGTACTTAGTAAAAATTCTGGAGCTGATAATTTTAAAACTTTGTTGGAAAACCATATATTAATGGAAAGAGATAATGTCATCATCACTCCCCATAACGCCTTTAATTCAAAAGAGGCTTTGGAAAGAATTCTAAAAACCACCATTGAAAACATTAAGGCATTTACAAAAGGAAAACCAATAAATGTAGTTTCTTAATTCATAATTCTTAATTTTTAATTCATGGAAACATACGACTTAATTATAATTGGGGTGGGGCCGGCGGGAGTTTCAGCAGGTATTTACGCGGCCAGGCAGCGGCTGAAGATTTTAATGATTTCAAAAGATATCGGCGGCCAGGTTGCCAAAAAAGCCGTTGATATTGAAAATTATCCTGGATTTGAAAAAATTTCCGGGCCGGATTTGGTTGAACTTTATCAAAAGCAAATTAAGGCAAATAATCTCGAAGTTTTTCACGGCGAAGTTACTCATATTCAAAAAAGGGACGACGTTTTTGAAGTTGAAACTGCCTCAAAAAAAATGTACCAGGCGACCGCGGTTATTATAGCTTCAGGCGCCGAGTCAAAAAAAATCAATGTTGAGGGAGAGGAAAAATTTGAAGGAAAGGGGGTGAGTTATTGCTCGTTGTGCGACGGGCCAGTTTTTAAAGATAAAACGGTGGCTGTGGTAGGCGGAGGCAACAACGGCTTTGAATCGGCAATTTTTTTGTCAAATTATGTCAAGAAAATTTATATTTTAGAATATTCAGACAGCGTTAAGGCAGACCAGGAAAATCAAGAGTTAGTGTCTGGTCAAAAACAAATTGAAGTTATAACTAATGCTAAAATTTTAAAGATTGAAGGTGAAAAATTTGTGAATTCACTTACTTACGAGGATTTAAAAACAAAAAAAGAAATTAAATTGGATTTGAATGGCGTTTTTATTGAAATTGGATACTCGCCATCAACTTCTTTTGCAAAGGATCTCGTTGAGCTTAACGAAAAAAATGAAATAATGTTTGATCCAAAGACACTGCAAACAAAAACCCACGGGCTTTTTTCGGCGGGGGACTGCAATGTTTCAAAGCATAAGCAAATTGTGACGGCTTCAGGACAAGGAGCAATAGCTGCTTTGTCAGCCTACGAATATATTAAAAAATCCAACCACGCCAGGGATAAATATGAGTAAAATAAAAGCAATTAAGGCCAGGGAAATTAAGGATTCGCGGGGAAATCCGACGGTTGAGGTTGAATTGAAAACCCAAAGCGGAGTTTTTACTGCCTCTTGTCCATCTGGAAAATCAACGGGGAAAAATGAAGCGGATGCATTGCCAGCTTTACAGGCGATTGAAAATATAAATAACATAATTGCTAAAAAGTTAAAGGGCAGGGAAGTAGAGGATCAAAAAATACTGGATGAGACAATGATTAAATTGGATAACACGGAAAACAAATCTCACTTGGGGGCTAACGCCATATTGCCGGTTTCTGTGGCTATCTGCCGAGCCGCTGCTGCCTCGGAAAAATTACCATTATATCTCTATATCGCAAAGTTGAGCGACGTTGGGCCTCACTCAAACCTACCGTTGGCTATGTTTAACTTTATTGAAGGTGGTGCCCACGCCGAGAATGATTTGGATTTTCAGGAGTTTTTGGTAGTTCCTGCCAAAAAGTTATTTTCGGAAAATTTGATCATCGCCAATGGTATTTTTGGTCGTTTAAAGGAACTGTTAATCAAAAATTATGGCCAAGTCCTTATTATGGGGGATGAGGGCGGATTTGCCCCAAAAATTTCAAAAACCGACCAAGCATTATTTTTGTTAAAAAATGCGATTGGGAATGAAGATGTTAAAATTGCCATTGATGTAGCGGCTTCACAATTTTACAAAGACGGAAAGTATTTTTTGGAAGAAAAAGAATTTTCAGTAAATAATTTGGTAGATTTTTATAAAGATTTGGCTCAAAGATTTACCATTATTTCTATTGAAGATCCATTTGCAGAAGAGGATTGGCAAAATTTTGCAAAATTGGTAAACGAATTGGAAAAAATAATAATCGTAGGGGATGATCTTACGACTACAAATGTAAAAAGAATAAAAGAAGCCCATAATAAAAAATCCTGCAACGGGGTTATAATAAAGCCAAATCAGATAGGAACAGTGACAGAGGCAATAGAAGCTGCAAGATTGGCAAAATCTTACAATTGGAAAGTTATTGTAAGCCACAGATCGGGCGAAACCATGGATGACTTTATTGCCGACTTGGCCGTGGGAATCGGAGCCGACTTTATAAAGTCCGGTTCTCCAAGTCAGCCAGAAAGAATGGCAAAATACCAGCGACTTTTGGAAATTGAAAAAGAGTTGGTAAAAAAATAGCCATGGTAAAAAACCTAAAAATCAAGGTCATCATTGGCAGCACCAGGCAAAATCGGTTTTCGGAATATCCAGCTCATTGGATTTTTAACGAAATAAAAAATAGGGAAGGCGTTGACGCCGAGCTTTTGGATTTGCGGGACTACCCGATGCCTTTTTACAACGATCCGGTTACGCCAAAAAGAATGAATGGTAACTATAATAATGAAGTAGTGATAACGTGGGCGGTAAAAATTAAAGAGGCAGATGGATTTTTAGTGGTGACGCCCGAGTATAATCACGGCTACCCGGCCGTTTTAAAAAATGCCCTTGATTCTGTTTACATTGAGTGGGCCCATAAGCCGATTGGATTTTTAAGTTATGGAACGGTTGGAGGGGCCAGATCGGTCGAGCAATTGAGAAATGTTGCTGTTGAACTCCAGATGGTTCCTACGAGAAACTCGGTCAACATCGCGGCCCACTGGAAATTGCAGGATGAACAAGGAAACATTAAGGAGCACGCCTTCGATGAATTTAAAAAAGACGCTGACATTCTTTTAGAGGAGCTCATTTGGTGGGGCAAGACATTGAAACCAGCTCGAAACCAACAATGAAACTAATTTTAATATTTTTCATATCTTTTTTCCTCAATTTGCTCTACGAGATTTGCCACAGCCTTTTGTATAAAACCTGCTGGGAGGTTCCTTTGTCAAAATACATCTACTTAATTTTAAAAGCTGCTGTTTTCGACGCGGTCTCAATAACCATATTATTTATTATTTCTTCTCTTTTAACCAAAAGTTTAGAGATAATAGTATTTATAGTAATCAGCCTGATATTTGCTTTTGCCTGGGAAAAATACTCTTTAAAAAACAAAAAATGGGAATATTTACCAAAAATGCCATTGATTTTTGGAGTGGGAATAACTCCATTTGTTCAGTTAGTCTTAACTGGGCTTTTATCAATTTACTTAGCATCTAATTTATGACTTGGGAAGCTTTAATTTTTACTCTCTCTTGCATTGGAATTTCAGAAACAGTCTACCTTATCAGAACTCGGCTGGCTTTGCAAAAACCTGTCTGCATCATAGGCCAAAAATGCACCGTGGTTTTAGAGAGCAAATACAGCACAATATTTATTATTCCAAATGATGTTTTAGGACTTTTGTTTTACATTGCCTGCTCATTGGTATCTTCGTTTTTAGTCATTGGGATTGGGCCATTGAACTTATGGGATTTATCAATTAAAATATTAATAATATCGGGTTCTTTGCTATCAATCTTTTTCACTTATCTTCAGTTTAAAGTAATTAAAGCCTGGTGTTTTTGGTGCTTGATGTCGGCCCTAACCATCTGGCTAATGACGATAATAATATTATTCAATAATTTTATAAAATAATATGGGTAAATCTTCTTATCATATATTAAGAGTTGGGTTAGCAATTACCTTTATTTGGATTGGCATTTTGATTTTAAAATCACCCGAGTCATGGGGAGGCTACCTCCAACCCTGGGCGGTCAACCTTTTACCCGTTTCAATAAAGGAGGCTTTAATCGGTACAGCCTTTTTGGATATTGTCATTGGAATTTTACTGTTAATCGATTGGTGGACTTGGCTAGCTGGTTTATTGGGAACTTTGCACCTTGTTAGCGTTTTAATTGTTAGCGGAATTACAGATATTACTGTCAGGGATATCGGTTTGCTTGCGGCGGCTTTGGCAATTACAGTTGAATCTTTCCCAATTATATGGAAAAATAAATTTTTAAAAAACAATCATTAAAAACAAAAAACTATGAACAAAAATGTATTAGGAATTATAATCACAGTCGTTGTCCTCGCTTTAATTGGGGGATACTTTTTATTGACCTCAAATAATCAGTCTCAAACGGCTTCGGTAGACCAGCAACCGCCGGTTGATCAGCAAACTAATAATCCTCCGCCTGCAGCCGAGCCAGCGCCCTCAACCCAGGGCACAACGCACGAAGTTATTTATACCGATTCTGGGTATTCTCCAAACGAAATCACTATAAAATTAGGAGAAACGGTCACTTGGAAAAACGAAAGCTCGGGAGGAATGTGGACTGCCTCGGGAATGCACCCTACCCATACTATTTACAGTGGCACTTCATTGGATGAGCACTGCCCGGACGCACAGAACATTTCTTTTGACGAATGTACGGCAGCCCAACCAGGCCAATCGTGGTCGTTTACATTTTTGAAAAAAGGAACCTGGAGGTACCACAATCATGTTAGCCCCTCTAATTTTGGTACTGTAATAGTTCAATAATAATTCATGCAGATTGTAAACTTTTTGGCAAAGCTGTGGGGGTTTTCAATGATTATAACCTGCTTGGCTTTGTTATTTCCTAAAAACGTACGGCGGGTTTTTTCAATATTGGAAAACCAAGGATCGCTCTTTTTGATCGGTTTGATCAACACCGTGCTGGGAATTGCTCTGATACTGACCTATAACATTTGGGATGGGAGCTGGAGGGTTTTCATATCGCTGCTGGCCTGGCTGATCCTCGCCAGGGGCTTGGTGGTGCTCTTTTTCCCGGGTTTTGTGGAAAAGGTGGCCTTAAAAATGAAAAGCAAAACCGGCCTGCTTTCATTTTTATTTTTAATATTTATTTTTTTGGGATGCTTTCTGGTGTACGAGGGGTTCATAGGGAAATAATTGTCTTTGGCGGTGGATGCTTTTGGTGCACCGAAGCTGTTTTTGACATGCTCAAGGGCATTATTTCGGCTAAGCCCGGGTATTCAGGCGGCACGGTGCCAAACCCTACTTATGAGCAGGTGTGCGGAGGCGCCACCGGCCACGCCGAAGCCGTCAAAATAGAATACGATCCCAAAGTTACTTCCCTTGAAGATTTGTTGACAGTCTTTTTTGCAACCCACGACCCAACCACCAAAAACCGCCAGGGCAACGATGTGGGGGAGCAGTACCGGTCAGTCATTTTTTATTCAACGGAAGAACAAAAAGACATTTCAGAAAAATTCATTGAAGGCATTAATGCATCGGGCGAACAGGGTAAACCCACCGTAACCGAAGTCAAAAAGTTGGAAACATTCTATCCAGCCGAAGATTACCACAAAAATTACTACCAAAATAACAAAAATCAACCCTACTGCCAGGTTATAATCAACCCAAAACTAAAAAAAGTCCAAGAAAAGTTTGCAAATTTACTTAAAACGTAAAGTATCGATTCGAATATACAAATTTACTAATAATACTAATAGCGAAATTTGTATCATTAGTATGCATTCGTATATTAGCATCGCTACCGCGAAGCGACTATGGATGAACAAGAACTAAAGCAAAAATTAACCAAGGAGCAGTACCATGTTCTACGCGGGAAGGGGACTGAAAGGCCTTTTACAGGAAAGTATGTCCACAAAACCGAGGATGGCGATTATGTTTGTATGGTGTGCGGCCAAAAACTGTTTTCATCGGATAGTCAGTTTGATTCGGGAACCGGCTGGCCGAGTTTTGACAAAGCCATTGAGGGGTCGGTGAAGTATCAAGACGACCACGGAGCCACTGAAATTATTTGTTCTAAATGCAATTCTCATTTGGGACATGTGTTTGACGACGGCCCAACAGAAACTGGAAAACGATATTGCATAAACTCGGTTTGCTTAGATTTGAAAAAAAAGAAAAAAGCCCCCTGATACGCGAGTTGGGCAGACGCGCATCATAGGGGCCTGAAGCGACGGAACATACGTTCCATAGAGTGAGGTGAAACTCTTCCTGTCGTCTGTTGACAGGCGCTTCCTGAATTCTATATTAACAATTTTTACAATCATGTCAACAAAATGAAAGAAAAAATCATGGGCGTGAGGAAAAATATTTTCTTTCTGGGGCTGGTAAGTTTTTTCAATGACTTCTCTTCGGAAATGGTGCAGTCGGTCATGCCTGTTTTTTTGACGACGGTTTTGGGTGCACCGGCATTTTTTGTTGGCGTTATTGAAGGAACTGCCGACGCCCTCTCCAGCGTTTTTAAATTAATTTCTGGCTGGATTTCAGACCGGTGGGGCAAGCGGAAAAAACCGGCCGTTTTGGGATATTCTTTATCAGTTGCCACAAGATTATTTTTGGTTGCTGTAAATAATTTTTGGCAAGTTTTTACTTTGAGAATCATTGACAGGGTGGGGAAGGGAATTAGAAACCCGCCAAGAGATGCTTTAATTTCGCAATCCAGCCCAAAAGAAGAACTAGGGAAATCTTTTAACTTTCACAGAATGATGGATACCTTAGGAGCAACCTTGGGACCCCTGCTTGGATTTTTAATAATTTTTTATTTTAAAAGTTACAAAACATTATTTTTGACAGCTTTCTTTTTGGGAATTTTGGCGGTTAGTAGTTTTATTTTTGTAAAAGACACGCCACCGCAATCTGTAAAACAAAGTAAAAAGATTTTTTTGGATTGGAAAATATTTAAACAATACGAAAATTTTATTTTTGTGGTAGGAGCTTTGTTTGTCTTGGGGCTGGGGGCTTTGCCGATAGGTTTGGTGCTTTTGAAAGCCAAAGAAATTGCCTCAATTGGCAACGTACCATTAATGTATTTTATTTATAGTTTGACCTTTGTTATAGTAGCCATACCCATTGGAAAATTATCCGATAAAATCGGAGAAAAAATTGTGATTGGGTTAGGTTTTATTTTGGCTGTAATTTCTTACCTTGGAATGGCTTTAACTTCACACTTGCTTGCCTTGATTTTATTCTTTATAATTTTAGGAATTTATTCTGCGGCCACCGACGGAATGCAAAGGGTGGTGGCCTCAAAAGCGCTTCCAGAAGAACTTATCGGCACTGGCCAAGGATTTTTAAACATGGCCATTGGGTTTTCTTCGTTGGGAGCTGGGATCATAGGAGGTTTTTTATGGACATGGCACGGTTCAAAGATAGCCTTATTTTATGCGGCGCTTGCCTCGGTTGTAGGATTAATTTTTTTTGCAATAGTTTCTAACTTGAAAATATTTAAAAAATAAGTAGTGTAAAATAAAATGGGGCTGAAGTTTAAAGGGAATAGAACGCCAGTTAGTCCAATTGACTTGTGGTCGGTGTCAGATATATGGGCGAAGTGAGTATCTGGCAAATTGGATTGGCTGGAGGTTGCAGGTTCGAGTCCTGCCGGCTCCATTCCCTAATAGTAATCCCGCTTCGCGGGATACTACGGGGCAAACCGCTCGTTGACAAGTTGTTTTAACTTTAACCCATAGGAGGTTTCAATGCCTAATCTGCAAGAACTAATGGACGAAATTAAAGAATCTTGGTCATTCGACGAATCTAACTATCCTGTAATCAAGAATTTTTCAGAAGAAGAGAAAGAATTATTTAGGATTGGACATTTGTTCCTGCACCAAGTAAAGGCAACCGGAGCTCTTGCAGAAATAATTGAACGTCGTGAGCACGGAGAAGAATTGGATCACCAAGAATTAGTAAAGGTAATAGAAAAGTTTTTTAAGAATACCATTAGGTTGGCAGAAGTTGCCGGAATGAAAGCAGATACTTTAATTGAAAATTGCATGCCTCGTAGATTTTTTCACGATCCTACTTATGGTTAGAGAAAATGGCTCTGCGGATTCGCTGGGCTCTTTTTTTACAATCGCTACGAAATACGAAAAACATACGAATATACGAAAACGTTTTCGTAAATTCGTACAAAATTCGTATTTCGTAGTAAACAATCTGTCACTCTTGACATTCGACTGCTAATTTCCTAAAATGGTGAATATGCTAACAGAACGACAAGAAGAAATTTTAAATTATTTAGTGAAAGAGTACATTGGTTCAGCTGAGCCAATAAGCTCGGGGCTTTTAAAAAAAAAGTGCGGTTTGGATATTTCACCGGCAACGATAAGAAATGAGTTACAAGATTTAACCGAGAAGGGCTATATAGAACAGCCGCATACCTCATCGGGCAGAGTTCCAACCGATAAAGCTTACAAATATTTTGTTGAAGTAATTTCTAACGATAATAAAACCCCAGATTTAAAAAAAGAAATTGAAATCGCAAAACAAAAAATAGAAAATGAGTTAATATTGGCGCAAAAACTTACAAGGTCTTTGCAGGAAATATCAACTACATTAAGTTATACAAGAATACAAAATAAGAATGCTATTTTAGAAATTTTAAGAATTATCGGACCATCGCAGGCAACCTACGACAAAAACATTAATTTAATTACAGAAATTATAAAAGAGTTAGAAAATTTTTAAGTAAAAAAAACGGGCGAGTTGCAGTTGCAACCCGCCCCGAGCTAAGAAAGCCACAAGTTTGTTGAGGCAGCTAGCCGAACGGCGGCACTAAGAATTTCTTCATTTGCGCCCTTTCTACAAGGTTTCACCTGGCCGAATGACCAGGACTGCCAATTGGCCGATGAAACAAAAAAACGTGTGCTAGGTGCAATGCTACTACGATTAAATGTTATTGTCAAGTATTTTATAAAAATTTGAAAATTATTAAAAAAAGAAGGCGGGTGCTGGCTTAGAGTATCCAGCGACCCGCCCATGGGCTTACGGCATGTGGTTGAAATGTTTTCCATCTCGTTTGTGAGGCGAGATGGGCCACAATTTCTTCTGAGGTTTCCACGAACCTCGACCAAGCTACTTGTGTTATTGCGCCGCTTTGGTCAGGCGCTCAAGCCGGGATCCTTAATCACCTCTTTTGTCGACACTTCGTCTGGCAACGTACGCTGACGTCGCGTGTGGAAAAAGAGACTGTACCAGCGGGCCTCGGTCGGAGGCAAACCGATACAGATCAACAAAGAAATCAACAATCCCATTATTGTCCCTCCGTGTAATGAGCTGTGAATGAAAATTGCCGTTGAATAATAATAGCAAAGTATAAAAATTTGTAAATAGGTTATGGAAGAAAATAATAAAAATTTATACCAGTGTAAAGAATGCGGCTTGCATTACAAGGATAAAGCAACGGCTGAAAAATGTGAAGCGTGGTGCAAAGAGCACAAAACCTGCAATGTAGAAATTACAAAAGAGGCGGATGAAAACAAAATAGAGAAGCCTAATGATTTGGAGGAATACAAAAAAAAGTGCGAGGAGTATTTGAATAACTGGAAAAGGGAAAGAGCTGACTTTTTGAATTATAAAAAAGATGAAGCCCAAAGACTTACATTGCTGGCGGGATACCAAAAAGAAGATTTAATTTTAAAAATTTTACCTATTTTAGATAATATTGAGTTAGCGGAAAAACAATTACCAGATAAGTTAAAAAGCGGAGAAGAGGGAAGTCAGCAATCCATTGAGTGGACGAAAGGATTTTTACAGATCCACAAACAAATTGAGGAGTTTTTAAAAAAAGAGGGGATTGAGGAAATAAAATCTGTTGGAGAAGAGTTTAACCCAGAAACCATGGAAATAGTAGAAGAAACGGCCAATACCCAAAACCTAACACCTAACACCGTCGTTGAGGAACTCCAAAAAGGATATACAATGAATGGCAAAGTGTTAAGGCCGGCAAAAGTTAAAATTAGTAAATAATACATGAATTTTTGGACGCCAATTGATTATATCAACAAACTGATAGACAAATTGATAGATGTTACGTTGTCGGCCCTATTCAAAAAAGATAAAGATACGCCAATAACCCAACAGCGAAGTAAGAGTGGGGTAAATATCATTATTAATTCTGTAAAAAATTTAAATATCAGCAATAATAGCACCCAAGAAAATGCTGATCAAAAAATTCAAGAGGAATATGAAGAATACGCAGAGAATGTTTTAATTAATATTAATGAATAAAATAAATGAAAATACCAGAAATAATAGAAAAAAATAAAAATGCAGTTATTTTAATAGATGTGGTGATTCCTCAGGAAAATAATCAAAGCAAGATAAGTATAAAGGGGACCGGTTTCATAATTTCTCCTGACGGAAAGTTTATTACCAATGCCCATGTTTACAAACAAGTACAGCAAAACGAAATGGAGTTTTTGGGCGTTTCGGCACCAGGAAAGACAGATGAAAAGGGGGCGACATATTACGACAGGTTTAAAATAAAACTTTTAAAAATGGATGAGGAAAATGATTTAGCCTTGTTGCAGATAGTGTCGGACAAAAAAGATTTTAAAACCATTGATGGCATAGATTATTCGGAAAACATAAGAGAGGGCGAGGAAATTATTTTTATTGGTTATCCTTTAGCGGTTGAATTGTTGACAATGGGATTTGGAATTACCATGACAACCAATAAATCAATAGTAAGTTCAGTTAAAAAGAGGGCAATTGACGGTTCGTTTCATTTTTTTCTGATTGATGGACACATAAATAACGGCTCAAGCGGCTCACCGGTTTTCTCGGTTGAAACAGGAAAAATTATTGGAGTTGCCAGCGCAAAAATTTCAGCAAAAATCCAGATTCCGGGCGGCCAGATAGCTGATATTCCGGCAAACATGGGTATATGCAGGCCAGCAAAATATATAGAAAATTTACTAAAATAAAATAAAAAACCCACTTACCAATCAGCCTCCGCATTGCTATGCTACGGGAGTCCCTACAGGTCCAGCGCGTGAATGGGTAAGTGGATAAAAATAAAATGAGGGAAATTGAAATAAAATTACGTGTTGATGATTTAGATGAATTAGAGAAAAAGTTGGCTGAAAAAGGCTTGGTGATTTCAAAAGAATTGTATCAGTACGATGTAATTTATTCACAAAATGACCCAAGTATATTTACCGGTTTAAAGCCTGGCGGTATTGTGGTAAGGATTCGTGATGAAAATGGTAAATTAGAATTGAATTTAAAACAACAGCAGACTCACGAGTTGGATAATATTGAATGGGAAACGGAAGTTAAGGATAGAGAGGCAATACATAATATTTTGCTCCTACTTGGGTGGAAACCTGAAGTAGAAGTAAAAAAGGTTCGTAAAAAGGGAAAATTGGGAGAGTATGAAATTTGCTTGGACAGGGTGGAGGAATTAGGAAATTTTGTGGAGTTGGAGAAATTAGCTGACGAAAACGCGAATCCAGAAAAAATCAGACAAGAATTAATTAACACTTTAAGGCAGTTCGGTTTAAATGAAAAAGATGAAGAAGCAAAAGGTTACGATACTCAAATTTATCAATTAAAAAACAATGAAGAAAATCGGTTTTTATAAAAGTGTTGTGCCACAAGTTTTTAAAGGAAAGATAAGTACTTGGAGAATTCATGATTATAAATTTAAAAAGGGAGATGTAGTAGCCTTTGAAAATAGCCAAACTGGAGAAATATTTGGATTTGGGAAGATAACTAAGGTAATTAAAACAACTGTCGGGAAAATAGATTTAAAAGATAAAAATCATTATAAAATATATAAAAACAGTCAGGAATTGATAAAAGCATTTAAACGACACAATCCAGATGATAAAATCGATAACAACACTCCAGTTTTTGCCTATACATATAAATTTAAATCTAATTAAAAATTAAAAAAACAAATAAAATTAAAAATTTTAAATTATGTCAAAAATATTGGGTATAGATTTAGGGACAACTAATTCGGCGATGGCGGTGGTTATTAATGGCGAGCCGAAAATTATAGAAAATAAAGAAGGGGCGAGGACGACGCCGTCCATTGTTGCCATCACTAAAGCGGGGGAGCGAGTGGTGGGCGTTTTGGCAAAACGGCAGGCGGTTACCAATCCCCACAACACGATTTTTTCGGTTAAAAGATTAATTGGCCGAAAATTTTCTGACCCGGAAGTGCAACGGGATAAAAAACTTTTGCCTTATGAGATAAGAGAATCGGCTGATGGAGGAGTTGATGTAAAAATGGGTGATAAATGGTTGAATCCAGCTGAAATTTCGGCCATGATTTTGCAAAAATTAAAAGCTGATGCCGAAGCCAAAATAGGGGAAACCATTACCGAGGCCATCATTACCTGTCCCGCCTACTTTGACGACTCGCAGAGAAAAGCTACAAAAATTGCCGGAGAAATTGCCGGGTTTGATGTAAAGAGGGTCATTAATGAACCAACGGCCGCGGCTTTGGCTTATGGTCTCAACAAAAAGAAAGATGAAAAAATTATTGTCTACGACTTTGGCGGAGGCACGTTTGACATTTCCATTTTGGATGTGGGTTCTGACACGGTTGAGGTAAAAGCCACCGGTGGCGACACGCATTTGGGAGGAGATGATTTTGACCAGCGGACCATAGAATGGATTGTCAGCGAATTTAAAAAAGACAATGGAATTGATTTGCAAAAAGACAATTTGGCATTGCAAAGAATAAAAGAAGCGGCTGAAAAAGCCAAAATAGAATTGTCTAGCAGCATGGAAACAGAAATTAATTTGCCGTTTATAACCTCGGACGCTTCGGGTCCAAAGCACTTGCTCTATAAATTAACCAGGTCCCAGTTTGAAAATATGGTTGCTGATTACATTGAAAAGTCAATCAGTTTGGTCAAGCAAACGTTGAGAGAAGCTAACCTTGAAGCAAAAGACATAAACGAAGTTGTCTTGGTTGGGGGACAAACCAGGATGCCAAAAATTATTGAAGAAGTTAAGAAACTTTTTGGCAAAGAGCCCAACAAAGAAGTAAATCCAGATGAAGTTGTAGCAATTGGGGCGGCAGTTCAAGGGGGAATCATGCAGGGAGATGTCAGAGATGTGTTATTGCTGGACGTTACACCCTTGTCCTTGGGAATTGAAACAATGGGGGAGATAAATACGATTTTAATTTCAAAAAATACAACTGTGCCGACCGCCAAAAAGCAGATTTTTTCGACGGCCGCCGATAATCAGCCGTCCGTTGATATAAAAGTTTTACAGGGAGAAAGGCCAATGGCAAATGACAATAAAGTTTTAGGTATTTTCCGTTTAGATGGTATTGCGCAGGCTCCAAGGGGCGTGCCCCAAATTGAAGTCTCTTTTGACATTGACGCCAACGGAATTTTAAATGTCTCGGCAAAGGATAAGGCAACGGGAAAATCTCAGTCAATAAGAATTGAAGGATCCTCGGGCCTTTCAAAAGAGGAAATTGAAAAAATGAAAAAGGATGCCGAGTTGCACGCTGCCGAAGACAAAAAAAAGCAGGAATTGATTGAAGCCAAAAATCTTGCCGACTCGTTGGTTTATACATCCGAAAAAACATTAAAGGATAACGACGCTAAAATTCCAGCCGATTCCAAAAAACAGGCTGTGGAAAAAATAGAGGCTTTAAAAAAAGTTAAAGATAGTGATAATATAGAAGAAATCAGGGCAAAAACTCGAGAGCTGTCAGAATTAATGCAAAAGATAGGAACAGAATTGTATAAACAACAACCAAAGCAAGAAGAAAAACCTAAAGATGAACCGAAAGCTGACGAAGGAGAATTTAAAGAGAAAAAATCCTAAATCAAAATTCAAAATTTTAAAACTATGACTAATAAAACATTAGAAAAAAAAGTAAGATCCATAGAAAAAGATATTGCTCGTATAAAATCGGTAATTTTTGGTTTGAGCGAAATTGACAGCGAAGGTGAATATAAAAGTAGTTTCGTTAAAAGAATTTTAAAAAATTCCAAAACAAAAGGTGGTCTCGTAAAATATACCAACAAGAAAGATTTCCTTAAATTGATTAGGAAATAATATGGAGGTTATTTTTAAAAAGTCTTTTTTGAAATCTGCAGAAAATATACCGTGGAAAATACAAGAATTATTAGCCAAACAAATAGATATTTTTAAGAAGAATCCTGATGATAATCGTCTTCACAATAAAAAACTTTCTGGAAAACTTAAAGATTTTTACTCATTACGACTAACGCGCGATTATAGGATTATTTATTATTTTGAAAGTAAAAATAAAGCGATGTTTGTTTATATTGGTCATCGCAAAGATATTTATAAGTAAAAAAAGCCACGGTATTTGCCCCGTGGCACGGCCTGCGTGAGGAAGATTAGCTTGCAAGAAGGTGACCCCCTCGACGTGAGTTCCAAGCGCTAAAAACATCTGGCATTTTGAGACGAATCATTCGCTTGAACGATTCTGGATGGATGAGAGAGTTGTCGTCAAGCTTTCCTTCCACCTGGCGATGGAAACTCTTGAACTTGGCGTCCATTTCATCAAGAATCGAGAAGAGGCCATCATCTGTAGAAACCTTTCTCTGAATTCCAATTGTACGAACTTCCTCCATCATATCTAGAACAACTTTTGCCAATGCCTGGACAGTACGACCATCAGCCACAAAATTGACTACATAATCGACGGCTTTCATTTTCTCTCCCTTCTTTGCAGATCAAACATAAAAATCCAAAACTAGATTACTTATATCATATTATAAACTTTTGTCAATAGTTTTGAAAAATTCTTAAATCATAATTTTTAATTCATAATTCACAAAAAATGGACTACTACGAAATTCTCGGCGTCACAAAAGGCGCCAGTCAGGACGAAATAAAAAAAGCCTTTCATAAATTGGCTCACAAATACCATCCCGACAAGGGCGGTGATGAAAAAAAGTTTAAAGAGATAAACGAGGCTTATCAGGTGCTTTCGGATGCTCAAAAACGGGCGCAGTATGATCAATTTGGCAGAACTTTTGATGCTGGAGGCAATCCTGCGGATGGCGGAGCTGGTTGGGACTTTAACTGGTCGTGGCAAAACCAAAACCAGAATTTTGATTTTGATGATTTGGGAGATATTTTTGAGAATTTTTTTACCTTTGGTGGCGGGGCCAGGAGAGCAACAAAAAAAGATATTAAAAAAGGAAAAAATATCCAGGTTGATATTGAAATTGATTTGGAAGATACCTTAAAAGAAACTCAAAGAAAAATCACGTTGTCAAAAATGGTTGTTTGCCACAGATGCGACGGTAACGGAGCCGAGCCCGGTACCAAAATAAATAAATGTCAGCTCTGTGGGGGCGAAGGGCAAGTTCACGAAGTGAGGAAAACTGTTCTTGGTTCTTATACGACTTTCGCCACGTGTCCAGAATGCAGGGGTGAGGGAACAAAACCCGAAAAGCCGTGCAATGTTTGCAAGGGCGAGGGCAGAATAAAAGGCCAAGAAGAAATAAATGTTGTCATTCCAGCCGGAATAGATAATAATCAGGCCATAGAAATTGAAGGCAAGGGAGAAGCTGGAAAAAAGGGAGGCAAGCCGGGAAATTTGTATGTGAGAGTTTTTATCAAAGAGCACCACGTTTTTGAAAGAAGAGGGGATGATTTGTACATGAGTCAGGAAATAAATTATTCTCAAGCGGTGCTGGGAGATGAAATCGAAATTCCTTCTTTGGAGGGGACAAAGATATTTTTAAAAGTTCCGCAGGGCACTGAATCTGGAAAAATTTTGAGGATTTCAGGAAAAGGAATCCCTCATTTTGGAGGCTACGGTAAAGGAAATATGTATGTTGAATTAATAATTAAAACTCCAAAAAAAGTTTCGGGTAAACAAAAAGACCTATTGAACCAGTTGAAAAGAGAGGGACTTTAGTGTACAATATTCCTATGATTCTTGCCCCTATAGCTCAATTGGCAGAGCAGTTGCCTTTTAAGCAATTGGTTCCAGGTTCGAGTCCTGGTGGGGGCACTACAAAATTAAAAAGCCACAGTCAACTGTGGCTTTTTAATTTTAAATTTATGGTGTTTTGGTAGGATACCGGTATAAAGTTAAATTAATTTTAAAATATGCAAGTAATAGATTATGACGACTATAGAATCATAGCAACTGCTTTTAATAATGAAGAGGGCAAATGGATTGGGCAAGCCGAATTACAATCCAATAAAAGTAGCTCTGTCCCTATTCAAACTCCGATTATTTTTGACAACGAATTATTTAATTCAGAACAAGAAGCTGAAGATTTTGCCTTAGACGGAGCCCAGTTTTTCATAGACACCCAGCTGAAAAATTCGGGCTTGGAGTAGCTTTTGTTTAATACACCGTTAATATTACTTTTGATACGAAAAAGGCGATACCATAAAATAGACTTATGAAAAAAATAATTTTATTTATAGTTGTGCTTTTGGGGTTGGTTTTAGTTGGTCAATTAGTATCAGCAACGATAATTCCATATTATCAAAATTATCAAACCACATATCGGCCGAGTCCATCTTATCCTACCTACCCTAATAATTTAAATAATTCACTAAGAGCTTTTCCAACTTTATCCACAAATTTAATTGGTCGCCAAACAACAAATTGTTTTGGTTGGCCATGTCAGCCTTGCTGGGGAATAAATTGCCCTCAGCCATTCCCACCTCCACCTCCTCGGCCTCCGATAATTCCACCTCCTCCGCCTAGTCCCTGCAGCCCTTGGACAAGACCTTGCTTGCCCCCGCCAACACCACCACCTCAACCACCGTGCTGGAATTGTAATCCTCCCTGTTGGAGAATAAATTGCCCTCCGCCATTTCCACCACTACCACTGCCGCAACCTCCTTCCATTCCTCCCTGTTGCGGATGCTGTCTAAGAAATCCTTTGGCGTGCCCAATTATTCCTTGCCGACCTTGTCCGCCTCCGTTTCCTCCTCCGCTTCCGCCACTGCCTCCGCCTCCATTACCTCCGCCACCATTGCCGCCTCCGCCGTGCGTCGGGGCAAACTGCCTGCCTTCAATAACCATAGACATAAAAAGAGTAGGGGAGCAGGAGCTTAACTTTTTAATCCAGAGGATCAATCAAGACAGCGTCGACGGCCTTTTGTACCGATGGTTCCCGCTGGCAACGACACGGGGGATGTCCTTCACGCTGTATATTGGCGACTCGGTTGGCTACGCTTGCACGGGTACGACGGCAACCCTTACTGCAATAGATTTTCAAAACCAGACCGTAACTTTTACCGTTAGGAAAACAACTCCACCTCCGTTTGGTTGTCCAATATAAAATTTGATAAGTACGTAACTAAAAATCTTGCTTAACGGCAAGATTTTTGGTATTATAAAACTCAACAAAGGGCCCATAGTAAATCGGCATTACGCATCCATGGCATGGATGAGGGCGGGGTTCAATTCCCCGTGGGTCCACAAAATCAATCTCTATTTAAAATTCATTGACAAAATTACTCAAATGAACTAGTTTGAGATATTAATGAAATCTTAATATAGTTAAATTAATATTGATACAATTAATCTAAATTTAAGAAAATGAATACCATTTTTAAGCTAACAATTGCGGGGAGTTTATTGCTAATTTCTATTTCGCTTTTAGTGTTTATCGATCCGGGAAAAACACTTGCCGATTATTCTTACTGTACCTCTTATGCATCAAAAAAGTGCATTACCAATGTTTCTTATTGGTATAATTCTTGCGGCGTATTACAGGATTTGTATCAAAACTGCAATTTAACGAACCAAATTTGCCAGAATGGGCTCTGTGTCAATAAGACCAGCGGCGGCCAGCCCTCCGGCTACGTAAAGCATTACACCAAAAAGTGCTACAACAATGATGTCTACTGGTACAGCTCCAATGGAAAGTTGCAGGACCTCTACAAGAACTGTTCCGATGACAATGCCTGCACCTTAGACACCTGCCACAATGCAAAATGCCAAAATGTTTTAAAGTGCGATGGCTCGACCTGCGCAGTTAATTCGCCAGAATACTCAAGCTATTGCGCCTCAAACAACCAAACAAATACTAATCAAAATCAAAATCCTTACGAACAAAATCAACCAAGCCAAACAACCGGGCAAGCTAAGGGTTTGGTAATTTCTATTTTTGGAAAAAAAGATTCAGAGCCACTTCAATGGGAAAAGTCTTTAGATGTTAAAAAAGACGATAAAATGTATTTTCTTTTGGTTGTAAAAAATATTTCTTCTACTCCTTTTGACAATGTTTTGGTAACCTCTGACATAACCAGCAATATTGATTACGCTGGAGATCTAAAAGTTGACGATACAGTTTCTCCGGGCAATATATCCTCTGGAATTAATTTGGGGACCCTGCCACCTAATACTTCAAGGTCAGTAGATTTTTCGGGAAAGTTAAAAGAAGAAGGTCAGCCATTTCAGGTCGTTGGAAGGGTTGCCGCTAATAATTTTAATGATTCAGATTCTCTTGATATTAAGCCATCAACCGATCAAAATAATGCTACAGCAAGCATTTCAAATAATTCTTTAACTGATTTTGTTAAAAAATGGTACCCCTGGATCATAATAATCGTGGTTTTAACGGCAATTTTCATCGTAATTTTCCGAAGGCTTTCAACGAACGTTTAAAAAATACTTAAAACCAAAAATCGCCCCCGAAAAGGCGATTTTTGGTTTATGTTTGACAATAGATAGTATTAGTGATATAGTTAGAAAGGAAATAGTTCTTTTGATGTCCTTTGGCTAAGGTTACCACACTTCAAAGAAAGGAACGACGCCATGGTAGAAACCGTCAGCAATATGATCGTTCGCACCGTCAGAGTCAATCGCGCCCGCACGCCGCAGGAGGCGCTGAACGCTACGGGTTACCGGCAGTACACCGATCAAACAGTCGTGGACGCCATGCCTCGAGGTGAGAGTGAAGAGACGGAAGTCGTCTTCTTCAAACCTCGTCCCGAGGCCTACGACAAGAACGGCCTCATGAGTGACGAAAGCCTGGAGAAAGAGTTCGAGTTCGTGGGCCTCAAGCCCGCCGACCCCTATTCTCTGGCCGCCGTCAACGAAGACGACCCCAGTTTTGCCGACGAACATCCCAACGGTAGCTACTGGAAGGATGCCGATAGCAAGTTGTGTTATGTCACGTTCTACCACTGGGGTAGTAGCGGGCCAGAAGTGTACATCGTTCGCAGCGACGACGACTGGGGTGACCGCTGGTGGTTTGCGGGCCTCCGCAAGTAACTTTAGGCCTTTGGTGTCTGGAATATATCCCCATGAAAGATCAGGATGATTTTTCATGGGTTTTTTTTGCAAAATGGTGAATTTTTGCTATAATTCCAATATCCATGGCAATGTCAAAAGCAACGGTTTTTGAATTTACATCTTACAAGTTTGAGCCAGCCAAAAAGCGGGTTGTTTTTAATTACAAAACAGAGTTTGAAGGCAAAGACTCACTATTTTTTACCGAAACGATTCTGTTACCGAGCGCTCCCGACTATGATAACAAAGAGTTGGTGGATACCTTGCTCAAAAGCCTCCACATCATATTGGGTATCAGTTACTACAAGTTTTATTGTCCGCCAAAAGTAGTATTGCCGTACCAGTTGTCAAAAAAGGAAGCTAATTTTTGGAACGCAGTCTATAAAAAAGGATTGGGAGAATTTTTTTATAAAAATAACTTGGATCCAAAGATCTCCCCAAAATTTCCTTTCAAAAAAGGGGTTGAAAACCGCCCTGTTGCATTAGAAAAAAATGACCGCTGCCTGGTCGGCGTCGGAGGAGGAAAGGACTCAATTGTTTCGGCCGAGCTGTTAAAACAAAACAACGTTGATGTGACGGCTTTTTCAGTTCATACCGGTAAAAAATCAGATTTAATTGATGGGATTGTCGAAAAAATCGGCGCAAAGAATATTGCCATACAACGGTTTTTGAATTGGCAGGTTTACCAGGATCACCAGTACTCGGGCCACGTGCCAATCTCGGCCATATATGCCTTTTTGGGAGTTTTTGCGGCCGTTTTGTACCGGCATTCTTATGTCATTGTTTCAAACGAGTACAGCAGCAACTTTGGGAACATAACCTACCGGGGGCAGGCCATCAACCACCAGTGGTCAAAGTCATTTGAGTTTGAAAGACTTTTCCAGGAGTACGTCAAAGACTTCATCAGCCCCGACATTGTTTATTTTTCCCTGCTGCGACCCTTCTATGAAATAAGAATCGTAAAGTTATTCTCAGAGATCGGCAAAAAATATTTCTCCATTTTTTCAAGCTGCAACCGTAACTTTTCATCGGTGAGGAAAGCTAGTGGGGGATTGTGGCCCGCCAGCAACGCTAAGCGCAGCTTTGCGGGCTGGTGCGGGGAATGCCCAAAATGCGTTTTTGTTTTTACTTTGTTGTCGGCGTTTTTATCTAAAAAGGAATTGGTAAAAATTTTCGGCAAAAATTTATATGGAGAAAAGGATTTATTGCCTTTATTCAAAGATATATTGGGTTTTGGAAAAATAAAACCCTTTGATTGTGTCGGAACCTTTGAAGAGGCGCAAACGGCAATGTATTTATCTAAAAATAAATTTAAAAATGATTTTATCGTTAAGCAATTAGGTAAAAAAGTAAAATACTTTAAAGATGTCTTTAAAACCCAAAAGGAAAGTAATGTTCTAGAGCAGTTTAGATTTTTGGGAATAGAAAGCGCCTTGATCCTGGGATATGGCAAAGAGGGTAGGGCAACCCAAAAATTCCTCAAAAAGTATTATCCAAAACTAAAAATTGGAATTGCCGATGCAGAGCGGGGCAAAAATTACTTAAAAGGTCAGGATAAATTTGACATAGCAGTTAAAACGCCCGGAATTAAAAAAGAATTAATAAAAATACCATACACTACGGCCACTAACATATTTTTTTCAAAAGTTCTTGGAAAAAATTTGATAATCGGAGTTACTGGAAGCAAGGGCAAAAGTACAACCTTTTCCTTAATTTATGAAATACTAAAAATGGCTGGTAAAAAAGTTGAGTTATTGGGTAATATTGGAAACCCGATGCTAGAATCATTGACTAAAACCCAAAACCTAAAATCTAAAATCTATGCATTAGAACTTTCAAGCTACCAATTAGATGATCTAAAATTTTCTCCAGATATTGCTGTTTTGACTAATTTATTTCCAGAGCATATGGATTATCACGGCGGCATTAAAAATTATTACCAAGCTAAGAAAAACATAATTAATTTCCAAAACTCCCAAAATTATTTTATTTACAATTCTCAAGTTAAAATAGTCAAAAGTTGGTTGAAAGATTATCAAGGGAAGGCAATTCAATTCAACAAAATAAATTTAAATAACATTGAAACAAAGTTAATTGGAGAACACAATCAAAACAATATAAAAGCTGCTATCGCCTTTGCCAAAATACTTAATATTTCTGACGCCGCTATTAAAAAAGCGATTAAAAATTTTAAGCCCCTGCCAAATAGATTAGAATTTGTCGGTAAATTTAAGGGAATTGAATTTTATAACGACGCAAGTTCAACAAATCCCGAATCCTCAATATTGGCTATTAAGTCTCTTAAAAATATTGATACGATTTTGCTTGGCGGAGAAGACAGGGGATATGATTTTAAAAATTTGGAAAAAGCGCTAAGAAAATATAAGATAAGGAATGTGGTCCTTTTTCCTGACAGCGGCAAAAAAATATTAAAGTCAAAAGCAGGATTTAATATTTTAAGCACTAAAAGCATGGAGGAAGCGGTTAGGTTTGCATATAAAAATACAAAAAAGGGAAGTGTTTGTTTATTATCTGGGGCCTCGCCGAGCTACTCCCTGTGGAAAAATTTTGAAGAAAAGGGGAGTCAATTCAAATATTTTGTGAAGAAACTACATGGTAAAAAGTCGCCTTAACTACCCATTTTTATTTTTATCCTTGGCCCTGATCGCCTGTGGGATGTTTTTTTTGGCGACCCTTTCGGCATCAGAATCCCTAAAATTTTTCGGCAACACTACCTACTACTTATTCCACCAGCTCGTTGCCCTGGCCATCGGACTGGTTTTAGCCCTCATATTTTTAAAGCTACCCCTGCCTTTTTTAAAAAAGATAGCGCCGTGGCTTTTTTTAATTAATTTACTGCTTTTAGCATTTGTTTTTCTGCCTTATTTTGGAACTAAGTTTTGGGGGGCAAAAAGATGGATTAGCATCGGCAATAACACCTTTCAGCCTTCAGAATTTTTAAAAATTACGGCCATACTTTATCTAGCCTATTGGCTCTCAAATAAATTTTCCGAAAATCAAAGAAGGGGAGTGGTGGGGCTTATAAAAAGAGGGTATCACAGCCTTACCAGGACGTTTTTGCCATTTTTGTTGTTGCTGGCTTTGTTATCGGTAATTTTATATTTGCAAAAAGATATCAGTACCTTGGGCATTATAGCCATAACTTTAGTTGTTATGTATTTTGTGGCCGGCTCATCTTGGTGGCATTCTATTTTTACCGTTGTCATAGGATTTTTAAGCGCAGCTTTATTTGTTTTAATTGAGCCATACCGATTTCAACGATTTTTAACGCTTTTGCACCCAGAGTCTGATCCGCTTGGCAAAGGACTACAATTAAAACAATCGTTGATAGCTCTGGGCTCTGGCGGCTGGTGGGGAAAGGGCCTGGGAATGTCCACCCAAAAATTTGGCTACTTGCCCCAGGCGATGTCTGACTCGGTTTTTGCGGTGCTGGGCGAAGAAACCGGAATTATCGGCACCTCAATCTTAATTATCTTATTTTTACTCTTTTTGTGGCAGGGATTTAAAATTGCCAACGCTTCAACCGATAGGTTTTCCAAATTCACGGCCATGGGAATTACCACTTGGATAGTTTTTCAAGCTTTTTTTAACATTGCATCAATAACAGGATTATTTCCTTTGAGCGGAATCCCTCTGCCATTTTTCAGCTATGGCGGCTCCCATTTAATCGCCGAAACCGCCGCCATCGGAATATTGTTGAACATCTCTAAAAACGGCTGATGTCTTGAAACTTAAAACTTGAAACCAAAAACTTATAACTAAAAAAAAGCCCCAGACATTCGTTTTCACGAACCCGTTGGGCCAAAATTGGCGGAGAGAAAATGTTACCAGAAGTTAATTTCATCCAGATAAAAATAGGGATCGTCTGAGACTTCTCTGTCGGCCTTCATGCGGTCCCTAGCTGCCTGGTGTAGCTCCTCTTCACTCAATTCACATCCCTCGTAGTCATCCATGACATCGTCCACAAATAGTCTAAGCATTGTTTCTTCATTGCGCCGCTGCTCAAGCGCTTCCTGCGCTTCCGCAAGCAGTTTTTTGTGCATGTTTCCCTTATTTGGGCGAGCCATAAATCTCTCCTTGACTTTGAACAAGCAATGGAGTGGTGGGCTACAAGGCTGTTATTGCCTTCGAACTCGCCCGTTCGAACCACTCCACTGCTATGCTATAATCATAAATCTATAAAGCAATCTTGTCAAGGCTTTTGGTAAGGAATCTATTTTGTTAAGATAAATCATAATTCGTAATTCTTAATTCATAATTCATGAAGATTCTATTCACAGGTGGGGGAACGGGCGGTCATTTAATGCCCATAATCGCCATTGGTAGGGAACTAAAAGGCAAAGATGGCATAAAGTTATATTACCTTGGGCCAAAGGATGAACAGGGCGGTTTTTTGTTAGCGCAAGAAAATTTTAAAATTCACTCGATACTATCGGGAAAAATAAGGAGATATTTTTCTTTTTGGAACATAACGGATGTTTTATTTGGAATACCGATTGGATTTTTACAGGGCTTTTTTTGGATTTTGGTTATCAGGCCAAATTTAGTTTTTTCTAAAGGGGGATCGGGTTCTTTGGTTGTTTGTTGGGCTGCAAGAATTTTTAGGATTTCTGTTTTTTTGCACGAGTCAGACAGCGTCCCCGGCCTTTCTAATAAAATAGTTTCCAAATGGGCCAAAAAGGTTTTTGTTTCCTTTTCCTTTGAAAAAACCGAAGGCTTTGAAAATTCAATTTTAGTTGGAAATCCGACAAGAAAAGAATTATTAAACGGCAGTATTGAAGAGGCAAAGAAAATTTTTAACTTAACTTTGGAAAAACCGGTGATTTTAATTATGGGCGGGTCGCAAGGGGCAATGGCGATAAATGAATTTATTATGGTTATTTTAAATAATCTTTTGGAAAAATATGAAATAATTCATGTTGCCGGCCTAAAAAATTATAAAAAAATCAAATTGGAGTCAGAAGTTGTTTTTGGCCAGGACTTAGAAAAATATTACCATTTATATCCAACCTTAAATGAGGTAGAATTAAAAAACGCCTATGCCGCGGCCGATTTGGTAATTTCAAGGGCTGGATCGGGGTCCATTTTTGAGATAGCGGCAGTAGGGAAGCCGAGTATCTTGATTCCACTGCCGTCAGCTGCCGGAAACCACCAGTCAAAAAATGCTTATCAGTATGCTGAAAGCGGAGCCGCGATTGTTTTAGAACAGGATAACCTATCTCCAAATTTATTTTTAGGAGAAGTAGAAAGCGCTTTTTCAAAAAAAGAAAAAATGGAAAAAGCCGCTTTAAATTTTTCAAAACCCAACGCCGCAGAGTTAATCACAAAAGAAATATTAAATTTCAAAAATGATAAATAAGTCCAAAAAAACTTTAGTAAAAGCCACGCCTTTGGCGAGGCAAGTCCGGGTGCGGTTTGCGCCGTCACCGACCGGGCCTCTACACATCGGCGGAGTAAGGACGGCGCTGTTTAACTACCTCTTTGCCAAGAAAAATGGTGGGGATTTTATTTTAAGGATTGAAGATACCGACAAGGAGAGGTCTGAATTGAAATGGGTTCAGGAAATCATTGACGAATTAACATGGTTGGGGATTGATTGGGATGAAGGACCGGACATTGGAGGAAAATTCGGGCCTTACAAGCAATCTCAAAAGTTGGATGCTTATAAAAATTATTTGGAAAAACTTTTACAAGAAAATAAGGCTTATTACTGTTTTTGTAGCCAAGAAGAATTGGAGGCCAAGAGGCAGGATCAGATGAGTAGGGGATTAGCTCCAAAATACAATGGTAAGTGCCGCAACCTTCCAACGGAAACCGTTGAAAAAAATCAAAGGGAGGAGAAGTCGTCGGTCATCAGGTTTAAGGTTTCAGAAAAAAGGGTAAAATTCCAGGATTTAATAAGGGGAAACGTGGAGTTTGATGCGGGTCTTTTGGGAGATATTGTCATTGCAAAAAATCTAGATTCGCCGTTGTATCATTTTACAGTCGTCGTTGACGACTTTGAAATGAACATCAGCCACGTCATACGAGGGGAAGAGCATTTATCAAATACTCCTCGGCAAATTTTATTGCAAGAAGCTCTGAGTTTTAACACGCCAACCTATGCCCACTTGCCATTATTGCTCAACCCAGACCGAAGCAAGCTTTCCAAACGCCACGGTGATGTAGCACTAAAGGATTATCACAACCAGGGATATTTACCCGAGGCGCTTGTTAACTTTATGGTTTTGCTGGGTTGGAATCCGGGCACCGAAAAAGAAATTTTTTCTTTAAAAGAATTAGTTAAGGAATTTTCCATGGAAAAAGTCCAAAAAGGCGGCGCAATATTCAATATCCAAAGACTAGATCACATAAATGGATTATATATTCGCCAAAAGCCGATTGAAAGCCTCACCAAGCTTTGTTTGCCTTACTTTGCCCCGGGCCACGAAAAGTTTCCGGTAAAAACGCTGCAAAAAATAATCAAAGCTTATCAAGCCAGGTTAAAAAAACTTTCTGATGTCACCGAGCTGACCGACTTTTTCTTCAAAGAAAAATTAGAATATGATAAAAACCTCTTGCGTTGGCAGAAGATGGGGGGTGGGGAGGTAAAAGAGTCGCTGGAGCACTCAAAAAAAGTGTTATCAAAGATAGCCAAGTGGAATTTGAAAGCCATTGAAGAAAAACTGTTGGCCGAGGCCGAAAATTTTAATAAAGAAAAAAACTATCTGGCTAAAAACAGGGGATACCTGCTTTGGCCCTTGAGGGTTGCCCTATCTGGTAAGAAAGCCTCCGCCAGCCCCTTTGAAATCGCCGACATTTTAGGGAAAGAGAAAACATTGGAGCGAATCCAATCAGCTATTGACAAGTTATTACTTTAGATGTATGATTAAGGCAACATAGCACCTTGATACAGGACTTCCCGTAAAATGAGCTTAAAAAAAGTTTTGAACCCATTTTACGGGAAAGTCCATGAAACACTTACGAAAAGGAGATCGTGATGCGTTACCGAATTGTTCCCGATCGTGATGATGTCGCAAAGTTGAACGCCGGACAAAGAGGAAGGATTTGGGGGCTTGCGCTCCCTTATCGTGACGACGTTGTGGCCGCGGCAGACGAAGCTGATCGGTTGGAGAGAATTTGGAAAGTCCGATGGCACGTGCTGGCGGAAGACGAAGAAGATGTCAGATCTTGGGCAAAGACGCTCAGGAACTACCGGGAAAACGGCATTTTCGCCAGAGGAAAAGAAAGGGAATAGATAATGATGAAAGTCTTCACCGTTGAAGAAGCAGCGAAAGCTTGTAAGGTTTCTGCTGCTACGATTGAGGACTGGTTCCATAACCATTGTCTGCGTGGTTACCGCCTTCCGGATGGGGAAATACGAATCCCAAGGATACAGCTCTGTAGATTCATTGAGCTATATCCAGAGACGGTGCAAAAAGCACAGCAAGCAATGGTTACGAGGAGGTGATTGCTGTTTGTTGCGCTGGACTGTAGCGCATGTAAGTAAGCCCAACGGGTTCGTGAAAACGAATGTCCGGGGCTTTTTTTTTGCTAAAAAATGCTATAATTAGAAAATGGAAATAGGTGTTATTGTAAAAAATGTAATAATAGTATTCGTGATACTTGCAGTGGTGTTTTTGAGTCAGCAGCCGTATTTTAGAAAGTTGGCTGTCAGTTCCCCATTATTTAAAAAAGTCGGGCCGTATGTGGCAAAAACCAAGGATTGGCTCAACACAAACCTCTACCCCGGCATCAATAGGGGAGCGGCAGGGCTTTGGGGCAAAAAAGAGGATCTGAAAAATAAAGTTGATGCTGAAAAAAATAATGTGGAGAAAAATTCTTTTGATACATTTAAAAAATACTTGGCCAAGAAAGTACTGGAAGCCTTGGGTTTGAACCCAGCCAGTTGTAATCTTTAGATTTACAGGATATCATGTATATAACGTCGCTTTACCTACATTTTACGACATTATAATACTATGGACAAAGCCAATAAACCGCTCATATCCCACATCCCCGACTTCATTGACTACTGCGAAGTTGAAAAGGGTTTGAGGGACAATACTCAAAAAAATTATCGGCAGTACCTGAAAAAATTTTCTGACTGGTTAAAATCCAAGGGCCTCGGGGGTCTGCTCCCCCACCAGCTTACCGCTGACCATATCTGGGAGTACCGGCTCTACCTTTCAAGGCACAAAAACCCAAACGGTTCTTTCCTTAAAAAAAGCACCCAAAACTACTATTTAATCGCTTTAAGGGCGTTTTTGGGCTATTTTGTTGCTAAAGACATAGTTGCGCTCCCTCCGGACAAAATCGCCCTTCCCAAGGGCAATAAAAGCGAAAAAAGCATAAAATTCCTTAATTTAGAGCAAATTGAGAAGCTTTTGTTGGCTGCTGAACCCAAAACCAGCATTGGCATCAGGGATAGGGCCATTTTGGAAACTTTATTTTCAACCGGCCTTCGGATTGCCGAACTTACTTCGCTCAACAAAGACCAGTTTGCCAATATAAAAGATAAAAAAGATTTTGAGTTGGGGATTATCGGCAAGGGAGGCAACCCGAGAACCGTTTATTTTTCCGAGCGGGCTTTGGGATGGATTAAAAAGTATATGTCGCTCCACAATTCAAAAGAAAAGGCTTTATTTATTAATTTTAGGGATAGCGATGGCGACAGCGCCCGCCTTACCACTCGTTCGGTTGAAAGGATCGTCAAAAAGTATGCCATGCTGGCCGGCATTCCCCTTTTTACAACGCCCCACACCCTACGGCACTCGTACGCAACCGACCTGCTGACCCAAGGCGTTGATTTGAGGACCATCCAAGAATTTTTGGGCCACAAAAATATTGTTACGACCCAAATATACACCCACGTCACCAACAAGCGCTTGAGAGATGTTCACAAGCAATTCCACAGCGGCAAAAATTTGAAATCGTAATCCCCTACTTTAAAAAAACATGCAAATGATCTGTTTTATAAAATAAAAGAGCCTCGTCCCCACATAAGTGAGAACGAGGCCTTGGTTTTTTACTGGGCGGTAACGCCGATTACGTCCAACGGCAAGTTGTTGACCAAATAACCGTTGAACCAATCTGACGAAGACGCTCCGACGGTATCGTTGTGGATATTGGCCGAATTGTCCGACCAAATTACGTTGGCCACAGTTCCAGACGTTTGGCCGGACTGGGTTGCCAGCGCCAGAATTGCGTCAATGGAAGCTCCTGCCAAGTATCCACCTGTCGAGGAAGAGATTCCCGCAAATGGAGATGAATCTCCCGGAAGCATGGTAAAGACTGAGTCGCCCGTGGCAAATCCGTGAGGAGTTGCTTTGAGCGTGTAGTCGTACGATTGCCCCGGCGGAATCGCTTCTTCTGCTGTGAACGTCACAACCACGCGCCCGGAAAGCATTTGGAAGCGCACCGTGCTCGTGATATCCGTTGTTCCCCTGAAAAGCTTGAAGTTGTCCAGGGAAGGACTATGATTTCCTCCTGTTATGGTGATGACATAACCGAACTGGATTTGCTTGAGCGAGACAAGACCCTTCGCGTCGGCGGTAACATTGAACTTATACAAGCTCGTAGTTGCGCCAGACGAAAGGTTCAACCCTTGGCCTGCGGGAAGACTGGAAACCGTAAACGTTGGCAACGATTTGTACACGTACACGTTATTGCCAGAGGCATTGACGGTTTGCGTACCACTGATGCCCACACTATTGAGAGCTGTCAGCGAAGTCATTGTCACCTTGGCATTAACGCCAGTGGTAACAATATTGCCGTCCGTGTAAGGCGTTACCAGGTCCAGGCTCACCACAAGTACCTTCGTGCTGTTGGCGGCGACCGGAACGCTTAGACCGGTGAAGGAAAAGTTGCCGTGGGCGGGATCGAACGGCTGGGTTTCCAGTTTAATTGAACCATCCCACAGCGTTACACTGATGATTACGGAAGCCGCCGAAGGCGCAACCGTAAACACTGCTTGAGTGACCGTGAACGAATCGCCGGTGGCGGTAAGCTTGAACTTTGCCGCAGTTACTTGCTGGCCTCCTGCCACTGCCATGTTGACCGGAGACGTTCCATCGGTCTCGGCAGTAAGCAAACCGCTGGCTGCCGGCACAACAATCGTGTAGGTGGTTGCAAAGTCGGGTGATTGCCGGATTTGTACCTGGCCTTCGCCCACTCCATTCACCATGAGCCCCCGCAACGAAATGCCGGTTGTGGCATTCGTTGCGTTCATGCTGCTTGCCAAGAACCCCAGCTGGAACACACCCGAAGTGTTGCTGGAAATGTCGCCATCAACCTCAAAGGTGCCGCCGGTATTGGGAAAATTGGCGCCAAAACTGAATGAAAGTTCGTTGCCAGACACCGCTCCCTTGAACGTGCTGTCAACAACTCCCTGCCAGTTTTTGTGCACCAGCGTGTAGTTTCCCGCCAGCTGCAAGTTTCCTTGCAGTGCGGTAAACGCCACAGTTCCCGGAATTGCGTTGTTTTCCCATGCGCCAAACTGGATCAGCGGAATGTTTTTGCTTCCCGCCAAAACGTTAGCCGCAGAATTCATCTGCAGCTGGTACACAGAAAACACAGCGTTTTCCATAGTGTGGAGCACCGGATCTGCTCCGGTGTAGAACACGTTGGAATCGTCAACCGGCTGGTTCCGCAAATTGCGGAACACCGCCAGTGCCAATTCCAAGCCAATGGCATCGCCCGACAGATAACTTTGAAAATCCGCAACCACCTGCATGTGCAGGGGTTTTTGGCGGATCCACGTTGGCCGGAAAACGGTGAAGTCCAGGATGTCGGTTCCGGGATCCGCTTGAGCGTAGCCGATGACGGCTTCGCAACCATCTTGGGGCTTACCGTTCAGATCCGCGCGCAGGGTGAATTGCCGTGTGTTTTGGGCCAACGGCTCGCTTCCATAAGCGGGCAGGAAAAGCATTTCCTCCAGGCGGGCATATTGCCGCCGCCCCGTGCTCAAAACCATGTCGGTCAGTACCTTGTTTGAGGCGCCGGGCAGAATGCCTTGGGTTGCCATGGGCAGGTTGTTTACCTGTATCTCTGGCATTGCCACCGCCACCAAAGAGGACATGAACCCTCCTGCCGGCAGGTTACGGGCTTCCAACTGTTCAAAAGAGAGCCGGTACGAGTTCTTGCTAGCCATTGCTTGTTTCCCCTAACAAAAGTCAAAGAACCAACGCCTAAAACGGCGTACTCTTTCACCAGAAAGAATCGCTTATTTTATCACAAATACCTACTTCTTGTCAATACCCAAAGCGTCGGGTTCGGGTATCAAATTCTTGCAAAGCGGCGTCTAAATCCTGCTCCTTAAAATCCGGCCACATTTTTGGAGAAAAATACAATTCCGAGTAAGCCGCCTGCCACAAAATAAAATTTGATAATCTCATCTGCCCCCCAGGCCGTATAATTAAATCTGGACTAGGCAGGCCAGCAGTTGATAAATGATTTTCAAAAATTTCTTCGGTGATATTTTTTTCATCAATCCCCTCTTTGATTATTTTTTTTGCTGCGTTTACAATATCCCATTTGCCACCATAGCTCACCGCAAGGTTCAACTGCAGGTTTTTATTATTTTCAGTTTCTTTTTCAACCTTAATAATTGTTTCTTGTGCGGATTTAGGTAACCTTTCCTTTTGGCCTATTATTTTTACTTTTACCCCATCTTTTTGGAATTTTTCCAATGATTCTAATAATCCTGACTCCAGTAATTGCATTAAATAATTCACTTCTTCTTTTGATCGATTCCAGTTTTCGGTTGAAAATCCAAAAGCCGTGAGAACTTTGACTCCCCTCTCTTTGCACCAACCGGCAAAATCAATAAGATTTTTATATCCCAGTTTGTGACCCTCAAAGGAGTTTAAACCTTTTTCTTTGGCCCAGCGCCGGTTTCCATCGGGAAATAAAACGATGTGTTGCGGAATGTTTTCCATAAAGCTAATTATACCTTAATTTTTGACAAATTCAATATAGTTTGATAAACTTAGCTACGAAATACGAAAACTTACGAACATACGAAAACGTTTTCGTAAATTTGTAAAAAATTCGTAATTCGTATAGAAAATCATGGCCACATCTAAATCAGCAGGTTCATCAAGATTAGGGAGAGATTCTGCATCCAAGAGACTTGGAGTAAAAGTTTTTGCTGGGCAAAATGTCAAAACCGGAATGATTATTATACGTCAGAGAGGCACTAAATATTTGCCTGGTAAAAATGTTAAAAAAGGATCTGACGACACTATTTATGCAGTAAAAGACGGTGTTGTTTTCTTTACCTCAAAATTAAAAAAGCTGTTTGACGGGTCAACGAGGCAGGCAAAAGTTGTTCACGTAAAATAATTTTTAACTTCGTAATCAAAAACTGAGGCGTTGGCCTCAGTTTTTGGTTGCTGCTTTTATAAATTCAAAAAATAAAGGGTGAGGCTTTAGTGGCCGTGACTTAAATTCAGGGTGAAACTGGGTACCCAGCATAAAAGGATGTGTTTCTCGTGGCAGTTCGGCAATTTCCATGAGCTTATGGTCTGGAGAAACTCCAGAAAATTTCAACCCGGCCTCCGTAAGCTTAATAACCGAATTTAAATTGACCTCATAACGATGTCGGTGACGTTCACTCACTTCTTCTGCATTTCCATAGGCTTCTCTGGCAATGGTATCATGGCGCAGTTTACAGGGATAGGCTCCGAGCCTCATGGTTCCGCCATATTCGCCCCGGGCAATTTTTTCTTTTTGCTCTGGCATGAGGTCAATGACGGTGTTTCTGGCCTCTGGTTTTATTTCGGCGGTATGGGCGTCGGGAATCTTGGCTACATTTCTGGCATACTCTATCACCATCAATTGCATGCCATAACACAAACCAAAATAAGGTATTTTGTTTTGGCGAACAAATTGAATGGCTGAAATAATTCCCTCTACTCCCCTGCTCCCAAATCCCCCAGGCACCAAAACTCCGTCGTACGATCTCAATTCTTCTAACTTTTTAGGATCTTTTTCATACTCTTCAGAGTCCAAGTAAGCCATTTTTATTCCGACATTGTTGGCGGTGGCGGCATGTTTTAGCGACTCAATAACTGAAATATAGACATCTGAAAGGACATAATCCCCCGACATGAAATATTTTCCAACAATGGCAATATTTAATTTTCTTGGTCCGTTTTTTATTTTTTGGACAAATTCTTGCCATTTTTTAAGATCAGTTTTTTGGTGTTTGAGCGATAGCACATCACAAAGAATATTCCCCAATTCATCTTTTTCAAAATTAAGCGGCACCTCATAGATGCTTTCAACGTCGGGGGCAGAGATAACGCGCTCGGGCAGAATATTACAAAACGTAGCAATTTTTTCCTTCCTCTTTTCGTCCAAGGAGACCAAAGCACGGGCTAAAATAACATCTGCTTGCAGTCCCGCTGAATTAAGTTCTCTGCTGGCATACTGGGTGGGCTTGGTCTTCATTTCGCCGATGTTGTTTGGAATGGGCACGTACGAGAGCATGACAATGGCTACGTCGTTGGGATTTTGCTGTTTTACCATGCGGGCCGCTTCCAAAAAAATAATATTCTGATACTCGCCAATGGTGCCGCCAATTTCAACGATGACAGCGTCTGCTTTTGCTTTTTCTCCAGCTTCGTTAATTCGCCTGATAACTTCTAAAGGCACATCGGGCACCACTTCCACATTTTTGCCTTTATATTCTAAATTTCTTTCCCGTTTGATAATTTCTTGGTATACCCGGCCGGTCGTCATGTAGTTAATAGACGGAAGGTCCTGATCTAAAAATCTTTCGTAGTTACCCATATCTTGATCGGTTTCGTATCCGTCATCTAAAACAAAAACCTCGCCGTGTTCGGTGGGGTTCATGGTACCCGCATCAACATTGATGTAGGGGTCAATCTTGAGCGCCGTAACCTGGTAGCCTTTGGACTTTAAAATGAGGGCGATTGATGAAGAAGCGATCCCCTTGCCAATTCCCGACATTACTCCGCCTGCAACAAAAATATATTTCATATTATTTTATAATTTATCTTCCAAAACAGGTTCTTCCGTCACAATTACTGTTATTTCTGCCTCTAAATTATGCTCCAAATTAATTTTTACCGGAAATTCGCCGAGCTCCTTTATTGGTTTTTCCAAATTGATTTGCGATTTTTTGACTTCAAATCCCATCTCTTTGAGTTTTTCGAATATCCTTGTAGAATTTATTGACTCAAAAAGCTGGCCTTCTGGACCAACTTTAACTGAAATTGGGACTTCAATGCCTTCGATTTTTGATGCCAATTCCTGAACTTCTTTTAGATTTTCTTCGGCTTGTTTTACCAAAACTTCTTTTTGTTCCTGAAGCCACTTTAAATTTTTCTTAGTTGCGGGCTTTACCAAATTTTTAGGCATCAAAAAGTTCCTGGCATAACCAGATTTAACTTCCTTGACTTCATACTTTTTTCCAATATTTTCAATATCTTCTAGAAGAATCACTTTCATATTGTAAGTTTTGATTTCAAATTTAACTAAAACTTATTTTACTTCAACCCCTTAATAATTTCAATAGCTTTATCCAACTGCGAATCTTTATTTGACGCAATGTCGCTGTCGGTTAACTCAACTTTTACATCTGGGTCCAAGCCGACTTCAGAAATTGAGTTTCCCTTGGGTGTAAGCCACTTGGCAATGGTTATTTTCAAAAAAGATTTTCCGTCTTGCAAATCAAAAACCTGCTGAACCGAGCCTTTGCCAAAAGATTTTTCTCCTATTAGCTTTACATTTCTATTATCCCTTAAGGCTCCAGCTAAAATTTCCGAAGCCGATGCCGAGCCTTTATTCATCAAAACTACCATCGGGTAATCTGCAAAAGCGGCGTTTCCCTCTGCCTTAAATTGCTGTTGGCCCTTGTCTTTCCCAAAATCTTCAATAGTAACTACTTGCCCGCTTTTTAAAAACCAACCGGAAACATCCTGGGCAACTTCAAGATAACCCCCGGGATTGTCCCGCAAATCCAAAACTATTTTTTTAGCAGGGCTTTTTAATATCTCAAAAGCCACTTTTTTAAAGTCACCCGACAACGGCTGATTAAATTGGTGAATATTTATGTAAGCTATGTCCCCTTCTTTTAACTCCCAGTCTATTGAATTAATTTTAATCACTTCTCTGGTAATTTTAAAGTCCTTTGGCTGGTCAAATCCATCTCTAAAAATAGTCAAAATAACCTGCGTGCCTCTCTTGCCGCGAATGGCGTTGACCGCTTCTTCCAAAGACATATCTGAAGCGCTTTTTCCGTTTATTTTTACAATCTGATCCCCTGATTTTAATCCCGCTTTTTCGCCCGGAGAACCTTTTAAGGGGGCAATGACCGTCAACTGGCCCTTTTTAATACCAACCTCAACTCCAATCCCCTCAAAAGATCCGGCCAAACTCTGTTGAAACATTTTTGCCTGGGATGGATCAAAAAATTCTGTGTAAGGATCCCCGAGGCTGTTGGTCATTCCAGAAATGGCGCCGTAAGTAATTTTTTGGTCGCTTATTTTACTTGGATCAATAAAGTTTTGGCCTAACTTGTTGTAAGCGTCCCAAAAAAGGGAAAAATCAATGGTTTCTGGCTTACAGGCCCTGCAAATAACCTGGCTTTTTCCAGCCATAAAGCCAAAACCAAAAACAACCACTGCCAATCCCGCAGCCAAAATATATTTTACTAATTTATTATTTTCCATATTGAACTAAAATGACGCTCATATCGTCCATCTTGGCCCTTAGATGCTTTTTTGATGGGTTATCAGGATCTTTTTCGTGGCTGCGATGTATCGCCGCTTGAATGAGTTCTTCTTCTCCCTCGCCATTTTTCAAAATCTTTTCCATTTCTTTATCGGTCAGATTATCCGGAACGCCATCAGACATAATAATAATTTTGTCTCCCTTTTTAATATCAATTGAAAAAACATGCGGTTTAATTGTCGTGGTGCCCAGATACTCAATAATGGTGCTCCTCATCTCAAAACAGATTCGCCTTTTACCTTCACTGAACCCGGCTTTCTTCCCTTTTATTTCTTTTAAACTTAAAACATTATTAAGTTCGTCCTGGATTTTTCTTAATTTTTTTTCGTCTCCGGTAAAATAGTAGGCTGGCCCGTCGTCAATGGTAACTTGCTTTAGTTTTTTCCTGGCTGATCCAAAAAGGTAAACTCGGCTGTCTCCAATATTTCCAATAACGACCTGAACTTTATTTGGAACTTCTTCTAAAAATTTTACCAGTGATGCGGTTGTACCCATTCCGGAAAGCGCAGACTCTGTTTTTGTCTTTTTTCGTATTTCTTCACTGGCCATCGTCAAAATTTCCCTCATTTTTTCTTTAGCCTGGTCCAAAGAAAGCCCATTAAACTCTTTTGCTTTTTGTCCAATAAAATCTTTAGCTGAATTTGAAGCGATTTCTCCTCCTATATGACCCCCTATTCCGTCAAACAATCCAAAAAATAAATTTTCCTTGTCAGAAAAAAATGCGTCTTCGTTTGTTTCCGGGTGCCTTTCGCTGGCAACAGTTTTTTCCGACACAACAAATTTGTCTTCAAGTCTTTCCTTTGGCTCTTTTATTTCTTCCGGCTCTCTATGAGATGGTTCGTTTTCCATAATGACCTCAATAACATAAATATTACCTTAAAAACACTAAATATTCAATTTAAACCACCTCCGCTTGATAGCACTGTTCGCAGTAAACAATCTCTAGCCTATCTGGGGCATACGAGGTCTCAAATTCATTGGGACATTGGTTCTCGCCGTGAAAGTGTTGAATTGTGTTTTGATATACTCCGTTTTCTGACTTTGCTCCTGAACAGGTACATTTTCTGTGCCAAAGTTTGATTAGGTTTCTTTTTAAAAAACGAAGTCGTTGACGTTCGTCGGGATGTAAACGAGGAAGCGGTAAATCCATACGCCTATAGAATGAAAGCTCTTCCGAAAGAATTTTATATGGCCTACCAGTACTTTCACAACTAATTATTTCCTTAGTAATATCATTGGTCACATCTTTTATGTCATTTGGTAGTTCCTCTGCTTTTTTTGTCACAACATAATCAGTTTTAGGTAATTCTTTCCATTGCATTCCAAATTTTTCAATTTCCTCTTTAGTTTTTGGAAAATAATCATTGGCATAGGTTTCATTGTAACCAAAGGGCGAGAATTCTGGTGGAAAGAATTCTCCATATTTATATACTCTCCCTTTCTTATCTGTGTATGGCATTTCGTTCATGTGAGAAATGATTTTAGAAACCAGCGCTTCGTATTCTTCTTTAGTGTACTGTTTATTTAAAATACAATATTGTTTATTTTTTAACCCGATGCAACCGAAAAGATTTGATGAGAAACCACAATAATCGCTATAAGAAACACTATCCAGGGCTGGCATACCGTAAATAATGGCGATAAGATTAATGCCTGGATCTGAACCGCCAAGAGCGTGCTCGTAACAAAGTTCACCTGGACCTTTGTGAGTTACGTCCATTGAATCTTTAACGCTAGGACAGCGGAAAGCATATTTTACATTTTCCAAATCACTAGAATTAAAAGAAAACTTTGCGTTACGAGAATTTTTTAGATCATCACCGGTTGAATTTATACAATGTATCATTCGTGAAAAACGACGCGGAAATTTTCTTGAAAATTCTTCGAATTTTTTGTTAAAACTTTGTAGGTTTTCAAAGTTACCAAGATTAAGTTCTTTTAATTTTTCTTGATAATCTTCTCGACTGTATTGTTGATTGAAAATACAATAACTTTTATTGCGGAGCCCGACACAACCTAGACAGTTTTGACAATCAACACAATCCAATAAAAATTTGGAATCGACGCAACTTTTAGACCAATAAACAAAAGCACAGTTATAGTTTTTAAAAGATTCTATACACTCATAGAGAATTTCACTTTCAGTTACATTAAAAGAATCCCAAACATCTTTGCAACTAGTAACATTAGTAGAGTAATAAACATTTTCTGATCCCCAAATAACTGAACATGATAAATAAACATTTTTAACATCTTGAATAATATTTGCGTATTCTGAATTTATGTTTGTTCCGTTTTGAGCTATGGCCGGACGAGGAACAACCTTAAAGAGCTCTTGAAATTGTTCAAAAAAGGGTCTGGAAAAATCATATTCACGACCGTAATCTAATGGGTCCCAATTATCACTTTTAAAACAAGACACGCAATAAACCGGGAAATCTGTCTCTTCGGGGTAAACTGATATTGTTTTTTTACCACATAGACTACAAACCCGTCTACGCAAAACGCGTTCATTCCTCCAAACCATTCTCCGAATAAGTCTGCACTCCGGACACCACGTTGGAGGAGAGACCTTCATTTTTTTGTAGAAATTAAAATCATCGGGCTCAATGGTGAACTGATTTTTACAGTTTTGGCACTGTTTGGTTTCTGAATTCACGTTATTTAGAACATTCTGAAATTCTCGAGAATGTCAGAATGTTTATTAGCCGAGGAGTCTTATTACCACTCCGATTATAGCAAGAATCATGCCTACAACCCAAAATCTCATGGTGACTTTGTAGGCGGGCCAGCCGATGGCTTCGAAGTGATGGTGGATCGGCGTTGATAAAAATATTTTTTTCTTGCGGAATTTTTTTGATAAAAGCTGAATTATTACCGAGCCGACTTCTATAACCAAAAGTCCCGCAATAATCGGCAAAACCAAAACCGAATCTGTTAAAAATGCAACAACGGATAAAGTTGTGGTCAGCCCTAAAATTCCAACCTCTGACATATAAAATCTGGCCGGAGGAATGTTAAACCACAAAAACGAAAATAAGGTTCCCGTAATTACGGCGCAAAAGGTTGCCAAATCAATTTTCCCCTGGGAAAAACTGATAATGGTAAATGCCCCAAACATAGAGGCAAAAGCTCCGCCGGCCAGCCCGTCTAATCCGTCAATAATTCCTCCCGACCAGCAGGCCATCATTACCAAAATAAAAAGCGGCACATAAAAAATTCCAATGGAAAAGTGGCCGATCAGCGGAATACTGATAATATCCCATCCCAACTTCCAGTAAAACCAAATTCCTCCAATTAATCCAATCAGAGCAACTACCAAAAGCCTTTTTTTAAAAGATATTCCTCCGCCGATGTATTTGCCGGCACCCGATACAACTAACATATCATCTAAAAGACCAACAAAGGAAGTTGCAATGAGGGTGAATAATGGAAGCCAGGTTTGAGATCTTGATAGAAAGTTAAGGTTTGACAACCAGGAATTGGGAAATAAAAGGGGGAAAAAAGAGAAAAATAAAATTAAAAAAATAACCGTGATGACAATTAAGAGGCCCCCCATTCTTGGAACTTTTGTTTCTCTTTCTTGGTGGAGGCTGTTGAAAACTACGGCGTCTTCCCCGCTAATGGCTTTTGTCCTGGCCGATTTTTTCCAGAGCTTTTTTTCGTATAAAAAATCTATCAAATAAGGCGACCACAAAAAAGCAATAACTGAAGCTATTGCCGAAATTCCCAAAACTTTAATGACATTGAAAGTTAAAAGAGTCATTTTTTCTCTGTTTTCTTTTTGGTTTCAACTTTAATATGAAGTTCTTTTAACTGTTTTGGATAAATTTCGCTTGGGGCATTCATCATCAAATCCCTTCCATCTCCTGTTTTTGGAAAAGCAATAACTTCTCTGATATTCGGTTCGTTGAGCAAAATGGCTAAGATGCGGTCTATACCAGAGCCAATGCCTCCGTGCGGCGGTGCGCCAAATGTATAGGCCTCAATCATATGCCCGAATTTTTCTTTTATTTCTTCTTTTTTGTATCCCATGATAGAAAAAACCGCCTCAATAGCTTCTGGATTATTATTCCTGATGCTTCCCCCTCCAATTTCCCAACCGTTAAGCGCAATGTCGTACTGGGTTGTTAAAATGTTTTCTATATTTTTTTTAGCCAATAAATCTTTCATAAATTCTGGTTTTGGAGCCGAAAAGGGATTGTGGGTAAACGTCCACTTCTTTTTTTCTCCGCCAGAGGCGGATCCGCCTTCGGCGGAAAAAAAGGGAAAATCAATCACCCAGCAAAAAGCCAACAAATTTTGATCTGATTTATCTTCTCTTAAATCAGGCTTATCGGAATTATATTTTTCCATGGCATCTTGATAGCTCAAACGAGGAAATGGAATTTTCTGAATTTTCTTTTCTGGAAACAGTATTTGAACTAACTTAATCAACATTCGCTCATAAAGTTCCATAAAATCTTCTTGTTCAATAAAACTCATTTCAACGTCAATTTGGGTGTGTTCAGTTTGGCGGTCCCCTCTTGGATCTTCATCTCTAAGACATCTAGCAATTTGGAAATATTTTTCAAAACCGGCAATCATTAATAGTTGTTTGTATTGCTGGGGACTTTGGGGCAAAGCATAAAAATTTCCCGGCTGTAATCTTGATGGCACCACAAAATCCCGAGCGCCTTCAGGAGTTGATTTGGTCAGTGTTGGAGTTTCAATTTCAACAAAACCTTCTTTGGTAAAAAAATCCCTTACAAAATTGGTCACTTTGTGGCGCGTGATAAGATTATTTTTCATCCTTTCGCGCCTCAAGTCCAGGTACCGATACCTCATCCTAATTTCCTCATTTACCTCTTTTCCGTCGGTAGTAACATCAAAAGGCAGGGTTTTTGCCTTTGATAACACCTTCAAACTTTCAACTGAAAGCTCAACCTGCCCCGTTTCAATATTTTTGTTAACCATGTTTTCAGGCCTTTTTACCACCTGCCCCTCCATTTGCACCACCCACTCCGGCCTCAATTCATTGGCCGCCTCATACACTTCCTTGTGTTGGGGCACAAAAACGCACTGCAAAACGCCGCTCATGTCCCGCAGGTCAATAAACAAAATCTTCCCATGGGCCCGCCTCACATTCACCCACCCCGCCACTTTTACCTTCTCTCCAATATGTTTTGCTGTGTCTTTTATTAAAAACCTTTGCATAATTAATTTTATTCTAAAATTAGTTGTCCTGAAGATTTACTTACTTTGATACCACTAGTAGTTGGATTTTCGGGATAACTCGCTCCATTGTATTGTAATTTAACGAACTGTGCGCTAATTCCACCCCCTCCAATACCTATTATAAGATCTTTAAATCCATTAGTATAAGTATCCGAGAGATATACGGATTGAACAAGGCTTATTATGTTTATTTGAACAAATTTAGAATCTCCAACATTTTGATATATAAAAAGAGGACAACCTCCGGTTCCACAATAATATGGCTCTCTTGAAAAAATTAATAAATCTGATTTTCCATCGTTATTAATATCGGTAGAGTATGTTTTGAAATTCTGACCCGCAAATTTAATACCAGATATTATTTCATCTTTTGTTTGAGCCGCTAGGTCTTGAGAATTATATATGAATGTAAAGGTAGGAAAAATCTTATTGAAATATTCTGGATCCTGATATAATCCCCATTTAATAATAGTTTTTTTATCAGGACTTATTGTATAATAACCACCATCTTTACACTTATCTTCCTTGCTTGCGCTACTCATTAAAATAGTATCAGCGTTTTTTACATTAATA
>CAZAAH010000006.1:0-44487 GCA_964483475.1 uncultured Candidatus Saccharibacteria bacterium
GTTTTTATCCCCAGATTTAACGCTTTCTCCCACAGTTATCCACAATTATCCACTTATATATATTTATATCCCACTTTATAGTATATCGTCAACACATTAAGATTGTATTAAAATTTGTTCGTAAATAGGCCTATTTCTCCACTACTTATCCACAGTTGTAATAAAAATTTTGTTCGTAAATTTAAAAAGCGGCCTTCCCCACTTTAACTAAAAAACCCAGGTTTTCACCTGGGCTCAAACTAAAATATATTAGGAAATTTTTACTATTTCGAAATTTTCTGAGTTAATTTCGATTTTATCTCCTTTAACAATTTTATCAGACAAAAGAGCTTGGGCGATGCCATTTTCTATTTTGTCCTGGACTACTCTTCTCATTTCACGAGCGCCGAACTCGGGCTTATAAGAAAGCTCAACAATTTTTTCTTTTAAGGGATCGGTAATAACCAAATCAATTTCTTTTTCTTTAAGATTTTTTGCCAAGTCTCCCAGCATCATTTGGGCTATGTCCATTAAGTTTTCCTTGGTCAGCGGATGAAAAATTACTGTGGCGTCAAAACGGTTTACAAATTCTGGCCTAAAAATGGCTTTTTCAAAAAGCGCATCCAACAATTTATCTTTTTCTAATTTTTTACCCGACTCAATTGCTTTGAAAATCATTTGGGCGCCGGCATTTGAAGTAGCAATGATAATGGTATTAGCAAAAATAACTTTTCTGCCTTGGCCGTCGGTGATATGCCCTTCGTCAAAAACCTGCAAAAACAAATTTAAAATGTTGGGGTGCGATTTTTCTATTTCATCGAGTAAAACTAAAGAGAAAGGGTTTTCCCTGACCGGGGTCGTCAAAAGCCCTTGTTGCTCCACCGGACTAATTGCTCCAATCAATCTTGGAATATCAGAAATTTCTTGGAATTCGGACATATCAAGCCGTATCATTTTTTCGGCCGAACCAAAGTAAATTTCGGCCAAGGCTTTTGCCGTTTCGGTTTTTCCAACGCCCGTGGGTCCCAAGAATAAAAATACTCCCATTGGCCTTTTTTTAGATGATATTCCGGCTCGTGCCCTCCTCATGGCAATTGATATTTCTTGGACCGCTTCAACTTGGTTAACTATTTTTTGATGGATTAAATTTTCAAGGTTAATTAAAACTGATTTTTCCTTAAATTCTATTTTGCCTATTGGAATATTGGTTTTGTCAGAAATAATTTGGGCTACGTGATCTGGTAAAAGCACTTTTTCTTTTTTGGAGTGAATATAAGCTGCCGCTTCTTCTAAAATATCAATGGCTTTTTTGGGGAAAGGAGTGCTGGGCAAGTATCTTGCCGAAAGATTTACCATTTGTCTGATGCTTGGGTAAGTTATTAAAATGTTGTATTTTTGTTCAAGCAAGACGGCTAAATTTTGCAAAATTCTGATGGTTTCAACCTCTGATACTTCTGAAACTTCAACTTTGGTAAAGTATTCCAGTAAAGCCGGGCTTTCCTCTAACTTTCGATGAAGACCGTCAAAAGAAGTTATGCCAATAAATTGAAAATCTGGCAGTGACAAATATTTTGCCAATATGACTGAAATATCAATTTCCCCGGGCCTTTGGACTTTTTGATTAATAAAGTTATCTAATTTATCAATAACCAAAATGATATTTCCGGCCGTCGTTGCCTCATTAAATATTTCGTCCAAGGTAATTTCTAATTTTTCTTGGTCTTGAATTTGAGAAATCACTGCCACCATGTCCAATTCAATTACCTTTTTGCTTTTCAACTCCTCTAGTCCGGTTCCAGAATAACATCGCTGCGCCAAAGCTTGGACCACGCTCTTTTTTCCAACTCCGTCCTCCCCTATTATTAAAGCATTCCTTGAACCAGGTTTTGTTAATACTATTTCCAGCTCGCCTATTTCTTTTTCGTGGCCAATAATTTCGTAAAATGCATTATTCCTAGCTGGCAAAGACCAATCAATTGAAAATGTATCTAGGGTAACGGTAAAACCCGAAGCAAAATCCCTTCCCAAAGAGCCCAATCGCGACAAATTTTCTCTTGTCCAAAACTTTTTATTTTTTTCTATTTTATCTTCTATTGAATCAAGCCATAATGTTATATTCTCAACATCAACTTCTTTTAAATCATAATCAATTAAAACTTTTTTAAAAAATTCATCCTCTTTGGCCAAGGCAACCAGAATTTCCTTTTCTCCAATTAAGTTGTGACCCCTTGTATTGGCTGTTTTGGCCGCCTCTTGAATAGCTTTTTGGAATGAATCAGAATTTTCAGGTTTTGATTTTTCCAAATAATTTTTAAGGTCATCTTGTAATTTTTTAATGTTAATTCCCAAACGAAAAATTAGAATTTGGATATCCCTGCTCTCTTTTAAAGCACAGTAAAAAACGGCTCCAGATGACAGTTCAATTGACTTTTTACTGCAAAGTTTTTGGCAGGCTGTTATCATTTTGCATGATTCCAAACTTAAAAATTCTGCAAAATTATAATTATCCGGGCTTGAAATGGCATCAGATAAAGATAGGGAAATTTTTGATTTTTTGACTTTAAGTTCGTCAAATAAATAAATTTCCAGTAAGAGAAAAAAGATAAACAAAAGGAAAAGTGAAATTTTAATGGCTGTTGATTGCAAAAACAATCCTAAGATCGAAAAAGCGATTAAAAACCAAGAAAGTAAAAATAAATAAAAAAATAATTGGGCCATGAATCCAGAGTACTTAAAAAGTGGGGAAGAACTTATTTGCAACGCCCTTTTTACTTGCGTATTTTTGGTATCAAAATTAAATTCCATAGATTGAAAAAAACAACAAAAAAATCATTATAAATGGCATCAGTATCCAAAATAAAATGGAAATAAAACCCACAACCAATACAAGAATTTCAAATAGTATTCCAATGATAATTAAAAAAAACCTAGCTATAGCCCCAATAATCCTAGAAAAAACATTTGAAATTAAAGTGCCAAAAAATTCCCCAGGATAAAATCCTTTAGGGTATTTCCAGCTGTATCTCCTCCAAGGAGAAAAAAATGTTTTAACTAAAAGGGGAACCGAAAAAAAGTCAAAGGCAAACCAGAGATAATTTCCCCAAACCGAAAACAAGAACTTGGGCATTTCATAAAAGTGCCACACGAACCATGAAGCAATACTATTTTCTTTTTTGGAAACCTCCATATTACAAAATCATTCTAATCCCCAAACTCGCTATCTGCCCTCCCCCAAAAATTAAAATACCAGCCAACAGAGACCAGCTTATTAAATTTAAAATTTTTGGCACCGTGTCGATTGGAATTAAGTTCGTTACTTGCTTTTGAATTACTTGTTGCTGATAGTCTGACGGATTTTGCTTTTGGTTCTGTACCTTAAAAATGAGTGGAGCTGAAACTTTGTCCGTAAAAATATTGTAGGTCTGGTAAATAACTCCAAGTATTATCACTATTCCTAAGAACAACAAAATATAACCTATGATTTTATGTGAGTTCATTTAAAATTTCTTGGCGGATGTCCTCGGGAATCGGGATTGCCTCACCGGGCCTCGTAACTCCAGGATACCGCCAAGCGCTAATTATTTTTCTTTGGTCTTTTGCATCTTTATACATCATCCACACTTCTCCGGGCGCCTTTTTTGCAAAAGCTTTAACAACGGCAGTTTTTTTAGGATTTGGATAGAGCTTGTTGGTTTTCATCACGGCCGTGGTCCCGGGCACAATCCCCTTCTCTTTCCGCTCTGGCTTATAGAGCAAATGAATCAGCTTGGTCATTGAAAGGCCATACTGCCGCATCTTGATTTTAGAATGCTCAGTCCAATGAATTTTTTTGTAGTGCTCTTTCACTTTTTATAGCGATCTTTGTCCCTTTTTACGACCTTGTCAAAGCTTTTTCTGATCGCCTTGTCCAAATCAATATTATTTGAATTAGCAAAACATATCAGCGTATAAATGATGTCGCCAATTTCTTCCTCCAATTCTTGCTCTTTTTCGCTGTCTTTTTTTGGTTTTTCACCGTACAAGTGATTCACGAGCCTGGCAAACTCGCCGCATTCTTCCAAAAGCCGCGCCAAGATTGACAGCGGCGACCAATATTTCCAGTTATTCTCTTTAAACCACCTGTCTAACTCTTCTTGATACTGTTTCATGTGGGCGTTATAGGAATCGGACCTATGGCCTCACCGATGTGAACGGTGCGCTCTAACCGCTGAGCTAAACGCCCATTTGTTTATTCTATCAATATTTAATATTATAGGCAACAAAAAATCCCGCTCAGCGGGATTTTTTGGTTGCTATTATTTAATCTCCACTTTCGCTCCTGCGGCTTCAAATTTCTTTTTTATCGTTTCAGCTTCCTCTTTTTTTACTCCTTCTTTCACCAATTGCGCTCCGCCAGCCACCGCGTCAACCAAATCCTTTGACTCCTTCAATCCCTTGGCCGTAACATCCCTGACCACTTTAATGACCTCAATCTTCTGGGCCCCCACATCCTTTAATTCAACATTAAACGATGTTTTTTCCTCAACCGGAGCCGCCGCTGACGCCCCTCCTGCAACTGCCACGGGAGCCGATGCCGAAACACCGAATTTTTCCTCAAGAACTTTTACCAGTTCTGCCAATTCAATGACCGACATTTTTTCCACTTCTTCAACCAAGCTTTTAAACTTGGCTGGAACTTTTACCTCACCCTTTTCAACTCCGCTATCAGCGGTCGTTGGTTTTTGTTCTTCTGCCATTTTTATTAGAATTTAGGATTTAGTATTTAGAATTTAGTTTAAATTTCCTATATTCTAAATTCTGTATTCTGAATTCTACTTTTATTTGTTTTCCCTAATACGATCTAATACCCTCACAAAACTTGCCACCGGACTAAAAACCGAACCTACCAGCCTCGAGAGTAATTCATTTCTGGTTGGGATGGCAGCCAGTTCCAAAACCCGCTCCTTGCCGATAAATTTATTCTCAAAAATGCCTCCCAAAATGGCAAGGTTTTCGTTTACCTTTGAAAACTGGTGCGAAATCCTGGCCGGGGCGATTTCGTCTTCAATGCCAAAGATCAGCGCCAATTGGCCGGGAACGTTTTTTTGGATTTTGTCCCAAAAAGAAATATTTGACTGGCCAAAGGCAATCCTCATCAACGTCTTTTTACCGATTTTCAGCTTGCAGCCCGCTTCTTTTAATTTTTTCCTTAAGTCAAACAAGTCTTTGGAATTTACTTTTGAAAAATCAGCAAAAATCACCGATTTCTGCTTTGAAATATTTTCCTTTAAATCTTGTATTGATTTTTGCTTTTGCTCCTTTGTTAAGGCCATAAAAATAAAAAATCTGCTTTTCGCAGACCAGTAAAACTACATCAAAAGATGTGGTTTGCCTCTGCAGGGTTTACTCATATATGAAACCTGCTGTCTGCGGCTTTATGGTGCAATGTTAATCTATATTTAAAAGTTTGTCAACTACCTCAACTACCTAAAGTATTTTGCTGCTGCGGCGGCGTGCTCCTCAAAAGTTTTGCTGAAAATGGTTTTACTGCTGCCATCGGCCGACAAGTAATACCAGTAATCCGTTTTCTTTGGGTACATGGCGGCCAAAATGCTGTCCAATCCCGGATTTGAAATGGGACCCAAGGGCAGTCCTTTGTACTTGTAAGTGTTATAAGGAGAATCTATGAAAGTGTCTTTTACGGCAACCCTTGCGTCACTCCTGCCCGTGGCGTAATTCACCGTTGAGTCAACCTGCAGGGGTATGTTATTGGCAATCCGTTTCCAAAGGATGCCTGAAACAATTTTTTTGTCTTGCGGAGACCTTACCTCTTTTTCAATAATCGAGGCCATGGTGATGATTTGAAATATGGTTTTATGCTGGGCTGCAATTTCTATTTTTAAGTCAGGGGTTAGTTTCCGGTCAAAGTTATAAAGCATTTGGCGCAAAAAGTCGTCAACACTTTCGCCATCGTTGACATAATAAGTATCGGGAAATAAATATCCTTCCAGGCTTAAGTCTTTGGGTTTGCTCCTCAAAAAAAGAAATTCTCTGCTAAAATTCTTTTTTGCCGCGTCCAAAAAATCTTTTTTATGATACAAATCCTGGCTTTCAAGGTATTGGCCCATAGCCTTGGCATTCCAACCTTCAAAAAGGACAATTTTTTCTTTAACCACGTCTCCTGAAACAAATTTTTTCACGATGGTGTCAATGGACATTGATAGCGAAATGGTATACTTGCCCGCCTGAAGTTTTGAGTGTTGGCCTGTTGCCACAACATACAAATTAAAGAAGAAACTGCTCTTGATAATCCCCCCTGCCTCCAATTGGAATGCAATATCTTCCTCGCCCATGCCCTTTTGGATGGCGTAGGGAATGACCGGACTCGCGGCCAAGGACTTGGGGACATAGATTTCCCATGCCACTACTGCCAAGGCAACAAAAAAAAGTACAACCAAAACAGCCAAAAATATTTTTACAATACTGGAGCGCTTCATATATTTTTATTATAGTTTGATTTAACCAAAGGGACAAATGCAAACCCCGGATATTCCTTTGACTCAAAATGCTCATCGTCCTTTTTTACAAAAAGCCAAATTGACGAACCGATCGGGCAAACGATCCTGCCGCCAATTTTTAATTGCTTTTTCCAAGCCGACGGTAGCTGGTTTCCCGAAGCCGAAGCCAGTATTTTGTCATAGGGCGCCCTATTCCTGTACCCCTGCGACCCATCACCCAAAATAAATTTTGCAATCCCCTTCTCTATAAAATGATACTTTGAAACATTTTTTTCTCCAAGCTCCTTAAGCTCTGGAACAATTTCAATGGCGGTAACCCTCCCCCTATCCCCCACTATTTGAGACAGTAGCGCCGTTGTCCAGCCAGACCCCGACCCAACATCCAAAATATGGTCTCCCTCTTTGGGCTGCAAGAGTTCCAGCATAAAAGCAACAGTCAATGGTTGCGATATCGTTTGGCCAAAACCGATCGGCAGAGCTTCGTTAAGCTCTGCCAAATTTTTAATTTCAGGCCCAAGAAAATCTTCTCTTTTTATTTTTCTAAAGGCCTCAATGATCCTGGGAGTCTTTAACCAGCCATTTTTTATTAAAGAATCAACTAACATCATACGTTGGCGATGTATTTTAAAAATAGCTCGAATGGAATTCGCTCCTCGTCTCGCTTCGCGGGACTCGGAACAAACGGAGGGCAAAAAATTGCGACGAAGCTGCTAACGTTAACAATTTCAAGTTTTTGATGAGTTAAGTATAACTTAATCCAGTGAACTTTTCAATTTAGATTTATTAAGAATTCACTGGCTTTGCGGTAAATTCTTGCTCTTTAATTTGAAAAAAAACACGCTAGAGGTCCAAAGGACTTGGCGTGTCGGTGTTTATAGGGGTGTCGATGTTCACGCGGCCACGGATTCGAGTTTGACCTCGAAAGCCTCGGCGAGCGCAAGAACGGCCTTGCCCCATCGGTTGCTCTTCTCGAGCGGCTTGAGGTAGGCAGAAGCTTCCCTCTTGCCAGCGAAGACCTCGGCCTTCATCTCCTCGCTCTGCTTGACGATCTCCTGAACGATGAGCTGAATGGCCTCTTTCTCGGATTCGTCACAGCCCTCGGCCATACGCTGACACATGGCCAGGTAGTCCTCGAACGAGCTATTGCAATAGTCGGCGTAGTGCTCGTTGGTTGGCATCCGGTCTTCACCACAACAGGCGGCAAAGGCCATGAAGTTACCGGTGATCGCGTCGAGACTCTTGGCATTCTTGTGGTCTTCCCGAAATCCCAAAGGGTGAGCGAAGCCACGAAGGTCGTACTGGGTCATCACGATTGCACGGTCGATGTTCGCGGTAAGGAAGCTCATCTCCCTATCTCCCTTTCAATGAACGGTTTGGTTACTTCTGAACACCGTGTTCAGATTGCCACTTATCCTAGCGTGATTAAGCCAATACGTCAAGAAGCGGCATTTAGCCGCTTCTTGAAAAGATCTTATGAAAAAATTTCTTTTGCCATTTATTGATCATTCCTTTTCCTTTTCGCCAAAAAAACCCTTTTAAATCCTATGTAGACGGTGCGGAACGCGCTGCGAGGCTGACCTCTTCAAATTTGTATTTTTCCAACTGGCGATGTGACTAGTAATAGAACTGAAAAATTTAAGAGTAAATATTATCTTTTAGAAGACTTTTAAAATGAGGCGACTCGGTCTGATGATCAGTCGCCAGTAATGAATAATAAATTTTTTCGTATTCATCAGCCATTTTTTCAATATTGAAATTTTCCTCAACACTGATTCGGCAATTCAAACTCATTCTTTTATAATCTTCTTTTGGCATTGTATTTAAGCTTTTTACTGCTTGGGCCATTCCTTCCATATCATCTTTTTCAATAATAAATCCGGTTTCTCCGTTTTTTATAATTTCTGGCACGCTACCTCGATTAAAGGAAATCACTGGTGTTCCAAAAGCCATTGCCTCAATAAATACTAAGCCAAAAGGTTCTTCCCATTGAATTGGTGATATCAAACCAATAGCATGGCTAAGAAAATTACTTTTTTCTTCTTTCCCAATCTCCCCTAAAAACTCTATTTGTTTTCCATCGATCAGGGGCCTAATTTCTTTTTCAAAATATTCCCTATTACTGACGAATTTTGCCGCGATTTTTAATTTCACGCCAGCTTTCTTTGCAATGAGAATTGCTTCTTTTATGCCTTTTTCCGGTGATGTCCTTCCTAAAAATGCAAAATAGTTTCTTGTTTCTTCTTTAGAAGAATAGGGATTTAAGTAAAGGCCATTATAAACAGTCCCCACATAATTTAAATTAGGCGAACCCTTTCGCTGACTATTTGAAATAGAAATATAGTTAGCGTTTTGAAAAGTTTCATAAACTAATTTACTGTATTGATTATAAAAGCCAATTGGGGCATGGATGGTAGTTACTACCGGATGCTTTATTGCGTTGATAAAAGGAACTATCATCGTTCCGCAGTGATTGTGAACTATATCAACTTCTAATGCATTAAGATATTGGAGAATCCTGCCAGTACATACTGCCATCATTTTTTCTTCCCACTTTTCGTTGAAATCCGGATACTGACGAAAGTTTTTTGGTAAATATGACAGCAATTCAGCGCTTGTTTTCGAGTTCCCTGTTGCCAGAAGATAAACTTTATGTCCCCTTTTCACCAGTTCTTCGGTTAAATTATGAGCTACAAGCTCAATAGCGCCGAATTTCTCAGGGGGCGTTGCTTCATATGGCGGAGATAATATTGCTATTTTTAACTTCTTCATTTTTATTTTTGCGGGGGTGCAAGGAATCGAACCCTGATCAAAGGTTTTGGAGACCTCTATTCTACCATTGAACCACACCCCCGTTTATATTTTAAATTTATACTTATAGTATCAGATTTTTAATAAAAAAAAAGTCCCACACTATTTTATAAATAAATGTTGGACTTAGCTCTTCTCATCGAGCCCTATGAACTACTCCTTGAAAAATTGATGGCATTGACTGCCTTAGTTGCATTAACTCTGCCCTTTGCCGAGCAACCAATCTTTCCCTCTCAATCTCAAACCCTCTGTTCATTTGAGCGATTCTTCCTGCCTGCGCCGTTTTTCTGTCGGTGTTGATTTTATTAGGATTTCTCTTGCGGATTTCCTCAAACTCTTCAAGTTTGGCCTTTTCTCTGGTTAAGGCCAGTTCTTTTGTTACTCTTAAATCGTCCAACTCGGCCTCATGTCGAGCTTTTTGCCTCTCTTCTTCTTTCCTGACCTCCTCGGCCAAGATTTCTATTTTTTCCCTCAACTCTTGCTCTTTTTGCTTTGAGAGGCTTTCAAACCTTTCCTTCTCTTCTTGGAGAGATTTTTTATCCTTCTCAATGGCTTCTTTATCTTTTAAGACTCTTTCTTTTTCTGCTTTTAGGTCATCGTCCTGTTTTTTCATTTTGGCTTCATAGGCTTGAGCTGTTAACCTAATCGCCTCTTGGACCTTCGCGGCAATTACTCTTTCTTTTTCTTCTTCCCTTTTTGTAGCTTCCAACTCTTCAATTTTTTCTTTCAACTTGGTATTTTCTTCTTTGAGAATGGTTGTGGCCGAGGGCTTGCAACCTTTAACTGCCACAGATCCCATCATTAAAGCCACAACAAACACAACTGGGTAGCCAAACAAATGAGGTTTCATTTGTCGACCCTTTCGTCAAAAATTTCAAGGAACCCAAAAACTTGTACCATCAGCACAGTATCATATAAAATTTTTAAAGTCAATATTTTAAAACAAACAGGCCGCGGCGAAAATCGCCGCGGCCTGTTTTATTTATTTCTATCTTTGCTCCCTTTGCTTTATATCTGCAATCTTGCTGTTAAGTTGGATTTGAGCCATTTTCCCTTTATATTTCCTTTTAACTCCTATGATGTTTGACCTGAAGAACCAGATTCCGCCCAGAGATAACATCAGCGGCAAGAAGAATGAATCATTCCAGAAATCATTGGTTAATCCCGTAGAAACATTAGTAGCCCCTTGAACTCCGGTCTTAGTTACGTAAATTGAAACGTTGTTGGGATTTGGCTTTTGGAAATTTGGATCAGTGCTGCTTACGTCAACCGGATCGGTTATGGTCGTTGTTCCAAACGAGAAGTACTGGCTTTGGGCAACCTGGGCCTGGAAGGTGATGGTCCTGGTTTGGCCTGGAGAAACGCTTCCAATATTTATTCCGTTGATGATGTCGCCTGAGTAGGCCGCGCCGTCCAGAGTCAAACTGTTATTATAGGTCAGGCCAGCTGGCAAGGTTTCTCTGATGGTAACATTGTTGATGGTTTGGTTTACGTTTGACTGTACAACAATTTTTATTTCAACAATGTCGCCTGGGTTGGCATAAACAGACTGGCTGAAGTTAAGATTTCCCGACGAGAGATTTCTCACATATTCAGTCACAACCAAAGTCGTTGTTGAATTATTCTGGTTAATGCACGAGCCGTTAGTGCAGGTTTGGTTTGTCTGGCAGGCCTGGACAAGATTTCCCTGGTTTCCGCAAGAGTCATAGTTGTAGACTGCGTTTCCCACGCATCTTTGTGAAGCGTTTTGCGTGCAAGAATTGGTACAGCTTCCATTTGAGCAGGTCTGGCCTGATTGGCAGCTTTGAATAAGGCTTCCTTGGTTTCCGCAAGAATCAAACCAATACACGGCGTTGCCCGAACACCTTTGCGAAGTATTTTGGGTGCAGGTAGGAGCACTATTTACGCAGGCTCCCGAACTGCAGTACTGATTTGACTGGCAGGTTTGTATTGTTTGAGCGGCCACTGAACTGCTGCAACTTGCGCTTGAGGTGCCGGGGTTGTTGCACGTGTAAGTGATATAATTCTGGGCAACGTTATTGTTTTGGCAGAATAATCCATCGACGTATCGATTGGTTCCACAATCAGAGTTAGAGTTGCAGGCTGCCGTGGCGTTGGCAACACAAGCTCCGCTGGAACAAGTTTGATTAGCCGTGCAAGTGGTTTGGAGTTGATCGGTATCAGTTGGGGTACAGCTTGAGTTAGCGGTTCCTGGATTATTACACGTCCAAGTTCGGTTGGTCTTATAGACACTGCCATTTTTGCAAAAATTACTTCCTATTAATCCGTTAGTTCCGCAGTCTGAGTTGGATGAACAAGTGATCGTGGCATTGGCAACACAGGCTCCGCTGGTACAGGTTTGATTGGCGGTGCAGGTCTGTTGTAACTGTTGAGTGTCGGTAGGAGTGCAAGATGAGTTAGCGGTGCCTGGATTGTTGCAAGTCCAAGTTCGGTTGGTCCTTTGGACGTTTCCGCCGCTGCAGAATGGGCCCCCTATTAATCCGTTGGTTCCACAGTCTGAGTTAGACGAACAAGTGATCGTGGCATTAGCAACACAGGCTCCGCTGGTACAGGTTTGGTTTGCAGTACAGTTGCTTTGGAGTTGGGCCGAAGTTGAATTGGTGCAGGTTGAATTGGCGGTGCCGGGGTTGTTGCAGGTGTAAGTTATAAAGTTTCTGTAGACCGCATTTCCTTGGCAGAAATTCCCTCCTATTAATCCGTTAGTTCCGCAGTCTGAGTTGGATGAACAAGTGATGTTCATGTTATGGCAAGCGCCATTGTTACAGGTCTGGTTTGATGTACAGGCTTGAATAAGGCTTCCCTGGTTTCCGCAGGAGTCAAAAGAGTAGACAGAATTTCCTACGCATCGTTGGGAAGCATTTGGCGTGCAGTTGTTAACATTGGTGACACAAGCTCCGCTGGTACAGGTTTGATTGGCGGCGCAAGTGCTCTGGAGTTGAGCTGAAGTTGAATTACTGCAGTAGGCGTTGGACATTCCCGGATTATTACAGGTGTAGGTCTTATAATTTTTGTAGACTCCGTTACCCTGACAGAAAAGACCGTCAATATATCCGTCTTGGCCGCAGTCAGTGTTTCTAATGCAGGCGGTGTTGATATTATTGCAGGTTCCGTTAGAACAGGTTTGGTTTCCAAGACACAACTGTTTTAGCTGAGGGGTTTTGGTGTTGGTGCAAAGCGCATTAGCGGTTCCGGGACTGTTGCAGGTATAGGTCACATGGTTTTGCCAAACGCTTCCGCCTTGGCAGAAGGGCTGGTCAACAAAACCATCGGTTCCGCAATCTGAACTTTGCTGACAAGCAACGTTTCCGCAATTTCCATTGGTGCAAGTCTGACTGGCAAGGCAAACCTGCTTTAACCTGGCGTTGGTTACACTGGTACAACTTGAGCTGGTAGTTCCGGGATTGTTGCAGGTATATTGTTTGTAATTTTGGTAAACATTTCCAGTTCCGCCACTGGTTGAATCGCAATAGGGACTGTCAACGTAACCCGAGGTTCCGCAATCGTTATTTGAGGAACAGATGATGGACATACAGCTGGCGTTTGAACAGGACTGGCTTTGAGTGCACTGTTGTGACAAATCTTGCTGGTTGCCGCAGGAGTCAAACCAATAGACGGCGTTACCCACGCATCTTTGCAAAGAATGGCTCGTACAGGTGGTTGTGCAAGCACCATTGGAACAGGTCTGGTTGGATTGGCAGGTCGTTTGGAGTTGGGCGGAGGTTGAACTCGTACAAGTCGAACTAGATGTTCCTGGATTGTTACAGGTGTAGGTTACAAAGTTTTTGAAAACTCCATTGCTTTGGCAAAATGGAGAACCAACAAATCCATTGGTTCCGCATTGGGAATTAGATGAACATGTTACAACAGGATTATTAGTGCACGATCCACTTGAGCACGTTTGGTTTGCGGCGCAGGTTTGGATGAGGCTTCCCTGTCTTCCGCAAGAGTCAAATGAGTAAACTGCATTTCCCACGCATCGCTGAGAGGCATTGGGAGTACAGGTGTTAACACAGCTTCCGTTGGTGCAGGTTTGGGTAGAAGCACAGGTTTGCACCAAATTTCCCTGGTTCCCGCAGGAGTCGAAAGAGTAGACAGCATTTCCCACGCATCTTTGAGAAGCGTTCGGGGTACAAATGTTATTGCAGCTTCCGTTCGTACAAGTCTGGCTGGCAGTGCAGGTAGTTTGGAGTTGGGCAGAAGTTGAGCTGGTACAGAAAGAATCAAAGGTTCCTGGATTATTGCAGGTATAAGATACGTAATTTCTGTAAACTCCATTGCTCTGGCAGAAGTTACTACCGACAAATCCATCGGTTCCGCACTGGGAGTTAGAGCTGCAAACGGGAGCTGAGAGCGCGTCCTGGCACATATCAACTTCGGCTTTTGCGGCCAGCTCAGGGCCTACTACTTTAGCATTTACCGATACCAAATCCATCGTCAACTTAAATGATCCCTTGGCTTGGTTTTGGAACTGGGTTACTTCCAGCGGAACATATTGGTACTGATCGTCCTTTAAGGTAAGTGTTTGATATTGCTGATTGCAACTGCTAGGATTTTCTGGCCAATAGGCATCACAGGAACCAGCGTGCTGTTGGCATCTACAGAAAGAATTCCTGATGACAATCACCTTTTTTACTTCGCCCGAGTTTTTTACCTTGACAGTAAAAATATCGTGGGCGCCGCTTTCAACCGTGTTTGAAATCGGGGTAAACTTAATATTATTATAAATAACTTCACTGCTAATGTAATTGCGACAAAGCGTAATTGCACTTGCAGTTGCCGAGCCCATTGTTTGGGACAATACAATTCCCAAAAATACGAGAGAGCTTACATAAAGCAACTTATCTGTTTTTTTCATAATTATATTATTGGCATAAGTTATAGATTGCTAGTGTTAACGAGCAATATATAGATTTTGCCAATTATAATTATATTTTTCTATTATTACTTATATTAATTTTTGATTAAATTTTTTTAATTATTTTTTAATTCAGCCTTTACTGCGATCCTCTGATGATCTTTGCCCGGAGGCCAGCAACTTACTAATGTTAGTACACTACTCTTCAAAGAGCTGGCCGTCAAGGTTATATCCTGTCCTTTTTTGATAATATTTTTTTCTACAACACTATACGTATATTGTCTATTGTTAAAATAAAGCGTAATTTCGTCCCCGGGATTTAGATTATTAACATCGCTGAAAATCCAATCGTGTTTAATTTTTGGCCAGCCTGGCGGAGCCGAATGACCCAAAATAATAATCTGTCCTTTCTCTCCGGGTAAAGGGGAACCTGGATAATAAACGGCTCCCTGATCTAAATCATTTTTTAAAACTCCAAGGTCGGTGCTTTCCCCTATGACGACGGCTGTGGTAACGCCAATTTTGGGTATTTCTAAAGAGTTTGGTTTGTCAGAATATGGAAAAATATTTTTGGCTGGCACATTATTGTTAACAACAGGATAATTAGGAACATTATTATTTTGAGCGCTGACTAAAATATTGCTTTGCTGGTAGGGATTGAAAAAATCATACACCAAACCCGAAACTTCTTGATAGTTAAAAAGCCAAGAAACACTATCCCAATTAGCTGATACAAATACAACCAACAGCATGAAAACATATATTTTTATAAGCTCTTTTTGTTTTTTGTTGATCATACAATTTGATGGGGTATAAATTGGCCAAACGAAATGTTATCTAATAACATTGATGTCAAAATAATGAGAATTAAAATCAAATATTTAAAAACTAAATCTTTTTGCCTTTGATCTTTTAAAACAGTAATCAACAAAGACACGCTTATCATTGCCAGGAGCAAGTAAGAAATATATTTTAAAAATTGATCTTCCGGTGAAAAAATATAATTCAAATATTTTAAATAAGAATTATTTTTAGGATCGCTCGTATTGGGTGCATAATAATCTGTTGATTGAGATAATACTTTTTGAGTGACCGGTTGATTTTGCAACGTAGTAGGTTGAGGATTATTATTTGAATTTATTTTTTGGACTGGTTTTTTTTGACTAACGTTTAGAGAATTAACTTGATTGATTTTTTTACTCTTTTGATTTTCTATTGTCAATGGGCTGCCAAAAAGCTGGACCACTAAAATCGCATTATTTTTTCCAAAATCACTAACAATTGCGGTTCCAACTTCCTTGTAATTTTGGTTTAAGATATTTTCCCGGTGAGAAGTGGAATTAAACCAGGCATTATACAAATCTTTTGAATCGGTAAAGCCAATCGCCAAATTTTCCCCAGCATACTTATAGGTATAGTCAACCGATTTAAACCAGAACCAGGGAGTTATACCATCGGGACTTTGATGAGAAAAGTAGGATTTGGCCACCATATCTTCTGCTTTTAAATAAGCTGCTTGGTCTAATTTTTGACTTTCTGTTAAAACACTCAATCCCCTTTGTGCTCTGTCTCTATTTAAAAACTGGACGATATCTGACTTGGTAACATCCGCAAAGAAAATATTTTTATAGAGAGGCGTAAAAAGAACTATTGAAACAATTTTTAAGAGCAATAGTAAAAGAACAATGTAAAACAAAATTCTGCTCTGTAAAAATGTAGTAAGATAACCCTTAAATCCAGTGTCGCTCATTTTATTACGGACTTAATTAATATTCTGTTAAGTTCTTTTAGATTATAAACAACATTCGACCCGTTACGGGCCGAATGCTCGTCTTTACTTAAATGTGAGAATGTTTTTTAACTATTCAACCACGTGAATAGTTCCTTTCATATTGGGATGAATTGAGCAGTGATAACTAAATGTACCAACTTCTGTAAATATATCGCTATAACTGTCCCCCTTTTTTAGCTCTGGACTCATTGGGCCATCTTTGTCGGCGGTAACCGTGTGGGTTACGTTATCATTATTTGTCCAAACCACTTTCGTCCCTTTGCTAATTGTTAAGTCACTTGGCACAAATTGATTATTACTAATCGTTACCGAAGCAACTTGAGTAGATTGGTTATTGTTCTGGCCTTGCTGATTATTTTTTGGCTTTACAACAGCAAAGTAGTAAATTAAGCCGTAAGCAACCAAACCTAATATTACATAAGCCACTATCCACTGCCAAATGGGTCTTTTACCATAACCTCTTGATTGGATTGGTTGAGGTTGAGGTTGGGGTTGATTTTGATTGTTTGTATTTTCTTCCATGTTTATTTAATTTTAACTTTTATTTATTTAAGCAAAGCATCTATTGCCGACTTGAATGTAGGATAAGGCTGTGAGCCGACGATGAGCTGGTGATCAACAATGGTTCCCGGCGTGCCATTAATTCCAAAAGAAGTGCCCTCGGCTTTGTCATCATCAATCATTTTTTGGTATTCAGTAGTTTTTTGAGCTACCAGTTGGTCAACTTTTGAGGCATCGATGCCAACGGATGTTGCCAATGAGTCCATTTTTGCTTTGGTGGCCCAGCCGGAATTTTCCTGTCCTTGATTATCAAACATAGCTTTGTGCCATTTGTAGAACTTATCGGGTGAGGCTTCCCACACGGCCCTGCCAAATATTCCGGCAGATTGAGAATCCTGCCCCAAAAAGGCCCAGTCTTTAAATACAATTTTTACCTTTCCAGAATTTACGTAATCACTAATTATTTTAGTAATTGACTCTTGCTCAAGTTTTTGGCAGAAAGGACACTGATAATCGGTCCAAACGGCTATTGTTACTGGAGCATTTTGATTTCCATAAAACGGCTCCCCTGCCACCTTAACTTTAGAAATATCAGCCGATTGCTGGTTTTGCTGCTGCTGTTGCTGGTCTGGATTGGTATTGTTATTGGTGTTGGTATTACTGCCGCTATTTGGCTTTGTGTATATTATTGCGCCGCTAACTAAAATTGCGGCGGCAACAATAGAAAGAGACACCCACTTAACCATAGACGAATTTTGATTTTCCATATTTTCCATATTATTAATTTTATTAGTTAATTATAATAGTATTGCTTTTTAATTATTAAATTTTCATTAATTTTCATTAATTTTCATTAATTTTTAATTATAATGACTTAATTGAAAATTGCAAGTACTTTTGGTAACTACGCCACTTCCGCATTGTAGCACTGCTCGCAGTAAACAATCTCTGGCCTATCTGGAGCATAGGAGGCCTCAAACTCATTAGGACAGTTTCCTTGATGGCGAGGGTGAGATTGCTTGCACATACAATTCCTGTGCCAGAGTTTAAACGGATTACGATTTTTGATACGGTCGTGATGACGCGAGTAAAAACATTTTCTAGGTAGTGGAATATTAAAACGTCGGTAAAACGCCAGCTCATTGGGTAAAATACGAAACGCCTTAGTGCAATTGTGCGCCCGAGCATTTGCTTCATTTTGTTCCCACTCTTCGCAGAGAATAATATCGTTCGTAATAGTGTCGGTTACTTCGGCAATAGTATCAGGAATTTCTGAAGCCTTCTTTGTAATAACATAACCACGATCTTCGGTGTCTTCCCAAAAACAACCTTCAAGCTTCACCTGCTCTTTAGTGAGCGGTACGTGCTCATGGGCTGGCGTATGGTTGTAAGCAAATGGAGACATAAAAGGCGGAAAAAATTCCCCATATCGGTAAACACTTCCTTTTGCATCCGTATAGGGCATTGTGTTCATGTGCTCAATAATTTTTGCCCGAAGCCTTTCAAAATCTTCTTTTGAATACTCTTTGTTAAAAATAGCATATTGACTATTGCGCAAACCAACGCAACCGAAAAGATTTGAAGATGATTGGCAAAAAAATGAATATTCCACATTACGTACATCGGACCAACACTCATCGGAAAAAAGCACTCTATTGGCGCCAAGCCCGCAATTAACAGCTTCGTAAAGCAGCTCGGCGCCGCTCCCCCATACCGTATAATCATAGCAGTCTCTTAACGGGCCAATTTCCATATAGGAACAGAAGCGGACATTTTCTGCCTCACGAATCAGAAACGAATCTTTAGCGTTTTTAGATTGGTAAATATATTCGCCAGTAACATTAGTATTTTTAAGTCCCTGCATGAATTTCACTGGATATTTAAGCCAAAGATCGCGCGCCTGCTTTTGAAGTTTGATGATTGAGTTATGCGAGTTCAGCTGAAATGATTTTAATTTTTCTTCATACTCTTCTTTGGTATAAGGTTGATTGAAAATATAGTACTTCTTGTTACGCAGATTCACAGAACCAAAACAATCGTTACAACCAAAACAATTCTTGCAAAACCAAAGATTAAATGAATCAGCACACTGAATAGAGTAAAAACAATTTGTGCAGGACTCTAGCCAAAAACCTTGATAACAATTCTCACACTTTGAGCAAGAGGAGAGATCTAGAGAATTTTTAGAGTTGCTTAAAGTTACGCTGTACATGCAATCCTCGCAATAATTACCATTGAAACAGAGGTAGCAGTTTTTGTAGCCGTCAAAATTGTTTGAATAGTCACTGTTGATACCACGGATAGTTGATAGGGCATAAATCGGCACCGATCGTAATAATTCATTAAGCTGTAGGAAAAATGGCTTTGAAAAATCGTATTCTTTAGCAAACGATGAGGCATTCCATTTGTCAGAGTACCATGCATCGTTTTCATATACCTTGATTCCACTATCGGAGGGGTGCCCAGAAAAAATTTCTTTTCCAGAGAAAGCGCTTTTTACTTTATAGAGAAAATGTTCGTTGCGAAACATCAGTCTTCTTTGTAAGCGACAATCTGGACAAAATGTTGGCGGAGGAACCTTGATCTTTTCGTAGAACTGAAAATCATCTGGTTCAATCCAGAATTCGTTATGACAATTCTGACATTTTTTTGATTCTTTGTTCATGGATTTAAAATTACAAATTACAATTTTTTCCAGCCGATGACGGGGTGCAACTCCCACCAATTATGCAATTCGTCAAACCTCACAATCCCCCATATACTAACACGGTCTCCTTCTTTTGGAAGAGGAAGATTAATTTCTGGTATGAACTCGGTCACCAAATATAATCCGGGAACATTTTGGGGCCTGACAATGACATGGTAATCCCCATCGGGCTCATGGAAAATTTTGTCCACAATTCCTTCTACACTCACTTTGGTCTTGGTGCTTCCATTCACAATAAAATCTTCAATGCCAACATTATGGTAAAGGAGGTCGTCATCTTCTTTTTCTCCCGTCTGTATAAGAAAACCGAAAATCCTGCCAAGGTAATTTGGAAAAGCGGCCCTGGGGTTAAAGGTTTGGCTGCGGATGTACCAGCCCAAAACTATTCCTACCAAAAAAACAATAAATAATAAAGCAAAAATCAATTTATTTTTCATATCTTTTCCTGTAGTATAAAACTTTTATAGAATCCAAGCAAAAAAAATAAATAATGATAAGGGCTAAAATCTCTAATAGTGAAGCAAATCCCAGCGGGGCAAAAGAAAACCATTTTTGAAATACCGGAATATAAATAATGGCAATTGAAAACAAAAATCCTAAAAAGAACAATATATTTAATTCGATTGGCGGCAGTTTAGCTTTGAAAAAAATCTTTTTTGTCCTCACCGAATAAAATACAATCAAGGTTAAGCTGAAAAAGAGAAACAATCCTGTTTGGATAATTTTTTCAGGCTGGTTTTTAACCGTAAAATAGTAAAATAATTCAAACAAAGCGGTTGGAACTCCCAGCATCAATGGTATGGTTATCAATTCTTTAATGTTGTGGGTTTTTGGTTTTATTAGTTCTTCAACTTCAACATTATCGAAAGACAAACCAATTAAAGGAATATCAACAATCATACTGGTTAAAAGAACTTGGACAGGCAGCATTGGCAAGCGTGAAGACGTCAAATATAAAATTGACAAAGCTATAAAATTTCCAAAGTTGCTCACCATGGTGTATTTGATGTACTTTTGGATGTTAACAAATATTGACCTTCCTTGCTTGATTCCGTTGACAATGACTTCCAAACTTTTATTTAAAACAACGATATCAGAACTTTCTTTGGCAATATCGGTTGCTGAATTTACGGCAATTGAAACATCGGCCAGTTTTAGAGCAAGGGCATCATTGATACCATCACCCTGATAAGCAACAACATTTTCTTGGTTGTCATTAACTTCTTGTAAAACTTTAATAATCCGATATTTTTCTTTTGGCGAAACCCTGGCAAAAACATTAGATTCCAAAACCGCCTTTTTAAACTCCTCGGGCGACATTTTTTCCAATTCTTCACCAACATATATTTTTTCTCCCTCTTTCAAAAGGCCCGTTTCTTTCCCAACATATTGGCTGATTTCTTTTCCGTCTCCGGTTATTAATTTAATTTTAATTCCCAATTTTTCGGCATGTAACATGGCATTTTTTGCAGTGGGACGAAGGGGGTCTTCAAAACTGGCGTACCCCAAAAAAATTATATCTTTTTCGTTTTTCATTATGTCAAAACTGTCGAGGTATTCCACTTCTTTATAAGCCAGGGCCAAATGATGAAATCCCTCTCCCCCCTCCTCTTGAATTTCTTTTAAATAATCTTTTTGGCTATTTTTAGTACTTTCTTGTAACACTATTTCTGGAGCTCCAATCACCACCAAATAATATTTTTTACGGTCTAAATCAAAAACAACCATTCTTCTCCTTCTATCCTCTGGATCAAAAGGAATTTCTTTTACTATCTTGAAATGTTTGCTTTTGGCGGCCGTGTTTCTATGAATATAATTTAAAAAGGCTTGATCATAATAGTTTTCAGAGCTGTCCAATTCATTATTGTAAATTGCAGAATAAATTAACGTTAAAAATAAATCCTGGTTATCTGAAACAATTTTTTTAATTGCCATTTTGTTTTCTGTAATGGTTCCGGTTTTATCAGTGCATAATATATTAATGTTTCCTAAATCCTCAATGGATGACAATCTTTTTACAACAACATGCTTTTTAGCGAGCTTTAACGATTCTCTTGCTAAGGAAACGGTGGCTATGACCGGCAATGCTTCGGGAACAACGGCGACGGCTGTGGCAATAATAAAAAGCAAAAGTTTAGGAATATTTGAAAACCCTCCTGCAAAAATTAATTTAATAACAAAAACCAGAGCCAATGCAATAAGAACTATTTTTACCAGAGAGGCTCCAAAGGACAATAAATATTTTTCGTATTGAGTCTTTTTCTTTATTGAAACTGCCAAAGACGCAATACTTCCAATTTGGGTTTCTTGACCGGTTTTGTAAACAATCCCCTTCCCTATTCCTTTCTCAACGATGCTGCCGGCAAAAATGAATTCTTCTGGCCCCGCCTTACCGTTGCTAAGTATTTTTTTATTTACAGGAACCGATTCACCGGTAAGCTGGGATTCATTAATTTGCAGATTTTCAGCCTCAAACAATCTAATGTCGGCAGGAACAATATCCCCCTCTTTCACAATAACTATATCTCCAGGAACAATTTCGGAATGGTCTAATAATACAATGTGGCCTTCTCTTTGGACTCTTGTTTTACTGCTTATTAATTGTGAAATTTTTTCTATTGTTTTTTCAGCTTTGTATTCCTGCCAAAAACCAAGCAGGGTGTTTATGAAAAGAATAATTAAAATAATGATTCCGTCAGAGTAATCTTTAATGAAAAACGACACGGCAAAAGCCCCCAAAAGCAAATAGATCAACGAACTTTTAAATTGCCTAAAAAAAACATTGAGGCCGCTGATTTTATTTTTCTTTATGACATTCAGCCCGTATTTTCTCAATCGCTTTTTAGATTCATCCTGAGTCAGGCCACTTTCAGAAGACCCCAAAAAACTAAAAATTTCTGCCAAGCTCATTTTTAAAATATTTTCTTCCATTTTTAAATTATACACCAAAGAAAACTAAAAATCGCCTGTTAAGGCGATTTTTAGTTTTCTAAAATGTATTATTTATTAATTTCTCCGTCAACAATATTGGTTGCAACAACATGGGTGCCGCTTACGGTTCCCCATACAACAATATTATCTCCCACTGAAATTTTTGAAACCGATACTCTTACATTCCCCTTCATCACGACCGCGTGAGAAGCATTTATGGTGTAGGTAGTTGGAGAGTTTTGGTTAGATTTGTGGCTCATCAAAGTAATAGTAGTGCCTATTACCTTGGTCACTTTTCCTTCTACTGCGGGTTTTGTGCCAACAGCGTGATGAGAAAGGGCGAAGGCTGGTGTTGCAACTGCGAGAACAGTTAAACCAGCTGCCAAAACTGAAAAAGCAACGTATTTTTTAATGTTGTTCATAATACTTCAATTCTAATGAATAATATCCTTGAACACATCGACCTTTTTGTCTCGGTACTAGCATATTTTCAAATTTTTTACAAGATCTATGCACCAATCTTACTTTGAATTAGAAGTTACTTGAAAACAAGCTACATCGTACTGGGAAACGGCATGGCTATTGCCATTAGCTAATGAAGGCGTTCCTGGACTACCCGCGTAAACTGCGGTGGCATTAATAAATCCATTCGTATTAAATCCGCTTGGCGACATGGTTTCCAATTGGCAACTTTGGCTAGGTTGTCCAGTGCCACTAGGATTAGCCGCGGCAAATCCCAATTGAGCTGTTAAAAGAGATAAAGCCGCAACGCTGCTCGTTAAAATGGCTAAATATTTTTTGCTCATAGTATTTTTTATTTTAAGTGTAATTGATTTATTAAGAGATAATTTCGACTAACTAAATATCTCTTAATGCTCTTATTATTACTGATAGACCATTAAATAAAAATTAAATAAATAAATCAAAAAAGGGTTTTTAAAACCCTTTTTTGATTTCAAATTTATCTATAAATTATTTAGAAACGCCCTTTTTATTGTAATTGTAATAGTAGTAGGATCCAATTGCCAAAATAATTAATAATAAGAGAAGTATCCAAAACCAATGGCCTTTAACCCAATCAAATAACGAACCATTGGAAAGGGAAAGGGCAGCAGTTTGTTCACTGCTTGTTTCTTCGGTAAGGCTTGGTTCAGTATTACTGCCAGCGGGATTGTTGTTGTCGGTAATTTCTCCAGTAGCAGTGTTATTCTCACCAGAAGGCGGAGAAACTTTCTTTACGGCTGATTTTTTATGAGATCCCGTTGTTGAAGGTGGAGGAGTTGAGCCAGAATTAGATTCGGTATTAGATGTAGTTGGAGTGGTTGGAGTGGTTGGAGTATTTTGAGTAGTTGGACCGGTTGAGGCACCTGCAACTTGAGGAATTACTGAAAAGTTTGCTAAAATAGTGTGGTTGCCGTTTATATTGTTCAACGTGTAAGTTGTTACCGCGCCAACAGAAACGTTATCAACTAAGACATTAGAAACTTGAAAACCAACGTCTGGAGTTATGGTAAATGTTTGGTTGGCACCAGGCGAATAAGCTAACGATCCAGATGGAGTAATAGTTCCGTTTGGTCCAGCAGAAGCAAAAACGCTGTATGTTCCTATGCCACCGCCCCCTCCACCACCGCCGCCTCCTCCGCTTGGAGGTGGAGGTGGAGTTGCTACAGCTGTAATAACTCCAGTAGTATCGTTAACAAAAGTAACGGTATAATTATTTCCGCTGTTGCCGTCGCTGACCGTCCCCGCAGGAATTAATATCTTGCCGGTTCCAACATCTGAGGTATTAAAGGTTTGTGTCCAGGTGGCAGTATCGCTGTCTGCTAAACTACCAACGGTGATAGTTGGGACTTTGCTTGAGGAGGTAGTTCCATCAAACACCTTGGTGTCGGTTACTGCAGTAACGGTAATTGGTCTAGTCGTAATAACTCCAGTGGTATTAGTAACAAAAGTAACTGCATAATTATTTCCGCTATTGCCGTCGCTGACGGTTCCCGAAGGAGTCAAAACTTTTCCTGTACCAACATTTTTGTTATCAAAAGATTGGCTAAAATTTGCACTATCAGTTCCTAAAAGAGCAGGTGAAAAGGTGGGAATGCCGGCTGAGACGGTAGTACCGTCATAGATTTTCGTATCAGTTGCGGCGGTTACCGTAAGCGCTTTGGGAGTAATAGTAAATTCAGCTCCGGTAAAGTTGATGGTGTAATTGCTGCCTGCGGTTAATGTTCCTTGGGTAATAGCATAGTTCCCCGCATTTTCCCCGGCTGCTCTTACCAAAGAACCGCTAAAACTGTCCCCTGACTGAAGAGCAGGATTGGAGGTGTAAGTAAGCGCAGGATCGGAGTCTCCATACACTTTGGAAACGGCATTCGCAGTAACATTAATGGTTTCTGTCCCTATGATAAAATTCGCACCAGTAAAATTAATCAGGTAATTGCTTCCCAACGTCAATGTTCCTTGCTCAATGGCATAGGTGCCGACATCTTCACCCGCTACTCGCATCAGTGAACCTGTAAAAGCATCGGTGCCAACCAGCGAACCGGTATATTGGTAGGTAAGCGCCGGATCGGGGTCTCCAAAGTTTTTAGACTTATTGTCGGCAACAACAGCGATTGATTTTTGATTGATAGAGAATGTTTGCGGAACATCGGGAGCTGCAGCATAGATCCCATCCCCCGATTGATGTGCGGTAATCGTACAGCTTCCGGCAGCCACAAGGTGGACCATAGTTGCTAAAACCGTACAATCTCCTGATGCGGTGAATGTAACCGTTAACCCAGAACTAGCCGTAGCGCTCACCGTAAAATCTGCATCCCCGTAGGTTTTTGTTTCCAAAGGATTAAATATTATTGTCTGGCTGGTTTTTGCGGGTGCAATGGCAATTGTCTGGGCAGACCAGTTATCATTTTTCTGGTCAAGCGAAGCTGATTTTGTACCGGTTGCCCCAGTTAAAGCCTGAATCGCATCATCTGCGGCAATGCTCGGCCCATGGTTATTTTGATTGGCTGCCGCATACCGTTGGGACATTCCCGATGGTATGCCGATGGTAAGGCTGCTGCCGTCGTCAGCAGCAAACAAAGCTACAATTTCATCATTTGCAATGGTTGTAGTTACGGAAGGTGCAACTGCGGGTGTTTTGGAAGTTCCGCTATTGCCGGTATTGCCGCCTGAAGCATCAATTGGGTTCGAAGCATCGGTTCCCGTATAATGCAAGATACCACCGACTGCCTTAAAATTGTGGTCTAAAGACCAAGCGTAGCTTAAAGGCTCTGAGGATCCGGCCACTTTATAATAGGTAGAGATTTGAACGTTGTTTGCGTTTGTCGTGGTAAGGACCGAATTCCATCCTGCTGGCGCCGTAATGACCGAATTACTATTGCCTGCCAAAGAAACGCTGATGGATGCTAACAAAAGGTCTCCCAAAGAAATTCCAGACGGAGCAGGAATTGATATGGATGATCCCCCACTTGTCCCATTGTCGTCGGTCGAAGAATTGGTAAAAACAATTGCTGCTTGTATAACCGACGGATACAAAACAAAAGACGTTGATATACTCAACACCATGCTTAAAATAACAAAAATAGAGAGTCCTTTTTGCTTCATGGAAAATAAATTTCCAATAATTTTTTTGTTTAAAAAATCGAGTTTTTCTAATTTGTAGTTCATAAGTACTTTATTTAATTTTTTATTAAAAAATCAAAAAGGTTCGACTTTAATGAGAGTTAAGTTATTCTAGTTCATCTTACTGTTATTGATATAAAAGTCAACAACGGTCGCATTTTACTTAATGGTAATTGTAAAACTATAAAAAGTTCCATCATTAAGACTGATAACAAGGTTGTTTACTCCTGTTGATAACGACTTTGCAGAAAGATTAAAAATATATTGCTGATTTAATAAATCATACTTAAATATATTTCCTACATTTGATCCCCCACTTGATACTGCGTTTACTCCATTTACTTTAAGAGTTGCTACGGCATTGCTTATAGAATTGCTTTGTAAATCTTTTAGCATAAATTTTATTGGAACCGTACTCGTTTTCTTAAAATCTGTTTTACTTATTGTGGTAGGAGCTTGAAGACCAGTAAATACGTAATTCACCACCGTATAATAAATAGTTTTTTGGGTGTTGTTTCCAGCCTTGTCGATGGCAGTCACGGTAAAGTTTTTCTTCCCAATTGATCCTGTATCAATTGGATTCCCAGGAGCTGTAGTCCCCAAAGCGCTAGCAATTCCAGATAAGTTATCACTGGCCGACCAATTAGCAAGCACTATCTGTTTGAAAGTATAACTTCCGTTGCCTATAGGTTTTAAAATATCTATGTTCGGCCCGGTCTTGTCTATGGTAAAAGTGATTGTTTTTTCTTGTTCGTTATTGCCCGCGTTGTCAGTGGCAAAAAAGGAAATGATATGACTGCCTTCGTTCGTGACGGCAACCACCGTTGAATCCGCTGCTGCTGCTTGGTATCCTGCACCATCAACATTGTAATGTATCGCCAGGACGCCCGACAGGTTATCTGCGGCATTCAAACCAACATTGACATCGCTGCGGTAAAAACCCGGCTGGCCTGCCGCGCCAGATAGCGTTGCCCCAGAAACTGGCGGCAGAAAATCTTCCGAGAGTTCGGTATTCACGGTAGCCGAGGGTAAAATTATTTCAGGCTGGTCGCCTGGATGCTGGGTCACCGTTAACGTCGTTGAATTCCCCAAATTAATTTGCCCGGTTAAATCCGCAGTCACCGGCAAGTTACTGAAAACCTCTGTGGCGCCAGACTGGCTGCCACTGATATCTTGGTTATCAATAGTAAAATTCCCCGCGGCCGTTCCTTTTATATCAATGGTGTAAACCTGGCCGTCGTCCGTAGGAAGATAAAGAAACTTGTGCTCTCCCATTATTTCAAAGTCAGCATTGGCAATTTCATTGACAATGCTGCCATCGCTGGCAATTCCCAAACGATTTCCATGTTGATCGGTCACCAAAATATCAATGGGGCTAAAAACAGAAATTGCCTTACCATTAAGGTTGCACTTTGTTATATCCTGGGTAATATTATTTGCATCTAAACTGCTTGCCGAAATAATATTTACGATTTTTTGGCGGCTCCCGTCTTGGCTTAACATTTTGCTGTGATCAGCGGTCAGAAAATAAAATTTATTGCCGGCGTTGATGGGAAGATTGGTGGCGCTTTCCAAAGGAACCGTATTGTCCCCTGGCGTGAACTTTGGTCTTTTATATTCCACAAAACTTTGGCCAAAAGCATTTTTAAATCTGTCCTCCCTGATTTTTTCTATGGTTGCGGACTTGCAGCCATCAATGGCATAGAGGTCAACGCCGGCTGTTCTTATATCAAAATTATCAAAATCTTTGGTGTGCAAGCCTTCGGCTCCATTGAGCGCCAGCGAATTTAATCTGTGGTCATTAGTTAAAAAATTTTCAAAATCCTGGTAGTTTAAGTCTTTATCGGTATATTCGTTTCCGGCAAAAGAACCTTCGTCAATGACTTCAACAAAACTGCCTTTGGTATCGTAATACTGCTGGCTGGGCGAAAGGTCGTAAGCCGTGGGAAGGTTTTGGGCAATCTTTTTCATTTCGTCCTGCGAAAGCCATGGGATGCCAAAATTGTCTCCCTGCAAAAGCACTTTGATTGATTTTGGCGCACCGGTATTTGGCACTCCCACAAAAACCGCTTTGCCAATGTGATGATCAGCTTGGTGGTCCATGACATATTTTTTTACGATAAGTCCGCCTTCGCTGTGAGCCACCACATCAACTTTATTACTCCCGGTTTGGGCCATAATGTCCTGGATTTTTTGCGTCAGCAAATCTGAATTAGTTTTTCCATCTGGGTATTTTCCGCTCGCTCCATACCGCCAATCGTAGGGAAACGTAAACAAATTTTGATTTTCCATGTAACCTTGATTTTTAAATTCAGTAATAAGCCCATCGGTGTAATCAAAAGTATATCCTGGTAATTTTTCCGTACGAATAATATTAGAAGAAAGTAATTGTAAAACACTTGGATTTAAATCATTACTAAAGGCCAATGGATCCATAAAACTGTCAGTTATATCTATAAACATTCTTCCTAAATCCGCCCACAGCAACTCATCTCCATTTTTCATTTCTGTTCCTAGTAATCCAGGAACAATTAAAACAGGATTTTTAACTGCAGTCGGTGGGACATATGGTAATTCTGCATCACCAAAGCTAAAATGATTAGTTTTACTTAACTGCCAGTTCCAATCATTAACAACTCTAAAAATGCCACCATAAATAGTATGCATGATGCCGCTAGAACCAACATAACTTGCCACATCAGAATACAAAAGCCCGCTGTCATTAGATGCAATGATGTCATTGTTATACCGGTTTTTTAAAATCCTAGGGTGGGAAATGCAAATTCTCCCGGTAGCCGTCAACTCGTTGCAGGTGGTGGTAAAATTCATAAATCCTTTATTGCTTCCAAAATCGTTGTCAGCATTATAAAAACCCTCTCCCCCGTTGTCTGGAAATTGCAAAGTATTTAACTGAATGCCACCAGAGCAGTCGAATGGTGCTAATTTACACCCGTCATAATCCTGCTGCCATTTAAAAGTTATCCTGCCATCTGAATCTACATAATAATTTAAAATCCTTACCAGTGTTGGATTTTCATAAGCATAAGAAACTATAGGAATTATTAAAAAACTAAATACTATTACACCAGAAAGAATTATAATTTTATTTTTCATAAAAGTTACTTTTAAAAATATTTAAGGAATATTCATTGTTATCGTAAGAACATAACCAAAATAAAAATCCAGAGATAGCCATAGTAATATCGCAGTTAATAAAAAAATAAAAACTATTTTTTTAGATTTTATACTCATTACTAAAAGTCCTAAAACACCCGCCCATTCAATAGCATTTGCAAATAACAAATAAATAGGATGATCTATAAAAAATTGATTATTAATGAAAAAATATATTAGAGGATTAATGTTTACTTTTAAAAAATCTAAAATTGACAATACGAATGAAAATAATATCTCCGGTATTATGAACATTGCGCCGAAGATCCATAGCCAAATTTTTTGCATTTTTGTCATACGTTATAAATAGAAAATTTGGGATATTTGAAAAAACATCTATTTTAAAAATATTTTGAAATCTTCTATTTTTTAGGAATATTATTAATACGTAAACCCTTTTTTAACAAATTACAACTGAAATTAATAAAAAGGTTGAAGGCTGGATTCTTTTGTAGTACTATGATTCCATGGAATTTAATTCAAAAGCCCAAAAAACTGTTGATCACGAACTTCCTCAAACCGATCTGTGGCGAGAAAGCAAGGCTCTCCGCCACAAAATAGAAACAGAAATTAAATCTGGCAATTCATCGGTTGTTAACCTTATCAATACTATTATCGAACTTGCCTACTGCCTTAAAGCTTCTGATATTCATATTGACCCCCAAGACTCAAACGTACGAATTAGATTAAGAATTGACGGCGTCCTGCAAGATGAAACTCCCCTGCCAAAGCGAATCCATAGCGAAATCATCTCCCGCATTAAAATTTTAGCTGGATTGAGAACCGACGAACACCAAACTCCCCAAGATGGACGATTTCGTATTAATTTAGAAGCAGAAACTATCGACATTCGCGTCTCAATTGTCCCAACCTACTACGGAGAAAACGCGGTCTTAAGATTATTAAAAGACAAAAACGAAAAATTTACCTTAGATAACTTGGGTTTTTCTGACTTAGATAAGGATAAAATTCTCCGCGCCATACGAGCTCCCTATGGAATGATTTTGGCAACCGGGCCCACTGGCTCTGGAAAAACTACCACCCTTTATACCATTATAAAATTACTCAACAACAAAAACACCTCAATTATTACCATTGAAGATCCAATTGAATATTCCATAGAAGGAATAAATCAGATTGGCGTAAATTCAAGGACAGGCCTTACTTTTGCTAATGGCTTGCGTTCTATTTTGCGGCAAGATCCCAATATTATTATGGTGGGTGAAATCAGAGACAAAGAAACTGCCGGACTCGCCGTCAACACGGCGCTAACCGGCCATTTAGTCCTCTCTACGATCCACACCAACGACGCCGCCACCACCCTCCCCCGCTTAATTGACCTAAAAATTGAGCCGTATTTAATTGCCTCAACCGTAAACTTAGCCATTGGCCAGCGGTTAGTCAGGAAAATTTGCCAAGATTGCAAGAAAAAAGTAAAGATAACTGATTCAGAAATGCAGGGCCTTAGCCAAGTAGTTTCACAAGAGATTCTTGGCAAAAATATGACTTTTTATAAGGGCGAGGGCTGCGAGCTTTGCAATCATACTGGTTACAATGGAAGGGTTTGCATCAATGAAGTTTTGATTGTTGACAACGCAATCCGCAACGCCATTCATAAAAAAGCAACGGCTGAGCAAATCAAGCAAGAAGCAAAAAAGCAAAATATGACTTCTATGATTGAAGACGGATTTTTAAAAGCCAAAATGGGAATTACGACCATTGAAGAAATTTTACGAACTCTTCATGAGTAAATTTTTAAGTTCCAATTATGCTCTCAGATTAAAAGCTGCTTTTTCAAAAAGGCAGCTGTTTATGCGGTTGTCATTAAGAGAGCGGTTGATGTTTATTAAACAGTTGGGGATTCTTACCAGAGCTGGCGTGCCGCTTTTTTCGGCCCTAAGCCTCTTAAAAGAACACTCAAAATCTAAAACCATGAAAAAAATTGTGGACCAGATTATCAATGACGTGGAAAATGGGCAGTATTTGGCAACCAGCATGGGAAAATTTAAAAAAATTTTTGGAGAGCTGACGATTAACATCATTGCTGTGGGTGAAATTTCGGGAACTTTAAGCAATAACCTCGACCACCTTGCCACTACCCTAAAAAAAAGCCAAACATTGCGGCGCAAGGTTGTCAGCGCGTCGGTGTACCCTATTTTTATTATTATTGCAACGTTGGCAATCACCGTGATGCTCACCGTATTTGTATTTCCTAAAATTATTCCGGTACTTAAAAGTGTCAACTACCAGCTTCCATGGACCACCCGACTTTTAATTTTTACCAGCGACACCACGAAAAATCATTATCTGATTATTTTGTTGGCTGTGGTATTTATAGCAATTGGAATATGGCTGCTTTTAAAAATAGAAAAAATAAGATTTTGGCGAGACAATGTAATAGCCCAAGTTCCATTAGTGGGAACCTTGGTAAAAGCCTATAACACCACCAATATTTGCCGAACAATGGGATTGCTGCTAAATAGTGGAATTATGGTAAATAATTCTTTTCAAATTACCTCACGTACTACTTCCAATCTCGCATACAAGAAAGAACTTTCTAGAATTTCAGAACAAGTGATGAAGGGAGAAACTATTTCGCAGAGGATGACCCAAAGTCCATTGTTCCCCCTAACCGTATCGCAAATGATCAGGGTGGCCGAAAGCACCGGCAAGTTAAGCGAAACATTTTTATATGTGGCAGATATTTACGAAGAAGATTTAGACGAGCTTACCAAAAGCCTATCCAACACCATAGAACCTTTATTGCTAATTTTTATGGGAATTTTGGTAGGATTTATTGCTATTTCAATCATCACACCGATTTATGGCATCACCCAACACCTTACTCCAAGGTAAAAATATCAAACTACAAAACGGCTTTACTTTAATAGAAGTAATGATTACTATTTTTATTTTTGCCGTTATTTTGGGCCTTGGATTATTTATTAGTTTTGATTTTTACAAAAGTTTTTCTTTCCGATCAGAAAGAGATGTTGTCTTAAGCGTGATTCAAAAAGCACGAAGTCAGTCTTTAAATAACATTGACCAAACAAGGCACGGTGTCCATTTTGCCAATCCATTGCAGTATATTATTTTTGAATGCAACCCGGGATCAGCTTGCACTGACTACACCGGCGCCGATACTTCAAAAAATCTTCCACCCATTGACCCCGCTTTTGGTGTTACGGTTTCCGGTGGAGATATTGTGTTTGACCAGTTAAGCGGCAATTGCGTGAGTATAAATTGCGCAACTAATCCTGCCACCATCACAATCAACACCAACGGAAAAACACAAACTATTACCATAAACAGCCAAGGCCGGATTGACTGGTAGCAAGAAGAATTTTAATTTTAAAAATGAAAATTTCAAATTCAAGTAAGGGACTAGCAACATTGGAAATGCTCATTGCAATGACGCTCATTGTTTTGGTTATTTCAGGCGTAGTTTTACTGGTTTTCGGCGGCCAGTCAACCTCAATCGGTTCACAAACTAATCAAGAAGCCTTATATAAAGCCCAGGGCATTTTAGAATATGCAAAAGCATCTTTACTATCTGATTTTAACGGTACGGTTCCTCCGCCTACCCCAACCGATGGAATTTACCAGCAATCTCTTTCAGTAATTCCCGGTCAAGATAATTTTACAAAACAAATAACTACTAATATTTCTTGGGGCTCAAATCAGCACGTTACGCTTTCCACATTAGTCACCGATGTCTATTCAGCACAGGGCATTTGCAACCCAAATTTAAGTTACGAAGATGGCTGGAAAAATCCCCAAATTTATCCATCGGGAAACCCTCCTGGTTTTCCAACCACAGAGCTTGCCAAACAAGCTAACGGTAATAATTCAAATGGATTAGGAATTGGCGACATCAAAGTATATAGAGGGAAACTTTATTTGGCGGCAATTGAACCCTCAAACGACAATAAAACGTTTTATGTCGTAGATTTGCCCGCTGATCCAAATCAAACACCCATTTTTAAGGGAAGCGTCGCAACCATCGGAAACACTTTAAATGCTGTTACCGTTGCGCCAAATGTAAACAAACTCTATGCTTACGTTGCCAACGCCTACAGCCCAACCTACACCAGCAAATGCTTAACCAATAACAGACCAGATTCTACCAAATCGCCCAGTTGCAAATCATTGATGTAACTATTCCGACGGCACCCAGTGTTGTTAGCAATGTTCTCATTCCTGCCACAACCACTGGTGGAAACTTAGCCGCAGGCAACAGTATTTTTTACAACAATGGCTATATTTATTTGGGTTTAAATAAATCCGGAGGCAGCGGCTCAGAATTTAATATCATTGATGTTGGTGGGGGCAACGGAAGTCCAACTAATCCAATCCCCTTGGGAACATATCAAGTCGGGCGTACCATCAACAGCATCTACGTAAAAGACAACTACGCCTACTTGGCGACCGATGATAATGTCAGCGGAAACAAACAGCTTCTGGTACTAAACATTACTGATAAAAGTTTAACTCCTTTGCCAGTGGCCAGTTACTTTACGGTGTCTGGAGCCGGGTACGGAAATTCTCTTGATGTAAAAGACCATGTGTATCTTGGAAGGTCGTCTGCAATTTCGTCTCCAACGTTGTATGTTTTAGATAACACCTATCCCCTAGCTTCCAAATTAACTTCTTTGGGATCAATCACCACTTCATCAAGCACCAAGAGCATCATATCGCGTGGCGACCTGATTTTTTTACTGACCAACAGAGAATTCCAAGTTTGGAATGCTTCAGATCCAAGAAATATTTATCCCTGGACTCCTAACAAAAGCCAAAATGAATTTATTCCCCTTTCGGTATTGGGAGTAGATGGGAGCGGCCAAGCTTCCAACTGTGTTGGAAATTATATTTATGTTGGAGCGTCATTTAAAGATGTTGGTGGCAACAATAAAGATGTCATTGCCATTATAGGGCCTTCACCTCTATTTGATTACACAATAACCAACAGCGGCGACATTACCGTTAACAGACAATCTTCACAATTCAATACCATATCCTTGGGCCTTGTTTCCGGCCAAACAAAGCAAATAACTTTTCAAATAACAGGTCTACCATCCCACACAAATTATAGTTTTAGCCAAGGCTCTTGCAATCCAAGCTGTACAACAAAATTAATGTTAAGCCCCAAGAACTCTGAAAACCCGGGAACCTATCCAATTACGGTCAGCGGTTCTCCAGATGGAGTTAGCCCTCGCTCAACTACTTTTAACCTCATCGTAAAATAAATATGCAAAAAAATCGTGCCGGTTTTACACTTATAGAAAGCCTCATTTACATTGCTTTGTTTGCCATTGTGATTGGCGGAGGAATGATTGCCACTTATCAAATCATTGAAAGTTCGGCCGCCCTGACCAATCATTCGGTTTTGCAAGAAGAAGCCAATTTTTTATTTAGAAAAGTAAGTTGGGTTGTAACTGGCGCAACTTCAATGAGCAATTCTTCAAGTAGTTTGACTGTCACAAAAAGTATAAATGGGATTCCGACATCGTTTACCTTTAATTACGCCTCTCCAAATTTGAAATTACAAGGAATCACTCTCAATTCAAGCAGTATTTCAATACCTAATCTTACATTCCAAAAAACTTCGTTGGGAAATGGAATTGTGGTAAATTTTACCTTGACTACTGTCCAAAACGGCCGCAATATTTCACAAGATTTTTCTTATACCAAATATATACACTAATGATCAATTATCAAAAAGGTTACATTGCTTTAACGTCTGCAATTATTATTTCTATTTTGTTACTTACCATAGCCGTGAGCCTTGGATTTACTTCCCTGTTAGGAAGACTTAACATTGTAGATTCAGAATCAAAAGAGCGCAGCAGCGCTTTGGCAGAAGCCTGTATAAACACAGCAATGTTGAAAATTGCAAACAACAAGGATTATGTTTTAACAAATTCAGATCACGCTATTTTAGTTGGAAATGATACCTGCAATGTCGTTTCTCTATCTCCCAATCCCCCACGAAATTTTCCCATCACTATTCACACACAAGCCGTCATCAACAAGGCATATACAAATTTAGAAGTTAAAATTGACAGCGACTTTAAAATAATTTCCTGGCAAGAGCTGCCAAACTTTTAACCCTTGTTTGACAAAAATTTATATGGTATAAAAATAATATAATTATTAACTCATAAAAAACCATGTTTAAACTTAACAAATCAAGCAAAGGTTTTACTCTTATTGAAGTGTTAATCGTCATTGGAATCATTGCTATTTTGGCAACTATCGTAATTATTGCCATTAATCCTGCACGACAATTTGCCCAAGCACGAAATACCCAAAGAACCAGTAACGTCAATGCAATTCTTAATGCCATCGGACAAAACCTAGCCGATAATAAAGGAGCGTTTACCTGTGCTGCTGGAGCAATTCCTTCAACTGCAACCGACATTGAAAAAACGGGAGGATACAATATCAGGCCTTGCATTGTAACAACATACATTTCAGAAATTCCTTCTGACCCCTCAATAGGAAGCAACAACTGTGTAGATTCAACTCCAGGAGATTGCGCAACAAGCGGCAGTTACGATACTAAATATACGGTAAAGCAAGATAGCACAACAGCAAGAATAACGGTGTGCGCCCCAAAAGCCAACGAGCCAAACACTTCAGTTCAACAGGATATTTGCGTAACGAGATAAAAAATTTATTTAACAAAACCAAAAAGCCCCGCGCGGGGCTTTTTGGTTTCATAAAAACTTTATTTTTTGTGTTTAAAAAACTCAACCTGCCTCAGTCTTTTTAGTGCTTTAGCTCTGGTCTGGTAAGGACCACCCAAATTCTTCCTAGTCTTTTCTGAAATAACAAAATAACCATTTTTGCGTTTTATAATCATGATTTTTACTATTTTTGATCTTTATTTTTTATCTTTCCAACTAGAGGCTGGTCCGCCTTCGGCGGAAAATATAACCTGGATTCTATCACAAAAAAACCACTCCACAGGAACTGCAAAGCGGCTTTCACGAAGGTGATCTAAACAAACTGCTTACCGAGCTTTGTACAACCTCTCAATTTCATGAGCCACCATAAAATCTTTGTCCGTTACTTTTCCACCCACGTCAAATCGCTGCAATTCAAAAAGAATTTTGCTGTAAAAAATATGGACATCGGGATGATGGTCTAATTTCTCGCAGTAGGGAGCAAGTTTATTGACAAAATTCAAGGAGTCCATAAAATCATTGAACTTAAATTCCTTGCTGATTTTCTCATCCTTATAGCTCCAGCCCTCCAACTTTTTCAGCTCCTCTTGTATTTGCTCTGGTGATAAAATACGTGCTTTTTCCATGGCGTCATTATACCATACTCGAGCCTGAATATTCCATTAACGCTGCTGTTGAAGTTGAGAATCAGTCCATTGACGGATTTTTCCATGTTCTGGTTTCCATATTTTCCAGACGGCTTTTACCCATTGCTTTATCAACTCGTCACGGTCTTTTCCAGGATTTACAGCAAGCACATCCATAACCGTAATTTCTGCTTTTTCTCTGGGAACTTCAAGCTTCAGCCATTCTTTCATGTTATTACCCAATTGCATATGTGCCTTTTGTATTTCTTTTCCCGTATATCCTTTTTCCGCAAAAAGATAGAGGCCTATCAAAGGTGCTGCGAATCCGATTGACTTAGTGTCTTCAGTAATATGCTGGGCAGCGTATGCATCCACCATATGCTGGTGGATAAAATATTCCTGATCAGGATGCGATAGCGTATACAGTAAAAGCTTATGGTAGAGATCTTTGCAATTTTTTCCTGCTGGCAATGTGGCGCCACATATTGAACAATGAGAATTATCCATAATGTGGCGTTTTGGACTTAGATTTTTTATCAAGCAGATATCGCACCGAACGGCTTATCAGTTTATCGGTACGATGAATACATCCTATCCAACAGCATGGGCGCCGCATTCCCTCTTTCAATTCTGAAACCACCCGTCTCACATGATCCTTTCGAGTTTCTTCTTGTTTGACCGAAACCGTCCAACAAATCCACTCGTTGCGTGCGAGTGGCGTGAGGTCATTCCATTTTGCTAACACATCGGAATCGGAAATTAAAGCTTTTCGCAAATCCTCTGGTATCTTATGGGCGACACCAGTTGCCATATTTTGCTTAGTCATAAGATTACTTTATCATTTTCAGTTTAAATAGAAAAATCAATATAAAAATGGCAAGCATGATTAAAACAATGGTTCCGCCGGTAGATAGGTTTAAATAAAAAGATGCGAATATGCCAGAGATCACAGAAAAAAGAGAAATGACTTCTGAATATATTATGGTGTAAATGAAGCTTTTCCTTAATTGCAGCGCAGCAACTACCGGAATAACAATCAGGGCGGCAATGAGCAATACCCCCACAATAGGAATGGATAAAGATATGGTGATCGCTGCAAGTAAAATTAAAATAGTATTTACCAGCCTTATAGGAATACCACTTACTTTTGCTGCATCCTCATCAAAAGAAACATACACTAACTCTTTGTAAAATAATGCAAGGATAGCAATCACTAGTACTGCCAAGCCAGTGATAATAAACACATCGGTGCTGGTCACCGTTACAATGCTGCCGAATAGATAATTAAAAAGATTTGAATTAAAGCCGTGAGCCAAACTTAATAACACAATGGCTAATGCTAAACTGCCAGAAAGGAAAAGAGCCAGTGCTGATTCTCCGTATACCTTCTTAGAAGTTCGCAGTTTTTCAATGCCCAAAGAAGCAACTACGGTTGTGCCCAATGCGGTTATTACAGGATTGAAGCCCGTTAAAAGCCCTATGGCGATGCCTGCAAGCGAAACGTGAGCCAAAGTGTCAGCAATCAAAGAATATCGCCTTAGAACAAGGAAAATGCCTATGAGCGGGGCGATAATGGCAACGATGACGCCAGCCTCCAACCCTCTCACTACGAAACTGTATTGAAAAATATCTAAAAACATTTTGGTCATTTGTTATGGTGATGCTCAATGACTTCTACGGTCTGTCCGCCTATACTTAACGATGGGTTATCCCTTAGAAATTCTTCGGGCGATGAATGGCATACCAAGCGATGGTCAATGCAAGCAATATGCATTGCCTCTTTCAAAATTCTTTCAACATCATGAGTTACTAAAATTAAAGTCAAATGCAATTCGTTGTTGAGCTTCTTTAACAGTCGGTAAAATTCATCCTGGGAATTTTTATCTATGCCAGTGGTCGGTTCATCAAGAAAGATAACCTCTGGCTGACCTGCAAGAGCACGGGCAATAAATACCCGTTGCTGCTGACCTGCTGATAAATCTCCAATCAGGCGGTCTTGATAATCCATCATCCCAACGTGATTGAGAGAGCTGTCTATTATTTGCTCATCACTTTTATTTATCCAGCGGAAAAGTCCTTTTTTAGCATATCGCCCCATTCGCACCACTTCTCTGACGGTAGCTGGGAAATTAACATCAAAATTGGTAGCTTTTTGGGGAACATATCCAATCTTTGACCAGTCTTTAAAGTTTTTAATATCCGTACCAAAGATTTTTACGAAGCCCTGTGATGGAGTTAAAAGCCCAAGAATGATTTTTAACAAAGTGGTCTTACCCGCTCCGTTTCCCCCAACCACTCCAAGATAATCGCCCTTGTGTATATCAAGCGTAACGTCTTTTAAGACTTCATCTGTTCCGTATCTGAAAGACACATTCTTAACTTCTATGATATTTTTTGAGTGGTCTGCCCCGTTAGAGTTTTGCGATACAACAACATCGCGATGCAAGTTCGAAAAACTTGCATCGCCGGAGTTTTCTTTTTTATATATGGACGTATTCATTTTATTCATTTTAACATGGCAAAACTCTAACGGGGTCTATTTGCATTGTAGCGCTATTTTTAAATTAGCCAGATTATCCTGCATCTTGGTAAAATAATTCTCACCCTTTGCCGTGTCTTCAGGAGAGATGCCTTCAATAGGGTCGAGCACCATGGTTTTTGCTCCCACTTCGGTTGCAATCGTGTCGGATAATTTCGGACTTACAAGGCTTTCAAAAAAAATATATTTAACATTGTTAGCTTTGGCAAATTTCACAATATCAGCTAACTGTTGAGGAGAAGGTTCTGCGTCTGGCGATAAGCCAGTAATGGGAACTTGATGAAGCTTGTACGCAGTAGCCAAATAACCGAATGCGGCGTGGGATGTAATAATGTTCTTTTGAGCACAACTTGCCAACCCTTGCTTGTATTGTTTATCTAGGTCGTCTAATTTAGTCTTTAGCGCGATTGCGTTGGTTTGGTAGTAATCTTTATTTGCCGGATCGATTTGAATAAATCCATTGGTGATTTTGTCTACCATTTCTTTGGCCAGCGGCGGACTTTGCCAGATATGAGGATCAATGATATTTTTACCTTCTTCCATTACCTGCTGATTAGTTAAACCTTCTCCTGCCGTTATGATTACCGTATTTTTAGAACTGAGATTTTGTTTTATATCACTTCCCCATGCTTCTAATCCTCCGCCATTCAATACCAATAACTTACTATTTTCAATTTGTGCGATATCTTGCGCGGTTAGCTCATAATCGTGCGGCTCAGCACCGGCGGGAGTTATATTGACAACATCCACCTTATCTCCACCAATTTGTTGGGAAAAAAAGTAGAGTGGGTAAAAACTGGCTGCTACCTGAATTTTAGATGAACCATTATTTTGGCTATTCACGTTCTTAAAAACGCCAACTCCAAATAAATAGCTCAACAATCCGACAATGGCGAGCCCGAGAACAAATAATGCAATTCTTTTTTTATACATTTTATTGCCGAGGATAGCCGAGGGTAAAAATACGTCGCAACAAATTTTTACCTGAGGCGTCGCAGGCGACAAAGGGCTTCATGCCCTTTATTTTGCACTCAGTTGGCATTTTTGACATAAACCATAAAACGCCAATGAGTGAGTTAGAACTTTGAATTTGTTATTTTTAGCAATAGCTTTTTCTTCTGCTTCTAAATCTCTCTTGAGTTCCACATGATCAATGGTTTCGCATTTATTACAGACAATATGGTGATGATGATCCTCTTCCATGCTTTCATAATATTTAATACCATTCTTAAATTGCACTTCGCAGATAACTTTTTGCTCTGCTAAAAATGCTAGTTCTCGATATACCGTTGCCTTGTTTGCAGATATTTTTCTTTTGGTTAAAATCTTGTGCAAATCAAAATATGAAAGAGGGCTTTTGCTTCTCATGATAGAATCTAAAATAACTTCCCGGACCAGAGAATATCGGTATCCTTTAGATTGTATATTTTTTAGAATATCTTTTGCTTTTGACATGATAACCCCATCTTAATGCAACCAGTTGCATTTGTCAATAAGCAAAACAAAACAGGGCCATCAACCCTGTTTCCTGTACATTTCACGCCACACTTTCTATGGTTTGCCACCTACCTATTTACGTCCTTCTTTATGAATTGTGAAATTCGAATTGGCAGTTTTTGTACCACTACCCCCTGACGCTTCGGGTAAGGTTGACTATTTGATCCTATATTTTGAGAGTTACACTTAGCAACTGCATTGCGTTTCTGCTTTCTTGCAGCCGGAACATTTGACCACGCAATGATCTCCTCCGCAACTGTGATTTGGATCGTGAGTTGCCGCTTCAGCGCCACACATATCGCACTTGTATGCCATTGGTGAGTCCGCCGGCATATTGCATTTTTTACAATTTTCCATAGGTTATTTTTTTAACTTTTTTTGACCTTTATTAAATACTCCTTAATAATACAATAGAACTTTGAATTAACCAATCATGTTTTTCTTGCGATTATAATTTCTTAGCTTTTATTCTTAATGAATTAGATACCACACTCACGCTGGAAAATGCCATGGCCAATCCTGCAAACACCGGCGAAAGCAGTACTCCGAAGAATGGGTATAAAATGCCGGCGGCGATCGGGATTCCCGCGATGTTGTAAATAAAAGCCCAAAAAAGATTTTGCTTGATGCCAAGCATCGTCATTTTTGAAAGCCGTACGGCTTTTACCAGCTTTGAAATGTCGCCGTGCAACAGTGTGATTCCTGCCGTTTCGATGGCAACATCCGTACCCGTTCCCATCGCAATGCCAACATCAGCTTGTGCCAGGGCGGGCGCATCATTAACGCCATCCCCTGCCATTGCAACCACAGCACCTTTTTGCTGCAACTCTTTAATAGTTTTGAGTTTGTCTTCGGGTAAGACTTCTGCAATTACCATATCGATGCCTACTTCTTTGGCGATTGCCTGCGCGGTATTTTTATCATCCCCGGTAAGCATCACGGTTTTAATCCCCATCTTATGCAGGTTTTTTATGGCTTCAATTGCTTCGGGCTTTATAGCATCAGCGATCATGATGACAGCGATGAGCTCTTTTCCACTTGCAAGGATTACCGGAGTTTTACCCCGGCGGGTCTCTGTTTCAATACTTTTTATATCAAAAGGAATTTTTAGATCAGAGATAAGTTTTACATTTCCGGCAAAGTATTCTTTACCATCAACAACTCCCTTCAACCCCTTGCCTTTTATACTTTCGAATTCTTTCACTGCTATCGTCTCAATGGATTTTTCTTTTGCATAGTTAGTGATTGCAGAAGCAATTGGATGCTCGGATTTCTTTTCAAGAGAAGCAAGTATGGATATTACTTTCTTATCATCCAGTTTTGAATAATTCTTAATATCCGTAAGCTCTGTTTTCCCTTTGGTGATCGTCCCTGTTTTATCCATAACGATCGTATTGACCTTGTGAAGTTTTTCGAGCGTTGCCGCGTCCTTAATGAGAATACCTTCTTTAGCCCCTTTGCCTACCCCGACGATAATTGCCGTTGGTGTTGCCAATCCTAGTGCGCACGGGCAAGCAATAACTAAAATTCCCACGAATGAAGTTAAGCCAAATGAGAGCGCATGGGAAAATCCTAGATAGTGAGTTCCAATCGTAAGCCATATTCCCAGAGTAACAAAAGAAATGACCAGCACCACCGGCACGAATACGCTGGAAACTTTATCAGCCAACGCTTGAATAGGAGCTTTACTGCCCTGCGCCTCCTGAACCATTTTTACGATATGAGCCAATAAAGTTTCCGAGCCAACTTTTGTCGCCTTAAATGTAAAGTTGCCGTTGGTATTGATCGTTCCAGCAACCACCGAATCTCCCATTTTTTTCTCGACTGGCATCGGTTCACCCGTGATCATAGCTTCGTCAACAAAAGAAGTTCCTTCAGCAATAATTCCATCAACAGGAATTTTACCTCCGGGTTTTACCACCAGCAAATCACGATGAACCACATCGTTGATAGAAATTTCCTGCTCTTTGCCGTCCCGGATCACTAAGGCTGTTTTGGCCTGAAGATTTAGTAGTTTTTCAATGGCATCTCCCGTTTTCAGCTTAGCTCTTGCCTCAAGATATTTGCCAAGTGTAATAAACGTGATCACCACGATGGTTACATCGTAGTAAGTATGAGCCATTGAATTAGTGAAAGCAGTAACAATAAAGCTGTACAGGAAAGCGACCGAAGTACCAATACCGATTAGTGTATCCATATTTGCTTTGCCGTATCGCAGAAATCGGTACATACCAAGCAAATACGGTTTACCTACCACAAACAGGACGTAAGTGGCCATAATGGGCAGTAAATGATGAAAAAATTCTGCCACAACATATGGTTGCTGCGCCACTAAATTAAATTGCGCCAGCGTCTCCCAAGCCATAATAAAAATGCTAATGGCAGCCAGCGGAATGGCCGACATGACCATGGTTTTTTGTTCGGCAATTTCCTTGAGTTTTTCTTTCTTTGATTGCCCTATGCCTCTGTGAGCAATATGCTCGTCCACAGACATACCCATCTCCTCTGCGGTTGGCATGATAATGGAATAGCCATAGGGTTCTATTTTCTTTGAGAGAGCTTCTGCGTTTATTTTTGATTCATCAAAAGAAACTTTGGCGGTTTCGGTGCCATAGTTTACTTCTGCGGAGGCGACGCCCTCCGTTTCCTTGAAGGCCATTTCGATGATGCTTGCACACGAAGCGCAATGCATCCCCTTAATATTATATGTTTTATTAGTCATAGGTTTGAGACATTAATTTACCACTTCAATGGTGCCTCGCACCATTCCCATTGTGCAGGCAAAAGTATATTTACCCGTTTGGGTTGGTGTAAATTCTTTTGTGGTTACTTGCCCTGTATTGGGGTTAAGGTAAATGGTGTCCGTTAAGCCATTCGCAACCACCGCTCCACTATCGCATCCTGGCTCGCCCGAAGAAGTAATTTCCCATTTTACAGGAACACCTACTTTTACCTTAAAATAATTTGGGGAATACGATACAGCTTTTACCGTCATCGCAACCACTTGCTTGCCATCAACCATAGGGACTAAACCGCTTACTGTCTGGTTTTGATTTCCTGATTGATTAGGCTTTAGGAATATATAACCCATAACAAGAACGCAGATAATAATAACAATAATTGATCCTGTTTGAATAAGTTTACTTTGGTTCATAGTTTTAATGAATTAATCCTAACACTAATATTTGATTGTAGATATTATACAGGGCAAAGAAGAGCACTAAAAAGCCTGCGACTTTTGAGAAGGTTAATGCTAAGCGAGGCTTTGAGGAAAAGGCAACGCTTGATAATCCAATAAGCAAAAGCATAGGCGCAGTACCCAGGGCAAAAAATCCCATGATCAGCGCTCCTTGCAGTGTACTCCCCGACAGCAAGGCTATTGTTTGAGCGGTGATCGTAAAACCGCATGGCAGAAAAAAGGTGGCCGCTCCCATAACAAATGGCATATACTTTCCCTTAAAGTTATTCTCGTTGGCAATACCACGAGTAATAAATCGCGGCATTGAAAATTGAAATTTCCGGAATCCCCTTACTTCAAGCATTTGTAATCCCAGCCCTATCATGAGGACAGAAATAACAATGACGAGCGTAGCCGTAAATCCAACCGATATTTGCAGCCTGCTCCCGATCAATCCCAACACTCCTCCCAGTACGGCGTAAGATATAATTCTGCCGGCATTGAACATCAAATGCGGCTCAAGTTTTTTTATGGTGCTTTGCTCTGCGTTATACATTTGGAGCCATTGCTTCGACATTGATAACACGATGCCTCCCACCAGCGCAGCACACGAAGAAAGGCCAGCTATAATCCCAAAACCGAAAAAGGTTACTGCAGAAGATTTAGAACTGATATTTAGTAGGCCAGATATTCCTAATCGATCCAACAGTAAAAATGCCATTACAATCACCAGTGCTATGGCAAATCCAACCAATATTGGGCTTACTGATGTTTCACTCTTTATTTGATTTTCTAACTGCCGATCTTCAGAAAAAGCATAATTATCTTTTCTGAACATGTCATTAAGTTTATTGATTGCCGGCTTCTCTCCATTATATTCAATCACCGCCTCGCCCTTGGCCAAGGAAGCATCAACTGATTTTACTCCGGGGATTGCCAGGAGCTTTTTTTCTATGAGTATTTCGCAGGCTGCGCAGTGCATACCTTTGACATAATATGTTTGTTCGTTAGCCATGATCGTTGAGTTAATAATAAACAAAAAACGCTTAACAAAAAACTGCCTAGCAAAAAA
>CAZAAH010000007.1:0-39813 GCA_964483475.1 uncultured Candidatus Saccharibacteria bacterium
GCATTTGGTATTGATAATATTATTGCGATGGTGCCCTTTTGCAGGACGGTTGAGGAAGGCAAAAAAGTTTTGGCAATGATGAAGCAAGGGGGTCTCGAAAGGGGAGAAAAGGGGTTAAAGGTCTATGTCATGTGCGAAATTCCCTCAAACGTGGTTTTGGCTGACCAGTTTTTGGAAATTTTTGACGGGTTTTCCATTGGCTCAAACGATTTGGCCCAATTAACCCTTGGATTAGACAGGGATAATTCTGAAATTGCCAGCGTGGGCAACGAAAAAAATGAAGCTGTCAAAGAACTTATTAAAACCGTAGTCAAAAAATGCAAAAGTATGAAAAAATACTCCGGGATTTGCGGCCAGGCGCCCAGCGATTTCCCAGATTTTGCCAAATTCCTGGTGGACATTGGGATAGAATCCATTTCCCTCAACCCAGATTCAATCATTAAAACAATTTTATCAATTTCAAAAAATCATAATTCATAATTCATAATTCATATTTCTATGTTCGACATCATCACTTTTGGATCAGCATCAATGGATATCATCATCAAGCCTAAAAAGCTGACGGTTTTGAAATACAAAAAAGGAGAAACAGAACTGTGTCTGCCGTTTGGATCAAAAACCGATATTGAATATATGAAATTTTCCAGCGGGGGAGGGGGGACCAACGCGGCCGCCACCTTTGCTTTGCGGGGGTTTAAAACCGCTTTTTATGGGATGGTGGGCAACGACTCGGCCGGAAAAGAAATTATCAGAGAGCTTAAAAGTTTAAAGGTAAACACCAGCTTTGTTTTTGTTGAAAAAGAAAAGCCAACCAATCATTCAATTATTATTTTAGACCAAGAAAGTGAGCGGACGATTTTGGCCTATCGGGGCGCTGCCGATTTATTAGACTACATTAATTTTAAAAAGTTAAACGCCAAATGGTTGTATTTGGCTCCGCTTACGGGATTGTTGTGTAAACATTTTGAGGGCCTGGTTAATTTTGCTTTTGACAATAAAATAAAATTAGCAGTTAACCCTGGCATACAACAACTCTCGATTAATAATTTTTCGGAAATTGCAAAAAAAATTGATGTTTTGATTTTAAACCAAGAGGAAGCTAGCTTTTTGACGAAGATTCCAGCCGAACATGAAAGAGAAATCTTCAAAAAAGTTGATGAAATGTGCCCTGGTGTTACCGTTATGACGAAGGGAGGTGAGGGGGTGGTTGTCTCTGATGGAAAAAATGTATATTCGGCAAAACCGAATCCTGGTAGAAAAGTTGTTGATACCACGGGGGCGGGGGATTCTTTTGCTTCTGGGTTTTTAAGCGAATTTATGAGAAGCGCGGATATTGGAAAATCGATTCAACTTGGAATGGCAAACTCAGAGGGAAATCTTGCTGAACTCGGCGCCAAAACAGGGTTATTAAAAAGAGGGCAAATATTTGAAAAGGTAAAAGTCGAAAAAAGAGAAATTTTAAAATAAAAAACACTCGGGGTCAAAGGACACCAAGTGTTTGCGTTCGTATTTTTGAACGCCTATTGCTTTTTTGTCACCGTACAGAATCTCGCACCTTCCGAATATTTTTTCTGTACCACCTCGCCGTACGAGGACGTTTTTTTCTCTTCCCAAGGAAAGAGAGAAAATGGTTCTTCAGTCGTTGCCAGATTGAGCCATACAGGGCGGTGAGGGTGTAGCCGATTGCTTTCCGATCCGCAGATCGAATTGCCTGCTTTTGAACCCATTCAGAAACTCCGTGTGGACCGACTACGGCTGCGTAGGTCATTTCAGCGAGTCCAACCCTGTTATACCAAAGGTTGTACTCGATTCCGAAGATAACGTGAACCAACAGGAGTCCGTTATCCTCAATGCCCCAGCTTTCTCCCTTCTCGAAAAGATGTTCAATCAGTTCGCTTGCTTGCTCGTTAGGGTGATGGACTTCCATGTAATTCCTGACATGATCTTCTAGCATTGTTCTCTCACCACTAAGCGCGCTCAACATGATTATTCCTTTCAAAGAAGCAACCCCTGAATCCTAGTGAAAAACGCCTACATCGGCATCACACCAAGGGATTCAAAAGTATTGTATAATATAAATAATAATAAGTCAATGATGAAATCTTTAAAATACTATTTAAAAAAGGCGTACCGGGAGCATTGGGCCATCGGGCAGTTTAATTTTTCTGATTTTTCGGAATTGAAGGGGATTGTGGCGGCCTCAGAACATTTAAAATCTCCAGTTATTTTGGGAACTTCCGAGGGCGAGAGCAAGTTTTTTGGGTTGCAGGAAGCGGTGGCGCTCCGAGACACTTTGCGTAAAAAAACCGGCCTGCCCATTTTTTTAAACTTAGACCACGGCCATTCTTTTGAGTATGTAAAAGAGGCCATGGTGGTGGGATACGACATGGTTCACTTTGACGGGTCAAAACTTTCCCTCGAAGAAAATATTAAAATGAGTAGGGAAGTGTTAAATTTTGCGAAGTGGCGTTCGGTTTTAGTTGAAGGCGAGGTTGGCCATTTTGCCACTGATTCATCGGTTGTCTATCAAGGGAATTTTGAAGTGAAAGAGGAAGATTTGACAAGCATAAGCGACGCCGAGCAATATATTAAAAAAGCCAAAGTTGATATTTTGGCGGTTAATGTTGGCACCTTTCACGGAATAGACACCAATGTTTCTTCACCGAATATAAAATTGGACAGACTGAAAGAAATCAGCCAAAAAGTAAAAGTTCCACTTGTTTTACATGGGGGATCCGGCACCCCCGAGGCCGATTTAAAAGAAGCCATAAAGTTGGGGATCACAAAAATTAATATCAACACGGATATAAGGGTGGCTTTTTCAAGATCATTGAGGGAATCACTGGGAGCCAATGAGCAAGAAATAGTCCCTTATAAATATTTACCTTCGGCAATAAGTGCCGTCCAAAAAGCCGTGGAAGAAAAAATAAAACTATTTGGAAGCGAAGACAAAGTCTAGGCTATTTACAAATCGTAATGGATATATTAGTATTTGTGATATGATTTCATTGTCTGCGAAAATTAAGAAAGAGTTTGGTAAGAAAGTAAAATCGGTAAAAGAAGCTGGATGGATTCCGGCGGTGGTTTATGGCCCCGGCGAAAAAAATCTTTCAATCCAAGTTGAAGAGAAAGAATTCAGGAAAGTTTTTAAGAAAGCGGGGGAGAGTTCTTTAATTGAGCTTTCAGCTGAGGGCGATAAAAGCAAAAAGCTAGTTTTAGTGCACGACCTGCAAAAAGATCCGGTTTCAGATAAAATAATTCATATTGACTTTCTCCAGCCGTCGCTTAAAAAAGAAGTGGAAGTTAAAATTCCATTGGTTTTTGAGGGTACGGCTCCGGCCGAGAAAGATTTGGCTGGAACTTTAGTGAAAAACATTTTGGAAATTGAAGTAAAAGCTTTGCCTCAAAATCTTCCTCATCAAATTGTGGTCAATGTCGATTCTTTAAAGACATTTCAAGACCACATTCTGGTAAAAGACTTAGTTTTTCCTGATGGTGTCAAATCAATGAAGAAGTCCGACGAAATAGTGGCTTCGGTGCTGCCCCCGCAAAAAATTGAAGAGGAGTTAGCCGTTCCCATTGAAGAAAAGGTGGACGAAGTTGAAAAAGTTGAGAAAGAAAAGAAAGAAAAGGAAGAAGTTGTTGAAGAGGAAGCTGCTCCCAGCGCTCCTAAGGAAACCGAAAAAAAATAATATTACTACCAAAACCAAAAAGCCCTTTACAGGGCTTTTTGGTTTTGGTAAAAATAAGGTAGCAAATGAGTGTAAGCTACCCCAAAATATTTTTATTACTTGCTGTTGGTTTTTCCATGGTTGCCTTTAGCAGCTTTACCGCAAAGGCCCAAGACCTATCGGCGACCTGCCAGCAGATTTCCAGCAGCGACACCAGCTGCCAAAATTTGAGCTCGGCAGACTGCAGGGCCATTCTTGAAAAGTGCGCCGCTTATTACGATAGTCAGTCAGCCGAAATTGCCAAAGACATCACTAAAACCCAGCAGCAAAAAAATACTCTGCAGGGCCAGGTTTCTTCGCTCAAGAAAAAAATAAAGGGCCTTGAATATCAAATCAGCCAAGGAACACTGATGGTCAAAGACTTGAATTTGCAGATTAATGACTCTGAAGTTTCAATCAACAAAACCGCTTTAAAAATCAAAAATTCCCAAGACCAGATTTCAAATATTTTAAGGGAAAAGTATGAGCAGGATAAAAAACCGTCGGTGGTAATTTTACTCGAGGGTAATTTATCTGATTTTTTTAGCAACCTTTCTTATTTGGAAAGCCTTAATGCCAAAGTCAGCGATTTATTGGAAAGCACCACCAATTTAAAAAGTTATTTGGAGGACCAAAAGTCAAAACAAGAGAATGAACGAGGCCAGTTGCAGAAAACTATCCAAATACAAAGTTTGCAGAAAAAAGAAAACGAACAAAACAAAAAACAACAGGAAAGCTATTTAAAAATTACCGAAGCCCAATACCAGCAGCAGTTGCAAGACAAGCAAGATGCCGATAAAAAGGCAGCGGCAATTAAATCGAGAATTTTCGAGCTTTTTGGGGTTTCTAACGCGCCAACCTTTGAACAGGCCGTTCAAATTGCCAAATATGTTTCTAAGTTAACCGGCGTAAGAGCGGCTTTTATTCTTGCCATCTTAACTCAAGAGTCTAATCTTGGGAAAAATGTCGGCCAGTGCTACTTGAAAAATACCCAAACGGGCGACGGAGTCAGAATAAAAACCGGAGCCTTCTCACCCAGGACAATGAATCCCTACAGGGACGTGCCGATTTTTTTAACCTTAATAGACTCAATCAATCAGGGCAGGGGATTGGCAAGAGAAGCGTTTTCAACTCCGGTTTCCTGCGTTATTTATTACAGCGGCAGGCCGTACGGCTGGGGAGGAGCAATGGGGCCGGGCCAATTTATACCTTCAACCTGGCAAAATTTGGGATACGGCCAGAAAGTTTCTTCAATCACAGGAAAAGTGGCTGACCCCTGGGACATTAGAGACGCCTTTTTGGCGACTGGATTACTGCTTCGTGATAATGGGGGGGCAAGCAACGAATTTAATGCCGCTATGAAGTACTATTGCGGAGGCAGCTGCACCAGGTACGATCGATTTTACGGAAATTCTGTTATAAGTATTGCTAACCAATACGAAGCCGACATACAAGCCATCGGCGAATAAAGGGGGCGCTTCGGGAGTTGTGTAAAAAGAGACGCAAAATTTTACCAGCGTAAAATTTTGCTCAGCTCTCAACTTATTTTTTCGCAAGGCGAAAACCATGCAAATAAACTTCGAGGTGCTCTTTTTACACAACTCCCTTGCTTATTAAAAGTTTTAGCCAGTTGCAGAATTTTTCTTCTGAAAAATCGCCTGCGGGCTCTGCAACTGGAAAGGAATGTGTATATATGAAAACGCCGGGCATCGGCGTTTTTAAATTAGGGGTCGATTCTCGCGAGAATTGACCCCTTGTGTTTTTTTTAAGAATGTTTTAATATAAAAAATCTCAATAAGCAATTATCAATGCAACAAAAGTATTGGATTTTTATAGGAATTATTATTTTGGCTTTTTTGGCGGGAAATTTTGTTTACTCTGGATATTTTGACAAAGGTGTGGATTTTTTAAATCACAAATTCTCCTGGCACTTGCCCCACTTTTTTGAAAAGCCCTATGTTTTGGGTTTGGATTTACAAGGCGGAGTCAATTTGGTTTATCAGGCCGATTTGAGCAAGTCAGATAATAAATCAGAGGCCATGCAGGGATTAAGAGATGTCATTGAAAGAAGGGTTAATTTATTTGGCGTTTCAGAGCCGGTGGTTGAAATCCAGGGGCAAGATAGGCTGGTGGTTGAGTTGCCCGGGGTCAAAGATGTCCAGCAGGCCATCAATACCATCGGCCAGACGCCTTACTTGGAATTCGACGAGCAAAGAGACCAAAAAGAAACTCAACAAATTCTGGACAAAATAAAAGAAGTTCAAGCGGCTCAGCAAAAAAAGCAGGATATAACAAAAATAAAAGATTGGCAACTGGCCTTGGAAAATCCATACTTTAAAACCACCGAGCTGACGGGAAAATATTTATCGAAGGCAAACGTTACTTTTGACCAGACAACTTATAAACCTCAAATTGAACTTCAATTTAACTCTGAGGGAGCCAAATTATTTGAGGATATTACCGGCAGAAATGTTAACAAGCCTCTTGCCATTTTTTTGGACGGAGCTTCCATTATTGATACTAACGGCGACGGAAAAATTGATGATAGCGATTTATATGCCCCAATTATCCAAGGTAAAATTACGGGAGGCAAGGCCATCATTACCGGAAATATGACGGTTCAAACAGCAAATGATATTGCAAGGCGATTAAACTCCGGAGCTTTGCCGGTAAAAATAGGCAATCCCATTTCCCAAGAAACCGTGGGACCTACTTTGGGAATGGTTTCACTGCAGAAATCATTGTGGGCCGGTATTTACGGCTTATTGGCAGTTATTTTATTTATGATTGTCTTTTACAGACTGCCGGGACTTTTGGCCTCCATAGCTTTGATAATTTATGTTGCCATAACCCTTTCATTATTTAAATTAATTCCGGTAACTTTAACCTTGGCTGGCATCGGCGGGTTTATTTTATCTATTGGAATGGCCGTTGACGCTAACATTTTGATTTTCGCCAGGATGAAAGAAGAGATAAAGCAGGGTAAAGGGTTGGCTCTGGCCATCAAAGAAGGCTTTAGCCGGGCCTGGCCGTCCATTCGAGACAGTAACTTAAACTCCCTGATTGTCTGCGCCATTTTGTTTTTTGTCTCCACTTCGTTTGTAAAAGGGTTTGCCCTGACCTTGGCCTTGGGAATTTTGGTCAGCTTGTTTTCGGCCATTTTTATTACCAGGATTTTATTGATGATTTTCGTCGGTCCGAGGTTAGAGAAAGTCAAGTGGTTATTATAGAACATTATGAACTTTAGTTTTACCAAATATTCAGCGATTTATTATACATTTTCTGGAATTTTAATTATCGCAGCTATTGCTTCACTGATTGTTTTTGGTTTGAAATTTGGCATTGAATTTACCGGTGGCAGCAACATGGAAGTTGAATTTACCCAAGCCAGGCCCAGCAACGAAGCAATTATAAAACAACTCGCTCCTTACAATATTGGAGATGTTGTGGTCCAGCCAACGGGAGGCAATGGGGCAGTATTGAGATTCAAAGGAATTGACGAGCAAACCCACCAAAAAATTCTTTTAGACCTCAATAAATTATCCCCGGTGCAAGAAAAAAGCTTTCAGTTTATTGGGCCATCGGTCGGCCAGGAATTAAAAAATAAAACGGAGATCGCTATCGTTTTGGCATTGCTGGCCATTACTTTATATATAGCTTTTGCGTTCAGAAAAGTTTCAAGGCCAGTTTCATCCTGGAAATACGGAGTCACTTCTTTAATAGCTCTTTTCCATGATATTTTAATACCTCTTGGCACTTTTTCCATTTTGGGGAAGTTTTATAACGCCGAAGTTACGGTTCCAATCGTGGCCGCCTTGCTTACCATCCTTGGATTTTCAGTCCACGACACGATCGTTATCTTTGACAGGATAAGAGAAAATATTTTGAGGAGCGGAATTAAATCCTTTTCAGAAACGGTTGACTGGAGTTTGAATCAAACCATTGGCAGGTCAATCAGCACGGTAATAACGGTGCTGTTGGTGATGTTTTCACTTTTCTTTTTTGGGGGTGAAACGTTAAAATGGTTTTCCTTGGCCCTAATTATCGGAATCACTTCAGGAGCTTATTCATCTATATTCATCGCCAGTCCATTGCTGGTAACATGGCATAAATTCAGCGAAAAAAAGGGCAGGAGCTTGCCCCGTTAGAGATTTATTATGTGGTATGTATATGTTTTGCAAAACAAATATGGAAAGTGGTATACAGGATCAACAAAGAACCTGCAAAAAAGAATTTTAGATCATAATTCGGGTAAAAATAAGTCAACAAAATATGGGGTTCCTTGGAAAGTTATTTATTGCGAGATTAATATAAATATTAAAGATGCTCTAGCGCGAGAAAAATATCTTAAATCTGGAATGGGCAAAAGATATATAAAGAATCGTTTAAAATTCTTTTTTGCCCAATAATCTCTAACGGGGTTGACATATAAGATTTATTATGGTAACTTTATAAAAACATGGAAAATATCAATTCTCAAACTTACACAAAATTAACCAAGGGCCTGTCGCCAAAAGTAAAGAATATTTTTGACAGGCGTTTTGGTGTTAAGGCTGGACAATCGGAAACTTTGGATTCAATAGGAAAAAGGCTGGGTATTACCAGGGAAAGGGTTCGTCAAATTGAGGAAGCCGGCTTTAATTTTGTCAAAAAAAACAATAAAGAAACCTTAGAAAAGATTTTTAAAGATTTGAATTCTTATTTTGAAACTAAGGGAGGATTTAAAAAAGAAGACGTTGCCCTGGCTGATTTGGGCGGAGAAAAAAATAAGCCCTATGTCTTATTTTTACTTACCTTAGGCAAAGATACATTTTCAAGGGTCTGTGGAAAAAGAGACTACCATGATTTTTGGTCATTAGATTCTGATTCCGGCAAAAAAGTAAAAGAAACTCTTGGTTCTTTGGTGCAAGATTTTAAAGAACACGGCAAGCCTTTGGATAAAAATGAATTATTTGCCAAATTTGTCGGGCAACACGGTTTAGACAATCAGTCTTTGGCATCTTACCTTGAAATTTCAAAAAAAATAAAAGAAAATAAGGACGGAAAACTTGGGCTGACTGACTGGCCGGAAATAAATCCAAGGGGAGTGAGGGACAAAGCCTTTTTGGTTTTCAAAAAAGAGCAAAAGCCTTTGCACTTCAGGAAAATTACCGAATTGATAGACCAATTGGAATATGATTCTAATATGAGGAAGGCTAATGCCCAAACGGTTCATAATGAATTGATAAAAGACTCAAGGTTTGTTTTGGTTGGCAGGGGAACTTACGCCCTTAAGGAATGGGGATACTATCCGGGGACCATCAAGGAAGTCATCACCAAAGTGCTGAAAGAAAAGCAGCCCATACACCAAGATGAAATAGTAAAAGAAGTTTTGGGGCAGAGATTGGTTGCAAAAAATACGGTTCTCATAAACTTAAACAACAAAAAATATTTTCAAAAAGATCCAAGTGGAAAATATTTATTAAGGGAAACACAAACGTCGTAAAAATTTCGTAAATGGCAAAAAGCGGCCCCGCGGGGCCGCTTTTTGATTTTAAAAGGCTTGACATATGATTTTATTATAGTATTATAAAAATATAGGCGCAGTACCTTGACCTTTAAACATTCCCCAGGGAGGGAGAAATGAAAAAGCGAACATCGGGTCTAAAGATTGTGGGAATATTCACGGCTAGAAAAACTTACATTTGTTCCTTGAATAGATTTTTGAAAAATAAAAGATGTTTAAGCGAGATGGAAGAAGTAATTAGGCGTGGAGACAGATACGTCAGGATTCTCTATGATGATGCGGCTAGCTATATGGGCGGCTACAATCCAACTCGTGCACAAGTATGTGCGATTAAACTTTGTTGTTATGGGCGCTTGGAAAAAACCTGCAAATGGCCATCCCGAAGTCAATTGCCAGGATATAGAGACAGCGATTCGCAAAAAAATCTCCCTTTCCTGAATAAGGGATAGGGGAACATAAGCCGCTCTATTTGCTAATTACATTTGAGTGGTTTTTTTATTCATTTTATTGCCTTAAAACTATTTTCCGTGTATAATATACTAATATGATAGATTTTTTCTGGGAGACCATTATTTTATTTTCTGCTACCCTCATTTTTTATATTGCTTCTTTTTCCTTATTTTATTACTGGAGAGAAACCAGAGAGACTTACATTGTGGCCCCTCTCATATTTACTTTTAGATTTTTTTTAATTGCCTTTTTGATTATTTTAGCAATTTCACTATTTGTAAATTATTTACCGAATATCATAAACTTTTTCCAAGGATAAATGGCAAAATTATATCCACACTTAAAGGATTCATCAACTTCGTTTTTTAGAGAATTAAACAAAGATTTTTGGGAGCCTTTCGGCTGGATTTTTGGGGTTGTCCTTATAATATTCATTCCTTTTTTGAGGCCGTGGTGGTGGCTTTTTTTGCCGTTCATATTTTCCGGTCAGCTTAAAAAATTATATCTTTGGTGGATTGCCTGGGATTTTGGCTACCCAAAGGAGCAATGGGTGGTTTTGGAAATAATTCCCCCAAGGGAAGTGTTAACGCCGATAAAGGCAATGGAAGATGTTTTTGCGGTTATGTTTAGTCCCTTGTCCGACGTGGCAAAATTCAGAGAAATATGGTGCGAGGGAGAGCTTCCTGATTGCCCCTACTGGATGTCTTTTGAATTAATGAGCCTTGAGGGGCAAATCCATTTTTTGGCCAGAGTCAACACAAAACACCGAAAAATGTTAGAGACCACTCTTTACTCTCACTATCCCGAATTAGAAATTCAAGAAATCCCGGATCCCGCCAAAAATTTCCCAAAAAACATTCCCAACGACGAATGGGACCTTTACGGAGAAGACTACATATTGGGGAGGGAAGCTCCTTATCCAATAAAAACTTACGAAAAGTTTTTTGAGCCACAGGGAGAAAAAATTTCGGCCGAAGAAAAAAGGATAGACCCGATAAATTCGCTATTGGAAACAATGGCCGGGTTTGGTCCCGGGGAAAATTATTGGATGCAGATAATAATAATGGGTGCTTTTGACGAAGATGAGCCGGATTTTAAAAAAACCGGAGAAGCCATAGTATCAAAAATAGCAAAACGGCCAACAAAGAAGGGCAGTACCTTTTCACAACAGGTGGCTGAAACGATTTATAATCTTATTCTTGGCCCTAAAAAAGAAGGCGACACCTACAAGTGGCCAGAATTTACAGTATCGGAAGAAGGCGACAGGGAAATGGTTCTTACTCCGGGAGAAAGAGAAGTAATCACTGAAGTTGAAAGAAAACTTTCCAAGCCCATTTTTAGGACGAACATACGAGGGCTTTACATTGCCAGAAGGGAAAACTGGAATTCCTCGCACAGATATCCTGCTAGGTCCTATGTTTCTCATTTTCAGACAAAAAATATGAATCATATAAGATTTAGCTCTGTTTCCAGAACCAAAGTCCACGATATTTTCAGGAAGAGAAGGGTTTTTTATAGGGCCAGAAGAATGCTAAGGAACGCATTCTTGAGATTTCCCCCGCTTTTTCCAAACAGGAGAGCCGAATGCGCTATTTTAAACACTGAAGAGATGGCAACTATATTTCACTTCCCGGTAAGGATTTCCGGTTTGACTCTGCCGACGGTAACAAGAGTGGAATCAAAGAAAGGCGGACCACCACCCAACCTACCAATTTAGCTACGAAATACGAAATAATACTAATATACGAAAATGCCTACCGTAAAGAGAAGTGACTTAATTTACCCCGAATTATCTTATAGAATTATTGGGATCCTGTTTGCGGTTTGGTCAGAGTTAGGTTTTGGTCATAAAGAAAAATTTTATCAAAATGCTATTTCTGAAGAATTTAAAAATACAAAATTAAATTTTAAAGAACAATTACCTTGTAATATAATTTATAGAAATAAAAAAGTTGGAATGTATTATTTTGATTTCCTCGTTGAAGATAAAATAATCCTAGAAATTAAAGTAAGAAATTACTTCTCCCAAAAAGATATCAAACAACTATATTCATATTTAAAAGCTAAAAATTTGAAATTGGGGTTAATATCTCATTTTACTCAAAGTGGGGTAAAGTTCAAAAGAGTTATTAATATCAACTAATTTAGTATATTCGTAAAAAATTAGTATTTCGTAGCATAATTATGTCAGAGGATATCAATTTTATTGCTAAAACGAACTTTCGGAAAAAAAATCAGACATTTGGAATAAAAAGAGCTGATCGGCGTCAGCACCTTTATGTTGTTGGAAAAACCGGAGTAGGAAAAACAGCTTTTTTGAAAAACATGGCCTTGCAGGATATTCAAAATGGAGAGGGCCTGGCAATTATTGACCCTCACGGAGAATTTGTTGAAGAAATTTTGGATAATATCCCTCCTCACAGGGTAAATGATGTTGTTTATTTTAATCCAGCCGATATGGATCATCCGGTTAGCTTTAACATCATGGAAGTGGCCGATCCAAAGTACAAGCACTTAATAGCTTCGGGATTAATCGGAATTTTTACAAAAATTTGGGCTAATGTCTGGTCGGCCCGAATGGAATATATTTTGGCCAACTGCATTTTGGCTCTGTTAGATACGCCGGGCACCACGCTTTTGGGCATACCCAGAATTTTGGTTGACCGGGATTACCGCCAGCAAATTATCAACAATCTCAAAGACCCGGTCGTCAAATCATTTTGGATAAATGAATACGAAGAGTGGGATCCAAGATATCGCAACGAAGCAATTGCTCCGGTTCAAAATAAAGTCGGGCAGTTTTTGAATGTTTCTTTTGTTAGAAATATTGTGGGGCAGGCCAAAAACACTATTGACATTGAAGAAATTATGAACAGCCAAAAAATCCTGCTGGTTAATGTTTCCAAGGGTAGGATAGGGGAGGATAATTCAGCTATTTTGGGGGCGATGATTATTACGAAAATCCAGCTGGCGGCCATGGAAAGAGTCAGAATTCCCGAAGAAGACAGAAAAGATTTTTATTTATATGTTGACGAGTTCCAAAATTTTGCGACGGACTCTTTTGTTAATATTTTATCTGAAGCTCGAAAGTACCGGCTGGATTTAATTATTGCCCACCAGTATGTCGGACAGCTGGTTACCGAAACAACGACCGCCGTCCGTGATGCTGTTTTTGGAAACGTGGGAACTTTGGTTGTTTTTCGGGTCGGGGCAGGCGACGCCGAATTTTTAGAGCAGGAATTTTCTCCAGAATTTATGCAGGATGACTTAATCCGTTTGCCAAATTACAATATTTACATTAAGTTGCTCATTGATGGCATTACTTCAAGGCCTTTTTCGGCCCAAACCATCACTCCTCACCCAATTGACAGGAAAATTACAACCCATAAAGAAATTATCAATATTTCCAGGCAAAAATATGCCAGAAATAGAATTGATGTTGAAGAGGAAATTACTAGGTGGGCCGGCAATTTAGAAACTCCAAGCCCTTCTCTAGCTTCTTTTAACAGTCAGCCACGGATGTCAAATTCTTCTTCCCAATCCCAGGTAAAACTGTACGACGCCAAGTGCTCAAACTGCGGCAAATCAACAAAAGTCACTTTTTTGCCCGAGCCCGGCAAACCGGTTTATTGCAAATCCTGCTTGAAAAAAATTAAAAGAGATAAAACACCGCAGAAATTAGCCGGGCCCCTTAGGGAAGCCAAATCGGGAGACATCTCTGCGTTAGGGGACTTGGGCATAGAGTTTGGAAGTTCTAAAAGTCCTCGCAGAGAGTCTCCACGGTCATCTGCTTTTAGCACCCAAAAATCTTCGTCAAAACAGGTCAGTCAACTAAAGGAAAAAGTAAAACCAATTTCTCTCAGTGAAATAACCAAAAAAGAACCCGTTACATTTAGCAAAAAAAAGAAAGAAGTTAACCTTGATGACCTCAAAAAAAGCCTGACAGAAGCATTGTCTAAAGAGACTAAAGAACAGAAAAACGAAAGAACGGAGGAACAAAAAAACGAAAAAACTAATGAACAAAAAAATGATAAACCGAAAGAAAAAGAGTTAGAAAATAATCAATCAAAATCCAACAACCAAAACCCGACACCAAGTCCCAACACCCAAAACCAAACACCCAAAACCCAGGATCAAAACAAAAAAGGCATTATAAACCCGGGCGACAAGATAAGGTTCGAATAATGCTATCAGTTGTTAGTAATATGAATTCAGAAACAAAAGTTTGCCAGAACTGCAAACAGGATTTTACTATTGAGCCAGATGATTTTGCATTTTATGAAAAAATAAAAGTTCCTCCACCAACATTTTGCCCAGAGTGCCGTTTTGAGCGACGATTGACATTCTGGAATCCTACTAATTTATACCATCGCAAATGCGATCTTTGTAAAAAAGATTCTATTTCTATGTACTCTCCCGAGGCGCCATACACAGTATATTGTCCAAAATGCTGGTGGTCGGACGAATGGGATCACTTCAAATACGGTCGGAATTATGATTTTAACCGACCATTTTTTGAACAGTTAGATGAACTTTGGCACGAGGTGCCTCTTTTAGGGCTTTCCCTTGGCTCGGAATGCTTGGACACTTCGCCCTACAACAATTATGCTGGTCATCTAAAAAATTGTTATCTACTTTTCGAAGCCAATTTCTGCGAGGACTCGGCTTACGGCGTGTGGGTAAGAGATGTTAGGAGAGTTTTTGATTGCTCAACGATTATGCTTTCGGAGCTTTGTTACGATTGTCAAAATTGTTTCAAAAGTAGCCGATGCATTGGTTCTCGCGGTAATCTTACTGAATCCTTAGAAACTATTTTCTTGCGCGATTCTGACAATTGCCAAAATTGCGTAGCATCTGCAAATTTACGAAACAAAAAATATTATATTTTTAACAAGCCCTATACTAAAGATACTTATCATGAAGAAATGAAAAAGTGGGACCTTGGTTCTTACGCAAAATACGAGGAGTTAAAGCAAAAAGCAATTAATCACTGGAAGCAATTTCCTCCAAAGCCATATTATTCCGAGTTCGCCACCAACTGGAGTGGTAGCTATGTATTCCAGTCAAAAAATTGCAAAGATTGCTACGAAGTTTCCGGAGTTGAAGACGGACGATACCTTTTTTCCTTGTATAAGGCTCCAATCAAAGATTGTTATGATGTTTCCTGCTGGGGCGATAATCTTTCGCTGGCTTACGAATGCGGAGTTGTTGGAGAGAATGTCTCTAATATTCGTTTTTGCCACGAATCTGGCATTAATTTGTATAATGCCGAATATTCTAAACTTTCCACTGGTGGTTCCAATCACCTTGGATGCGTGAGCGTAAGAAAAGGGGACTATGTTATATTAAATAAAAGATATTCGCCTGAAGAATTTGAAAAATTAAGAGAAAAAATAATTTCTCATATGAGTGAGATGCCATACACAGACGAGCAAGGCAGGATATATCGATACGGGGAATTCTTTCCAATTGATATGGATCCGTTCGCTTATAACGAAAGCGCGACTCAAAAATTTTTTCCCAAAACAAAAGAGGAGATAATTTCTTCAGGCTACAATTGGCGAGAACCAGAAGTTAGAAAATATTCTTTTACGATTACTGCCGATAATCTGCCAGACAACATCAAAGATGTTAAAGATTCAATTTTGCAAGAAGTGGTTAGCTGTAAAACATGCGGCAGGGGATTTCGTATTATTTTATCTGAGTTGCAATTTCTGCGGCAAATGAATCTTCCTCTGCCTCGTCGTTGTTCATTTTGTAGGATTGAAGAAAAATTTGATCGCTGGGTAAAAAATCTTAAGGTTATTGTCCGCGCCTGCGATACCTGCGGCGCAACATTCCAAACTCCTCATACTCCAGAAGATTCGCCTCACATCCTTTGTAAAAAGTGCTACCTTGCCGAAGTGGTGTAAAAACGGTAGGATAAGTCAATGTTAAAGGTTTTTCAAGTTCATAAAGTTCATCAAGTTCGTCGAACTTTAAAACTTTTAACTTGATAACTTTAAACTTAGCTATGGCTGATAATAAAAGAATTAGAAGGTTTAAATTGGCGCCTCCGCCTCCGGAACTGCCGATTTATGATAGGGTGGATCCCGAAGAATGTTCTTTCATCGGCAGAACTAATTACGAAGCGGCTTTGGAGGAAAAAAAGTTTATTTTTGGCATCAAGAGAGTTGACCGTCGCAGGCACGTTTATATCGTAGGTAAAAGCGGGGTGGGAAAATCAAAATTGCTTGAGCTATTTTTACGCCAAGATGTGGCTTACGGCCACGGCCTTTGCTTTATTGACCCTCACGGCGACGTCATCGAGGAGATTTTAGATTTTATCCCAGAGGAAAGAATTGATGATGTAGTTTTAATTGACCCATCTGATTCCAAGTATCCAATTTCTTTTAATCCCTTGGCCAATGTTGACCCGGCCTTCAAGCACCAGCTGACTCAAGGATTGATTGAAGTTATGGAAAGGCAATTCGGCGCCAATTGGACGCCGAGATTAGAGCATGTCTTTCGTTTTACCTGCCTGGCCCTTTTGGATTATCCCCAGGCCACCATGCGAGGAATGATATCCATGCTGACCGACCGAAATTACCGCCAGCTGGTCGTTGAATACATTGAAGATGACATGGTTAAACGATTTTGGGCCATTGAGTTTGCCGACTGGTCAGAAAAGTACGATACCGAAGCAATTATTCCGCTGGTCAACAAGCTGGCCCAGTTTCTTTCTGATCCTGCTTTAAGGGCCATTTTCGGCCAGAAAGAAAACAAAGTTGACTTGGCCGAGTTGATGAATAGCGGCAAGATTATTTTAATAAACCTATCTAAGGGCAAATTGGGAGAGGAAAACTCCAGCTTTTTTGGCTCAATGTTTATTACCAAAATCAAGCAAGCTGGTATGGAAAGGGCCAGTCTTCCCGAACGAGAAAGGAAAGATTTTTATTTGTATGTTGACGAGTTCCATAATTTAGTAACCGAAACGTTTGAAAATCTTTACTCTGAAGCCCGAAAGTACGGCCTTTGCCTGACGGTGGCCCATCAATACATGGGGCAACTGATTCCAAAAATTCAGCAAGCGGTTTTGGGAAACACCGGAACCATTCTTGTTTTTCGAGTCGGCGGCGAAGACGCCGTAAAACTTGAACCGGAAATGGCTCCGATATTTGGCGTCAAAGACATGGTTAACTTGGGTGTTCAAAATTTTTATATTAAAGAAACTATTGATGGGGAAGCTTACGACCCATTTTCGGCAGAAACTTTAAAGGTGCTTCCGCCAGCCCACGAATCTCTTAAAAAAGAAATTGTTGAGCAATCGCGTGAGAAGTACACCATTTCGGCTGATGAAGCAAGCAAACTGATGGAAGAAGAGGAGTCAAAAATTATGCGGAGCTCCCAAGAAAAATCCATCATTGAAGGAGGCAGAAAAGGGAAGGAGCAGGCCAACCCCGAAGAAAGCGAGCCTCTCCCTAAAAAAGATTTAGGCGAAGAAGAGCCGTTAATCTGAGGAAGGATATTGCTCGTTTATGAATATAAAAATAGTAGATAAAAAAATAACAGAAAATGATCTTCGTCTGATTGCCAAAGAATTTTATGACACCCTGATAAAGGGGGTAGTTGATGTTGAACGTGAAATTATTGCGGTGGGTGGGGAGTACCATATAGATGCAAGTAACGTACTTGTTGAAAACGGGTCCCAGCCGCAAAATCTTTGGGGATTTAATTGGTATTTTGATCAGCCGGATGATAAGCGTATTGAATATGTTGCGCTCATTAATATTCGTCCGTCGCAGGGAAATAAAACCATGGAGGTGCAAGATGTTTCTTTAAGAGAAAAAATGAAGTCAATCATTTTAAAATATCTGCCATGAATACCAGCCGCACACCATTATTTTATATGGCAAATCTTGGAAGCGAAATATCCAGAGCTCTTTTAGAGTATCAGGGAAAAGAATTTCAAAAAATGAGCCGTTCTATTGATCGCGCCAAAAATATTATCAAAAAAGTTGAAGCATTTCCAGAAATGAAAAATAGAACGGGCGAGCTGGAAATTATAACATTAATTATTGAAAGTCTAAGCCAAAAAAATCTCCAAGTGGATAAAGATCAGCTCATTGGTTACTTTACTCCATTTGCTATGCGCTTAATGTCTAATAACCATGACTAATTCTGAAACTAAACAGTGCCAAAATTGTAAGAAGGACTTCGTTATTGAACCGGAGGATTTTTTGTTTTACGAAAAGATGAAGGTCCCACCGCCAACCTTTTGCCCAGAGTGTAGATTTATTAGACGACTTGTTTGGCGGACTGAAAGAGGGCTTTATAAACGTCAGTGTGATTTATGTGGTGAGACAAAGATTTTAATTTATTCTGTCGAAAAACCCTATAAAGTGTATTGTTATCAATGCTGGTGGTCAGATAACTGGAATGCTTCAGACTACGGACGCGATTACGATTTTAAAAGATCATTTTTTGAGCAGTTCGAAGAGCTTTTAAAAAGTGTACCGCGACCTGGCATCATCAAACAAGGAAATAGTATTGAAAGTGAATACACCAACCGCGTTACCGATATGCGTTATTGCTACTTGGTTTACGGGACAGCACTCGCAGAATATTGTAGGTATGGTGTTTGGCTAAATGGCTCTAAAGAATGTATGGATGGCTATAATGTCCAAAAATCAGAACGTTGTTATGAGTGCATTGATTGTCTTCAATGTTACGGATTAGCTTTTTCCCAAGAGTGTAACAACTGCCTGAGCTCATATTTTCTTTTAAATTGTAATAATTGCCAAAACTGCTTTGGCTGTGTAAATTTGCGTAATAAATCCTATTGCATCTTCAACAAACAATATACTAAAGAAGAGTATCAGAAAATAATTGGTCAATATCAATTAAGAAGTACCAAATTCGTTGAAGAAATACATTCTCAGTTTAATGAATTTAAAAAACAATTCATAGTACCGGCACTGGTTGCTCACCACAACACGAATGTAAGCGGTAATTGGATTGAAAATTCTAAGAATATTTTCAAGTCTTTTGTGGTTACTAATGTTGAGGAAGGGCGACACCTTTACGCTATTTTTAATGCTAAAGATGTTGCAGATTACACTTTTTGGGGTGCAGGTGCAGAACTGATGTACGAGTCTGTTAACTCTGGCATACAGGTATCAGATCTTCAATTCATAAATGAGTGTTGGGATCAAGCAACTAGCATGCGATATTCAATGAATTGTCACAACTCTCACGATCTTTTTGGTTGTATTGGCATGAGAAATGCTGAGTACTGTATTTTTAACAAACAGTACACCAAAGAAGAGTATTTTGTGCTTAGGGAAAAGATTATTCAACATATGAACGATATGCCTTACACAGACAAGAAGGGGAGAGTATATATGTATGGAGAGTTTTTCCCATTTGAACTTTCTCCTTTTGCTTATAATGAAACACTTGCACAGGAATATTTTCCGATTAATAAAGAAACTGCAGAAAAAATAGGTTATTTATGGAAAGAGTCAGATGAAAAGAATTATCAGATTACCATTGATGCAAAAGTACTACCAGACAATATAGATAATGCTCAAGATTCAATTACTGCTGAAGTGATAGGTTGCGGGCATGAGGGCAAGTGTAATCAGCAATGTACAACTGCCTTCCGCATCACATCAGAAGATTTAAAAATGTATCGCACCGCAAAGCTTCCTCTACCTCGTCTTTGTCCAAACTGCCGCCACTACGAACGTCTTGCTCAGAGAAATCCGCTCAAGCTCTGGAATAGAAAATGCCAATGTGCTGGAATAAAATCAGAAAATGAATCATATCAAAATACTATAAATCATTTTCACGGTGGAGAACATTGCCCCAATGAGTTTGAAACCTCCTATGCTCCAGATCGCAAAGAAATTGTTTACTGCGAACAGTGCTATCAAGCGGAGGTGGTGTAACCAAATAAAAAGATATGGTGAAAAGCATAAAAGATTTTGAGGTTAAAAATAAGCGCATCTTGGTAAGGTGCGATTTTAATGTGCCCTTGGATGAAAACGGAGCAATTTTGGATGATTTTAGGATAAGAAAAACTTTACCAACGATAGAATATTTAGTAAAAAACGAGGCAAAAATAATTTTAATAAGCCATTTGGGGGAACCGGAAGGCAAGATTATTGAAAATGTAAGATTGGGTAAGGTGGGGGACCGGCTTGAAAGTTTGCTCAACATGAGTATTATAAGGGCTTCTGATTGCGTTGGAGACGAGGTAAAAAAAAGAGTGTTGGAGTTGAAATCGGGCGAGGTTATGTTGCTTGAAAACGTGAGGTTCCACCAGGAAGAAATGGAAAATGATTTGGAATTTGCCAAGGAGCTTGCCGAGTTTGGGAACATTTTTATCAATGACGCATTTTCAGATTGCCACCGGCCTCACGCCTCTATAATTGGCATTCCTCAATTTTTACCTCACGGCATGGGGCTTTTGCTCCAGCAAGAAGTTGAGTCGCTGACAAAAATTTTAAAAAATCCAATGAGGCCGCTGGTTGTTTTGATCGGGGGCAAAAAAGTTGTTGACAAAGTTAAATTCGTAAAAAGAATGTTGGACTTGTCTGACTCTGTAATAATTAGTGGTTTAATAAAAAACGAGCTCATCAAAGAAAAACATTCTGACATTCTGCAGAATGTCAGAATGATTGGGCCGGAAAATAATTTGGAGGCTTTGGATATTGATGAAGAAACCATCGAAATTTTTAAAGAAAAAATAGCAAAAGCTAAGACTATTGTATGGAACGGGCCATTTGGAAAAATTGAAGATGAAAAATATAAAAACGGAACACTGACTATTTCCAAAGCCATTATTGAGAGCGGGGCGTTTTCGGTGGTTGGGGGAGGGGAAACCACTGAATTTTTGGACCAGGAGGGCCTCATTTCAAAATTCAGCTGGGTTTCAACCGGCGGCGGCGCCATGTTAGATTTTCTTTCTGGTGAAGAATTACCGGGACTCAAAGCCCTTGAAAACTAGTACAATAGGATTCTTTAATTGAGTAAACTTATTCCAATGTTCTCAAGAACATTGGAATAAGTTTTAGAAATTTGTTATCATTTATATAATCTTGTTGAATTTTATTATGAAAAATATGAAAAAAAGCTATTATCAATTAGAAAGAATTTTTAAGGGAGTTGCCAATCATAGACGAATTGAAATTTTAGAACTTTTAAAAAAGAAACCAGAACTTTCAATTATTGATATTTCAGAAGTGCTTGGTGTTAATTTTAAAACTATATCGGAACATGTAAAAAGGCTAGCAGTTGCTGGTTTTGTATTAAAAAGACATGAGAGGTCCAGTGTTCGTCATAAATTAACTGATAGGGGATTAGCTATTCTTAAGTTCTTGAGAACATTGGAATAATAGAATAGAGTAAAGGGTCAAGTTTTTATTAACCCTGCTAAAATTTATAACTTTTAGGGTTGGAAATTAAACATCATGATGGATAAAAAGATAAAAAATATAGAAAAAGCGGCTGAGAGGATTCACCAGGCGGTGGAAAATAAAGAGAGGATTATCCTCTATGGAGACTCCGATTTGGATGGGATTGCTTCGGTTGTCATTATGGAAGAGACGATTAAAAATGTGGGCGGGCAGGTTACGGCCGTCGTTTTCCCCGACAGGGAAAACGACGGCTACGGTATCAATCAAAAAGCCTTGGAATTTTTGAAGGAAAAAGCCCCAGCCCTCTTTATAACCTTGGATTTGGGTATTTCAAACGTCAAAGAAATTGAGGTCGCCAACAGCATGGGGTTTGAAGTAATGATTATTGACCACCACCAGCCCCTGGAGTCTCTGCCCAAAGCCAAAATCATTGTCAATCCGCGTCAAAAGGGTGACAAATCAGGGCTTGACTACCTCTGCAACGCCGGGCTGGTTTTTAAAGTTTCGCAGGAGATTTTAAAAGGCCGTATTTCCCAAAATTTAAAGAATAGTTTTCTTGAACTGGTGGCTCTGGCTACGATTTCCGACATGGTACCCCAGGTTGAAGAAAATAAAATATTTATTGAAGAGGGATTACGGTCACTAAAAAACACCTTCCGCCCGGGGCTAAAGGCATTTTTTGATATTTTTGGAGAAGGGGAAATAGTTGCAGGGGGATTTACCAAGATTATTTCGGCCTTGAATGCTTCCGAGTCGCGTGATTTTAAAAACACGTCTTATGAACTCTTAAAAAATACTTCTCCTGCAAGTTCGGGCGAGATAGTGCAAGAGCTCATTGGCAAATCCCAACTCAAACAGCGCAAAATCAGGGAAATAACCGAGGAGGTTGAGCGCAGGATTGCCCAAAACCCAGACGAGCAGATTATTTTTGAGGGGGATCCGGCCTGGAGGCTGGTGCTGGCCGGCCCGGTTGCTTCAAACATTGCTTCAAAGTATGGAAAGCCGACGTTTATTTTTAAGAGAGGGGATGAGGTATCGGTTGGGTCGGTCAGAAGCTTGAAGGAGGGCCAAAGCTCGGTTGAAGCGATGGCCGCCTGCAGTGAATTTTTAATCAGTTATGGCGGTCACCCCAAGGCCTCGGGATTTCGCATAAAAAACGAAAATTTGGAAAAATTTAAAATATGCTTAGGGATATATTTTAAGAAAATAGAAAATAGAGAATAGAAATATGAAGAAGATCATCATTTATACCGACGGTGGCAGTAGGGGAAACCCGGGGAAGGCGGCGATCGGGGTGGTTTTTTGCAACGAAAAAGAGCAGGTGATTAAAGCATATGGAGAGTACCTGGGCGACCAGCTGACTAACAACGAGGCCGAATACCAAGCCGTCATTTTTGCTTTAAAGAAGTTCAAGGCTCTTTTTGGTAAGGCTTTGGCAAAGGTCAGCGAGGTTGAAATACGGTCGGATTCGGAGCTTTTGGTGAGCCAAGTGAGTGGAAAGTATAAAGTGGAAGACGAAAAAATCCAGAAATTTTTTATGGAAATCTGGAACTTGAAAATTGATTTCAAAAGTGTAAAATTCAAATTAATCCCCAGGGAGAAAAACACCCAAGCCGATAAGCTGGTAAATGAAACATTGGATGCACTAGCCTCAAATCAAGTATTGTTATAGTAAAAAATCCCGTTGAACGGGATTTTTTGATGGATAAGCAAGACTATAAGCCGAATTCTGTTCACCTTATGTAAAACACAAGGCTGTGATTATCTGTCTGCCCATTCGATTACTCTCAGGGTCAAGCGAACTACTTTTAACTAAATAAGAATTATGAGATTCTTTTTAGCTTTGTTCTTGCACCCAGTAAGGATTTAGCCGTTTCATTCCTACATTTCTGCAGGACTAGTCTTTGCAGACTCCTTAACCTTTCGGTCTCGGCGTTTCTGTTCGCACCTCGCACATTACTGTGGACGGCCGTTAACCGCTACCTTTTTATCCCTCGCTTTCGCTCGGGAGGGAGTTCGGACTTTCCTCTGTTCACTTGCGTGAACAGCAATCACTCACCTTGCCTACCCATATTAATATTAATGAAATACTTACTCTTTGTCAAGTCCTATAAAAAGTTTTACACTTGTTGCACCCTTCAATAAGAGTTAGAATTAACGAATGGACAATTTTTTAAGAAACTATCTCTATCCGATCGCCATTTTGTCTGGCAGTATCATTGGAGTTGGTTTTTTGTCTTTGCCCTACATTGCTTCAAAAGTCGGCATCTTGGTGATGCTTTTTTATTTTGCGCTTTTGATTCCGCTGGTTATTTTCATCCATTCTATTTTTGGCCAAATTTCTTTAAAGACTCCAGACTTTAAAAGGTGGCCCGGATTTGTCGGATTTTATTTTGGCAAGTGGGCAAAGGGATTAATATTAATTCCGATGATTTTGGGATCATTTGGCGTTTTGCTTGCTTATTTAATCGTTGGCTCCCAATTTTTAACAGCATTTTTTTCTCCTTATTTGGGCGGTAGTTTATTAATGTATGCTATTTTATATTTTGCAATTTTATCAGCCATAATTTACTTTGGGTCAAAATCAATTCCCCAATTTAGCTTACTGGCAATATTTTTACTGCTATTGTCTTTGCTTTTGATATTCATTAAAGGTTTTCACCAAATAAATCTAAACAACTTACAAGTTTCAAGTTTTAAGTTTCAGGTTTCAAGCCTTTTTCTTCCATACGGCGCCATTCTTTTTTCCCTGTGGGGAACCGCTTTAATTCCCGAGGCTGAAGAAATGCTTGAAGGTAGAAAACAGCTCCTCAAAAAAATCATTGTCATTTCAACCCTCATACCGGCGGCCATTTATCTCTTATTTATCTTTTTGGTTTTGGGAATTTCGGGAAGCCAAACGACTGAATCGGCTTTGGTTGGCGTAAGAAATATTTTGGGGAATGGATTTGCTTCAACAGTTCTTTTTGTGGGCGTTTTAACAACGTTTACGGCATTCATCAGCCAGGGATTGTTTTTAAAGAAAGTTTTTATGTATGATATTGGTTTTAAAGAATTTCCAGCCTGGCTTGTTACCTGTTTTGTGCCATTGGCGCTTTTCTTGCTGGGGATTACCTCGTTTATCCCATTAATATCTCTTGTCGGGGGAGTTTTGCTTTCCATTGACGGCATTTTGATTTTGCTCATATACAAAAAAATCGGAGGCAGGCCCGCCCTTATTTATCCCCTCATCCTCATTTTTATTTTGGGAATGGTGTATTCAATCGTCTATTTTATTTAAAAATATGGAGTGGTATTTTGTCATATTTTTATTTCTATTTTCCTGCTTTCTTCTGTCGTGGCTGAGTTCGCGGCTCATTAAGTCCCTTGTCCAGGTGGCCAAATACTTGAGGTGGCGTGAATTCATTATCGCCTTTTTTGTGATGGCTTTTGCCGTTTCCCTGCCCGACTTGTTCGTCGACGTCAACGCCGCCATCCAGCACAAACCCGAACTGGCTTTTGGCGACGTCATCGGAGGCAACCTGGTTGACCTGACCCTGGTCTTGGCTATAGCCGTCTTTTTCAGCAAAAAAGGCCTCTCGGCCGAGAGTGACATGGTCCAAAAGAGCGCCATCTTTGCTTCGGCCATTGCCGTTTTACCGCTCCTCTTGATTTTTGACGGTCGGTTGGACCGAATAGACGGAGTTATCCTGATTTTGGCGTTTTTCCTCTACTCGTGGTGGATTTTTTCAAAGAAAGAGCGGTTTAAAAAATACTACCGCAACAACACCCAAAACCCCATCGGCAGCTTTAAAATTTTCTTGATTAGTTTGGCAAAAATCGTTGTCCTTTTGCTCTTACTCCTGGCGTCATCACAAGCCGTCATCGCCTCGGCCCAGTTTTTTTCTGATAAATTGGGAATTTCCCTGGCCCTGGTTGGTATTTTAATCGTGGGGCTGGGCAACTGCTTTCCTGAAACCTATTTTTCTATTATTTCGGCCAGGAAAAATGAAAACTGGATGGTGCTGGGGGACCTCATGGGGTCGGTTATGATTTGCGCCACTCTGGTATTGGGGCTGATTGCCCTGGTTGCTCCCTTTGAAATCAAAGATCTTGCGCCATTTTTAACGGCAAGGATATTTTTGGTTGTTGCCGCTCTGCTTTCACTGCTATTCATCAGGACCAACAAGAAGCTCACCAAAAAGGAAGGTTTAATTTTGCTTTTGATTTACATCGCCTTTTTACTGGTTGAAATCTTTATAAAATAGAAGACCATTGACAAATTATTTTTTAAAAAATAAAATACAGATAATCCCCTTGGGGTCTGCTGGTTACCACCGGCCTAACCATGGCACACGGAGAACCAGTTTCTAATTTGAGAAAATAAAAGTGTAATAAGTTCTATCGGCTCCTTTCCTTAAATGGAAATTAAATTGATATATCAGGGTAAGTCGGAAGAAGATTCCTTTTATTGATATTGATTTTTGGCAAATTAGACAGGCAACCCTAGGGGATTTTGGTTTTTATAAATATTTATAGTATATTGAATAAAAGATTATTTTATGGATATCTCAATATTATTTTATATCTTGATTATTCTTGGCATTGGGGCCGTCATTTTTTTGCTACTTAGAAAAAAAGAAGAACCCAAAAAAGACGAAAGTTCTCTTTTAATGCTTCAACAGCAGATTAACCATATCTCGCAGGTTTTAGATTCAAAACTGTCTGAGTCAAACAAAAATGCCCAATTTCAATTTACGGAATCTACCAAAATTATTGGCGATGTCAGGGAGCGCTTAGCCAAATTAGATGAAACGAACAAGCAAGTGGTCAGTTTTGCCGACCAGTTAAAAAGCTTGCAAGATATTTTAAAAAATCCAAAGCAGCGGGGGATTTTGGGCGAATACTATTTGGAAACTGTTTTAAAAAACGTCTTGCCGCCGGGATCTTACCAAATGCAGTATGGGTTTAAGGATGGTACCATTGTTGACGCGGTAGTGTTTGTAAAAGATAAGGTGATTCCCATTGATTCTAAGTTTAGCCTGGAAAACTATAACCGGATTATTGAGGAGAAGAATCCCTTAGAAAAAGAAAAACTTGAGCGGGCCTTTAAGTCGGATTTGAAGATGAGGATTGACGAAACATCAAAATACATCAAGCCCTCGGAAGGAACTATGGAATTTGCCTTTATGTTTATTCCCCACGAGGCTATTTACTACGACCTGCTCATCAACCAGGTGGGGGCCGTGAAGGTCAATACTCAAGACCTCATTGAATACGCTTTCAAACAAAAGCACGTTGTAATTGTTTCGCCAACGTCATTCTTGGCTTACCTGCAGACGGTGCTTCAAGGATTAAAATCTTTGCAAATAGAAGAGTCGGCCAAGGAAATAAAGAAGAGGGTTGAAATGCTGTCGCGGCATTTGTTGAGCTACGAAGATTATATGAAAAAGCTTGGAGGTAATTTGAGCGGCGCCGTGAGCAGTTACAATAAAGCAAGCAAAGAATTTGAGAAAATAGACAAGGATGTGGTGAAAATGATTGACCGGGAGCCAAAGATTGATATAGGGGCCATTGAAGCGCCTAATATTGACGAACCATAATATTTTTGTTAAACTATTGATGGTATGTTCGCAGTCATAAAAACCGGTGGCAAGCAATACCTTGTCCAACCGGGAGATAAAATTAAGGTGGAAAAATTGGATGCCAAAGAGGGGAAGGAAATAAACTTCCCTGAAGTTTTGCTATTGGAAAAAAACAAAAAAATGGAAATCGGAACGCCATTTATAAAAGAAGCTAAAGTCGGAGCGAAGATTTTAAGTCATGGCAAGGGCGACAAGCTGATTATTTTCAAGTATAAATCCAAAAAACGATACAAGAGGAAAATTGGACATCGCCAGCTATTCACGGAAGTTCAAATAACCGCCATCACAAATTAAAGGCCGTGCAGACGGTTTTTAATTTGCGTTGGCAGTGGTGGCAATCAGCTCTTTTACAAGGACGGAAAAAAGCAATGGATAATCCTCCGAAGTTTACTCATATCATTGAGTCGCAACAATTTTCAGGAGAAAATCTGGAAGATATTTTTGAATCGGCCCGTAGAATAGAAAGAAACGGTTACTTTCCAAAATTCGCCAATAAAATCATGGTTACTCTCTTTTACGAGCCCAGCACAAGGACAAGAATGTCTTTTGAAATTGCAATGGCTCGTTTAGGAGGACACGTAATTTCTACCGAAAATGCCAGCGATTTCTCTTCAGCAATAAAAGGGGAATCGCTAGAAGATACCATTCGGGTGATTTCTGGGTATAAGCCAGACGTGATTGTTTTGAGGCACAAAGAAGAGGGGAGCGCCAGAAGGGCGGCGGCAATTTCTCCTTGCCCAATCATAAACGCCGGAGATGGAAATGGCCAGCATCCTACCCAAGCTCTGCTTGATCTTTATACAATTAACAAAAAATTAGGCAGGCTCCACAATTTGAAAATAGCTATGGTGGGGGATTTGCTTAACGGCAGGACGGTAAGGTCTTTATCGTACCTCTTGGGAAAATTCAAGGAAATAGAAATTCACTTCGTATCTCCAGATTTTGCAAGAATGAAGAACGATATTAAAGATTATCTGAAAAGACACGGAGTTAAGTTTACTGAAACTAGAGATTTGCGTGAAGTCGCATCTTTCGTTGATGTGATCTATCAAACCAGAACGCAAAGAGAACGCGGCATGTTGGATTTCGATAGGGCTGGCGAAAATGGATACTTCACGGTGGATGGGAAAACTCTTGAAATGATGAAAAGAGATGCGATTATAATGCATCCATTGCCAAGAAACAATGAAATAAGCCCGGAGGTTGATAAAGATCCGCGGGCCGCTTATTTTGAGCAATCGGACAACGGATTATACATAAGAATGGCTCTTTTAAGAATTTTGTTCAGCTAAGTTAACAGCTGAACAGTGCAGGGTCCAAAGCGATTTGGATCTTTTTTTTATTTATGCAATTATTAAATTATGAAAAAGGAAGTTGGTTGGCTTTTAAAAGAGAAATATAATAATAAGCCGACCAAACAATTTAATAAGGATGTTGAGCGGTTAAAAAGAGGGGAGCCGTTGGATTATGTAATTGGTTTTACCGAATTTTTAGGCTGCAAAATTGATTTGTCTAAAAAACCGTTGATTCCGCGGCCCGAAACCGAATTTTGGGTTGAGCGGATGATTATGCAAGCTTCAAGCTCCAGGCTTCCAGCTCCAAAAGTTTTAGATATGTTTGCCGGGTCTGGGTGCGTTGGGGTTGCGGTTTTGAAAAATATTAAAAATTCTTATATTGTTTTTGCTGAAAAAGACGAAAAGCTTTTGGAACAAATAAAAATAAACATACAAAAAAACTTTCCACTGAACAATTCGGACGAATTGTCCAGTGGGCAAAGAGGAGAGAGGTTCGAGGTAATTCAATCCGATATTTTTAGCAATGTTGAAGGAGAATTTGATTTTATTTTGGCCAATCCGCCGTATATTCCAACAACAAGAAAAAATAAAATTCAAAAATCGGTTTTGAAGTATGAGCCCAAATCAGCTTTGTTTGGGGGAGAAGATGGGTTGCGGTATATTCGGAAATTTTTGGCAGAAGCCAAAAATTTCCTCAATCCAGGCGGCTCACTATATATGGAGTTCGACCCAATCCAAAAAAAAGAAATAGAAAAAATATTAAAAAAGTTTGGTTACCAGGATGTTGGATTTATCAAAGACCAATATGGTAGATGGAGATGCTTGATAATTAAAAATATAGTATAATATATCAATATGAATAAAAAATATTCCAAACCAGGTCAAATATCAAAAGTACTTATCATTATAGCTGTGATAGTTTTTTTACTGATAGTGATTGTTTTTAGTATTACAAGACTGGTTATTTCAAAAAAACCCCAGACTTCAAACACTCAAAATAATGCTCCTCCGGCCGGTCCTCCGCCGCCAACCTACGAAACAGTTCTCGGCGACACACGTTTTTTGTTATTATCTTCTGAAGATTTGGGGAACGTTTTAAAAAGTAATCTGTCTTATCAAAGCGATATAGTTACCACGGAAAAATTTATCAGGGTGGTTATTGGTGCTCAAAACAAAGGCAAAACCAATATTGATCAATATTCTTGGGACGTTGGCGACATTATTGATTCAGATGGCAGGCACTTTGTTTCAATAAATGACAAAGCATTTTATTTACTGCCCAGGCCCGACCTCTGCGGAGCTTTGTTAAAACCGGAGTTTACTCCTTCGCTATGCGTCAAATATTTTGAGGTATCAAAAGTTTCAAAAGGCCTTAAGGTGACGGTGAAAATCAGTAAGCCAAAAAAGAAAGAGGCATTGTTAGACTTAAATTTGATATATCGGCCACCCAGCCGAACTTCGCCTCCGCCACCTCAATCTCAAATTTCTCCACCGCCTCCGCCATTATCATCTTCGCTCTGTAATAACAATGGAGTTTGTGAAGTGGGGGAGAAGTGCGTTTTTTGTTCACCCACCTTTCCCAACAAGTGCTCGGGGTGCGCTGACTGCGGAGTTTGTTCCAATGTTCCTGGACAAAATCAATAAATAATATGGTCAAAAAAAATATAGACAAAGAAATTCCAGAAGAAATCCCAGCAAACGAAAAAGTTGCCGAGATTTTAGAAAGCAAGGAAACGGCGGCAGAAAAGCCAGAAGCGTTATCAAGGGAGGAAATCCAAAAGACAAGGGAGGAAATTGAAAAAGCCGACCTGGACGACCATTTAAAAATGCAGGTTCAGTCGCACGCCAAAGACTTAAGTGTTTCGGGGCTTGAGGAAGAAAGAAAAATAAAAAAACTTTTGGACATTGCCAAGGCAAAAGGGCCGGTTTTTGCAATTCATGTCGCTAAAAAAATGAACGATCCCTACCTTTTGGATAAACTCCACGACAAATTGGCCCAAGGAGGTTTTTACAAAAATTTTAAAAAATGATTTTTATATATATTTTAGTTTCGGTTTTTATTCTGCTTTTGGCGGCAATTGCTGTTACTTTGTATTTTGAAGAATCTGAAAAAAATTCAGTTTTATCTGGACTAGATTCAGTTTTATTTTTGGTAATGATGCCAAAACAAGAGCCAAAAAAGGAAGGCGAGGCCCCCAAGGAAGAAAAAGTTCTCATTTCCCAAATGGAGCAGGTTTTTGCCAATTTTTTAAATCTTAAAAGGCCAAAATTATTTTCTCAGTCGCCGTCAGTTACGCTGGAAATCGCTTCCCAAACCGGCGGGGAGTATGTTTCTTTTTATGTTGCTGTTCCAAAATCACTGGAAACGGTTTTGGAAAAATATGTTCAGGGAGTTTATCCAAAGGCAATTATTGAAAAAATTCCTCAAGATTATACTGTTTTTGAGCCGAAGGCTTTCGTTGCAGGGGCTTTTTTAACGTTGAAAGAAAATCCGCTTTTGCCAATCAGTACCTACCAAAAATTGGAAAAAGACCCGATCAGTTCCATAACCAACACTTTCAGCAAAATTTCAGCCAACGAAGGAGCTGCCATTCAAATAATTATCCGGCCGTTGGTAAGTAATTTTAGAAAAAAGGGTGAGAAGGCTTTGCAAAAAATCAGAGAGGGCAAAAATGTGAGAGCGGCAGTCAGTCAAGCCATGCAAGGAGAATTTACTGGGCTTTTGTCAGAGTTTTTGGAAAGCAGCTCAAAAAAGAAAGAAGATGAAGTTGTAAAAAAAGAACAAACGTTTGACCAGGCTGGGTATGAGGCCGTCCAAAGCAAAGTACAAAAACAAGTTTTTCAAACAAATATACGACTCATAGCTTCAGCCCAATCAAAGGAAAGAACAGAAGACATTTTAAGCCATTTGGTTTCAGCCTTTGGCCAATTTTCAGTTTCAGCTTTAAATGGATTTGAAGCCAAAGAAGTCAAAGGGGGCAAGTTGAAAAAATTTATTTATGATTTTAGCTTTAGGAATTTTAGTGAAAATCAAAAAAATATTTTAAATGTCGAAGAACTATCAAGCCTTTATCATTTTCCTTTGCAGTCTCTGGAAACTCCTTATATAAAGTCGGCTAAATCCGGAGTTGCTGCTCCGCCGGCCGAATTGCCAGAGAAGGGGATTAACTTAATTGGGAAAGTTTTATTCAGGGGCCAAGAAAAAAAAGTTTATTTTGCTTCGAGGGACGATAGGAGAAGGCATTTTTATATCATAGGACAAACTGGCACGGGAAAATCAACTCTTTTAAAAGAAATGATCCGGCAGGATATTGAAAATGGGGAAGGGGTGGCTGTTATAGACCCTCACGGCGAATTAATTGAGGAAACCCTGGCCTGTATCCCCAAAAACAGAGTTGACGACGTTGTTTTATTTGAACCGTTTGATACTCAAAGGCCCATTGGCTTGAATATGTTAGAATATGAAACTCCAGAGCAAAAAGATTTTGCTGTTCAGGAGATGATTACCATTTTTTATAAATTGTTTCCCCCGGAAATCATCGGGCCGATGTTTGAGCATTATATGAGGAACGCCATGCTGGCTTTGATGGCTGATAAAGACAATCCAGGAACTCTTGTTGAAATACCAAAAATGTTTACCGATCCAGCTTTCTTGCAGGAAAGGCTGGCAAAAGTTTCAGATTTGGTAGTTAGAAATTTTTGGACCAAAGAATGGGCCCAGACCACGGGCAACACCCGGTCGGATATGCTGGGGTATGTGGTTTCAAAAGTTGGCAGGTTTATTGAAAACGAAATGATGAGGAATATCATCGGCCAATCGCATTCTGGCTTTGATTTGTCAAAAATTATGGATGAAGGCAAAATATTTTTGGCAAACCTATCAAAAGGCTTAACCGGAGAGGTGAACAGCTCGTTGCTTGGATTGATTTTAGTTTCTAAAATGCAAATGGCGGCAATGAAAAGGGCCAGAGTTTCGGGTGAAAATAGAAAAGATTTTTATTTATATGTTGACGAATTTCAGAATTTTACCACCGACTCAATCGCCACCATCCTTTCTGAAGCTAGAAAATACAAATTAAATTTAATTATGGCCCATCAATATATTCCCCAGCTAACCGAACAAATCAGAGATGCCGTTTTGGGAAATGTTGGAACTATTGGGGCCTTTCGTATTGGAGCTGAAGACGCCGAATATCTTGAAAAACAATTTGAGCCAGAATTTTCAAGGTTTGACTTAGTTAACCTAGATAATTTTAATTTGGTGGTTAAAATGATGCTCAATAATAAAGTTTCTACTCCGTTTAAAATGGAAATTTATCCCCCAAAAGAAGGTTTGCCACAGATTACAGAAACTATTAAAAAAATTGCCAAATTAAAATATGGAAGACCAAAAGCAATTATTGAGCAGGATATAGCTCGAAGATCTTTTGCCCAAGTTCAACCTCAAACAGTTTCAAATTTACAAAAATAATATTTACAACAAAAAACTGCCCGCGGGCAGTTTTTTGTTGCCGATTTAAACTCTTTTTACGTATTCTTCTGTTTCAGTATTGATTTCAATGACATCTCCTTCTTCAATAAAAAGCGGAACTTGGATCCTAGCCCCTGATTCCAAAACTGCCTCTTTAGTCCCGCCTTGGGCCCGGTCGCCTTTAATTCCTGGCGGAGCTTCTTTAACTTTGAGCGAAACCTTAATGGGAGCTATGACGTTGATAATCTTGTCGCCAAAAATAACTCCCTGGACCAGCGAATTTAGCTTAAAAAACTTGGCTTGCTGGCCGATTTGCTCCTCGGTAAATGAAAACCGTTTTGAAGGGTCGTTTTCTTCCGAGAACCAATACTCGCCACGACTGGAATACAGAAATTTAATATTTTTTTTAACGAGCTCGGCTTCCTCAAACACATCACCCTGCTGGAAATTTTTTTCCTGCACCGAGCCATTGATTAAATTTTTAATTTTGGTTTGAACCACCGGCCTGCGCTGGGCCATTTTAACATGCAAGGCATCCAAAACCTGCCACGGCTGGCCTTCGTAGATAAACTGCACACCTTTTTTTAAATCAGTATGGGTTAACATGTGAAGTTATCAAGTTAATAAGGTTCATCAAGTTTGTAAAGTTATTTTCTTTACGAACTTTAAAAACTTTATAAACTTTTAACTAATCCGTGGTTTTCCACTCAATCTCCTTTTCTTTATCGGCGAATTCCAGCCAACTTCCGTGCTTATTAATAACATACCACTTTTTTTTCATTTCCGACCAAACCATCGGATCTCCTCTATAAAACGGTTTTTTAACAATCTCTTTGGGCTTCAACCTATCCAACTCTAGCCATTTTTTAAAAACGGTTTCAATGGCGTAATTCAATTTACGGGAGTTTGCCCAAGCGGCAACCTTATCAATTGCTTCTTTTGCTTTTTCAATTCCGCCCGCCAATTCCAACAACTGCTCAGCCGGTTTGGTGAATCTTGAATAAATTATCTTTCTTTTTTTAGCACTTTCTTTTAATTCTTGCAACCCCAGTCCCTTTGACTGAAAAAAATGGGCAATAACTTGGCGAATGGCCGTTTCTTCTTTTAATTGTTCAAAATTTTTTATTTTTCCTTCTCGCCCTGAACTTCGTTGAAGGGTTTTTATATACTCCTCAATCTTTTTTGCATTTTTCTCTCCAATTCCCGTTTCTTTAATGCCCTTGATGCCCTTAGCCTTGTAAATTTCAGAAATATCGGTCGGCAAAGATTTTAAAATCTTTGCCGACTTCCGGTAAGCGTTTATCCTGAAGGCCGAATCTCCCTTAATTTCCAACAGTTCGGCCATTTCATTAAAAATATCCGCAATTTTCTGGTTAGTCATAGTAATATTGTTATCATACCACAGAGCAAAAAAAAGAGGCAGTTGGACTCCGAAACTTTTGCTTCAAAATCCAACTGCCCTTGTCGGTGGTTTACCAGCCGGGCCGAGCAGCCTCATTGTCCTCTTCTTCGTACTCTTGCTCGCGCAAAAGCTCCGCTTCACTTTTCAGAATTCCCTGTTCCTCGGCCTTCTTGTACAATTCGTCCAGTCCCTGGTACTCCTTTATGACATCATTGACCGATCTGCCCGTCTTGTGGCAGACGTCGGCAATGGGGTCAATCCCTTCCTTGCGCAGCCATCTTGGTTTCCTGAATCCCAACTGGTGGTTGGCCGGGCAATTTTCACCAACCACAGTCCGTCGGTAGACAACAAGGACGAGTGGTGTGCCCTTAATAACGAAGGGGTCGGGGACCATCTCGAAGGTCAGTCCGATTTTTCTGCAACCACACTTTTCCGTGATATAGCGCTGGGTCACTCGGACGTTGGGTGTTTGCCCAACGATCGTTCGATCGCTGACCGCGAGTTCGCCCAGAAAGATGCTCTGCGTCCTGGGCCTTCCTTTGTCGAGGTCCGCATCGTGTGGTTCGTCCGATGTGTGTAGCCTCGACTTCCACAAGTCGTGACCGAGACTGCATCCCTGGCCAACCTTGACTCGCAGCCTTAGTTTGGCCAGAGGATTGTCGGCCGACGGAAGAAACTGGATTGGCCAGACTCTCTGCAAGCAGCCACAGGTCTCGTCTTGATCGAACTCTTCGATTTCCACTTCAGCGCTTGCTCCAACAAAAATCTTCGGCACCATGATCGCTCTCCTTTTGCCCAAACCCTAAAGGGATTTACTGGGAACTCGGGATTCCTCTCATCAGAGGATAGAGCTTGACCGCGCTGGTCATAGCCATAAAATACTCAACTTCAGTAACTTATGGCTATAACCAACTTTGCTGGTAATACTTAATTAAAAGAACTATCTTTATTATGTGCGTTGATTATATAACTATTGATAAATATTGTCAATACATTATAAAATATTTTACCTTCAAAAGCATTTACATTTTATAATTTATATGTATAATCAAAAAGTAGCAAAATGTTCTTTCCCAATCAGAATTTCAAGGGGGTAGCCATGTCACCTGTGACCATCGGGCAAATAATTAAAAACAAGGAAAATCTTTACGAAGGTAATTTAGTTGAATACTTCAGAGTGGTTTTCAGTAAAGCCCAAAATTTGGGTAATCCATACCACAATTTCCGACACGTTTTTCATGTGGTGTGGCTTTGCGATGATGCTTGTATGTTTTATAAAAACCAACTTACTAAAAATGAAATGCGATGTTTACTCATCGCTGCTATGTTCCATGATTTTGATCACCCCGGAATTATGGGCGACGATGACTTAAATATTGCAAGAGCAATAAGAGCTCTTAAAAAATATATTCTCAGGGAAGACTTAGAGTACTTTGAAATTATAGCCTCAATTATCAGCGCAACCGAATATCCGTATAAAACAGCTACCCATATTTTGTCACTACCAAAGCAAATTATTCGCGATGCCGATATGGGTCAAGCGTTCAGCGTGGCCTGGATGCAGCAAATTCTTTTTGGCTTAGCTGAAGAATGGGGGAGACAACCAATTGATGTTCTCCGAGCCCAAACTGAATTCCTCAAGAACCTTAGGTTCTCTACCGATTGGGCAAAACAAATGTTTCCCCAATGGCAAATAGATGCAAAGCTTGCCGAGGTTGAAGAGTTCCTGCAAATCCTTGAATAATAAGTTAGTAAGGCCTTAAGAGCCATAGCCTGTCGGTATTTATCAGTGGGCCTTTTTTTATATAAAATATTCGGATAATATATAAAAATATGAAAAAAAGACATAGAGTTTTCGTTGCAATAAATTTTTCTCCGGATGTGAAAGATTTTTTATTTAGTCACAGCAAAAAATGGCCGGAACTGCCGGCAAAATGGACAAATTTGGATAACATTCATATAACATTGGTTTTTTTGGGAAATTTGGATGATTCAGAAATTGGCCAAGTTTGCATGGCTGTCAAAGAAGTTGCAAAACAGCACAATACTTTTACTCTAAATTTTAATAAAATATCCTATGGGCCAATCGGAAAAATTCCTCCCAGGATGGTTTGGGCGGGCGTTGAAAAATCAAGAGAACTATCTTCGCTAAAAAATGATCTAGAAGAATTTTTGTTGGAAAAAATAAATCTTAAAAAAGATACGAAAAAATTTTCTCCCCATATTACCCTGGCAAGGATCAACAGCTTTGAGTGGCGGGTGATTGAACCCGAGGAAAGGCCAGAAGTTAACGAAAATATTGATTTAAGGTTATCAGTTGAATCAATTGAAGTAATGGAAAGCGTTTTAAAAAAAACCGGCCCTGAATATTCTGTAATTGAATCTTTTTCTCTTGTTGATATATCTTAAAATTACTTGCGTTTTTAAATATAATTACCTATAATTAAAAGTAATACTTAAACATTTAGCTAAATGTTTAAGTATTAATAAAATTATAAAAATGAAAAATTCAAAGCAATTAGAAAAACATTTTAAAGGCTTGGCTAATCATAGGAGATTAGATATTTTATTAATGGTTCATAAAAACCCAGGAATCACTCTTGACGGGATTTTAGAAGAAATAAATTGTAGCCTTCCTGTCGTTTCAATTCATACCCATAAATTAGTTAATGCAGGGCTATTAGATAAGAAGTATATAGGTAGGGCGGTTGCGCATACTTTGTCTCCATATGGTAAAAAGTTTCTAAATTTCATAAAAACACTTTAACATTTAGCTAAATATTAAAGTGTTTTTAAATATTAAACTTATATTTTTAAATTAAGTAGAAAATTTATGAGAGTGCATTTTATTGGAATTGGGGGAATAGGGGTTTCGGCTTTGGCGCAGTATTATTTGGAAAATGGACACGAAGTATCGGGTTCTGATTTGGTTGAATCGGAAATGACTGATTTTTTAAAAAATAAAGTAAAAATTATTATCGGAAACTCAGAAAAAAATATAAATGAAAGTATTGATTTAGTTATTTACAGTCCGGCTGTCCAATCGAATAATCCAGAATACAAAAAGGCGAAAAGTTTAGGTATTCAACTAAAATCTTACCCCGAGGCATTGGGCCAACTAACAAAAAAATATTTTACCATTGCTATAGCTGGGGCCCACGGGAAAAGCACTACCACGGCCATGATTGGACTGATTTTAGTAAAAGCTGGGCTGGATCCGACGGTTATTATCGGCACCAGGTTAAAGGAATTCGGCGACAGTAATTTTAAGACAGGAAAGTCAAAATTTTTGGTGATTGAGGCCTGCGAGTACGACGATTCTTTTTTGCATTATCGGCCAAAAATCGTGGTGGTAACCAATGTTGACAAGGAACATTTGGATTATTTTAAAACGTTTGCCAATGTCAAAAAAGCGTTTAAGGATTTTATGTTAACTTTGCCTGAGGACGGATTTTTGGTTGCCAATGGAGACGATAAAAATATGCCAAAATTTGCCAAAGCAAATTTTGGGATTAAAAATTATTCATTAAAACAAAAAGAATCAAAAAACCTTAAAAAGATTTTAAAAATTCCTGGCCAACACAATGTTTCCAATGCCTTAGCAGCTTTGGCGGTGGCTAGAATTTTGGGCATTCCAGATGCAGTTTCTTTTACATCGTTAGCCGAGTACCAGGGAAGTTGGAGAAGGTTTGAGATTTTAAAAACTAAACCATACACTCTTATCAGCGATTATGGTCATCATCCAAATGAAATAACGGCAACTTTAAAGGCGGCAAGAGAAAAATATCCCAATAAGAAAATTTGGCTTATTTTTCAACCGCATCAACACCAAAGGACTCATTATTTATTTAAGGATTTTGTAAAAATTTTTAAAACAGTTCCAGTAGACGAAATTATCATAACTGATATTTACGACGTCGCCGGCAGGGAAGAAGAGAACATTAGCTCGGCAACCAATTCCCAAAGTCTTGTAGAAAAAATAGGCCGTAAAAATGTTTTGTATATGCCGGTTAACAAGGCAGAAAAATTCGTAAAAAAGAATATTAAAAGCGGGGAAGTACTTATTATTATGGGTGCCGGAGACATCTACAAACTTTGTGAAAAGTTTTAAATAGTGTTAACATTGAAAAATATGGCAAAAGTTGACGAGGCAAAAATTGAAGAGATTTTAAGCAGGGGAGTGGAGGAAGTAGTTGTTAGAGAAGGTTTAAAAAATAAACTGATTTCTGGCAATAAATTAAGAGTTTATTTTGGCATTGACCCCACTGGATCAAAACTTCACTTGGGCCATGCGGTTGTTTTGTGGAAATTAAAGGATTTCCAAGATTTGGGACACGAAGTAATTCTTTTAATTGGAGATTTTACAGCTAAAATTGGTGACCCTTCGGGTAGAGATGTAATGAGAATTCCACTTACTGATAAACAGATAAAAGAAAATATGAAAGATTATAAAAAACAAGCTTCGAAAATTTTAGATTTTTCAAAGGTAAAAATAAAATACAACTCGCAATGGCTTTCAAAGTTAACATTTGCAGATATTTTAAAACTATCTTCTCAAGTAACCGTCCATCAAATGCTGCACCGGGAAATGTTTAACATTAGAATAAAAGAAAATTCGCCAATAAGTTTAAGTGAATTTTTATATCCTTTAATGCAAGGTTACGATTCTGTAGTAATGGATGTTGATCTTGAAATTGCAGGTAATGATCAGCTTTTTAATATGTTAATAGGGAGGGATTTGCAAAAAATCTATAATAACAAAGACAAAAATGTTTTGGGGATGAAGCTTCTTTTGGGTACAGATGGCCTTAAAATGAGTAAAACTTTTAATAATTGCATCTATTTGTCTGATAATCCAAAAGAAATGTATGGAAAATTAATGTCTATAAAAGATGAATTAATTCTAGATTATGCTGAGCTCTGTTTACGAGAAAAAGCAATTATTAAAGAAGTATATAGTATGAGAGATGAAAAGGCCGCTTTAGCAAAAAAAATAGTTACAATGTATTACGGGGAAAAAGAAGCTCAGAAAGCAGAAGATGAATTCAATAGGATTCACCGGGATAAAGAATTTCCATTAGAACCTCTCAAAATAAACGTGTCTGATACCATTGATATTAACGATATACCAGGTTTGTTAGTGAAAACAGGCATGGCCCCATCAAAATCAGAGGCCAAGAGATTAGTTTTGCAGGGGGCGGTAAAAATTGATGGAGTGGTTGAAAAAGACTGGCAAAAAATAATTAAGACAAAAACGGGAATGAAAATCCAAGTTGGTCCGAGAAGATTTTTAGAATTAATTTAAAAATATGCATAGCATATATAAAAAAGCCCTGCTACACATTCCCAGGGAACAAAAAAATGTGTAAAACAGGGCCTGAAACGCTGGGCGTACGCTCCTTACTGGTCGGATGTAACCAGTTCAACAGAGGAGGTGCAAATTATCCTCCTCCCGTCGTATGGGACGGGCGTTTCCTTATAAATATATTAATCTATAGCTGAAATTTTGTAAATATTAAAATGAAATTATATGGACTATAATTACAATAAAAAATCAATTTGGAAGTGGATTATAATATATTTAATTATCGGAGCTGTTGTATATGGCGCGGTTTACTATTTTGCTTTTTATAAAAAAGGTGGATATTCTTACAATAACCAAAATACAAAATATAATAACCAAACAAATACTCAAACCGCTGATTGGAAAACATATAGAAACACTGAATATGGTTTTGAATTTAAATATCCAAGCAATGTAAGAGTTGAAGAAGATAAAAATGTAGTAAAGGTTTACTACACCGTCCCCGGTACGCACCGAGAAAATTTTGGATGGGATATAGTCTTATATAAAAATAGCGATAAAAAAGATTTAGTCCCTGGGTGGTTTTACTCTACTTTTAATAGAGATGAAAATCGTGATTGCGAAGTTGCAGAGTCAAATATTAATGTA
>CAZAAH010000008.1:0-36230 GCA_964483475.1 uncultured Candidatus Saccharibacteria bacterium
GATTCGAACCTACGACCCGCTCCTTAACAGGGAGCCGCTCTACCGCTGAGCTACTACGGAATGATTTTATATTACTCAATTTAAATTTTTTTTCAATACGTAAAGCATGCAAAAAACTCCTCAAGGGAGTTTTTTGCATGCTTTCTAAATAATTTTTAAATCTTTGGGGCAGATCGTCCGGCCCTCTTTTCATCAACCTCTTTTAAATAGATTTTTCTTATCCGTATATTTTTAGGAGTAATTTCAACCAGCTCGTCGTCGCCAATATATTCTAAAGCTTCTTCCAAGTCCAAGGTTTTTGGAGTGTTAAAATGTTCGGTGTTGCCTTCCCCCTTTGATCTCATATTTGATAGCTGTTTTTCTTTGCAAACGTTGACCCTGATATCATTGGGCCTGGAATTTTGTCCAACCACTTGGCCTTCATAAACCTGAACCCCCGGGCCAAAAAATAATATTCCTCTATCCTGGACATTCCTTAGTCCGTACATATTGGTGGGACCGGATTCTGAAGCCACTAACGAACCCTGGTCGCGTTCTTTCCAATTTCCCGGATCAGGCAAGTATTCAAAAAACATGGTATTCATAATTCCCAGCCCCTTGGTGTCGGTTAAAAATTCGGTTTTGTAGCCAAACAGCCCTCGGCTTGGAATAACAAACTCAAGGAAAATAATTTCCCCATTTTTTCTCATTTCTTTTAACTCGGCTTTCCTTCGCCCCATTTTTTCCATAATAACTCCCTGGTATTTTTCGGGAACCTCAATGAAAACTTTTTCAAAAGGAGCCATCGTTACTCCGTTTACTTCCCGCAAAATTACCTGAGGCCTTGAAACTTGAAATTCGTAACCCTCCCTCCTCATCCTTTCAATTAAAATTGCCAAATGCAGTTCTCCTCTTCCTGAAACAACCCAGTTGCTTTTATCGGTTTCTTGAACCTTCAGGGAAACATCAGTTTCCAACTCTTTTAATAACCGTTCTCGCAGTTGCCGGGTGGTTAAGAATTTTCCCTCCTTGCCGGCAAATGGGGAATTGTTAACTGTAACATTCATTTTTACGGTTGGCTCGTCAATGTTGGTTAAGGGGAGCGCCTCCGGTTTCTCGGGATCTGCAATGGTTTCTCCAATGGTTATATTGGGGATTCCCGCTAAGGCCACAATGTCTCCAGCCCCAACTTCGTTTGCTTCCACCCTGTTTAATCCAGAAAACGTCATCAAAGAAGTTATGGCGTATTTTATCTGTTTGCCGTTTCGGTCAATGTGCATGACTTCCTGGCCGGAGGTTATTGAGCCATGGTATATTTTTCCAATGGCAATCCTTCCCTTAAAGTTATCGGTGGCTATGGAACTCACGAGCAATTGCAAGGGTTTTTCATCGCTGGCGATGGGCGAGGGGATGTGAGTTACAATAGCGTCAAAAAGGGGATTGATGTTTTCCATGCTGGCCAAATCCGGTTCCGGTCCGGCTTTTCCGTCTCGGCCCGAGGCATACATTACGGGAAAGTTTAAGCTGTGGTCGCCAGATCCCAGCTCTAAAAATAATTCCAAGGTTGCCTCCAAAGCAAAGTCAGGCCTGGCACCGTCTTTATCTATTTTGTTGATGACCACAATGATTTTGTGGCCCATTTGCAAGGCCTTTTTCAAAACAAACCGAGTCTGGGGCATGGGGCCCTCTTTTGCGTCAACTAACAGGAGGCATCCGTCGGCCATATCTAACACCCGCTCAACCTCGCCGCTAAAGTCAGCGTGGCCTGGAGTGTCAATGATGTTTATTTTGGTATCGTGGTACTGCACCGAGGCGTTCTTGGAAAAAATAGTAATGCCCCGCTCCCGTTCCAACTCATTGCTATCCATAATAAATTCGCGGTTGGCATCATCTTTATTTAATTGGGTTTTGGATTGACGCAAAAGCGCGTCCACCAGGGTAGTTTTCCCATGGTCAACATGAGCGATAATGGCGATATTACGAATATTATTTTGTTTGCTTTTCATGAAATAAAGTAAATGGGAAATAAATAAGCGAATGTCAAAAAATAATTATACTCTAAATTTTATCATTTGTCAAAGTAGGTTTTTCAAGATATTAAAAATTGTTCGGCGAACGAAGTTCGCCGAACAAAATCAATTATTTTTAACAGCAAGAAAAAAGCCGTTCTTTTGAACAGCTTTTGCAACCATTGGTTGCCTGATAATATCAATGAGCAAAAAATAAATGACAAACGAAATTTGTCCTCGGGTTTGTTTAAGCGGCGAGGCACTATATAGCGTCGCGCTTACAGAAAAAATTATTGACGAACAAATTCGTCCTTAGTTGTAAAATGATATGTGGGGCTCAACTCAGCGAAACTTGACGAAACTAAGCTAAATCAATGACAGAAAATCTGTCACTTGGTCTACTGTTGAGTGAGCAAATATACTGTAGAAAATACGCACGATGCTTAAATTAATGACGAAAGAAATTCGTCCCGAGTAGTAAAGAACACGGCTGGAATACGCGCTATAGAGCTTTGTGTTACTGAACAGCACAGCGGTATTTTTACATTAATGACGGAAAATCCGTCCAGTGTTTTGCTACAATCTAATTAACTGCGCACAAATATAAGGAACTGGATAATTGCGGTATTAATGACGGAAAAATCCATCCGAAAACAATGAGGTAAGGTACAACGTATAGCTGAACGCGACTGAAATATACTCTGGTCAATGACGGAGAAATCCATCGCGGACTATTGTGAATAATAAGTGTAGCCGGCTGCGAAGCACCCAACTACACGCAGTTTTAACAACGGATTAAATCCGTTCTCCACTCAAGTCCGTCGAAAGGCAGTTAACGGCACGTAAACCGCAGTCTGCGGCATTGATATATTCAATGACAAACGAAATTTGTCCCCTGATTCGTTTAAGCGGCGAGACATGATACCTAACTGGGCTTAACAGAAAAGATTATTGACGAAAAAATTCGTCGACTACTCGAGATTAACGGACTATTCGTGAGTTGGATGAGCGTTGCTTGGCAGAATCACAATTAAAGACGAACGGTTTCGTCCGAGAGCTGCGCAGTGAATGAATATACTACGACGAGTCGTGCTGAACAGTACACTACAAAGTCAACGACGGAAAAAATCCATCCAATTGCTGTATTATACGAATCACATTGCTGTATTGTGCGAATACATAACGCGACATAACTCAACTGAAACTCAATGACGAAAAGTATTCGTCCGACGATGGAGTTTTCTTTACATAAATCCACCACGTAGGACAACGCTAGTCCGAAATAAATGACGGAAAAATCCGTCGGTTAGGTTATTGTGTTGTGGCTGACGCTACTTTGCAAGACTGAATAATACATTGCCTTGCTATGCGCTGGAGCAAATATTAATGACAGAAAAATCTGTCCACCGCTTACGACTTAGTGTGAGGAAGAACGCGGGAGTCAGCAACGCCTTACTCCGGAGCATTAATGACGAAAAATTCGTCGTACGCTCTAAATCACTGTTCAGGACGACAATCAACCAAGCTGTATTAATGACAGAAAAATCTGTCGTAAGATTTTACCTGAAAGGGAGGTGCTCGGATCTACCGCAGTAAAAGTCGTTCCACTCCACGAAACAGAAATCAATAACGAATAGTTCGTTCTACACTGTGATGTAATGGACACTATCACGCCAAGAGAAACCTCACTGTACGGAATCAACGACGGATAAAATCCGTCCCGGAGCGATTACACGACAGAAATTCAACTGCACGCTGATGAGCCCGACTTAAATGCAGAGAATCAACGACGGAAAAATCCATCGCGTAACATAGCTTAATTGACTGAAATCCGCATGACCACAGAATACTGTTCGGCAGCAGGATCAATGACGAAAAATATTCGTCCAACACTTCCACTTGAAGTGTGCAGTAGAGTAATCTATTCTGCATGAATCTGCACAACAGAAATCGACTTAACTCCAAAAATCAACGACGGAAAAATCCGTCCCGCACGGAATTGGACATTACCTATACTAAATTCTGATGCACCCCAAATTACAGGGATAGTGTCTTACTGAAAAAAATCGCAGTGCAGAAAATACATTTCTGTATCTCTGCACTGCGATATAGATGACGGAGAAATCCGTCCTGAAGTATAGTATTCCTTACTTTAATTCGTCACACGACAATTAAACTGGACTACGCGAGTAACTTTCTCGTATCTTCCAAGCACTCGTCCAGCATCATGCCTCGCTTGTAGGCGGGCTTGAGCCAATCTGGCAGACCATGATACACAAAGTTTTCGAAGGCCGAAGACATTAGGAAGCAGACTCCGCGGTCACGAGGACCGCGAACGTTGCGTCCCATTGCCTGTTGTGCCTCCAGCATTACTTTGTAACACTGGCGCCGCCAGTATCCACTCTCCTTAAAGCGTTGGATCTCAAACTGAGTCGCAGCGCTTTCTGGGTCAGCGTACCCTGGTCTCAAAAACCAAATGACACTCGCCGTGCCATCTGGCAAATCAAGGCCGACACCGTAGTGGCACAAGCATCCAACTAACACTTCTCCAACACCATCCTTGGCAAACTGCTTTGCCGCATCTTTGGCAAGCAAATCGTCAGAGTAGGTTAGCGCCTCAATGCCTTCTTCGACAGCAAGGCGCATGAACTTTTGGCGCTCGCCGTTTGATGGAACAAGCACCAAGCTCCGAATCCGTTCTTGAGCCAGCTCCCGACAGCCCTTCGCGATCTGGCGCAGAGTCCTTGTCCTCTTCCGACCCGTTGGGTCGGATTTGTAGGACAAGTCTTCCACATCAGCCGGTAGATAAATTCGCCGGTTTTCGATCGGAAAGGTTGAGGGGGCCGAGAAAAAATCATCGTTGATGCCGCTGTCGTAGGCAAACAAGTCGGGCTTGCCAATTGTCGCCGAAAACGAAAAAGTGTTTGGCACTTTGAGTCGTTTTCTGACTAGCGGAGCCACGTAGTGGCAGTGAAGCACCAGTTTGTTTTGGACTCGTTCGTTTTCACCCAGCTCCTCTTTAAAGTAAGAGCAACTGTAATTGAACGGCCCACCCAACTTGCTGATTTTTTCACCACCCACGATGTTTTCCCGTTCTTCTCCCGGCAAAGCGTACTCCAACGTATGGATGTAGCGCTTGATGTCGCGCGCCAGGGTTTCAATCGTCTTGATTTCGCGAAAATCCTTTTTGCGGTCAAGCAACCCTGCGTTGATCGCCTCCCTGATGCGGCGCGGATCAAGCACCTTTGGGTCGATTTCATCCAAGATTTCGACCAGCTTGATAATTTCCTCCGAAGTGAGCAGATGTTCCTTGTACGGCTCTTTGCCGTGTGATACGGCAATGTCATTGAGCGCATTCAAGAACTTCTGCAATTGTTTTTTCTCGGGCGCATCGATGCGCTTGAGCAAGTCAATCGCTTTTTGCAGATGGAAATCGGTGATGTCGTAAGACAACGTGTACCGAATGACATCTGCAAAGCGATGAGCCTCATCAATCACCAGCCCTGACACTCTGCCGTAGGCCGTCTGATGGACGCTGTCATCTGCTTTCCGCCGAGCAAAGAGCTTGGCGAAAACGTAAAATGACATCGTGGCAGCAACGATGCCGTTGCCGCGCTTTGCCTCGTACGTTTGTTGATAGTAAGTGCAACCGAGTTTACCCGGCACATTCGTGGCACCAGTTTCCTGGTTTACAAAGTGCGGACAATCAGCGCACAAGGCCTGCGGAATTTCACTGACTCGAGACACGCTCTTGTCATCGTAGATGACGGGAAGCTGAAGTTTGGTTACCGGCTGTTCCGGTTCTTCTTCAAGGTCTTCCGCTGCCCAAATGCAAGCGTGTTCATTTTTGCCAAAGATCGTCCGGATTTCCGGATGTTTGCTCTTGGTTTGTTGTACCAGAGCTTTAGTCGGGAAAATCCAGAAAACCGTTTCGCCATCCTCGAGCTTGTCGAAGACGGCCTTGGCGACCATGTACTCTAAAGGTGTTTTGCCAGTTCCCGTCGGTAGCTCCAAAAGGCGCTTGTCCCTTGCCAATTCAGCGATTGCTTCGTGCTGAATCGGCCGAGGCTGGCGGATTTCGGCGCTGGTCGGGAAAACTTCATGCAGTTCTTTCTCAGTGAACGTCAACTTGCCAGTAGCCATGTTTTCCTTTCTCGGTTTTTGGAAAATTCAATTGTCAAAGAGACTTACACAGCACTTCGCTGGGTAATTTTAAATACTACAATAATAATTTATTTATGTCAAACATTTATGCATAAAAAAAAGAGTAGTCCAATTCGGGCCACCCCTCATAAAAAATGAAAAGAACAATTAATGACGCATCAAATGCATCGGGTACAACATTCAACAGTAATGGAACATACAAAACACTGCGGGAGAGAAACGGAATCAACGACGAAAAATTCGTCACATGCTCGACTCCATCGAACGGTACATCCACTCAGCTCAGTTACACTTAAATAAAATTAATGACGGAAAATCCGTCCTTTACCAAGATGGACAGAAGTATACTGAACAGTACTATTCAGTACTGGAAATCAACGACGAAAATTCGTCCCATAAACTGCTTGGCATGACAGCACACTGCGAAAATCAGCTCAGTTGAAGTTCGCTTTGTAAAATCAAAGACGAAAGATTTCGTTCCGCACTGCTCCAAAATGAAATTTGTCATAGTCAATCTCACTTAACTCGACTCGGGTCAACGACGGATAAAATCCATCCCTTGCGGCTGAAGGATAGGATGCAGGACTCAATGATACTCTGCGACAATCAACTACGTAGTAATCAACGACGAAAAAAATTTCGTCCTACAACATACAGGTCAAAAATTCAGAGGAACTGGCTGCGCCGTAAGACGCGTCACAACTGGGCACGATGCCATTAATGACGAAAAATCGTCTATTACTTTAGATGACCAAGCTCGGCTTCAAGGGACAAAGCTGCACGAAAGCGCACTTCAATCTAGTCTATATAATCAACGACGAAAAAATTCGTCCCAAGGAGTTACTCCACATGAAATACGTTGAAGTCTAATGTGCTGTAAGAAGCTCCATGTAGCTGTTATTAATGACGGATAAATCCGTCCAACACAGGACGAACAGAAAAAAGGAACTTGCCGGAAATTGCCTGGCGAAACGGAAATAGGCTGAATTATTGACGAATGAAATTCGTCCCTAACTTAATTCGACTATAAGCAGCGAAGTTTCGCGACGCGCAACATGGCTCAACTTTTCTATAAGCCACTGTTGTTAAAGACGGCAGTACCGTCCGATGCGTAAGCGCTTGATACTTGGACAGCAATCAACCAGGCGCCACGACACAATGTTCCGCCTAATCCTCATTAATGACAAAAATTTGTCGTGTGTCAGGCTACGCAAAATTAAGATCTACACTACAATACTAAACTTGTAGAGAGTTGGACAAATTATTGACGAATAAAATTCGTCCAGAACTGAAGTTTGCCATTACTCAACTGAAGACAAACTAACTCTACGGAAATATGTGGCATCAACGACGGAAAAATCCGTCCTGGGGTTGACAATAGCGAACGGAAGTGTGACTCACTGTAGCCTACTAAACTGTACCACAATCAACGACGGAAGAAATCCGTCCTTCAGTCCATTGTGCCCGACTCGGCTTTAATAAACGTAACTGTGCGGAATTAATGACGGAAAAATTCGTCCAACAATAAACTCCGTCGCACCTGACATTACTCAGCAGAGCCGAAAAATACGAAGCTGAAATCAATGACGAAAAATTCGTCCTTGGCCTTAATGCACAACAACCTTAGTCCGCCTGAATTTGCGCAACAAGGACAGACTGGACGTAAATGTAAATCAACAACGGATGAAATCCGTTCCAGGCCTTACCATGAGGAAACGGAGAACACAAGACGCAACTACTCAGGAAATTACGGCGAATCAACGACGGAAAAATCCATCCAGGGTTATAGTCTAAGAAGCGCCACTTAGCAAGAGTGAACAACACGTGGATAGACAGAACCTGACTCAATCAACGACGGAAATTTCCTCCGTCCTCTAGAGAATTACAGTCTAATGTAAGGTAGCAAATGGAGCCGAAGAGCAAGGTGTTTTACTCAGCTCAGCGGCAATCAATGACGGAAAAATCCGTCCTGAAGCTTGGTCCACGCCAATCAAGGGCATTCTACGAAATTCTGCTTGGCGACAATGAACTGAAAAATCGATAACGAAGAAATTCGTTATCTGCTCGGCTGAATGATAGGATGCAGGACCCAATAGTGCTCTGCGACAATCAACTACACAGAAATCAATGACAGAAAATCTGTCCCTTGATCCACCTAAGTTTACTTTCACTTCACAAAGGGAAACAGCGATCGGCTACACGCCAAATCAATGACGGAAAAAATCCGTTCGCTACTAGAGCTTTGTAAAACTGCAACCCGCCAGAATCTACCCAGTCACGCCTTAGTCCGATTTTAACGACGGAAGGATCCGTCCTATACCGGAAGCAACCTTACTTAAATTTACTTGACGGTAGATAACTCGCATTAACGACGGAAAAATCCGTCCTGGACAAGTGGATTGGACAGACACACTCCGTAGCACTTCACGCTACTCTGCTGGGCGTAAGAGGGTTTATTAACGACGGAAAAATCCGTCCTGAAACCTGGTGAGTAGCAACGCGCGGTATTGGAGCACCACTTTACTACACGAAATTTTAATGACGGAAATTCCGTCCAGTACAGAATTTTGCAGAATCGAACAATACTGCAAGATACAACAAAGCGCACAGTGTTAATGACAGAAGCATCTGTCGATTAGAGTAACCAACTTAGCTACAACGAGCGCCACTTAACATGGCTCTAACATATTTAAAAAATCGCAGTGCAGAAAGTACATTTCTGCACCTCTGCACTGCGATATGAGTGATGGAATTTATCCATCCTACAGCAGACAAGCGTGAGACCAGACGAGGGCACACGCCACCAAGCATTGCGCAATCAACGACGGATTTTCATCCATCCAGGGGTGTTCTAAGCCACACGGAATTATGATGCGCTACTCAAACACCGTTGACTTCAATCCCGCAGGCCTCCAACTTGAAACGAGCTTTGCGAACTTTGCGCCACTCGGTTTTGGGGTTTTCGGGCGGAACTCGCAGTTCTGCGAACTTCACCCGTTCTCCCTCTTTCAGAAAACGAAGACGCGGACGGGGTGGCACATTACTCCAATGCACTCGCGCTGAGCCCTGGGCAGTGACGATGCACCCCATGTTGCGAGGCGCGTACCAGTTCTCCACAATCCCTTCGTAGCGACCCAGGTTTTGCACTTGAGCTCGTTCTACCGGGACAATGTCCTCGGCGGGAACGAGAGGAATATCGGACGGAGCGTTGTCCACCAGAATCCTTTCCAGCAGACGGTGCTTTTGCAAGCGCGGGAAGCAGATGCGACCCGTGCTCACACTCCGGCAGGCCGGAATGTTGTAGTGCCGGTGCACCGTGAGGAAAAATTCCCCGTTCTGTGACACCAGCGCCACTTCCCACACATGGACTCGGCCGGTTAATTGACCTGCGTCGCGCTTGTACTGTGCCAGCGCAAGCATGTTTTCCGGGTAGTGGACTGTATTGACCGGATGGCCATTATGGTTCCACACCCGCAAGGGAATCTTGACGCCGTACACCGAAGAGCCGTCGACAAAGTTCCTGTCGCCGAGAAATTCCTGGCGCTTTTGCTGCTGAGCCTGGACGGTGGGGGCGGGAATCTGAGCGGGATCAACGAGCCAGTTCCAGAGTTTCTGGTAGTGGTCGTTACCCTGTCGGAAGATTCCCACAGTGACATCTGCATCTTGATCAATGACGGCAAGAATCGTTGCTTGGCCAGAATACAACTGGCCCACGTAGCCATCGCTTTCCGGAACGAGCTGTCGGTTTTGCTTGAAAACCTCCAGCGTAACGCCCGGAATCTTCAGAACCGTGCACATGACTCTCTCCTTGTCAAAGAAACATCGAACTCTTTCCTAAATCGCCAAAGCACATACTTTAGCGAGGAATATTGTGAATGTATCATACTATTTCATATATGTCAAGGAAAATTTTATACAAAAAAAGGGGGCAGAGGGATTTGCATCCGTGCCCCATTCGACTTCGGTTGTCCGCGCCGACAATCATGAGGAAACGACTTCCATCATGATTTCGGCCGCCGCCATACAATCTGGATTGTTTCTGTTACGCGCAATCCATCGCGCCGCTCTGACGAGCTTTTCCTCGTCAGTCGCGAGGAAATGGACGATATTGAAGCCGGCGGGCTTCGTTTCTCCACTTTCCTCGTCCCAATCGTCGTTCAAGCAGACATTACCTCTTCCCAAGGTTCCTGTCCAACTATCCCGAACGATTGTAGCCATGTCTGGGTCTCCTTTTCTGGCTTGTTAGTTTGAGATCTTCTGCCATGGCTTTGAAACAGAAAATCTCTGGATTGAAGCGCTAAATGTGACCATTTAGCTCTTGATTTCAATTATACATTATTAAAAATATTTGTCAAGTACTTGACATGATTTTCACACTATGATAGGGTCTTGATATGTTTGAGCTTTTGTGGGCAAACGCCTGCGGCACAAACGAGTTCGTTTAATAGGGAGCACAGTTATGGGTAACAGTTCAGCAGTGTTGGAAACGCCGGTCATCGCGGCTGATCGGGCGGCGGAAATGTTTCGCCAGCCGATCATGGCCAGCCTTCGCTGGGCGACGTACGAGTTCGCCCTCATCGGTCTCTCGCCCATCATGCTTGATCGCATGACGCAAGAGCAGGTGCTGGGCCTCATCACCGGTCAGAAGGTGGACTATCCCAAGGACGAGCCACTCGAAGACAAGGCTCGCCGTAAGATGTACGCTGCCACCTACGAGAAGGACATGCCGGTCAGCGGTTTCGGTTTTCCGCGTGAAAACCTGGAAGCGGCACTTCGTGATGCCGGCACCGCGGTTCAGTATGGAAGCGGAAAAAACGACCGCGTCACCATGTCCACGAAGGGCACCGAGCTCTTCAACATGATCCGGCTGCACGAGCCATTCTTCGAGCTCTTGGGGCTTGATGGCAAGCCTGCTGATTGGGTCATCGACATGCGCAAGGGTAACGCCACCCAAGGCACTGGTGCTGTTGGCATCATTCGCGCCAGGTTCAACGAATGGGGCGTTGTCGGCCACGTCGACCTGAACGTCGACTCTAAGTTGAGCGAGGACAAGATGAAGGAACTCTTCACGGTCGCGGGCATCAAGCAGGGCCTTTGCTCCGCTCGCCCGTCCAAGAAAATGTCCTTTGGACAGTTCGCGCTCACGCACCTCAAGTGGATCAGTGGGGCCGACCCCAAGAAGAGCGTCACACGTTCCAATGGCAATGGCACTCGTGGTCGTCGGAAAGCTGCGGGACCTGAAGCCGGAGACGGTGAAGGCAAGGTCCAGCCGGCCAATCGACTCACCGCCCTGGAAGAAAATCCCGGCGACGATGGCAACGGTGACGGGAACGGCGAAGGCAAAGGCGACGGTGAAGAGTAGAATCTTCGTACAGTTCAAAAGTTAGTTCTTGCTTTGCAAGAAATACCGCCAAGCAGATTAAAATCACTTGGCGGTTTTTTTATTTGATTAATTTCGTATATAATGAATTAATGAGCAGGGTTTTGAAAAATGTTTTGGCGGCTGTTTTGGTTTTAATTGGAGTTTTGATTCTTTACTTTGTTTATTCGCAAAGCCACAAGGTTGATGTTGAAAAAAAATCAGAATTATCTTCACTCCTTTCTGGGGTTGATGGCCCATTGCATTTGGATGAACAAATAAAATCTTCTGATTGTCATTTGAATGGTCCTTTGCCGGACCATGGCTGTACTCCCGGCGCAGTTTTTTCTGATGTAGCGAAAGAGATAATTTGTGTTCAGGGATATACAAGGACTGTCCGAAGCGTCCCCTTAAAATTAAAGAAAAAATTATATGCTGAATACGGCGTTGCCTATCCGCCGGATTACGGTACTTATGAGCTTGACCATTTAATTCCTCTGGAAATTGGCGGAAGCAACGACGAGGCCAATTTGTTTTCCGAGGCCTCGCAACCCACACCGGGATTCAAAGAAAAAGATATTGTTGAAAATTATTTGCATCAGGAAGTTTGCGCTGGCCGTGTGGCCCTAGCTGTTGCTCAAGAAAAAATTGCCGAGGACTGGCTGGCCATTTACAACAACCTTGATCCAAAAACAATAGAAGAAATGAAAGCCAAGTACCGAAGCTGGGCAAAATAGTGTATAATTAAATTGGTATATAGTTAAATAGTAAAGGTCCAAAGGTTTTAATAATTAAATTTATTCAGCCTCGTTTCTTTTTAAAAAACGAGGCTAAGAAAAATATGGAAAACGAAAAATATTGCAATTGTCCTCATCACAAAACGATCCCAGTTTTGATAATAGTGTTCGGTTTGACATTTTTGTTGGGGGGATTAGGAATATTGAGCTGGGGGATGGTAGGAATTATTTGGCCGGTTCTTGTCATACTGGGCGGAATCTTCAAAATGACAAAGCATATGTGCAAGTGCTGCTAATCGGAAAAAACAAAAGGGTCCTCAAGGCCCTTTTGTTTTTTTTTGAAACTGATATAATGCAAATATCAATGGTTCAAAAAAGAAGGTCAAATTTATATGTCAGCGGTTCAGAGTTTCCATTTAACATCAGCAGGTCAAAAATTGACCTTTTTTTGGAGTGCCCACAGTGTTTTTATTTGGATAGAAAATTAGGCATATCAAGGCCGGATATGCCCGGCTGGTCTTTAAATAGCGCTGTGGATATATTGCTTAAAAACGAGTTTGATTCTTTTCGCGACCAAAAGAAACCCCATTCCTTAATGTCTACTTATAATATAGACGCAATACCTTTTTGGCATCCCGATTTGCACATTTGGAGAGATGACATTAATAAAAAAGTTGGGGCCTCAATTTTTCACAAGCCAACTAATTTTAATGTTTGCGGTATTATCGACGACATTTGGCAAGATAACAAAACCCAGGACCTTCACATTGTTGATTATAAATCCACTAGTACCAACGGAGAAGTTTCTTTGGATGGAGAATACAAAGAAGGATATAAAAGACAGATGGCAATTTATCAGTGGATTTTCAGAAAATTGGGATTTAAAGTTTCCAATGTTGGATATTTTGTTTATGCCAACGGCATCAAGCACCAGGGAAAAATTTTTAACGACAGATTGGAATTTAAAACAACCATACTGCCTTATCAAGCCGATGACTCTTGGGTGGAGCCAGCTATTTTGGAAATTAAAAAATGTTTGGATTCAAATAAAATTCCAGAAGCCAGCTCCAATTGCAAGTATTGCGGCTACCGAAAACTTATTGTTGACGAAAAATTAAAAATCCAATCAGGTTTATTATGAGTTTCAAAAATTTAATTATTTTAATTTTAGCTGTCGTAATAATTGGCGGACTGGGATTTTGGCTGTGGACTAATAATAATCAGCCGGGCAAATATGATGTTTTCGCCAAATGCTTGGCCGACAAAGGCGAAAAATTTTACGGTGCTTTTTGGTGTCCTCACTGCCAAAACCAAAAAGAATTATTTGGCAGTTCAAAAAAATATCTTCCGTATATTGAGTGTTCTACTCAAGACAGCAACGGCCAGCTTGATGTTTGTAAGCAAGCGAATATTCAAAGTTATCCAACTTGGAAGTTTCATGACGGCACAACGAAAGAGGGAGAAATCAGCTTACAAGAATTATCAGAAAAATCGGGTTGCCAACTTCCCTAAATCTTAAATCTTAAATCTAATGTCATTGCTAGAATTAGTTAATTTGAAGTTAAGCATTGAAACTGTTTTAGCCCAGGTTTTTATAGTACTGGCTGTTGTTTATTTTCTATTTTTCAGAAAAAAATATAATTTTGTTGGCGAGTTTTTTGGAAAATGGGGAATTCTTTTTGCATTTTTAATTTCCTTGGCCTCTGCTTTGTCGAGCCTGTTTTATTCGGAGATTGCCGGTTTTCCTCCGTGCGATTTTTGTTGGTATCAGAGAATTTTTATGTATCCTCTGGTTATTTTACTTGGACTAGCTTTAATAAAAAGAGATAATTCCATTGTTGACTATACATTAAGCCTTTCCGTTGTTGGATTTTTAATATCTCTGTATCACAACTTTATTTATTATTACAACAATGGGTTGAATGCCAACTGCCAGATTTTGGGAAAGGGAGTTTCTTGTGTAAAAAGATATGTTTTTGAATTTGGATATATAACCATTCCGATGATGGCAATCACAGCTTTTTCATTGGTGATCATTTTTTTAATTTTTTCAAAATTAGAAAAAAAATTATAACATGAGCAACATTTTAGACGCGTCAGGCCATAAGATAGCCACCATTGGTGAAGACGGCAAGGTTAGAAATGCTGGAGGCGTGGTTTTGGGCCATGTCTCAAACGACGACCATGTCTTCAATACCGTGGGGATCAAAATAGGCTACGTGGATTCCAAGGGGTATGTGTATCGAGGAGGGAGCCATGTTGGCACGGTGCACGGCGACGGCCGGGTCTACGACTATGAAGAGCACTACCTGGGGAAAATAATCGGCGATCACATTGAATCTGGCGGCGCCGCCTTGCTTTTGCTTATCAGATAGTATTGGGGATGGCGGTTCGTTATGAGCCGCTTTTTGTTTGCAATAACTGCCAAACGTGGCATAATGAAGCAATACATTTTAGACAGGAAAAATATGGATACACTTGATGTTAGGAGGATGAGGGAGTTTGATAACCATAAGTTAGTGGTAAAAATCGAAGACCACCGTGCTGGGTTGAAAGGTTTTGTAGCCATCCATAATGATAATTTAGGGTCAAGGGCCGTTGGCGGAACCCGTATGTTTCCTTATAAAACCGAAAAAGAAGCTTTGGCGGATGTGCTCAAGCTTTCCCGTGCCATGACCTATAAGTGCGCCATTGCTAAGGTTCCCCACGGCGGAGGGAAGGGAGTGATCATGGGCAATCCCAAAAAAATCAAAACCAAAAAATTGCTCAAGGCCTACGCCCAAAAAATCAATTCATTAAAGGGGCAATTCTATACCGGCGAAGATGTTGGCATTACCCAAGAGGACGTCAACGTCATGCTGAAGGTTTCAGATTACTTTATCGGCAGGCCCGAATTGGCTGGAGACCCTTCTCCCTACGCATCGTTGAGTACCTTTTACTCAATCCAAAGCGCCGTGGACTTTGTTTACCGGAAAAAATCCCTCAAAGATTTAAAGGTTGCCATCAAAGGCGTTGGAAAAACCGGCAAAGAGCTGGTGAGCCTTTTATACAAGGCGCACGCCAACATTTCGGTGTCAGATATTGATAGGTCGGCGCTTGATGATGTAAAGAGAACATTTCCAAACATAAAAATTGTCAATAATAAAAAAATTTATTCTTTAGCCGTTGATATTTACTCGCCCTGTGCCTTGGGCGACGAGTTTTCAATGAAAAATACCCCAAGTATTAAAGCAAAAATCATTTGTGGCTCTGCCAACAACCAATTGGCCGATGACAAGGTGGGCGATTGGCTTTTTCGGCACGGAATTACCTACATCCCTGATTACATTGCCAATTCCGGCGGACTCATCGATGTGGTTGATGAATTGGCAAAAGATGGTTATAAGGAGACTCGGGTATTGAGAAAAATAAATGAAGTGAGGGGCACGGTGAAAGAAGTACTGACCATTTCCTATAAAACCAATAAGTCTCCCCATAGGATTGCTGATTACATTGCCGAAAGTTACTTTAACCATGGATAAGATATGAAAACCACGCAACATTATTTAAAAGCATCAGATATTATCCGGCTCATCAGGCAGAAAAAATCAGCCTTTTGGTCGTTGGAACAACGAAAAAGATCCCTAGAGCTTTTTCATAATGCTGCCAACCGCGTTCCTGCCTACAAAAAATTCCTCAAAAAGCACAACATGGCGGAGCGCGTAAAAAACTGGCAAGAGTTTCAGTTGCTTCCTCTCACCAACAAGAAAAACTATTTGAATCGTTACCCCCTCGGTGATCTCTGTTGGAATGCCGAACTCAAGCAGCCCCTCATTTTTACGGCCACTTCGGGCTCAACGGGAACCCCATTTTATTTTTTGAGGGACAACAACCTCGATTGGCAGTACTCCGTGTTAATCGAGCAATTTTTACAAAATAGTTTGGGCAGTGATAGTGGGCCTCACTTGGCAATCGTTTGTTTTGGTATGGGCATTTGGATTGGGGGATTGATTACCTACAAAGCCTTGGAAATTGCTGCCCTACGGTTGAATTATCCCCTGTCAATCATTACCCCGGGCATCAACAAAAAGGAAATTTTCAGCGCCTTAAAGAATCTGGCGCCCTACTATAAAAACGTTATCTTGGTGGGGTATCCGCCTTTCATTAAGGATATCATTGATGAGTCTTCGCTCAACGGGATTAACCTCAAAAAGTTGAACATCAAGTTAATATTTGCAGCTGAAGCATTTTCTGAAAAATTCAGGGACTACCTGGTTGAAAAAGTGAAGGTTAAAAATCTCCATGTAGATACCATGAACATTTATGGTACCGCCGACATTGGCGCCATGGCCTACGAAACGCCCCTAAGCATTTTAATTAGAAGAATCGCCTCTCAAAAACCCGAGCTCTTCAACGATATTTTTGGGTCAATCAGTAAAACGCCCACCCTAGCCCAATTCAATCCGCTGTTTATCAACTTTGAAAGCGTCAATGGAGAAATTATTTTGACGGGGGACAATGCCATACCCTTGGTTCGTTATGGCGTGGGGGACCATGGCGGCGTTTACACGTACCAGGAAATGTCAGAACTCTTGAAAAAACACGCCATTGATATTGCCGCCGAGGCCAAAAAAGCCGGCATTGCCCGCACCTTAAACCAGCTGCCCTTTGTCTTTGTTTTTGAGCGCAACGACTTTTCGGTAACCCTCTACGGCCTGCAAATTTATCCAGAAATTATCAAAGAAGTGTTGCTGAAAAAACCGCTAAGCCACTATTTTACCGGAAAGCTTACTCTGGAAACTCGTTTTAATAGTAAGCAAGACGAGCACCTCGTCATTCATTTGGAAACAAAAAAATCCCAACCCAGGTTGCCCAAGGCCATGAAAAAAGTAGCCCTGAAGGTCATCGTTGAGCAGTTGGAATTGAAAAACTCGGAGTACCGGGAACTTCACAAGTTTTTAGGAAGACGCGCCCTGCCGCAACTTCAGTTTTGGCAAGCCGAAGACCCTGAACACTTTAAACCCGGCATCAAACAAAAATGGGTAAGAAAATAAAAATTATTTGCATGACTTGCATTTTTTGTAAAATCGTAAAAGGAGAAGCACCGTCTCACAAAATTTGGGAAGATGAAAAACATCTTGCTTTTCTTTCTATTTTTCCAAACACCGAGGGTTTTTCCGTTGTTATTACAAAAAAACATTACCCTTCATATATTTTTGATCTACCAGAAGAAGTTTTAATTAACTTAGTAAAAGCTACAAAACAAGTAGCAAAATTACTTGATACAAAATTAAAAGACGTTGGACGCACTGGTGTGATTTTTGAAGGGTTTGGCGTGGATCATATTCATACAAAGCTTTTCCCAATGCATGGTACGAAAACATCAGAATGGAAGCCAATCAAATCAAATGTAGATAAGTACTTTGATAAATATGAAGGATATATTTCATCTCATGATTATAAGCATGCCGATGATAAAAAGTTAGCACTATTAGCAGAACATCTCAGAAAGTAATTTAGAGTAAATTAAGAATTAATTTAAAAATAAAAAGAGATAAATTTTATCTCTTTTTATTTTTATTAAGTCTTTTTGCTTCTTGAAAGGCTAAGTCAAAAATATTTTTCATTGCTTCAGCTATCTCTTTATTTTCTATAATGATACCAAACTCTTCTTTTGGAGAAGCAAGAGCAATTTTGTTTCCGTAAATAGCTATATTATTATTCAAACCTCTAAATTTATTCCTTGGAATTACAATTATTTCATCGCTTGAGGGGGCATTTTTACTTAATTCCAATACATTTTTAGTTAACGGACAAACTGCATACATTTTTATTCCCATTTTTACTCTCTTAAGGACTTGCTCTGTAAAATCTGGGAACATTTTAAACATAGTTGTTGGATCTGAGAATGTTCTTAAATCTTTAGCTCCTTTTGTATATATTATATCCCAATATATTTCTTTAATCCCCCTTATACCTTCGTATACCTTTACTATTGGCTTGTGTTTTGTGTCTTTGTGAAGGGCTTTTAGTTCAGGAATTATATCACTGATTTTATTTTTTATATTTTCTGATTTTTCAGATATTTCTTCCGCTTGGCGAAGAAACATCTCTGGAGTGGTGGCAATGTATCTCTGTACCTTTTTATCTTCAGAGACACTGACCAAGCCTTTCTTTTTTAGAGACGACAAAACCACATAGGTTGAACTGCGGTTTATGTTCGCCGTTTTCGCTGTCTCGCTGACAGTTGCAACTTCTAGTTCAAGCAGAGCCAAATATACTTTGGATTCTTTTTCGCTTAAGCCGAAATCTGTTAAATGAGAAACGAGTAATTTGTTTGACATAAATATTATTTGATTGTTATTTGTCATAGTATAACAACAAAACAAGTAAAGTCAAATTGTGAAATTGAAAAATAAACCCAAATTTTAGAAGGCTCTCTATTTTACTGTTGTTAATTATTGACAACAATTTTAGCTTAAATAAGATAAAATTAACTAAATGAGATTGTGGAAGGGTTACTGATTACTTATATAAAGAAACCATAGTTAAATAGAGAAGTAGTAATTGTCGCTAAAACCATTTCTTTTTTATGAATAGATTTAATACGAAATACTACCAAGAAAGTAAGTACAAAGTTTCAGAAAATGTTTTTGACTCATCAAAAAGTGCAGCCTCTTTTATTAATAAAATAAGACAGGAAGCAAATATGAGACAAATTGTTATAGTTGATCACAAAGTTGTTATTTTTGGAATTGAAGGTCTTATTGTCTTGCCTTATGGAAAATTTTGGTCCATTTCTGCTCAAGTGCAAGATGGTATGTGGGGCAAACATTTAGTATTAGTTTCTCCGGATTTAAAAACCATTATTAAAAAAGGTAAATCATTTCTTAGATTAGATTCGGGATGTATATCTGGTATGTTGGGAGACATTACTTGTGATTGTATAGAACAGTTAAGAATTGCTCAAAAACGAGCATTAAAAAATGGTGGAGTTATTATTTATATTCCAGAACAAGATGGTAGGGGTTGGAAAGAATTTAAAATGGCGCATCAGCGAATAATACATGAAACTAAGCTTGACACTATTACTGTGGCCAAAGAATTCTATGGCAGTGAAGGTTTGATAGATATAAGAACATTTGATGAATCGACCCTTATATTAAAGGCTCTTGGATTTCCCAAAGGATACAAATTTAACTTAGGAACAAAGAATCCCCAAAAAATGAATACTCTTTTAAAGGCTGGTTTTAATATTGTCCCCTATCCGATCAAAGTGAGTGGAGCGTCAAAATATTTTATTAAAAATTTAAAAGCAAAAGAAGAATTTTTTAACAACCAAAAGGAGGATGTCTATGCGAGCGATAAAGAAAGATAAGTGGTTTCGCGATAGGGAAAGCACTTTTGTTGTATTGTCCATTGTTTGTGCCAAGTGCAATCGAGAATTTCTGTTCTATCAGAAAGACGGTAGGGGTAGCCTAAAAAGATTATACCTTAATCGTATTCTCTCACCGGAAAAATTTGCTTCATTGCAGGATACGGTGGAGAATGTAAAACAGCTCACACTCCTTCGATGTGAATGTCACAATAACATAGGAATTCCAATGTCACATCGAGAGGGTCGTCTGGCCTTTAGGTTGATTCCTGGTTCTTTTACAAAGAGGAGGTTAAAGTGATTATTGCATTCTCTGGACCAGCTGGAGCTGGAAAAGGAACGCTTGCAAAAATGCTAGCCGAAACATTAGGTTTGCCCCACTACGACATAGGTTTACTGTTTCGGACAATTGCTGTTCTTCGCCAGAAAATGATGTTCGAAGAAATTTGTAAGTTGGATTTCCTCGACCTTGATGAAAAGATGCTTCGGACAGAGGCAATTGGTTTGCTGGCGGCACAACTAGCTAAAGATCATAGTTCTCAAATGGCATTGGTAGCTCAAAAGTTTATCAAAGATCCTAACTTTATTTGTGATGGCAGAACATGCGGAACCGAAATCTATCCTGAAGCTGATTTCAAGTTTTATATCACTGCTGCACGAACTGAACGATTTTCAAGGCGCTTAAAGTTAGATGAAAACTTCGCTTCCCTTTCCGAAAGAGAGAGTCTAGATAAACATAGAGATGCTATCCCTAAGGATGCAATAATCATTGATACCACCGGCAAGACAAAGGAGAAGTGCTTAGAAGAAGTTCTTTGTTACGAAAAGCACTTTGTTTTCTGTCGATAAAAGGCGTTTAGATACGCCTTTTTTTTGTGTGATTTATATAGTTTTTTTCCACACATTGAAGTTCATAAATATGGTATAATTGATAAATGAAAGAAGGCTATAAACCATGGCAAATTAATGTAGATGATTTTCCCAAAGAAAAGAGTATCATTTATCAGATAGAATTTGTTTTACGATACGCAATTTTAGCCCCATCTACCCACAATACCCAGCCATGGCTGTTTAAAATTAAAGAATCAGCATGCGAAATATACTATAATCCCAAGTTGATACTCCCCGAAGCCGATGCTAAAACGAGGGATTTATACATAAGTATGGGTTGCTGCATAGAAAATTTGATTTTAACTGCTAGGTATTTTAATATTTTCAACTCTGTTGAATATGGCCCCTTTAAAAATAAAGAACAGGTGGCTGTAATATCCTTTAAAAACTATACAGGCGATAATAATAATCAGTACGAGAAAATTATCAATACAATTACCAAAAGAATTAATGCTCGGGGCGTTTTTTCCTCGGATTCTGTGCCAAATGACCTGTTGAATACAATATCTTCAATTACTAGGGATTATCTTCTTGATGGAATTAATCTTCATTGGGTTAAGGATAAGACTAAAATTGTAACATTAGCATCACTAACTGCAGATGGCTTAAGAATTGCATACCTTAAACCATCTTTTCGCAGGGAAATGTCTCAGTGGATGAATAATAGTTTAACCCAAAAAAAAGAGGGAATACCCGGTTACGCATTGAAAATGCCGCTTTTTTTGTCTTTTATCATACCCACATTGGTAAGGTGGTTTAATATCGGTGATTTTTTAGCTAAGAAGAACTACGTAAGCCTAAGCTCGGCACCATTGATTGCTGTTATTACTTCAAAAAATGAAAATCCAAGTATTTGGCTCAAAGTAGGAAGATTAGCCGAAAGACTTATGCTGGAGTTCCAAAGTGCAGGTTGGCAAACCTCTATTTTTGTGGCGGCCATCGAAATGTCTGATCTGTATAGAGAAGTCCAAAAAATTATTCCCACCGATAACTTACCACAATTTTTATTTGCAGTTGGCAAAGTTGACTCTTTGCATAAGCAAACCCCAAGGCATGCTTTAGAAGAAAAGATAATTACTTAACAAATGAAACCAGAAATATTTGATTCTAATATAGATAGGGATAAAATCGAAAAACTAAAAATTGATAAAAATATAAAATTAGTTGATTTTTATAATAGTCAAATAGAGGAGCTTGGTAAAGTAAAGAAAAACGTCAATGTTAGCGAAGTAAATAGTGTTTGGGTTTATTATCCATGGAGTAAATTATTGGTACATACTTTAAATCAGCAAGACTTTCGTCTTTTACGTCTTTCTAGAAATAAGAATCTTATCAACGAAGAAGAGCAAAAAAAATTTTCTGACCAGGTAATAGGCATAACCGGCTTGAACGTTGGAAATTCCGGAGCGCTCTGCATTGTACTTGAAGGAGGAGCAAATAAAATGAAGTTTGCAGATAATGATGTTTTGGAGTTGTCAAATTTTAATAGATTCAGAGGCAGTTTAAGTGATCTCGGTGTCAACAAGGCGTTATTATCCGCTCAACAAGCTTATGAAATTGATCCCTTCTACGATATAGAAGTTTTTGATAATGGCATTAATAATGAAAATATAGATACCTTTCTAAATGAACCAAAGATAGATTTATTGATAGAAGAAATGGATAATTTGCAACTTAAAGTAAAGATTAGAGAAAAAGCCCGATACTTTAAAATTCCAGTTTTAATGGTTACAGGAAACGGGCCCGGGCTCATCATTGATATTGAGAGATTTGATTTAGAACCAAAGATAGATTTATTGAACGGCTATCTTAAAGAGAATATTATAAATAAAATAACTAAGGTATCTTCTAAAACCTCAATGCAGGAAAAAGTTAATTTAGCTCGTGATTTCATGGGAAAAGAATTTTTAACCGAGAGATTAAATCAATCATTTGACTTAGTGGGAAAAACACTGGCAGGAATCCCACAAATCAGCGAATCTTCTTTTTTAAGAGGAGCTGCACTTTCTTATTTTGCCCGTCAAATTGCAATAGGAAACAAAGTTCAATCAGGAAGGTATGCATTAGATCTTAATTCGTTTAAGTCTATAAAAGTTATATGAGTTTAATCGGTAATATTGATTTTCTATCAGTTGGGATTGCTGTTGCAGCAATGGCCGTAATGGGTTTTAGCGTCCTATTTAGCAATTATAAGAGTACTACGAATAGATCTTTTTTTTATTTTGTCATCCTGGGGAGTATATGGGGCTTTTTTCACTTAATGAGTTATAGGATTACCAATAACGTGCCATTGGCCCTTCTTTTTATTAGGATAGAGTTATTTTTAGCCGTTTGGTATGTATTCTCAATTTTCCATCTGTTTTATGTATTTCCATCAGAAAAATCGGTAATTTTACACTGGTCTTACAAAATTATACTAATTCCAGTCACTACTATTGTTTCTCTGTTGACGTTAACTCCATTTGTTTTTTCTGGAGTAGATTCTTTAACTATAAATGGTGCAATAAATACGCCGAAGATTGGCCAATTATTTTTAGTTTTCTTATTAACCGTTATCGGAATTTTAATTGTAAGCTTTTTGCTATTCTTTATTAAAACCATAAAAGTCCCCAAGAAAGAAAGGAATAAATTTTATTTGTTATTAGTAGGTTCAGTAATAACTTTTTCTTTAATTATATATTTCATTCCTATTCAAATTCGATTTAATAATAATTCAAATTTTAATCCCTTTGGAGCAGTATTTTTATTACCGTTTGTTATTTTTGCATCGTACGCAATTATTCATCATAAGCTGTTTAATATCAGGGTGGTGGGGGCGGCGCTGCTGGTTTTTACACTTTCAATTGTCAGTTTTTTTGAGGTGGTGCTTTCCAGTAGTTTTACTTTGATTATTTACAGGAGCGTCGTTTTGGTTCTAGTTCTTATTTTTGGGATTTTGTTGATTCGGGGAGTTTTGAGAGAAGTTAAACAGAGAGAACAAATAGAATCAATGGCCAAGGAGCTGGAGCGGGCCTACGCTGTGGAAAAAAGGGCCAACGAAGAGCTGAAAAATTTGGACAAGACCAAAAACCAGTTCTTGCTGACCATCCAGCACCACTTGAGGACTCCTTTGACTTCTATGATGGGCTACTCTGATTTGCTGCTCAAGGGGGCTTTTGGCAAGCAAAATAAAAAAACTACCGAAGTTATCCAAAGATTTCAGACTTCAACCCAGGGATTGATAAAAATGGTCAACGATTTCCTTGACATCACCCAGTTCCAGCTTGGCAAAAGCGTGGTCTCTTTAAGGCCGGGCGTGGAGCTTCTGCCCATGATTGACGAAATCATCAGCGATCTGAAGTTTAAGGCCGAGTCAAAGGGAATTTCTTTGCGGTTTTACAAACCAGCTGAAAATTTTAACATTACTGCTGACCGGGAAAAATTGAAAGCCGCGCTCAATAATGTTTTTGACAATGCCGTTAAATATACCAAAGAAGGCGGGGTTACGGTAGAAATTATAAAAAATAATACAAATCTTAAAATTATCGTTTCTGATACGGGAATGGGGGTTCCAAAAGAAAACCTCGCTAATTTATTTGGGAAAATTTTTGAAAGGGGAGAACAAGCCCAGGCTTCTACAACCGGAAGCGGAATTGGACTCTATTTAACTGGGCAAATTATTAAGTCGCACAACGGAAAAATTTGGGCCGAGTCACAGGGTCAGGGCAAAGGCACAACTTTTTACATTGAGCTGCCCATTTCCCAAGGCCAGGCAAGAACCCAAGTTGAAGCTCCAAAAGTTGTCACCAGCAATGTTCCGCCAGAGAGCAAAGCCGCGGCAACCGTGCCAATTAAAAATCTGTAAATAATATGAATGTTGAATCGGATCGCCTCAAAAAATTTCTTTTAAATGCCGAATTAATCAGCCAGAAAGATTTTGATAAGGCCTTAAAAATGAGTCAGGAAACCAATAAGAATGTTGGTGAAGTTTTGGTTTCTCAGGGCTTAATCGACCAGGAAAATTTAACCAAATTCCAAGCCTACCTATTAGGAATTCCTTTTATCAACATAGAAGACCAAACTATTCCAATAGATGTTCTTAATATTATTCCAGAACAGATCGCCAGAGCCCATAATATTATTGCTTTTAAAAAAAATGACAATGTGCTTGAGGTAGCCATGCTTGATCCAGATGACTTAATCACCATTGAATTCATAAAAAAAAGCCAGCCATCATTAAAAATTTTGCCGAGGCTGACGACTCCATCAAGCATAAAAAACGCCTTGAAACAATACCAACAGAACCTTGATATTGAATTTAAAGACATTATAAAGCCTGGCCTAAAAAATATTAACCCCATTAGAGAAAACGAAACTGTTGTTCAAAAAAAAGAAGAACTGATAAAAGCGGCCCAGGAGCTTCCCATTATAGGAATTGTTGATAGTTTATTAAAGCACGCAATTTTAGAGGGAGCTTCAGATGTCCATATTGAGCCGTCTGAAAATCAGGTGCTGGTCCGATTTAGGATTGACGGCATACTCCATGACGTCATGAATTTACCCGTTGCCACTGCCGATGGAATTGTTGCCAGGATAAAAGTTCTTTCTAACTTAAAGCTTGATGAGCATCGTTTGCCCCAGGACGGAAGATTCAAAATTGAAACAGAAGATTATAAGTACTCTTTGAGGGTGTCGGTTTTGCCGGTTTTTAATGGAGAAAAAATTGTCATGAGGTTGCTCCAAGAGAATGTAAAAGCCCAAACTTTAGAGGAATTAGGTTTTGAGGGACGGGCTTTTAAAATTGTCAAAAGCAACTTATCAAAGCCAACGGGGATGATGCTCATTACAGGTCCAACGGGCTCTGGCAAAACGACTACGCTTTACTCAATGATTGACATTTTAAATACTCCCGATGTTAACATATCCACCGTTGAAGATCCCGTTGAATACAGGATGCCCAGGATCAACCAGACCCAGGTCAATCCCAAAATAGGGTTGACGTTTGCTTCTGGTATCAGAGCTTTAGTCAGGCAGGATCCAAACATTATTATGGTTGGGGAAATCAGAGACAATGAAACGGCTGAACTGGCAATTAACGCTGCTTTGACCGGTCACTTGGTTCTTTCAACTCTGCATACTACGGGAGCAGCTGGGGCCATACCAAGGCTGATTGATATGCAAGTTGAACCGTTTTTAGTTTCTTCAACGCTCAATGTAATTATTGCCCAGAGGCTGGTAAGAAAATTCCATGGAGATAAAGAAAAATATCGCCTCAATCAAGTGGATTTAGAAAACTTATCAAAATATTGTAACTTAGAAAGGATTTTGGGGATCTTAAAGGAAGAAAAATTGGTGAAACCAAAAGAAAATTTGAAAGACGTTGAATTGTACAGGCCCAAAAAATCTAAAAGTTCCTCTAGCGGCTACAAGGGCAGGGTGGGAATTTTTGAGGTCTTGGAAGTCAACGAAGCAATAAAGGAATTAATTATTAAAAAAGCTTCAACGAAAGAAATAGAGACTCAAGCCTTGAAAGATGGGATGAGGACGATGATTGAAGATGGTTTTGTTAAGGCTGTAAAAGGTATGACTTCTCTGGAAGAAGTTTTGAGAGTTATTACTGATTAGAAAATAGAAATTAGAAAATAGAATTTTAAAAATGCGGTTCTACTTTCTAGATTCTAATTTCTAACTTCATGCCTAATTATTTTTACATAGCCAAATCTTTTGAAGGTCAGGATGAAACCGGATTTTTAGATGCAATTGACGAGCGCCATCTGGCAAAAAATTTAAAGAGCCGTGGTTTTGTGCTTATTAAGGCGGTTCTTGAAAGCAAAAAAAATAAAAATAGATTCGAACTGCCATCCTTTTTAGGGATTTCCCTGTCTGAAAAAATAATGATGATTAAAAATTTGGGCGTGATGTTTTCGACGGGGCTCCCTTTGGTAAAAAGCATTGACATACTGGCCAGCCAAGCAAAAAATAAAAAATTAAAAAGTGCCCTTTTGGATGCCAAAGAAAAAGTTAATAAGGGAGAAAATCTTTCCGACGCCTTGGGTAATTACCCACATATTTTTTCAGAGCTTTTTGTGAATATGATAAAAGTTGGAGAGGAGTCAGGAACCTTAGATGAAATTTTTCAGATTTTATCACTGCAACTGATAAAAGAAAACGAATTAAGGTCAAGGATAAAAAATGCAATGATTTACCCATCAATAATTTTGATGGTGATGTTTGTTGTTGGAATTGTCGTCATTAATTTTGTCATCCCCAATTTAAATGTCTTTTTTACAACTTTAAATGTCGATATCCCAATTTATACAAAAATCCTTATTTACTCTGGCAATTATTTGTCTCAAAGGTGGTATTTGTTATTTGTAGTTCCTCTCTTCATTTTCATTTTTATATACACCGCTCTTAAGAGTAAAAAGGGAAAAAAATTTATAGACACTCTTTTATTAAAAATGCCCGTCATTTCTCCCATCGTAAAAAAAAGTAACTCCGCTTTTTTGATACGGTCATTAAGTTCTTTGATGGCCTCGGGAGTACCATTGACCAGGTCTTTGGAAATTTCCTCCAAAACCATTGGAAATTATTATTTTAAAGAAGCTGCTTTGGAGGCAAATAAAAAAATAAAAAAAGGAGAAAAATTGTCCGATGCTTTAAGAACTTACCAAAATATTTTTCCCATTGGGGTGATTGAAATGATGGAGGTTGGAGAGGAAACCGGCAAGACTTCCGAAGTTCTTAAAAAATTAGCTGACTTTTACGAACAGGAAGCCGCCAGCGCCGTTGAAAAATTATCCATTTTAATAGAGCCAATTTTAATAATAATTCTTGGATTGGGTGTAGCCATATTTGCCTTTTCAATCATTGAACCGATGTATTCTTCCATAAGATCTATAAGTCAATGATTTTAAAAATTAAAAAACCAAATGGTTTTACTTTAATTGAGCTTGTTATTGTTGTTGCGATTTTGGCTGTTTTGTCTTCAGCATTAATCACAGACTTTGTATTGTGGACAAAAAAAACCGATGTCAACACTGCTTCTCAGGAATTCGCAAATGTTTTAAGGCTTGCCAAAAACAAGGCTTTGTCATCCGAAAACAACAGCCAATACGGAGTTTATTTAAACACTTTAAATTCTCCAAGCCAATATATCTTATTCAAAGGAGCCACTTACGCAACGAGAGATTCTGCATCGGACAATATTTATTCTTTGCCAAAAAATGTAGAGTTTTTTGGAATTAGTTTTGGGGGTGGCAGTGAAATAGACTTTAATAAATTGAGCGGAACTTCTCAACAATCTGGAAGCGTTGCCGTCAGGTCAAAACTAGATACAAACCAAAGCAAAACAATTTATATATCAAGTTCTGGGGTCGTGAGCTTTAGTTTGGTATCATCTCCGTCGGATTCAGCAAGGGTAAAAGATTCAAGACACGTTCATGTTAACTACAGCAGAAATATTAATACCGCGACCGAAAGCATTAGCTTGAATTTTGACAATGGTGCTTCTGTCCAGACTTTTCCGATTAGTTCTTACCTGGTTTCTGGACAAATAGAATGGCTGGGGACGGTTTTAGTTGGAGGTTCAAATCAAACGGTTGAAATTCACACTCACCGATTAAATAATCCTGACACCCAGTTTTCAATTCACAGAGACAGAAGATTAAACAGCAAAAGTCTTAAAATTACCATTTCTGGAGACAGTTCGGGCAGCCTTGTGGAGTATTCGGCTGATGGGCTAACAACTAATTCAACTTCAATTTATGCTTCAAACCTCACGTGGCAATAAGGGTTTTATATTTTTGGAGATTTTAATAGCAACTGCCTTGATCAGCGTTGCTTTTGTTACTTTGCTAAGCCTGGGTTTTTTATCGTTAAATATTTCTCCTTCTATAAAAAAGGCAACCCAAGCCGATTCTTTGGCAAAAGAAGAAGTTGAAGCTACAAGAAGTTTTAGGGATGGCACAACATGGTCAACCAATGGCTTGGGTACCGTTTTAACTGGCAGTTCCAGCCCCTACTTTTTGGTTTTGAATAATAATCAATGGGCTTTGCAACAGGGAACTGAAACGGTGGGAATTTTTACGAGGAAGGTCGTTTTTGATAAAGTTTCTCGAGACCCTGTCACCAATAATATTGAAAGCACTTACAACGCTTCTCATGATGACCCAGATACCAGGCAAATTACGGTAACCATTTCTTGGGAAGACAAAATATATCAAGTTGTTTCCTATCTTACAAATTGGCAAAAACCATGATAAATTTTTTTAAAAAAAATCAAGGGTTTTCGCTTTTAGAAGTTTTGGTTTCGGTTGCAATCTTTTCATTTCTTCTGTTAGCCGTTGTTTCGTCTGTGTTTTGGATGAACTACTCCAGTTCAAAAGCAAAAGCCGACAGGGAGGCCCTGGAAAACGGAAGAAAAGTTTTAGATTCAATTACTTATGAAATAAGGGGAGCCAAAAGCGTTTACACTTCAACAACTAATTCGAGCCAGCTTTCTTTGGAAACCACCCGCTATTTGCCAAACGACGAAACAACTACTTTCATTGATTTTTTTCTCTGCGGCTCTGCCATTTGCCTAAAAAAGGAATCTCAAGATCCAGTTGTTCTTACTTCAGACACCGTTCAAGTTTCAAGCGTAACATTCTCACAAGTTTCAAATGGGAACAAACCTTCAATTAAAATAGATTTGACTTTAAGCGCATCCAACGAAACCGGTTCTTCTTCCGTAAATTTATTATCAACAGCTTCTTTGAGGAGTTATTGAGTATGAAGAATTATTTTAAAAATCAAAGTGGGTACATCGTTTCAATCATTACTTTTTTTATTTTGGTTATTATGTCAACCATGGCTTTTAGCATGGGCTCATTAATTTTTTACAGCCAGGAAATGTCCACCAATGCTAAAAAATCAACCCAGTCATACTATGCAGCGGAATCTGGAATCGAAGATGCGCTGTTACGGTTGAGAAATAGTCCCAATATCCCTTCTTCCACCTATGCTTTGGCGGTTTCCAGCGCAACCGTAACCGTTACCATTCCAGACCTCTTGGCTGGATCAAGGACTATTACGGCAACTTCGGATAACTCAGGAACGATAAAAGCCATAAAAGTGGTATCCACGCTAGACAGCAGCGGGGTTTCCTTTCATTACGCCATTCAATCGGGGGGAGGATTTTCCTTGGGCAGCAACAGCGAAATTATGGGCAACATTTTTGCCAATGGAGACATATCAAATCCCAATGCTTCAGCTACCATTGATGAGGGAGTGGTTACCACGAGTACCAACAAAATTGTAGGCCACAATAATGGCAACAAGCTCGTAATCAAAAAAGATGCCAAAACCTACGACTGCAGCTATGCCACGGTCAGTGGGAACTTAACCATTACAGGGGGAAACAATACCTGCGGCAGCGCTTCTTCGGCCTCCCAGGTGAGTAACCAGCCGCTTCCCATCTCTCAATCCCAAATTGATTCCTGGAAAAATTCTGCCAGCAGCGCCTGTGACAGTTCTGACGTCACGAGGCTTGCGGGCAACGGGAACACCGTATCGCTGGGCCCCTGCAAGGTAACGGGCGACTTGAGTATTGGAAACGGGAGCACCCTAACCATCAAGGGCAACCTCTACGTTACCGGCAACATTACCTTTGGCAACAAGTCAAATGTTTTCCTGGACAGTTCCTTTGGTTATTCTTCGGGGGAAATCATTACCGACGGAACGTTGACGGTAAGCAATAACGTAACGGTTAAAAGTTTGGCTTATACGGGCAGCGGTATCATTTTTCTTTCAACCAATTCCTCAACAACCGCCATTAATATTCAAAACGGAGGGACCGTAGACGGAGCAACCCTCTACGCCAGCAGTGGTGGAATCTCTTTGAACAATAACGCTCACCTCCACCAGATCACTGCCGCCAAAACAATCTCGTTGGGCACCAATATTGTCCTTCAGTATGATGCGGGATTAGTCAACAGTTTTTTTACTACAGGTCCTAGCGGTTCCCTGAAAGTAACTAGTTGGGGAGAACAATAAATAAATATCAATGGTATAATTAGGCAATGTTAAAATTTTTAAATCTGCAGCCCGAAATATTTGGGATGGATATTAATGATTTATCTTTGAGGATTGTAAAGCTTAGAAAAAAGCGCTCAGGTTTTAATTTAGTTTCTTTTAATGAGGTCCAAATAAAGCCGGGCGTAGTCAAAGAAGGGGTCATTGAAGATGAAAAATCTTTGGTGAAAACTATAAAACTTGCTATTGATACGGTAAAGGGAGAAGGGCTTAATACAAAGTATGTTATTGCTTCTCTGCCAGAAGAAAAATCTTTTTTTCAGGTCATTCGAATGCCAAATATGACGGAGTTAGAATTAAAATCAGCAGTTCCCTTTGAGGCTGAAAACCATATACCCCTATCAATTGATAAGGTATACCTGGATTTTCAAATTGTTGAATCCCATAAAAATAAAAAGAATACAGACCATTTAGATTTACTCATCAATGAAATGCCAAAGTCAGTTGTAGATTCCTATGTATCTTGTTTTAAAAAAGCAAATCTCAAACCCTGCATTTTAGAAGTTGAATCACAAGCAATTGTAAGGGCCTTGCTTAAAAATGAGGAAGTAATGTCGCCTGTTATTTTAATTGATTTTGGGCAGACTAAAACCAGCTTCATTATTTTTTCTGGCAATTCTATACGATTCACCTCTTCAATTACTTTTTCTTCACAACAATTAACCCAAGCCATAGCTGATAGTTTAAGTATAAGTGTTAACGACGCCGAAAAATTAAAAATAGAGTATGGTTTGATGAATGATTCTAAAAAAAAATATGATATAGCAAAAATTATCAACCCTATTTTAGACAACTTAATTGCTCAAATCAAAAAATATATACATTTTTATTACGGCCATGTTTCCCAAGAGTATTTTTCTTTGGATAATAAAATAGGAAAAATTATTCTTTGTGGGGGAGGGGCCTACCTAAAAGATCTACCTTCTTTCATTTCAAAAGAGTTAGATATTCCCGTTGAACTCGGGAATCCTTTGAGGAGCATTATGAGTAAAAAATCGGGCAATATGATTTCTGATAACAATATATTATCTTTTACCACGGCCTTGGGGTTGGCAATAAGGGGCGCCAATGGCACATAATTTTTATAATATCAAAAAGTAAATTATGATTAATCTTTTGCCGCCACAGGATAAAATAGAACTTATTCTTGAAAAAAACAAAAAACTGATTATGATTTTAGGGAATATTTTTTTAATTTCCTTGCTTTGCCTCGTCTTAGTTTTATTTTCTTTGAAGTTTTACATTTTAGGTGAAATTAATTCCCAAAAAATCATTTTGGATGAGTCTGAGAAAAAATACCAAACTCCGGATTTCTTATTATTTAAGAATGCCGTTGAAAAATATAATTCGCTTTTAACGAAGATAGATCATTTTTACAATCAGGAAACCTATTTGACCGATTCCTTGAAAAGTATTTTTGAAATCCAACGGCCAACAGGATTATATTTTACAAGCATTAATTTAACCAGGGCTAAAGAAAGCGGCAATATTAAGGTGGTTGTTAGTGGAGTAAGCGATACCAGGGACAATTTATTGATTTTCAGAGACAATATAAAAAATGACAAAAGCATACAGAATATTTATTTCCCATCAAGCGATCTTTTAAAGCCAAAAGACCTCAACTTTTCTTTTAATTTTGAGATCACTAACAATGAAAACCCAAAATAAAACATATTTAATCGCTGCATTTTTCTTACTCACATCATTGTTGTTGATTATTTTTTTAATATATCCAACTATAGACGGAATAAAGAGTGGTTCTGATCAAATTCTAAAAAATAAAGGCAGAGCTGTTGTAATAGACGCTGAAAATAAAGATTTTTACGATTTTCAAAAGAAATACAAAAGCTACCAGCCGGCCTTTGAAAAAATAGACCAACTCTTTGTTGATCCCCAAAACCCAATTGATTTTATCAGATTTTTAGAAAAAATATCATCTGAATCTGGAATTACCTTTGATATTAATTTAGCCCCTTTAGCCAGTAATGAGACCGTTAATGATTTGCCAGTAGCAATTTTTCAGGTTTCAGCTAAGGGAAGTTTCCCAAATATGTTACAATTTATTAAAAAACTGGAATCCAGCCCCTATTTTATAAGGATTGATAACCTAACGATTAAGTCTGACCAAGAAAATAGCGCATCTGTTAGCTCAAATTTTTCAATAGAAACCGTTGTTGAAAACAAACCATGAATTTCAATAAATTCACGAAATCAAAATCAATCGGCGGTGTTTTAGATGAAGTCAAAAAAATTCCTTGGATTTTAGGTAAAGACGCCTTTTTATTCATTATGATTTTTATTTTTATCGATATATTTTTGGGCGAGTACTTGTTTTATAAATATGTTTTTTTGGTAAAATCTGAAAACCCAGAAACCAGCAGTATTTCTACAGAATTTAAGGAAAATACGTATGAAAAAGTTTTGGAAGAATTAAAATTAAAAGCAGATATTTTTGAAAATTCAAAAATTGAGTCCTATGATAATCCATTTAAAGTAGAAAAAACAACCAAATAAATTTTTTGGCTTTATGTCAAAACAAGGTAAAAAAATTCTTTTTATTGAAGATGATCCCGCCATTGGAGATATTTATAAGATTATTTTTGAAAAAAATAATTTTATCGTTGAGATTTTAACTTCAGGGAAAGAGGCGGTTGAAAAAATAGAAGCAATGACCAAAAACGATCACCTAATAAAACCAGATATTATTTTTTTGGATTTGGTATTGCCAGACCTTAATGGCATTGAAATCCTTAAGAAAATTAGAAATAACCAAAAAATTAAAGATATGCCAGTTTTTATATTGACCAATCAAGAAAAAGAACAATTACCGGCTTTTGATGAATATAAGCCCGACAAAGTTATTATTAAAGCTAACACCGCTCCAACTCAATTAGTTGATCTAGTAAAAGAACAGTTAAAGTAATATTATTAAAAAAGTATTATGAAAAAAGTTCTTATCGTTGAAGATGACAAGGATTTCCTTTGGATTCTGAGGCAAAATTTTAACAGCCAGCCCTTTTCAGTATGTTATGCCACGGATGGACAAGAAGGTTTGGAAATGGCAGAAAAAGAAAAACCTGACCTCATTATGATAGATATTATTTTGCCAAAAATGGACGGTATTTCCATGGCTAAAAAAATAAAAGAGAAAGGCATTGATTCTAAAATGATTTTTTTGACCAATTTAAGGGACCCAGAGCACATCAGCCAAACCATGGATATCGAGGGCGAGTCAGATTATATTGTCAAAGCCGATATGCACGTTGATGCAATTATTGAGAGAGTAAAAAAGAAACTGGGAATAGAATAATAATAGCTCTTTTACTTAATAATAATTCTACTGCAAATTGAATCTTTTGGCTGCAAATTCATAAAATCTCGTCGGCTTATCGGTTTCACTGATAAACCTTCTCGATTTTCTGAATTTTCGCCTGAAAACCTTCAATTTTCGTAACGAATATTATTAAGCAACAGATCTAATGGCTGAAAATTTTTTAAAAGGTAAAATCATTCATAATCTTTTTGCAGTAATCGTTTTTATAAAAGGGATTAACGGATTGCTTGAGATAATCATTGCCATTTTATTCTTTTTAAAAAGAGGAACATTAAGGGCAATAGCCTCAAAGCACCAGTATATATTTTTTAAGGATTTTGGAGGCTATCCGATGAGTTTTCTAAATCATTTGTCTCTAAGCACCCGTTATTTTATAGGAGTTTATTTTCTTTTCTACGGAATCGTTAATATATTTTTAGCTATATCCCTTTTAAGGGGAAAACCGTGGGCTTATCCAGCTGCAATACTATTTTTTACTTTGTTTTTGGTGTATCAATTTTATAGATCATTCTTGCACCACTCCGCATTTTTATTTTTTATTTCTATTTTTGAGATTTTTGTAATTGTTTTGACTTTTTTGGAGTATGAAAGGTTAAAAGCCTTTAAAAGTAATTAGATTTTTTTGAAAACGGGCAAATCCGCTTTCGAAAGCGGATTTGCCCGTTTATTTGTTTTAAAATAGCTTTATTTGACATCAAAATTAAAAAGGAATAAGATAAAAAGGATTTCGGGTTGATATTAATAAAAAACAATTCATAAATGGCAGATACATTTATCATAAATGGAGGAAGGGAATTAGCCGGAGAAGTTGAGGTTAGGGGATCCAAAAATGCGGCAGGCCCGGCGCTTGCTGCGGTTTTGCTTACCGACGAGGAATGCATCATTGATAATTTGCCCTTAATTGAAGATATCAAAAATTCAATTGAAATTCTAAAAAGCCTTGGAGCTAAGGTTGAAAATCTTTCTGAAAGAAAAATAAAAGTTAAGGCTGAAAACATTGACCCAGAAAAAATAAACTTTGACAAGTTTTCAAAAATGAGGATTTCGGTTGTGTTTGTCGGGCCATTAATTGCAAGATTTAAAAAATTTAAATTTCCTTCGCCAGGAGGCGATACCATTGGTTTGCGGCCAATTACGGTACACCTCAAAGCCTTAGAAAGCCTGGGGGTGAAAATTTCAAGACAGGGAGATGTTTATGACGTCCAAAGAGATGATATTTTGGGAAAAGAAATTGTATTGAAAGAATTTAGCGTCACGGCAACAGAAATGCTGATGATGGCCACCGTTCTTTCAAAAGGCAAAACAATTATTAAGGGTGCAGCGGCAGAGCCCCATGTTGAGGATCTGGGAAACCAGCTTTTAAAAATGGGGGCCAAAATAAAAGGGCACGGGACTCACGTTATTGAAATTGAAGGCGTAGAAAAACTTCATGGATGCGAGCACAGCATTACACCAGATTATTTAGAAACAGGGACTTTTATTGTGGCCGGGGCTTTGAATCCAGGAAAAATAACCATAAAAAATGTTGACTTCAATCATTTGGATTTATTTTTGGCAAAACTTGAAGAGATTGGAGTTAACTTTGAAAGGGGAAACAATCAACTGACGGTAAGCTACTCCCCAAACTTGAGTTCTGTTAAAATTCAGGCCCTGCCCCATCCCGGTTTTCCAACCGATCTTTTGCCGGTAATAATTCCACTTTTGACAAGAGCCAACGGCAAGAGCTTAATTCATGACCCTCTTTACGAAAATAGGTTAAGCTATGTTCATGAGTTGAGAAAAATGGGCGGAGATATTGAAATTGTTGACCCTCACCGAGCATTTGTTTTTGGTCCAAAAAAATTAATGGGGCTAACCGTTGACTCTTTTGACATCCGGGCTGGCGCTTGTTTGATTATTGCTGGTTTGATGGCCGAAGGTCAGACAACAATACATAATATATTTCAAATTGATAGAGGATATGAGAGAATGGAGGAGAGACTGCAAAAACTCGGGGCGGACATTAAGCGAATTTCTGAGTAACTTACTCAGAAATTCGCTTAACCAAGCACTAAATTTTGAAAAAATTTTAGTGCTTGGTAAAAAACACCAAGCACAGACCTCGCTTTGCTCGGTTGTGCTCGGTGAAAATTTAATAAATTAAATTTTCATGTTCAACAATAAAATCGCAATTGATCTTGGAACCTGCAACTCTTTGGTTTACTTGAGGGGCAAGGGAGTGGTTTTAGCGGAACCTTCGGTGGTTGCCGTTTCTTTGTCCGAAAACAGGATTTTGGCGGTGGGTGAAGCGGCAAAAGAAATGATAGGCAGAACCCCGGCCGATATTAAAGTTTACAGGCCCCTAAAAGAC
>CAZAAH010000009.1:0-33206 GCA_964483475.1 uncultured Candidatus Saccharibacteria bacterium
CGCAGCAGCCACTGACCTTTGTCCGTGATCCGAGCCTGGCCGACAGCGCGATTGTCGGGATTGATGTGTTTTCAAAACGGGTAACCGCCGGTGACGTGCTGAATTCTCGCTCATCGCGAATTCCCTTCGCGCCCAAAGATATTGTGCCAGGAATGGCTTTCCGCGTGATTACGACGGCTTACTCGTCCACGGTCGGCCAAACCGATGCCAGCCCGTTTACGACGGCCTCGGGCACGACGGTACACATGGGAACGCTCGCCACGAATTTTTTGCCTTTTGGCACACGCGTCCGGATTGGAAACACATTGTATACAGTTGAAGACCGGATGAACGTGCGCTATAACAACACCCTGATTGCCGACGAATGGAAGCCGACCGAAGCTGAAGCCTGGCAGCATGGTGTTCGGGTTGAGCCAATGGAGATCGTCTCCATCCCCGGCGCCCAGTAACGACGGTTGCAAAAAATTCCCCCCAGTATATACTAGCCAGTACCCTCACATTCTCTAGGCAATGGCATGGATATACTTAACTACTTCAATCAGCAGCAGGTAAAAGACGTGAAGCGCCCCGTTCTGCAACCCGGTGACATTGTTCGGGTTGAGACCAAGGTTACGGAAGGGGAGAAAACGCGTCTCCAGACCTTTGAAGGCACCGTCTTAGGCATTCGCGGCACCGGCCCCTCGTCAACCTTCACCGTTCGCCGGGTAACGGCCGGTTTTGGGGTGGAGCGTATTTTCCCGCTGTACACGCCCTTGATTACGAACATCGAAATCGTGAAGCGCCAGAAAGTCCGGCGCGCCAAGCTGACGTACCTGCGTAAAGGAAAACGCCGCCGGGTGAAAGAGGACTTTGGTTCAATGGAACGGCTGAGGGAGCAGGCAGCGGCTGAAGCGCCGCCAAGCGCTGAACCCGTAAACCCCTCCTAACCTCCCCGTATCAGGGGAGGTTTTCGTTCCGGGGTTTTGGAAAAATAGGAGTATTCTGGTATTACATAAACACGGCCACGTAGCCAAGTGGTAAGGCAAGAGTCTGCAAAACTCTTATACGCCGGTTCAATTCCGGCCGTGGCCTCTTGTTCTTTTGCAGTAGTTTTTCTTTGCCCGGGTGGCGGAACGGTTTACGCAGAGGACTTAAAATCCTTGACCCGAAAGGGTTTGTGGGTTCGAATCCCACCCCGGGCACAAAAAAATATGACTCTCAACGAGCCATATTTTTTTGTTTTCTAAACTAATTACATTGGCATCGAGCCGTTTTTCTTAAAACCTGCTACTAATGCCCACGCTCCGATGACTAAATGCAAAACAGTGTCAGTTGGATTTTCCAAGCCAGCGGTCAAAAAGGTTACTCCGCTTGGCACAGGGGCGAACAAACTGTAAAGCCCGAACAAAACCGCCACCACCCCAAAAACCATTACCAACATTTTATTTACGTTGGCAGGGAAGGCAAAAGCTGCAATAAGAGCAACTACGCCAAGCACCAAATGAGCCCAATTTTCGGCATTATCAAAATACCAATAATGACCAAAAAGGCTGTTTTCGGTGGGGCCTATGACTCCTATGAATCCCAGCACCGCAACTAAAACTAATATCACGCCTCCAACCTTTAAAAATCCTTGAGGACTTAATAAATAATTTAATCCCATTTTATTTTTTTTATTAAATAATTAATGCGACCTTTGTTTGGTTAAATTTCGTATAAAGCGATATTTAACCTAACTTTCACTAATTGTAACATTACGGCAAGATTAAGTTATCCACAGGCCGCTTTTTGGGTCTTTTAAATAACTTATTTAAAATAATTCCCCCTAAAGTTCCCAAAATAGCCCCAGCCAAAATGTCAGAAGGCCAATGGATGCCTACGAATACCCTGGCAATAACAATTAAAAAGCTGGCGATGTAAAATAAAATTCCAGCTTTTTTGTTGTAACTGTATATAATAGTTGATAAAGCAAAATAAAAAGAGGCGTGGCCGGATGGAAAAGAGCTCTCTTTTGGATCATAAGAAATTAATAAATTTACGCTGTTGTGAACGAAGGGCCTCGGACGAAACCATATCTCACGAATAATCTCTGCAAGAATAAACCTAACAAACACGGCGGCTATTAAGGCTTCTACCACCATTCTCCAATACTTTTTAAAATCTTTTAACAGAAACGAAACTAAGGCAAGCAATAAAAAGTACTCAAAATACTTGGCAAAAAAAATCCCTGTTAAATCCAACCAATGCCATTTTCCGGCAAATCCATTTATTGCGTTAAAAATGTATAAATCTAAATTCATCTCAATGTCCTAATTTTATTTTTTGAGAGGTCAATGATTTTTGAAGATTTTGGTTTTTTAAGACTATCTCCGTCAATTATAAGCCCTATTCTTTTTTCGTCTTTAAAATTTTCAATAATCTTTTTTATATTGTTTAACGGTTCTTGCCTGGAAAAATTAACTGAAGTTTGAACCAACGGCCTGTTTATTTTATTTAGTAAATCATTCAAAAATTTATACTTTGGTATTCTTACTGCAATTGTATCACGTTTTACTCCGTAAAGCTTAATATTTGGCTTTCTTTTTAGTATAAAAGTATACTTGCCCGGCCAAAATTTTAAAAAAATTTTGGCCGCCCGTTCGTCAACCACCGCCAACTCTTTTGCCACTTTTATATCTTTCACAAAAATTGATAATGGCTTTGATTTTGGCCTTTTTTTTATTTTAAAAATTTTATCAACCGCTTTTTTGTTTTGAGCATCTGCCAAAAATCCATAAACTGTATCTGTTGGGAAAATAACAACGCCTCCTTTCTTCAAAGACAAAACTGCTTCATCAACCGCTTTTTCTGAAATTTTAATTACCTTCATTTTTTAAAAACCCCAAAAACTTATCCACGTCTTCTGGCTTGCCAAAATCCATCCAAAAATTGCTGATTTTTTTGATTTTAACCTTTTTTTCTTTGGCCAAAAGGGAAATGGCATCGGTTATTTCATATTCGCCGCGGGGAGATTTACCAATTTCAAAAACTTTTTCAAAAATTTCGGGCGTAAAGGTATAGAGGCTGGTATTGATGAGTTTTCCAACAAAGTCCTTTGGTTTTTCAATGATTTCCTTTAAAAAACCGTTGTCAGTCATCAAAACCCCGTATTTTTCTGGGTGCTGGTGTTCCAAGCCGGCAACGTAGTTAAAACCATCATCAATGTTCATGGATTTTAAATCTTCAACCGAATAAAAATTATCTCCGCATAGGGATATAAAATGCTCTTTGCCCACTAGGTCCTTCACGCACTTGATGGGGCAGGCGGTGCCATACTCTTTTTCTTTAGGCCCTAACACTTTAAACTGATTTACAATCTTAATTTTTTGCTTGCCACCGCCAAAGGTATAGTTTTTAATAAATTCATCCATCATATCTTCGCGAAATCCAACCACCAAAATAACTTCCCCGTAGCCCGCCTCAAAAATGTTATCCAACAGGTAAGCCAAAAACGGCCTCTCCAAAACATTGATCAAATGCTTTGATTTTTCCTTGGTCAGGCTAAGCATCCGTGTCCCCTGCCCCGCCGCCGACACCACCACTTTTTTAATCATTTTTTTCTTCTTTTTTTATTTTTACCTCTTTCCTCAACAAACTTTTTCACCTCTTCATAACTCATTTGCTTGGGCCACCATAAATTTCCGTACACATCATATATTGGGATTAATCTTTCTGGTTTATCTTTATCAACATCCATCATCGCTTGAGTCAATTTTTTAACGTGTGGCAAGTAGTTTTCGTCTTCTTTTGTACCCATAAATTTTACATAATTTCTTTCTTTTTCTTCATCAAAATAACTTTCAGAAATTTGGGGGTAGTAAAATGGTTTACCTCGTTTTTTATAACCTTCATAAGATTTTTTTCTCTTTGCTAATTCTTTTCTTATTTCTTCTTCAGTGCTTTCTCTTCCTGGATATAAAACAATTCCTTTAAAAAACCTCGGGGCGATACGATAAGAAATTACAAAACCATATTCACTATGGGGTTTAGGAAGTCCCTCTTTATCTATACTTTCAGGATAAAATGCCATTCGAAATGACTTGCTTTTACCCCTACTCTTCTCACCTGGCAAACCCACACCCGTAAGTTCTTTATAATTACCAATATCAAACATTATTGCTAATTTGCCCGGTACTCCCATATAGTAAGATTTTCCAATTTCTCTTTTTTCGCTTAAATGTTGTTTATCATGTGATAGTTTTGTATCTTGGTTTAGTACTGCCCTGCCAACAATATTAAAATGAACAAAACTTTTATGAGTTTTACGAACTGCTTTTGCCCATTTTTTACCTAACTTTATATTGCTTTTATTAGGGTGCATTTCTTGACCCAGTAAACCATCTTGTAAAACAGACCTTAGTTTTTCATTATCAGATAACGCATGGTACCCAGTTCCTTTCTGATCAATATCCTGCACTTTTTCCATTATCTTTTCAATAATTTCTGGCGAGAGCTCTTTTTCAACTTTTGATTCTGAATCTTCTTGTGATTCTAGCTGTGGTTGTTGTTCTATGTTTGGGTCTGACTCTGGCTCGGGTTGTGATTCTCCTTTTGTTTCGCTCATATCCTTCATTAACTATTCGCTTATTCGTACGAATAAGCGAATAGTTAATTTGCTAAATTACTATGTTTATTAATTTATCTGATACGAAAATAATTTTCTTTACCTGCTTACCTGCAATCCAATTTTTTACTTTTGGGCTTTCCGTGGCGATTTTTTCGGCTTCTTTTTGATTCAAGCCAGCTGAAACCTCAATTTTATCACGAACCTTGCCATTGATTTGCACAACCAACAAAACTTTTTCTTCCTTGGTAAGCTTTTCGTCGTACGTTGGCCACACTTGCTGACCGCAAAGACCTTTAAAACCAGCGGCGCTCCATAATTCTTCTGCCAAGTGCGGAGCAAAGGGAGACAAAATGATCAAAAATTTCTGCAAATCTTTTTTATCAAGGCTACTTTCCGACGCGCTCCATGCGTTTACAAATTCCATCATCGAGCTGATGGCGGTATTAAACTTCATCAATTCAATGTCGTCGCCAACCTTTTTAATGGTTTTGTTGAGCAAAACGGTTAATTTTGCCGACGCCAAACTATTCCAGTTTTCCGCGGAAAACTGGAATAGTTTGTACACTTTTTCCAAAAATCTGCGGCAACCGATAATTCCCCGCTCATCCCACGGAATCATTTGCTCAAAAGGCCCCATGAACATTTCATAAACCCTCAGGGTGTCGGCTCCGTACTTTTTTGCCACTTCGTCTGGGTTGATGACGTTGCCCCTTGATTTTGACATTTTAACTCCCCCGGGCCCCAGGATAATCCCGTGCGAAGTTCTTTTTTTATAGGGCTCTGGCCCGATTGATGTTGGAACGACCCCAATGTCCCACAAAAATTTAAAAATGAATCTGGAGTACAGCAAATGCAGGGTGGTGTGCTCCATGCCGCCGTTGTACCAGTCCACGGGAAGCCAATACTCCGACAATTTCGAATTTCGAATTTCGAATTTCGAATTTCCTCGCTTATTTGCAGACAAATAAGCGATGTAGTACCAATTGGACCCGGCCCAGTTGGGCATAGTGTCGGTTTCCCTTCGTGCGGCTCCGCCGCACTCAGGGCAGGTAACATTCACCCATTTTTCTATTGAAGCCAGCGGCGACTCGCCCGAATCCGTTGGCTCGTACTTTTTAACCTTGGGCAACTCCACAGGCAACTCTTTTTCCGCTACGGGCACCCACCCACACTTTTCACAAAAAATCATGGGAATAGGTTCACCCCAGTAGTGCTGCCTGGAAAAAATCCAATCGCGTAGCTTATAGTTCACCGATTTTTTCCCACCAACAAATTTTGTAATTTCCCATTTTGCCTTCCCTGAGTCCATTCCACTAAAATTACCAGAATCAACTAAATATCCTTCGCCAACATATGCATATGATTCAGATTCAAAATGTCTTTTCCAATGTTCTACTTCAGCGTGGGTCATGTGCTCATAATTTAGTTGGCTTTCATTCAACCATGCAATTTCATGTAAGTCCTTTTCTTTTTGAGAAATTTCAACCTGCTCTTCTCCCGCCAATTCAAAAATAACAGCCGTAGTATAAGATATTCTATTTTCATCTTTATGAGCAGCAAAATATTCTGCTCGAGTTCTACCCGGCAACACTCTTAATAATTTTACATTAGTAAATCCCGTCTCTTCTTTTATTTCTCTTTTAGCTGCCTGAACAGCATCTTCCCCTTCTTCCATGCCTCCCATCGGAAAAGTAGTCCAATTAAATTTTTTCCATTTTAAGGCCAAATATTTTCCGGTAGTGGGATCCTTTACAATAGCGTGGACATTTTTTCGTTCTAAAAATTTTTTACCAGCTACTGGAGGATTCCTCTTATCAATAATATTGGGCACTACCACTTCCTTGATGGGTAAATTGTATTTTTTAGCAAATTCAAAGTCTCTTTGGTCGTGAGCGGGAACAGCCATGATAGCCCCGGTGCCATAGCCCGGCATCACGTAGTCAGCAACAAAAATAGGAATCTCTTTTTTATTGGCCGGATTTATCGCCTTTATTCCCATGAGCTCAACACCCGTTTTTTCTTTCTGCTCTTGCCTTTGCAAGTCAGATTTATTCTTTGCCTGGTTTATATACTCTTTAACCTCTTTTACATTTTTAATGTTTGATTCAAAACTCTTAATAATCGGATGCTCTGGCGCCAAAACCAAAAAAGTGCAACCAAAAAGAGTATCTGGCCTCGTAGTAAACACATTTATTGAAAATTGAGAATTGGAAATTGAAAATTCAATATCTGCTCCTTCTGATCTGCCAATCCATTCCTTCTGCTGGATTTTTACCCGCTCGGGGTAGTCAACCAAACCAAGGTCATCAATCAGCCGGTCGGCATACTTGGTGATTTTAATCAGCCACTGCTCCTTTTCCCGTTTTTCAACCGCCGTCCCGCACCTTTCGCATTTGCCATCAATCACCTCTTCGTTGGCCAGGACAATTTTATCTTTTGGGCACCAGTTAACCAGCATTTTGTCTTTGTAGGCTAGCCCTTTTTCAAACAGTTTTATAAAAATCCACTGCGTCCATTTATAATATTTTGGGTCAGTGGTATTGATTTCGCGGCTCCAGTCAAATGACAATCCCAGGCTTTTCATTTGCCTTTTAAAGTTATCAGTATTTTTCTTGGTGACTATGGCAGGATGAACGCCTTTTTTAATGGCATAGTTCTCGGTGGGCAAACCAAAAGCGTCCCAACCCATGGGATAAAGCACATTAAAACCCTCCGCTCTTTTTTTGCGGGCAATGATATCTAGGGCTGTGTAGCTCCGAAGATGACCTACGTGCAAGCCATCAGCCGACGGATAAGGGAATTCAACCAAAAGATATAGTTTTTTCTTTTTTAAAAAATCTGTTGCCTTGAAAATGCCAGAAGTATACCACTTTTTCTGCCACTTTTTTTCTATCTTTTGGGGATCGTACTTTTTCATAAGTTATGGATATGATAGCACGGTATTCATATAAAAAAAAGCAGGTAACTACTACCCGCTATAATTGAAATTAGACATATAGGCTGGGAAATTTCTTGCCAGCAGAGCAAGTAATCTCACACATGACTCAATTGCGCCGTCTTTCATTATACTAAAGCAAGCATTCTTAATTCTGCAAAAAGCATTGTATTTTATAAAAACATAATTAACTTCATTCTCGCTTATTTTGTAGCATATTTTTCCCATGAATTCTACGCGGTAATCTTCCCTAAGGTGTATGTATATCCTAACATCTGTGGTTTTGAGGGCAATAACAACTGCAAATTGCCCAAAGTCAAAAGACATCATATTTTTCTTACTGACAGAAACTCCAACAGAGCATCTTTTCTGGGTTGCCATGTGAGTGTCCTTTCAATGAGCTGTATCGTTATACTAACAAATTTTTAAAATTATTCAAATACCAAACAAACTTTTTGCGTTTTGGGTGGTTACTCGGCAAATTTCTTCAAACGTTTTTCCTTTGATGTTAGCAATTTTTTCAATGGTGTGGCGTATAAACATCGGCTCGTTCCTCGTGCTTTTTTGCTGGGGAGGAGTGAGGTAGGGGCAATCGGTTTCAACCAGCATGTTTTCCAGTGGACAATTTTTTATCACTTCATCCAGCGGCAACTTAAAAATGATCCCGTTAAAACCGATGTAAAAACCTAAATTAATATATTCTTTCATTTCTTCCAAACTTCCGGTGAAACAATGAACGACGCCGCGCAACTTTGATGCATACGACGCAAGAATCTCCAGCATGTCAGAATGAGCGACGCGGCAGTGCAATATTACCGGCAAATCCAGCTCTTTTGCCAAATCAAGCTGTTCTAAAAAAATCTTCTTTTGATTTTCCTTAAATTGCTGAAGTTTTACCGCGGTTTTTGGTTTGTAGTAGTAATCCAGGCCGATTTCTCCGATTGCCACCACTTTCTTTGAATCTTGGGCCAGTTCTTTATACCTCTCTTTATCAAAAACCTCTTGAACATCGGTTGGATGCAAACCAAGAGAAGCAAAAACTCCTTCTTGATATTGTTTGGCAATTTCAATGGCCTTCTTGCTCGTTTCATAATCCATACCAACATTTATCATCCAGATATTCTGCTCAAGCGCTCTTTTGATAACCTCGCCAAAATCATCTCTGAAGTCATGAGCATTTAAATGGCTGTGAGTGTCTATAATCATATAATCATATTCATATAAATAAAAAATAAATTCAATCTTCTGTGGATAACTTTTTTGTTTAACAAAAAATATGGTCTATAATTTGCTAATATTATTAATGCTGTGAAACTATGGAAAAAATAATTAAATGGACGGGTATAGTTATTACCTCGGTAGTTGTCTTGTTACTCATCGGCCTTCAAGTCGGCTACTATTTAGGCTATTCTTCTGGGGTAGCAAAAGAGAAAGCAGCAGAAGTCGCAAAACAAAAGGAGGCAGAGCAAGCTGCCTTAAAAGCTATCAACCCCTTTGAAAAAACCAATCTCTTTTCAAAGACTACGGTTAATCCTTTCGATAACGTAAAAACTAATCCGTTTTAAACATATGACGGCAAAAGAATTAATAACTTTTTCAATTTTATTTTTAGGCTTGTTTTTAATTTCCAAAACGGCTTTGGCCCAAAATCCTTTTGACATCAAATTCCCTATTCCAGAACTCGGAAACTGCCAGGATTTAAGCTCTTGCAAAAATTACTGTGACAATTCCGACCATTCTGACGTATGCATTGCCTTTGGCAAAGAACATAACCTGATCAGCGACCAAGATGTTGAAAAAGCAAAACAGCAAAATGCCCTTGAACAGGAAATTTCAACAAGCGGAGGTCCCGGGGGCTGCACATCAAAAGATCAATGCAAGGCTTACTGCCAAGATTCCTCGCACCTTGATGAGTGTTTGAAATTTGGCCAAGAACACGGTCTTGTTTCAGAAAAAGAGGCTGAACACATTAAAAAAAATATACTTGTTTCAGGGCCCGGCGGATGTAAGGGGCAAGAGTGCCATGACTTTTGCGAAAAACCTGAAAATCAATTAACCTGTGTTAATTTCGCTGAGCAAAATGGTTTTATGAAGCATGAAGATGCCGAGCGGGCCAGAAAATTTGCCGGGAAAACTGGCCCGGGAGGTTGCACTGGCCAGGAATGCCAAAAGTATTGCCAAGTCGCCTCCCACCAAGCCGAATGCCTCCAATTTGCCAAAGAAAATGGTTTAATTTCAAACGAGGAGGCTGACCAAGCTGAACAATTTTTAAAAGAGGGCGGGCCCGGGGGTTGCAAAACCCAGGAAGAATGTGAAAAGTACTGCCAAGAAAATTCAAAAGAATGTTTTGACTTTGCCAAAGAAAAAGGTTTGATAAAACCAGAAGACGAGGAAAATTTTAATGTTGTTCAAAAACTCCAGGAAACCGTAAAGGAAAGCGGTGGTCCCGGAGGGTGTAAGACTCCAGACGAATGTAAAACATACTGCATGGACGAAAATCATGTTGAAGAATGTGTGGCGTTTGCCTCGGCTCACGGAGGAGTTTCTGAAGAAAAAGCTCGGGAAATGCTCAAAAAATTTACGGAACAAAAATTTGAAGGCCAAGATAATTTCAATCAAGACCAAGAAGAGCAAGATCGTGTTGAAAAGTTTGAAGAATTTAAAGAGCTTGAACAAAATTTCAGGGGACCGGGTCAGTTTGAGGAAAACGATAATGAACAATCTCAAGGAAAAAGATTTGTCGGCCCGGGCGGGTGCGCTTCACCCGATGAATGTATCCAGTATTGCAGCCAGCACCAAGAAGAGTGTTTTAGCTTTAAAGGCCAAGGCCAACCTACTAACGGGCCTCCGCAGATTCGAGCTGGGATTACTCATCAGTTAGACCCAAAAGAGTATGAAAAGTGTAAAAATAATCCTGAAGAATGCAGGCAAAAGTATTTCAGAGAGCAGGGCCAACCGCCAAATGATACCCAAAAAAGAACTTGCCCACTTATGCCAACGGTAAACGAATGCCCAAAAGGACAAACTAAAACAGTGATTTATTCTTCAGAGGATTGCGGTACTTATTACGGTTGCCGGCCAACAACGGCAACAAATTGCCCCGAAGGCCAATATTGGAATGGAACTAACTGCATTTCCTATGCCTTGCCACCGTCTTCGGGAAACGTGCAAAATCTTCAAGAGAATCCATCAGCGTCTCCAGAAGAAAATCCAGCTGATGATTGTGCTAAACTTGGGGGCACATGGACAGGAGACGATTGCCAGTTGCCAAATCTTTCTCCAACAGGTTACTTGCCTACTCATAGTCCAAGTAGATTTTTGGCTGATTTTTCGGCAGCAATTTTGAATTTCTTATTTTTAAGATAAAATTTTCGTAAAAAAAAATGAGCGGGTGAGTTATCATGAAGATGACTCACCCGCCTGCTGTATTCAGACCCTACTAGCCGGGAAGCCTGAAAGATCTTCCCGACGGAGGCGGAAAGCCTCTCTGCCTTCCTTCGTGGATTTCTTGCCGATCGACTTGGATCTCTCTTGGGGCATCAATGCCCAAGCGAACCTTGTTCCCGACAATGGAACAAACCGTGATTCTGATTTTTCCATCAATCACAATCTGCTCATTGACGCGACGAGTAAAAACCAACATTGCAAATCCTCCTAACTTTGGCTGGGTCCTTAGCCTCCGGGCCTCCTGGCCTGGAAAAAAGAGCTTAGGTATACATTAACCGATAATTATTATTATGTCAACCTTGGGAACAAAATATCTGAACTCTTGCTTTCAACTCCCTTTTTTATTTTTTCTGAAGTTTGTGGCAAAAATGGCTCAAGTAATATAGAGATTTTTTCTAAAGCAAACAGAACATCCGAAACGACTTTTAAGAAGTTTTCTTTTCCTTCCCAGGGTTTTTCCTCGTTGATGTATCTGTCGCAAAAAGAGATGAGTTCCCAAATTGACTGCAATGATTCGTTAAACCTAAAACTCTCCAACTGCTGGTTGGATTTTTTTTGGGCCTGAGCTACCGCCTTTTTAATCTTGAAACTTGGTTTTACCTCCTTGAAGTTCGGCTTTTTTGCCAACGCCAAGGTTCTTGATAGCAGGTTCCCGATGCCTCCGGCTAAGTCAGAGTTATACCTCTGCTCAAATTTTTCATAGGTAAAGTCGCCGTCTTCGGTTGGCACCATTTCTCTTAAAAGATAATACCTCACGGCGTCCGCTCCGTATTTTTTAACCAATTCAAAGGGGTCAATGACATTCCCCAGCGATTTTGACATCTTTTGGCCGCCCACCGTTATAAATCCATGGACAAAAATGGCCTTGGGCAGTTTGATTTTCAGAGATAAGAGCATGGCCGGCCAGTAGATGGCGTGGAATTTAACAATATCTTTACCGATGCAGTGGATGTCAGCTGGCCAGTATTTTTTAAATTGGCTGGAGTCGGTAGCGTAACCAATGGCCGAAAGATAGTTTGGCAGGGCATCAGCCCAGACGTAGACTATTTGGCTACTGTCCCCTGGCACCGCAATCCCTTCGTATTTTTCCCTTACCCGTGAGAAGCTCACATCTTCTAAGCCCCCCTCAACCATGCCCAAGATCTCATTTTTTTTAGACGCTGGGATGATTTTTACCTTATTTTTTCTGATAATTTCCCCCACTTTTGGCAGATACTTTGAAAGCCTGAAAAAGTAATTTTCTTCTTCTATTTCTTCAACCGGAATTTGGTGAATGATACACTTGCCATCAACAATTTCTTTTTGGGTTTTAAAAGCCTCGCACCCTTCACAGTAAAACCCTTGGTACTTTTTTTTATACAAATCTCCGTTTTTTTCCAGCTGTTGCCAAACTTTTTCTACCGCTGGCCAGTGTCTTGTCTTATCGGTGGTCCTGATGAAGTCATCATTTGATAAATTCAGAGATTCTTTTAAATCCCTGAATTTTTGGGATATATCATTGGCAAATTCCTCGGGAGTTTTACCGGCTGACTGGGCGGCTTTTTTGGTTTTTATTCCATGCTCGTCGGTGCCGGTCAAGAAAAAGACGTCTCGCCCCAACGAGCGGTGATGCCTGGCCACCACATCGGCCTGGATTATTTCCAAGGCAAAACCAAGGTGCGGAGGCGCATTGGTATAGGGAATACTGGTGGTAATATAAAACTTTTTTGCCATAAATTATGGTATAATATCACATTACATCACAAACGAACATGATACTCTTAACCCACATGATTTTTGGGGCGGCCATTGGATCTAAGATAAACAGTGTTCCGCTTGCCATTGTTTTGGCTTTTTTAAGCCATTACTTTTTGGATATTTTCCCCCACATTGAATATCCAATCCCAAATATAATTGAAAATAAGTGGAAAGAATCTTTGCCTGATTTTTTAAAAGTAGCTCTAGATTTTTGTCTTGGGTTGGCAATAATATTTATTTTTTCTAAAAATCAACCTGTGGTTTACTTATATGCTTTTGCAGCAATAATTCCAGACGGCCTGACGATGTTAAACAAACTTTTCAAAAATAAAATACTGGAGTTTCACAACAAAATCCATACGGAGAAAATCCACTACCTCACTAAAAAGAAAAATTTCTCCAACTTCTGGAGAATTTCAATTCAAGCTTTGGCAATTTTCATCAGCATTATTTTGCTAACTCATTAGCCCATTGCTCTTCTCTTTTTTTCTCCAAAAACTCTTTTAAAAACTCATAGACAATTCCAAAAACGGGGACAATAAAAATCATTCCCAAAAGCCCAAAAATAGTTCCTCCAACTAATAAAGAAACTAAAACTAAAGTAGGGGGCAAATCCAAAAACTTTTTGGCCAGAAACGGCGTCAAGAATTTATTTTCTACTTCTTGAATCAAGAGCAAAGCAACAAAAACATAGAGGGCCAGCAACCAGGAATCGGATATGCCAACCGACAAAACCACTAAAATAGAAACAATGGTTGGCCCGATGAACGGCACAAAATTAAGAAGCCCTGATAGCAAGGCCAGGATGAAAGAATACTTTACGCCGATGAAAAAGAAAACAATAAAAGAAAAAAATCCAACAAACAGACAGGCCAAAACCCTGACCCCAAACCAGCCGGCAACCTTGTATTGAACTCTTTGGAAAATATCCAAGGCAAACTGCTCGTATTTTTTTGGGGTGAAAAGGACTAAAAATCTTTCTGGCCCTTTTTCTTCCAAAGAAATGAAAAAAGCCAAGGTGAAAATAAAAAAAGTTGAAGAAATTCCGCCAAAAAAGGCGGAAGCCGCTTTAAAAATGCCTGATGAATCACTGGAAAAAATCTGTGAAGTAAAATCTTGGAAATTTTGAGCGACATCAAAGCCCAAATATTTTAAAATGGGGCTGATTTTTTCAAAGTAGTTTGGAATATTTTGGATTAACTGGCTTATTTCTGAAACAAACAGCGGAGAAACAAGGTAAATCGCTAAAGAAAAGATAACTAAAATGGTTAGATAAACTAAAATAGTTGCTAAAATCTTTGGAAATTTAAGACGCCTTAGTAAATTGATCAACGGCTCAAGCAAAATAGAAATTATTAATCCGAAAAAGAACCAAATTACAATTTGCCTTACTAAAAAAAGGATATATAAAATGAAACCAGCAAGAAAAATTTTTACAATGGTTTCCCAAGAAACATCTAAGGTTTGATTCGTCTCCATGAGATTATATTTTTAATAATTTTTCTAACTTTTTGGATTCTTTGGCTTCGAAGGGCCCTATCACCGATAAATTTAGTTTGTTGTTCTTGAATATATCCTGCGCCACTTCTTTTATCTCGTCTATTGAAACCTTATCAATTATTTTTAACCTTTCCTCTGGAGTTAAAACTTCCTGGCCCATGACCTCTTGAGTTGCATAAAAAGAGGCTTGAGCGTCGGTTGAGTCCAAAGACAGAGAGGTTGCTCCCCTTAAATAATCTTTGGCCTTTTTTAATTCTCTTTCAGTAATTTTATTATTTTTAAAATCCCGATATTCTTTCAAAATCAAACTGATTGCTTTTTCTAAGCTGTCGTTTTTAACCCCTGCTTGCGTTACTAAGTAGCCAGTATCGGTGGTTGTTTCAACTGAAGTGTGAATATAATAAGCTAAACCGTTCCTTTCCCTGACAGAAATAAAGAGACGAGAGCTCATATTTCCCCCCAACATAATGGCCATCAGGCTCAAGGCATGTCTGCGGGGGTCGAACATATCATAGGCCCTGACTCCCAGACAAAAGTGGGTTTGGTCGGTTTTTTTGTAGTGGACCAGGACTTCGGGCTTTGATTGGATTTCTTTGGTGGCTAACTTGAGTAGAGCTTTTCTTTTTACTATTTTGCTAAAGTACTTTTCTATTTTTTCATTCAGTTCTTTTTCGTTTATGTCTCCGGCAACGCAAACAACCGTATTTTCGTTTGAATAATGGTTTTTATAATAATCCAAAATTTTATCTCGATTTAGTCCTAAAATATTTTCTTTTTCTCCGACAATCCGCCAACCGGCTGGCTGGTCTTTATAAAGCAAATCCTCAAAAAGCTCTGAAACATAAACGGTCGGAGTGTCCAAATACATATTTAGTTCTTCAATGATGACTCCCTTTTCCCTTTCAATTTCGGTTTTGGAAAATTTAGAATTTAAAAACATATCTGAAATCCAATCCAGAGCCGTATCAGTATGCTTTTTATCAACTTTAGCCCAAAATCCAGTAATTTCTTTTGAGGTAAAGGCATTGTATTGCCCGCCGATCATATCCAGGGTTTCTGAAATTTTTAAAGTATTGGGCCTTTTTTTGGTGCCCTTAAAAAACATATGCTCTAAAAAGTGGGAGATGCCATTGACATCCTTTTTTTCGTATTTTGACCCTGTGCCAACCAAAATCAAAACCGTCACGCTGTTGGCATTTTTAATCGGCACCGATATTAGGCGGAGTCCGTTTTTCAAGATTATTTTTTTAAACATGGTCTCTTAAAAATTGGGTTACGTCTTTTATTGCTATTCTTTCCTGCTTCATGGTATCCCGGTACCTTACGGTAACGTCGTCGTTCTTCAAGCTGTCAAAGTCAACGGTAAGGCAAAAAGGTGTGCCAATTTCATCTTGCGAATAATATCTTTTGCCAATGTTGCCTCGGTCGTCAAAGTCGGCCGTAAATTCTTTTTTCAACGCATGGTAAATTTCCGTGGCCTTGGCAACCAACTCTGGCTTATTTCTCAAAAGCGGAAAAACAGCAACTTTATAGGGAGCAAGGCTCGGCTTTAATTTTAAAACCAACCTCTCTGTAGTCTCTTCATAAGCATTACAGAGAACCGCTAAAACCGATCTATCAACCCCGAATGTCGGTTCAACTACATGCGGATAAAATACCTCACCCCCCTCTTCTTTATATGGTGCTTCTTTAAAATGATTCTTCAAATCAAAGTCGGTACGATAAGCCAAGCCATATAACTCACTCCTGCCGAAAGGAAAATCATATTCAAAATCTATGGTTTTTTTAGAGTAGTGAGATCGATTTTCTGGTTCACATTCGCATTCGCGAACATTCTCTTTTTTTAAACCAAGATCACTGACCGTCCAGCTCCACATTTCTTTTTTCCAGTCGTCAAAAGATTTTTCCCAGTCCGACTCCTTAATAAAATATTCAATTTCCATTTGCTCAAATTCCCTCGTGCGGAAAATAAAGTTTCCCGGCGTAATTTCATTCCTGAATGCCTTGCCGATCTGGGCAATGCCAAAAGGAATTTTTTTCCGGGAAGTTTCCAGCACATTTTTAAAATCCACAAACATGGCTTGGGCGGTTTCGGGACGGAAGTAAGCCACGTTAGCCTTTTCTTCGGCCGGCCCCAAAAAAGTTTTTAACATTAAGTTAAAATTTTTGGGCTTCGTAAATTCTTTTGATTTGCAATTGGGGCACGTGCCTTCAATTTGGTCCTGGCGATAACGATTGTGGCATTTTTTGCATTCAACGAGCGGGTCATTAAAAACTTCAAGGTGTCCCGAAGCCTCCCAGACCTTTGGATTCATAATCAGAGCCGCGTCAATGCCAACCATGTCATCTCGTTCATGGACAAACCGCTTCCACCAAAGATTTTTTATATTATTTTTTAACTCAACGCCCAAGGGTCCGTAGTCAAACGAGTTGGCCAGCCCTCCGTAAACTTCAGAGCCGGGAAAAACAAAACCCCTCCTCTTGCACAAGGACACAATTTTTTCCATCACATCATCTTTCTTATTATTCATTCTGTAATAATATCCTCAAACCCTTAAAAATTCAAATTCCCACAGCAAAAAATAGAGGTCGGGCCTCTGCTTTTTGATTATAATGATCAATACCTTTACATTTTATTAAATAATTTGTAAAGAAAAACCAGTTGTTAGGGACAACTGGTAAACCCTTAAACTCGCCGATGTGGGACTTTCAATCCCAGTAAGCGCTGGCTTCCCGCCAATTTGGGAAATTGGCATCGAGCCACGCGCGCGCGAGTTCGTCCGCCTGATCGCTCACTTCGTAGCTTTTGCGGTCGCCGACGACAATCGGCTCGGTCGTGTGGATGACGTTGCCACCGTCAGTGATGTTGGCGACACCCACCCCGTCCTTCTTCTCGCGGTCGTAGTCGAACGAGTAGCCGTAGCGCTGGCGGGTCGAGAGGTGAGCCTTGCGGTCGTAGAACGCCGCCTTGTAGAAAATGGCAGCACGCACACGACCCTTGTCGTCCACGAGGTTCGACCACATTGAGTGGTCGGTCGGCATTTTCTTCCAGCCCGCGGGGAGTTCGACATACTGAAAAATCTCGTCGCCCTCCACCTTGTCGCCGAACTTCACGCCCGCCTTCTCCAAGACCGCCTTGTCGTTAGCGCCCATCTTAGTGGGAAGCGTCTCACTGTTGACGAACTCGGCTTGCCCCTGGGCTTCCTGCTGCTCGATTTTGTGTGGCGCTCCCCCCATGACCCAGGACTGCATGCTCGGCTGTTCAGTGGCTTGACGGCTGGTGTTCGTGGGAACTCGCTTTCGCTCGGTGGTCATATTGACCTTCCTTTCGTTTGGTTTTTTTTATAAGTTCCCCACAAGGGGAACCCATAAATTAGACCTATTGTGTACTGCTCTCTATCATAGCATATATACAAAAAATGTCAATAGCAACGTACTGGTTCAATAGCTTGGACGCACTATTAAATTTAAATTTTAAGACGCCTGTCGAGTGCGTCCAAGCTATTGGTTAGAAAACGCAATATCATTCATCCGTTTATAAAAACAAAACATTCCAACATTCTTAAGAATGTTGGAATGTTAAGGCTTTCTTCGAACTATTGGACTGCTCCGCCGCCGGAGTTTGATGGGTCGTCGGGCAGGCTGGTGTTGACCGAGGGGACCGTGCCTTGGGTTGTCTGGCCGGTAAACTGATCTTCACCAACAACCGTTGCTTGGCCGATGAGGTCGGCCAATTTTCCCTGCTGATAAATGCTCGGGGTTAGAGCAACCTGGAAAAAAATGGAAGATTCAGAGCCGGGGCTCAAGTCGCCAGCAGACCAGACGACCTCCCGGCTGCCGCTATCAAAAGAAAAGTTGGAGATTTGATTTTCCGGGAATATTTTTCCGGTCAGGGTAACGCCCTGAGGTAAAAGAGCTTTTACCTTACTATTTTTGAGATCGTTAAAATAATTCTTAACCTGCCAGTTCACGATGTAGGTGGTTGTCTTATTGGCCTGTGGGGGAACGGGGCCGGAGTTTTCAATCCCCTGCTGGCTTGCATGATAAGCCTTTTGCGCTATCTCCAGTTTTGAATTTACTTTGGTGTCAAACTCCTGGTTAGTGTCAAAAATAGTTATTTTATTTTTGATAAACAGATTATTTTTTTCGGTGTCGGCAATGGGCCAACTGTCTTTTAATTTCACGCTAAAACTCATGCTCGTTTCCTGCTGAGAAGGCAAGTGTTGAAGCCTCGGAATTTGCCGTGAGTCAAAAATAATTAAATTGTCGTTGGCCATCGCTTGACCATCATCCGATCTTAAGGTTGAAAAATCAAAGGCCGACCCGTCAAGGCGTGCTATCAAAAACAGGTTGTCAAAGGACGTGGAGCCTATATTTCTGACAAAAATTTGGTATTTTAATGGTTCTCCTGGAGAAGCAACATAGCTTGAAGAGCCGTTAATAAGCTCTGAAATGAAAAGCAGGGGCTGAATTACCTCAACATCTTGGTTAGCCTCTTTTATGACAATAAAAGTTCCATTTTGCCAGACACCCAGGCTTGAGGCAAAATTCAAATGGCTTTGAGGGTCGGCCGAAACGACGCCCTTAATGGTTATCCTGCCCCCCTGGGCCTTAGTTAACGTTTTGAGCTTCCATTCAGAATTGTCCAAAGATTTGGGGTCAGAGGATTCAAAGGTAAAACCTTGGGGAGAAGAAATTTTTATGCTTAAGTTTTCCAATGGGTAGTCAATGTTGGAGAAGTAGTTAATGGAATAGCTGATTTCTTTGCCCTTTTCCACTTTTGAGGGCAGGTCGTAGGTTACCGTGATGGGAACCGAATTTATTTTTGTGGTAAACGTGGTTTCTGATTCGTATCGAGCCGACAAATTGTGGGGTACATAGGTCATCCGGGCCCTGGCAACCTTCAAATCTCCCTCTTTGCCCAAGAGTCTGGCCTTAAAGGTTAAAAATTCTTCGTCGCCAGGGTAAATATCCTTTACATCCTGGGTGAACAGGGTTTTGCCGTCCTCGTTGAGGGAGTTTTCGGGCAGTTCAAAGAAAATCTTTGGTTTCTCCAATACAAAGTTGCCGTTGTTCTTGTATTTGACCGTATATTCAACTTCGTCGCCCACGTTGGCCGAGTCCTGCCCCAAAATTTCCAGCCTTAAAATTTGCTTTGAAAAAACTAGGCTCCGGTAATAGAAAAAGCCCAGAATTCCCACAGCCAAAACGGCGGCCAGCAAAAAAATAGTTTTTTTATTCATATCGTTGGAGTAAATAGTGATGATAATTATTTGAAATTTTTTCTAATGATGCTTTGGCCTCGTTGCCTATCTTTAGCTTGGATAACACATCCCAATTTTTATGCAACATCAGCCTCAACACTTTTATGGCGTCCGAATCAACCCGGTCTCCTTCCTTTTTTAGCTCGTGGCAGCGGTGACAAACGAGACCGCCCTCTTGGTTGGAAAAGTAAATGCTTTCCGGACTTACGTTTTGCTGGCACATGGCGCACCGGGAAAGCTCGGGCCCGTAGCCAAGCAGCGAAACAAAATTCCAAAAAAAATAAAAATACGGAAGCTGGAAGCTGGAAGCTTGGAGTTGGAAATCATTTAATTTTTCAAAAGTTTCAGATAGCAAGTCAAACAACTTTTCGTCCTTTTCCTCGCCTCTAATAAAATTATCCATCACTTCTGAAATTTTAAAAGCCAGCAGCAACTTGTTGGGATCCTTGACCAAATTGTTAAATCTATTTTTTGAAGCGGCGTCAACCAGTGTTTTTTTGTTTTTACCCTGAATAAATTCAAGTTCGGTAAAAGAAAAAATTTCCATTCCTCCTCTTAACTTGGATGCAATTTTCCTGATGGCTTTTCCAAAAACTTCTACCCTGCCAAAATCCCTGGTAAAAACCGAAAAAGTCCTGTCGGCCTCAAACCGGTCCTCATTTTTAAACACAAACCCCTCGGTTCTATATTGAATCGTCATGGATGGAAGAAAAAGGCCACTGCCATGATCAAATAAGCCATTAAAAGCTGGGTTCCCTCGAGCCAGTTACTCTGACCGTCTTCCACCACTAAGTTGGTTATTAAAATTGACAAAACAATGGCGATAAGCTCGAAGGTGTTAAATACCAAATTCATATGATGCTCGAAAAATAAGCTTGTCAAAACCAAAAAGGGAGCTACAAACATTGCGATTTGAGTGGCAGATCCAATGGAAATTTGAAGAGACAAGTCCATCCTATTTTTCAAAGCAGTAATAATGGCCGAGGTATGTTCGGCGGCGTTTCCAATAATGGCAATAAAAATAACTCCGACGAAAAGTTCCGTCCACCCGAAAGTTTTAACCACCGGCTCTATTGAAGACACCAAAACTTCCGAAAGCCAGGCAACTGCCAGGGTGGCCAAAAGCAAAATAATGACGCTTTTTAGCTTGCTCCATTTGGCTTCGTATTTTCCTACTTCCTGGGTATAGAGGTGTTTATGGGTATAAAGGGCAAACCAAAGGCTGGCAAAATAAACCACCAGCATAAAAATTGAAACAAAAACGCTCAGTTCGTTAATAACTCTATTGCCGACTTGGGGAGCGGTTTGCAAAAATATGGCAGGGATAATTAAGGCAATGGCTGATAAAAGCAAGGTGGAGCTGGCGGCCAAAGCACCTGTTTTGTTAAATTCTTGTTTTTTGTAACGCCAGCCTCCAGCCAGCATTGACATCCCGGCAACCAAAAGCAAATTTCCTATGATTGAACCGGTGATCGAGGCTTTTACCACCTCAACTAATCCCTGTCTGATGGCAAAAATTCCTATTAAAAGTTCTGTAGCGTTGCCGAACGTGGCGTTTAATAAACCTCCAAATGCCGGACCAACGTAGACGGCCAGTTCTTCTGTCGCCTCGCCAATATATTTTGCCAAAGGAATAATCGCCAAAGCCGACAGAAAAAAAACCAACAGAGAAGATACGCCAAAATACTTGGCAAGCAAAGCAACGGGAACAAAAATCAACAACCCCAAAAATACTTTATCTATAACATTGATTTTACTCATTTAAAACTATTTTAATTTTTGGTTTTTTAATTTGCCTAAAAGATTCATTTCGTGCTGGATTTTCAGCTTTTCTTGGGTGTGGGGAGTTCTAGTTTTTTCCTTGTTTAACAAAAGCAAGCGCTTATCAACATCTCTTTTAGATATATTGGAGCCATACTTTTGGGGAAATAGTTCCTTTTCCATTTTTACTCTTTGGTCCCTCATCATTTTTACATTTGGGTCATACGATGTTTTTCTTAACACCTGCCTGAACTCGCTCCGCGAAAGACCCTCACTTCTTTTCTCAAACAATCCTTTTTTAGGCAAATCTTTTGGATTAGTGTTATCTACCATGTTATTACACTTTTTTAATTTTAATTTCTTTTAAGTTTTTTGATATTTCTATAAAAATCTCTTTTGCTCTTGTTTCTTTCAGTAAAAATTCTTTGTGTTTTTCTAAAATTGACTTTTCATTTTCGGAAACAAAAGCCCAAGCTGTAATTTTATTTTCGGGTTTTAAACTTTGCTCTTTTCTTTTGGCTTGTATGTCTCGGATAAATTCCCTTACTATGCCTTCTTCAATCAACTCTTTGGTGATATTCGTGTCTAACTCCACCTCACTATTGATTTTATCATCAAATATAATTTCTTTCACATTGACTTCATCTTTTATCAATTCTAGCAATTCGTCACTCAAAGCTTTTGACTTTTGACTTTTGACTTTTAACTTCGCCAATGGTTGCCTCACTTTTATTGCCTTTGCCGACCTCTCTGCCAAAGCAATGCTGACAATTTTTCGGACTTCATCCATACTATGCTCCAGGTCCAGGTCGGTTTCACCATCCGCCTCCGGCCAGCCAAACAAATGCACCGATTCGGGCATCTTATCCATTTTTATTGATTGGTACATTGCTTCGGCAAAAAAAGGTATCGTGGGAGCCATGATTTTGGCCATAGCCAAGAGAATATGGTAAAGCGTTTCAACGGCTTCTTTTTTATCCTTGTTTTCCTCATGAAACCTTTTGCGGGACCTTCTCAAGTACCACAGGGACAGGTCGTTTATGAAAAAATCTTCAATCGCCAAAACCGATTTTGCTATATCATATTTTTCCATATTAAAATCTACAGCTGAAATTAAATGATTTATTTTTGAAACAATCCAACGATCTAAAACGTTTTTGGGGTTGGCACGATCGGCAGCAGGAAAATCTTTTTTATCAACATAGGTTTGAAAAAAGGTGTAGACATTGTACAAAATCAGCAACTTTCTTTTTATTTCATCGGCCTGATGGTAGCCAAAGTTCAGGTTTTCGGCCGGGTTGTGCCGTGAATAAAGCCACCGCATCGGGTCAGCCCCGATTTTTTCGACAGCTTCATCAAACCAAATAGCATTGCCCTTGGATTTGTGCATTTCCTCGCCTTTTTCATCTCTAACCGAAGCGTAGCCAAAAATAGTTTTGACCGGCTCGGTATTTTCCAAGACCGCCGACATCACCAACAGGGAGTAAAACCAGTTTTTAAATTGGCCAGGGAAGGATTCCGTAACAATTTCAGCCGGAAACCATTTTTTCCAATAAGTCTTATCGGAAAAGTACTTCATAGTTGAAAAAGGAACAATGCCCGCATCCAGCCATGGATTTCCCACGTCTTTAATTCGAGACACCACTGTTTTGCACTTTTTACATTTTATTTTTACATTATCAACCCACGGCCGGTGCGGAGAATTTCCTTCAAATGCTTCCCATCCCTCGACAGCCCGCTTTTTTAACTCTTCTTTTGAGCCGATCACCTCAAAGGTTCCGCACGCTTGGCATTCAAAAATCGGCAGGGCCAAACCCCAGTACCTTTTTTTGGAAATGAGCCAGTCGTGCATGTTTTTCAACCAATCTAACTCCCGATCCAAGCCAAATTCCGGAATCCAATTAATTTTCTTGGCAATTCTCACCAAATTTTCCCGCAAACTTTTAGCTTTTAACTTTTCGCTTTTCGCTTGCGATGGCTTGTCCATCGCAATATACCACTCATCCACCACCCTCCACACCAACTCCGTTTTGCACCTCCAGCAGGTAGGGTAGCGGTGTTTGTAGGGCTCGATTTTGAAAACAAAATCTTTTTGATTTGCCAAAAAATCCAAAACTATTTTGGGATTTTTTTTGGCATTTTTAAAAGAAAATTCCCCAAAGCCATCCAAATAATTGGCTTCTTCGTCGATGATTTCTATGAGCGGCAAGTCCAATTTTTTGCCCAGTTGAAAGTCTTCCTGCCCGGCCGAGACCGCCGTGTGCACTAACCCCGTGCCCTCTTCAATATTAATGGGCATGATCCTGTCGTCAGTAGCAACGATCCTGTGAAAACTCTTGGAAAATTTGTCAGCTGTCTCTTTTATCTTTGGCAAATGGTCAAAGGCAAACGTATACTTTAGGCCAACCAACTCCTTGCCCTTCACCGTTTTCAAAATTTTGGCTTCGGAGCCGAAAATTTTGCTAACCAAGTCCTTAGCAACCCAATTTTTAAAGCCATCGCTGTCTTCAACCAAAGCGTAGTCCAATTTTTTATCAACTGCTACGGCAATATTAGCCAGTAATGTCCAGGGAGTTGTCGTCCAAACCAAAAGATATTCGCCCTTTTTCCCGACGACCGGAAGCCTAAAATAAACTGAATCATGGACAATCTCTTTATATTCTTCCGTTAAAATTTCGTGCTGGCTGATGGCCGTGCCGCACCGCGGGCACCAGGGCACCGAGTCCCTGCCCTTGTACAAATCCCCCAGCTCCCAGCACTTTTTCAAAAAATGCCAAATGGCGTAGTTGTTTTCATCCGACATCGTAAAGTAAGAATGCTCCCAATCCATCCACTGCCCCAACCGAATTGACTGCTGGGTTTGGATGGCTGAATATTTCAAAACTCGTTCTTTGCAGAGCTGGACAAACTTATCAATGCCATAGGACTCAATATCTTTTTTGGTTTTAAATCCCAGCTCCTTTTCCACCTCAACCTCAACCCAAAGCCCCTGGCAGTCAAAGCCATTTTGATATCTTTGGTCAAATCCTTTCATGGCAAAATATCTCTGCAGCAAATCCTTATAAGTCCTGCCCCAGGCGTGGTGCACGCCCATGGGATTGTTTGCCGTAATCGGCCCATCCAAAAAGCTCCAAGGCTTTCCTTTTTTATTTTTCTCCCGCAGCTTCTCAAAAATCTTATGGTCAGCCCAAAACTTTAAAATTTTATATTCCTCCTCCGGAAAATTATATGCCATGTTATAGTTTACATTTTCCCGTGTTTATTATTAACATTTTTTTATTTCTTGGTAATTTATTTTTTAACTGTAGCATAAGAGCAAGTCCGGTAATTCCCGATGGTTCGCATTCAATATTTTGTTCTTTTGCAATTTTTAGAGCTTTGTCTAAAAATTTTTCTTTCAGCAAATGAACACTTGATTCTCTGCCACAATACCCGGCATAACGATACATTTTTATCCATTGCTCGTCATAATGGACAAATGGCAAGTGCGGAGAATATAATTTATCTGCTTTTGATTTTGGATTATTTGTTGTAACCCCAAGAAAATTACAATTTTTAAGTATTTTAACGATTCCCTTAAACCTTGGGTCATGATTTTTCGTGGCGACTTCTTTTTTATTTATATTTAAAATATTCTCATATAGATTCCCCGTCCCAAAGGGAATAAAGCAATAATCTGGCGAACTGTTAATTATTTCATAGCTCAACCAATCATAAAAACGAGTAGTGGGATCTAACGCTTCGCTTGAAGTAATGTCAAAACCATTGGGATTTTTTGTTAATTTAATAATTTCCTTCCAGGTAAGTGGTTTTTTACTTAAATCGGTTTTGTAAATCTTACAGCCTATTTTTCTTAATTTTTTTATTATTTTATTATCAGTATTAAAATCAATTAAAACTTTTAAGTTTGGTAGGTTATATCTTTTAAGTTGAGTTTGTATTGCAAAAGCGGCCGATCCAGATGAAATAATAGACATCTGGGGCAATTTTCCTTTCAGCTGCCCCTCCCTTTTTGCTAAAAGAATATCTCTATAGGTAACAATTATTTCCCAAGCCATCCTGTCTTTGTGGGTTCCAGTAGGATTCTTGCTTTCATCCTTCAACCAAACATTTGAAAATCCTGGGACCTCAATTTGGTAGGTAGGCGTAGCTGGGAATTTCGGATCATCTGAAGGAAATTCTGGTTTACTTGGATCATTTTCGGAAGCAATAAAAATCGATTTTAATATTTGCTCTTCTTTTGTTGAAATCATACTTTTAATTTAATTGCTCAAATTTTATTGATACCGTTAAAGTAAATCTCTCCCTCTGGAATTATTTTAACTACGTTATACCTGCCCTTGGTATAGGTTTTACCATTGTCTTTGAAATGGGTTACTTCCAAGATGATAACGCTTGCTTTAGGTTTTGATAAGTTCCCCATTCCTTTTGTTTCGAGTAGCGGCAATTCTCCCTCCAACCAATAAAAACGCTGCCCTTCTTTAAGAAAATGATATACCTCACCTTCTTTCAATAGTTCTGGAATGCATTCTTCAATTTTTCTTCTGCCTTCCTTGTTTTCAGAAATGTTTCTTAAGGCGAGATCAGGATTAAATTCAACCATAATACCCATATTTTTAATTTAATTCCCTTAATTCACCCCTGGTGATCCTTTTCTCTTCTGGATTTTTTTGCAACGAATCCAAAAGGGAAATTCCTTTTACATAATTTTCTAAAATCCACAGGGGGCATTGGTGGCTTACTATCAAAATATTTTTGCCTTTATATTTATTATCAACATCTTCTAAAAAATTTGAAACTCTTTTCAAAACACTTTCATAAGTCTCGCTTTTTTGGAAACTTTTATTAAGTCTTTCCTTTTCAAAACTCAAATAAAGTAATTCTTCGGCCGGTTTTCCATTTAATACCCCAAAACCAACCTCTCTCAATCTTTTATCAAATTTTACCTCCAAATTCAATTGCTGGGCCACAATTTCGGCTGTTTGTTTTGTCCGTAGCAAATCCGAGGCAAAAATTAAATCAACGTGTTTTCCTTTTAACTTTTCTACATCCTCCATTATTACTTCTCGTCCCTTTTGTGTTAGGGGGTTCTCAAATGTTTCCGGCCATGAGGAACAAATGTTTTTAACATTGGAAACCGCCTCCCCGTGCCTTAAGATATAATATTTGTTATTTAATTTCATAAGTTATCCTTCGACAAACTCAGGATGATTTAATTACATAAAATCACATTTTGTTTGGCGCTGAAATCCCCAGCAACCACAGTCCATTTTTCATAATTATTGAAAAGGCTTGGGTCAAAGCAACTTTGTATGGAGAAAACTCGTCCATCTTATCAACGATTTTATTTTGAGCGTAGTAATTGTTAAATTCTCTTGCTAATTCTGTTAAATATAAAACTATAAAATGAGGTTCAAATTCCCTGCCCGATTTTTCAACAATTTCCGAGAAACGATGCAACATTTTTTCTAAGCTGCTTATTTCTCCTGGTACATTCTTAAGCGATGGCTTTACGCGTTCTGCTCTAGCTTTTTCTAAAACAGAAAAGGCGCGTACCAGGGAATATTGCAAGTAGGGGCCCGAGTCGCCTTCAAACGAAATGGATTTTTGCAGGTCAAAAATAATGTCGCTGCCAATGGATTGTTTTAAAATTGAATATTTTACCGCCCCAATGGCAATTTGTTCTATAGTAGCATCATCCAAATTTCTCTCTTTAGCTTTTTCTAACACCTTCTCTTTAACTTGATTAATTAATTCTTCCGCGGAAATAATAGACCCGGTACGTGAAGACATTTTGCCGCTGGGCAACTTTAAAAGGCCATGCGACAAGTGTTTCATTTTTCCTTTTAACTGTGGGAACACCTGGCCAATGGCAACTTCTACCACATTAAAAAAAGAATCTTGTTCGTTTGCCGTCACCGTTATAGAGGCATCGTAATTAAACTTGCTTTTTTTAATCTTTGCCAAACCCACCTCCTTTCCTTCATAGGTAGGAAACCCTTCCGAATTAATAAAAACGCGGGTGTGCGTTTTGGGTTCAAATTTTTCGCCCTCAAAAATAATGGCGCCGTTTTCTCCTGTGGCAAACACCGTGCCAATGTTTCCCAGAACCAATTTTTTGCCAACTTCTCCCGCCTCGCTTTCATAAAAATGGTAGTCGAACGTGCTGCCTAGTGTCTGGTATATTTTTTCAAATTGGCGCAACGATTCTTTCTTTCCTTGTGCAACAAGCGCGTTTATTTTTTTATCGCTTTTTTCGTAAATTTTCTTATTTATGTCTAGAATTTCTTGCTTGTTTGTCTCGCTTTCTTCGTAAGCCTTGTGACCGGCCGCATAGGCTTGCCCCAGAGGAATGCCCTTTTGTAATGCCCACACTGCTTTTGCTACGTGTAAGCCAATGTCGCCATGGTAGCTGGCCGTTTTTATCGTTGCCCCGTTGGCTTTGATAATCCTGGTTACTGCTTCTCCAATAGCATTGTTCATTAAGTGGCCAATGTGAAACGTTTTGAATGGATTGGGCTGCGTGTGCTCAACAAACACTTTCCAGCCTTTTGCGTACTTCCCTTTTCCCGCGTTTTTATCAATTTTTTTTAAATTTTCAACAAAAAAATCTTTTGAAAGGTAAAAATTGATGAAGCCGGGCCCGGCCACCTCAACTTTTTCAACGATGCTATTTTTTGGCATCCGATTGATGATGTCTTGAGCAACTTCAAGGGGAGACTTTTTTAATTCTTTTGACAATGCCAGGGCAATGTTGGTTGAGTAATCTCCGTGGGCCTTTTCGCCTGAAGCTTCAACAAAAACCGGCGCTTTGGGTGCGCCCAAACTTTTTACCGCCCCTTCAACCAATTTTTTTAGCTCTGTTTGAATGCTCATGAAATCGTAGTCCCTATAAACGGCTTGCCCTTTAAAAAGTTTTCCAGCCGGTCCAGGCGCCTGCCATTAATCACCACCACTTTTATTTTTAAAATTTCAGCCTCTCGTGAAGCCCTCGGGTCAAAGGGCATGGACAGTCCGGGGATCCACTTATTCCCGACCATTTTTCTAAAATCTTTCCATCCTATTTCCTTAAAGGCCCGGGCGCTTTTGAATTTGGCGGGGTCTTTGTCGTAGACGTAGTCAATATTGGTCAGGTTGACGATGGTTTTAATGCCCATATTTTTGGCTAAGGTTACCGTGCAATAATCGGTTGACCAGCCCGGCTTCCAGCCTCCGCCAACCACGATATCTTTTTTGGTATTCACTTTCTTGGTTGGATTGGTAATAATTTCAGAAAAAGCGAAGTCACCAAAAACCTGTTTAACTACCTCGGCATTCAATCGACATATTTTAATACCCATCCAATCGCGATCTTCGTTATCTGCCCCAAATTCTAAAAGCGCCTTTTGATAATTCCTGGCAACCTTGCCACCGCCGACAAAAATAAAAAACCTTTTATTAACAAAATGTTTTTTGACGGCGTTTTTGAAGGCTTTCAAAAACGCCGTATCAATCTCGCTCGGCGCCACCAGCGACCCGCCCAGCGAAATGATGATATTTCCCTTAGCCATAATAGCTCATTTTAGCTTAATTCGAGTATAATTTAAAGTCGCCTATAAAAAAAGTCTCCTATCCGTTAGTTTTAGAAGACTATTACATTATCTTTTTTGACGAAGTCCAAAGCTAATTCTTGGGCCCTGGATATCTGTCACAACATGAAATGGCCTATATTCTGACTTTAAGAATCCGGGCGCTCGTAACAAAATTACATTACCCGGACTAGAATCCAAGGCAATTGCGCCTTTGCCATCTCTATCTTTGCAGACGGAGAATCTACAATTACCCGTTAGGGTAAAAATACAAACGAGGTTAATGTATTTTTGGCCATCCATATGAGGCGTAATACCTTGAGAGCCAACTTCGTAAAGTTGTAGAGAAAGTTCAGTGAAGCAAAGAGGGTCAGCAAAGATATTTTCTGGCAATTCTCTTAATTTCTCTAAAAATAAACTTTGCCACTCGTCTCGAAAAGTGTAGAAGGGGCTGCCAGGAGGAAATTCATCTACCCCCGACAAATCTTGGTGCACTTTATTGACCCCTACCACCCGTTCCCGTTGAATGTAATGACAAAGCAATGCGATTGAAAGCAAGTATTCCAGCAAATCGTCGGGTAATACCGGAAACGATGTGCCGCCTACCTTTGCTAATCTATTAACCACAGAACGTATGTTGAAATCATAAAATGAGAACATTCCCATGCGTCAACTCCTTTCCCTTAAGACTAAAAAGAACAATGTTTTTTTATTTGTTATCACAAAATCCCAAAAAATAAAAGTTTTTTGCAAAAAAAATCCCGACTACCTCTATTAAGAAGACGGGACCTCATGTTGTTATAAACTGTTGCTATACTTTTTTGAAAAAAACTTTAATGATTCACAGATTACCCCCGCCAAAGATGCTGGGATAACGCTCCACAAGATCATCTTGGCACACCACCAAGCATCTGTTATTGAATATACGGCAATAATCATCGTAAAAGTTCCATCGAGCCAGATGCCAATACTAATGCCCATTACTACAAGTGTTATTGTTTTGGCTTTTCTATTGTCTGTCAGACTTAACCATGCCAGTATAGTAACCACCGGGAAAAACCAATATTCGAGAAGATATAAGCCGCTTATAGTATTGAAAAAGAATGTCTCTAAATTTCCCATGGCATCAGCCTCCAAAAAAGAAATGTCAACGAACTACTCGAACGATAGTTTACACTATTATAATAAAATAATATTGTCAATAGTTTCATTGATTGGAAGAAATGATAGACTATATGAATGAATATCTACGCTGAAAACAAGAAGGCTCACTACGACTATGAGGTCCTGGAGAAGTTTGAGGCCGGGCTGGTTTTGATTGGCCAAGAGGTAAAATCAATTAAAACAGGGCATATTAGCTTGACCGGAGCTTATGTTGTTTTTAGCGCCAATCAGCCGGAGCTGATTGGCGCTAAAATTCCTCCTTACCAGCCAAAAAACGCGCCGGCCGACTATAATCCAGAAAGGCCCAGAAAAATTCTCTTGAATAAAAAAGAGATAGATTACTTGGCAGGAAAGGTTAGTCAAAAGGGATTTTCTTTGATCCCCTTGAAAATTTACAGCAAAAATGGTAGACTAAAACTTGAATTCGGACTGGCTAGAGGGAAAAAGAAATTTGACAAGAAAGAAAAGATTAAAAAGAGAGATATGGAGCGGCAGATCAGAAGGGGTTTTGAATAATGGGGACGTAAGATTCGACAGTTCCATCTCTCAAAATAAGCAAATTCAGTTTTCTAGAATCTGACAAAACTTCTAGAACAAATATAATTGCCAATTCAAACAGGCAACCAGCGTTAGCTTTAGCTTAATGCTGCATCTTTATTGCTGACTCTCGATAGGCAAATAAAGGTGTTATACAATCGGGATAGGCAATACTTTTCTCTAAAGTATTGCCGAAATTTAAAGAGATTAGAACATTAAAGCCTTTTTTCTGTTTCTTATTTGATGTTCGAACAACAAAAACAGAATACATTTGTAGAATTATTTTGAGATTGTTTCTGGACCCGGGTTCGCCCCCGGCGTCTCCACAATAATAATTAATAAAAATTTGGATAAAGTAAAAATAAACAACTTCATATCGGCTAAACAAGTAAGGGTGATTGATGAAACGGGGGGACAGCTCGGAATAATGAACATTTTTGAGGCGATTGATTTGGCAAAATCAAAAGGCTTGGACTTGATTCAGGTTACCGAAAAAGTTGAGCCGCCTGTTTGCAGGATTGGAAACTATGGAAAATACCTTTACTCTTTGCAAAAAAAAGAAAGGAAAATAAAAGCTGGCACAAAAGAATCAAAACTCAAGGAAATTCAGGTTGGATTCAATACTTCGCCTCACGATATTGAAGTAAAGGCAAAACAGGCCGAAAAGTTTTTGAAAGAGGGAGATAAGGTCAAGGTAGGAATGGTGTTGAAGGGAAGGGAAAAGGCCATGGGAGAGTTTGCCAAAAAAAAGATACAGTTCTTTTTGGAAACAACCGACAAATTAATACCCATTAAGACTGAAAGAGAATTAAAAAGAGAGCCAAAAGGGTTCACGATGATAATATCAAAAAAGTAATTATGAAAACAAAGAAAGCATTATTAAAACGTTTTAAGGTCACCAAGAACGGCAAGATTTTAAGGAGGCTGTCGGGCCAAGACCATTACCGGTCCAAAAAAAGCGGTCAGAGAAAAAGACAGGGCAGAAAGTGGGTGCCTTTGGCAAAATCTGAAACAAGAAAAATCAGGAAATTTTTGAGCGTATAAAAAATGACACGAGTAAAAAAAGGCAAAACAGCGCATAAACATAGAAAGCATTTGCTAAAACATGCTAAGGGTTTTAAATATGGCCGAAAGTCAAAGTACAAACTGGCAAAGGACGCCTTGAGGCACGCTTGGACGTTTTCCTACCGAGATAGGAAGGTCAAAAAGAGGGACTTCAGGCAACTGTGGCAGTTGCAAATTAACGCTGCCTGCCGAAAACTGGGAATAAATTACAGCCGATTTATCAACGGATTAAAAAAGAAAAATATTGAGCTGGATAGGAAAGTGTTGGCCCAGCTGGTGGAAAAATACCCCAATATTTTTGAAAAAATCGTGGAAGAAGTAAAATCGAAGTAACAAAAAATCGCCCGCGGGCGATTTTTTGTTATAGTGCTCCTTCTTTTTTCAATATGTTTACTTTGGTTGCAGAGCCCCAATAGTACCCTCCTGCTTTTCCGTCGCTTCGTATCACCCGATGGCAGGGAACTTGTGGGTCTCTATTTTTGTTAAGGGCGTTACCCACCGCCCGATACGCCTTAGGGTTACCGATTTTTTCAGCAATCTCCTTGTAGGTTAAAACTTTCCCGATAGGAATTTTCTTAACAATACTATAAACTTTTTCTTTGAATGATAAATTCATTTGCTTTTGGAAATATTTTTTTTGCATGTGGAGCTAATTTTCTTAAAGCTTCTTCATAAGCAAACCATCCAAACCCTATTTGTTCGCTGGAAATTTTCACCTCTTCAGTTTTTGTTTGGGCGACAAGCAAAGTTATTAACTTGATAATCCACGGAGCTTTTTTCTTTGCCTCGCCCTTTAAATGATGGGTTCTCTTAAAAAAGAATTTTGTATGCGCCTTAAAGCCCGGAATAAATATTAAGTCTTTTATCCCCGTTTCTTCCTCGGCCTCCCTTATAATTGTTTGTTCAATACTTTCGTTTTTTTCTATATGGCCCCGCGAAAAATCCCACAACCCCGAATGATAATGCAAAAGCAGGTAGTGCGGCACACCATTAACCATTCTAAATATAATTACTCCGGCAGACCTTTCTTGTGGCATATTAAAAATATTTTAATATTTCTTCAACGGGTAAAGCGTTGATAATGTCTTCTTTTTCGGCCCAACCTCTGTCGCTCGCCTTACCGCCCTCGTTTCACTCGGGCTAGCTCTTCGGTTCCGGCTCGCTCCTTCAAAACCCTCGGTTTTGAATAATTTCCTACACGGGGAAATACCCAATTTCCCCGACCCCCTTTGTAAAAATATGGGGCAACAATATATTGATAAAACTTTAATTGTAAGTGTTACCCCATATTTTCTAGAAAAGGGGTTTGTTTGGTTTGACGAACATCTAGAAGAAATTCTACAAGGCGCCAAAACGCAAGCCTTTTTTCAGGACAATATTTTATTTTTGGAGAAAAATAAAAGTTATGCTGTCTACGAAATTTTGCGAAAGCTAGACCAAATGGGATACGAAAAAGTGTTTAAAGTTTCCGACCCAGGGGAATTCGCACAGCAGGGCGGAATTATTGATGTCTTCCCCATTAATACCAATCAGGCCTTGCGTTTAGATTTTTTGGGCAACACCATTGAAAGTATTTCCTTGCTTGAAGCAAAAATTGAAGACGAAGAAAAAGCAAAACATATTTTAACTAAAAAATTAAAATC
>CAZAAH010000010.1:0-32430 GCA_964483475.1 uncultured Candidatus Saccharibacteria bacterium
CGGGTACGCGAATATCGCGTACCTCCGTGACAAGAATGGAACCCTGTGGGCCGTGTACTGCTGCTGGAGCTCCGGCTACGGCTGCTGGGATGTCGGAGCCTGCTCGGTTGAGAATCCGTACAGGTGGCGCGCCGGCCGCCAGGTTATCTCCCGCGATTGACCGCTGGGAAACTGGGAAACTCTAGCTCTGTGAACCTATGGCTCTCTGACACTTTGAAAAAAGTGGACGAGAGCCTTTTATTTTTCAACGAACAAGATGCTTGACAAAGTGTGTTACAAGGTGTAAAATTATTCCATACTGAATAGCAGTACTTTTACAAATTAAAATCAGTCACAGCCAAAAGCCCTTTTATGAGGATTCCTGGCTGTGACTGCCAACTTCGGCAGATTCAAGCAAGGCGCTTTTCAAGAAAGGAGGATGGCTCCGATGTCCAAAACATTGGCTCCGTCCGTCACCGCCCGTGACCGTAAGGGTCGTAAGTTCATCTCTGTCGTAGAGGCTGCTTACAACAACGCCGGTCTCAATGATCAGGAGGCCCAGCGTGTCAACGACACGCCCGGTCTTGCTGACTTGATCGGCAACTTCATCGCCGAACACCGGCATGAAGTGCCGCCGATCCTCAAGCAGGTGGCCAAGGGCATCAAGGCTGCCGGTTCCAAACGGTTCGTCGCCGACCAAGCCTCCCTCAAGGAAGCTAACATCGGCTGGACAGGCGGCAACTTCGACCAGTATTTTCTCGGCAAGGTCGAGGAAAACGTCAAAGATGCCGTACTCGCCGTCTACCGTCTGGAGGAAAACGCTCTGGATGCCCCGATCCGCAAGGAACTCGGCCAAGGTCGTGAAGAGATCACCCTGGCCCACTTCTTCGGTCTGATCAAGAAGCAGTCTAAAGGCCAGAAGGGCAATCTTCTGGTTAACGGGTACGCGAATATCGCGTACCTCCGTGACAAGAATGGAACCCTGTGGGCCGTGCACTGCAGCTGGAACTCCGACCGCGGCTGCTGGCGTGTCGAGGCCTACTCGGTTGAGAATCCGTGCAGGTGGGGCGCCGGCCGCCGGGTTTTCTCCCGCGATTGACCGCTGGGAAACTGGGAAAATCTGACCCTGTGAACCTATGGCTCTCTGACACTTTGAAAAGAGTGGACGAGAGCCTTTTATTTTTCAACAAATAGGGTAGTATGGCGCTAAGGTTAGCTATGGCGTGAGGGCTATGGCTTTCGCGCAGCGCCCTAGGAATGCATTAAGCCCAATAAGCTGTTATCACGGAATTGCCACGGGCCGCAGGCGGGAGTTTTCGCTTTGCGAAAAACTCTCGCATCTCTACGCCTTTGGCAAGAGTTGATGTGCATTTTTAAAAAAAGAATACAATCGGTACATTGCACTGGAGGACTTTTAGGTCCCAAATACGATACAGTCCTGAGAGTATTCAAGGGGCAGTGGCAATGATGGTGCAATGTAAAATACTGTGGGCCGTGAACTGCAACTGGAACTCCGACAACGGCTACTGGAATGTCGAAGCCAACTCGGTTGAGAATCCGAACAGGTGGAACGCCGGCAACCAGGTTATCTCCCGCTACTTTGTTCTTTCTTCCGTCTTCATGGCGGAAGTTTTGTTAATTAAGCCCTTTTTCCAGCCACCGACGATTTTTCCCAGATTTTCTATATCCGTGCCGAAAGAAATATACTTTTGTCTGGAAACGAGTTTTGTTTCCCAGAGCAGCTGAAAGAAAAAGCGGAATGAATCAATGTTGTCAGAGACTTCTTCTAAAAGAGATACTTTTTTAGCAACCGGAGCATACATTGATTTTCTTAGTAACTCAAGAATCCTTAACAACAATACGTCTATCTTATTTCCGATTCCAAAACGTGCTGATCGCTCCATATTGCGGTGGATTTCCATCCATGTTTTGTACATAGCCTTGGATTTTTCCAAAACCGGCAAGGTCTTGGGGGGGGGGGTTATTAGACTCGTTATTTTTATGAAAATTCAATTGGGCCATGAATATAAAGATATTATTTCTATTGATAACCTGCTTTCGGCCTGGCAGGAGTTTTTGAGGGGCAAGAAAAACAAAAAGGATGTCCAGGAATTCCAATTCAGGCTGATGGATAACATCCTATCACTTCATGCCGATTTGTCCAATCATAAGTATAAGCACGGCAGCTACCAGCGATTCAGCATATCAGACCCAAAGCCCAGGATTATCCACAAGGCAACGGTGCGGGACCGGCTCCTGCACCACGCGGTTTACCGAAAGCTCTACCCCTTTTTTGACAAAATATTCGTCCCAGACTCTTTTTCTTGTCGGTTAAACAAAGGAACGCACAAGGCAATCAACAGATTCAGAGAATTTGCCTTCATTATTTCCAAAAACAACACCAGAACCTGCTGGATTTTAAAGTGCGACGTCAGAAAGTTTTTCGCCAGTATAGATCAGGCGGTATTAATGCAAATATTGGATAAAAGAATACCAGACAAAAATATTGTAAATTTGCTTAATGAAATTATCGGGAGTTTTAATTCTGGGAAAAAGGGTATTGGCCTACCTTTGGGGAATTTAACCTCCCAGCTGTTTGCTAACGTGTATATGAACCAATTTGATCAGTTTGTAAAGCACGAGGTAAAGGCGCGGTATTACATCAGGTATGCTGACGATGTTGTCATCTTTTCGCAAGATAAAATGTATTTGAAAAACTTGATTCCTGTGGTAAATACATTTTTAAAGGACAAGCTAAAACTTACCTTACACCCAGATAAAATTTATCTTAAAACACTGGCGTCGGGCGTGGATTTTTTAGGGTGGATACATTTTCCAGATCACAGGATTTTGAGAACTAAAACCAAGCACAGGATGTTGAGAAGATTAGAGTATACCCAAACATCAGAAGTTATGGAATCTTACCTAGGCCTTTTGAAACACGGAAATACCCAAAAGATTAAAGAGGAGCTCCTGGGATTATAATTAAAAGGTCAGTAATCGTTAAAGGCTACTCATAGTATCGTGTCACAAATTTAAAAAATAGGCCAAAGCATTGGTTTTATTGCATTTTTTATTATTTAATGTAATTATACTTTCATGGCTTGAGACGTTCTCTTGCCTTGTCTGCTCTTTGGTAACTGAATACCGACAAGGCCCGCTAAGCGGGCCAAGGAGAAAAAACATGTCTCAAGAAAAGTGGGCACTGATTTCTGTTTTTAATAAAGATGGCGTTGTGGATTTTGCCCAGCGTCTCGTAAAAATGGGTTGGAAGATTATTTCTTCTGGCGGAACGGCAAAAAAACTTTCAGAAAATAATGTTCCAGTAAAAGATGTAGCCGAACTGGTTGGTGGAAACGCCATCCTTGGCCATCGCGTCGTGACGCTGTCACGAGAAGTACACGCCGGGCTACTGGCCGACGCGCTCAAGGCCGAAGACTTGGCGGAACTGGTTTCTCTGAACATTCCGTTCATCGACCTGGTTCGCTGTGACTTCTACCCCTTAGCCCAAGCCATCGCCGATCCCAAGGCGACCATCGATTCGGTGGTTGAGAAAACCGACATCGGCGGACCGTGCATGGTCCGCTCGGGTGCCAAGGGCTTGAGAATTGTGGTTTGTAGGCAACAAGATATGGAATCGGTTTTGCAAGAGCTTGAAAGTACTGGCGGCGTTTCTGAAGAGAATCGCCAAAAACTTAGAGCTCGCGCAGAATTCGAAGTAACCAAATACGTTGGCGACTCGGCCATGTACCACGGCGACGGCCAGTTCAAGGTCATCTGCGGTGAAAAGGTTCTGGAGTTCAAGGGCGAGAATGGCCCCCAAACTCCGGCATTCCTTTTCAGTACTGGTACTGATGATCCGCTGGCACTCGACAAGTTCAAAGTCATCGAAGGTACCGATCCTAGCTACAATAACTGGTGCGACGTAGACAGGCTCTTGCAAACGATGACCCACTTGGCCGGAGCTTGGAAGCTGAACTTTGGCGAGGTTCCCAAGATTGCGCTTGGCGCCAAACATGGCAACTGCTGCGGCGCAGGCACTTCGGCAACCAAGGTGGTCATGGGAGATACGAGAGCCATTTTCGGAGGGGTTGTCATGACCAACTTCAAGTTGATCGGCTCGACGATTGAATCCATGGGATCGGTTACGCCCGAGGCCAACATCAAGTTTGACGGCGTCATTGCTCCAGCTTTTGACGACGACGCCATCAGGATGCTCTCTCGGGTGAAGGGCAAGTGCCGCCTCATGGTCAACCCGGCGCTCGGGTCACATTCAGCTCTCCTGGACGCCAAGTCACGCTTTCGCTATGTGAGGGGCGGAATTTTGGCTCAGCCCAACTACACCTTCCTCCTGGATTTCAAAGATCCGGAAATGAAGGCGTATGGCGAACGTAACCACGACGTTGAAAAAAATCTGCTGCTGGCCTGGGGAGTTGGCTGCACATCCAACAGCAACACGATTACCATTGTTAACCATACCATGCTCATCGGCAATGGGGTTGGCCAGCAGGATCGTGTTGGTGCCGCCGAACTTGCCATCAAGCGGGCCACTGATGCCGGTCACGGGGACTTACTCAAGGGAGCGGTCGCCTACAGCGACTCGTTCTTTCCATTTCCCGATGGCGTGCAGGTTCTCATTGATGCGGGCATCAAGGCCATCTTCAGCACTTCGGGGAGCGTCAACGATAAAGCCATCCAGGAGCTGTGCCTGAAGAATGGTGTGACGCTCTACCAGCTTCCTGACAGCCGGGCCCGCGGCTTCTTTGGACATTGAAAATTTCAGCTTTTTTATAGGAGTATTCAGAGGCCAAGATGGTAACATCTTCTTGGCCTTTTTTTTATTCTTGGTATAATGAGAAATGCAATTAATACTTATTTAAAAATATGAAAACGGAAAATAAATTTGCCCCGTTAGAGGTTTGAATAATTTTTTTTAAAAAATATTAATTAAAAATTTTATGAACAGCGAAGAAAAAAGTAATGAAAATAATAAACCTCTAACGGGGTTTGCCTGTGCCATAAATTGCATGGATGGAAGAGTGCAGGACGCAGTCAAAAATTATATTGTAAAAAATTACGGAGTTGACTATGTGGACATGGTTACTGAGCCCGGCCCCAATAAAATTTTGGCTGAAGACTCAAACGCGCCCATTGTTGAAAACATTAAAAAACGGGTTGAGGTTTCGGTAAAGCACCATGGCTCAAACGTTGTGGCAATTGTGGGACACTTTGGGTGCGCTGGAAATCCAAGGGCCAAGGAAGAACAAATCCAGCATTTAAAAATGGCCCAAACAACGGTTGAGTCTTTTGGATTTGACGTTGAGGTTATCCTGTTGTGGGTTGAGGGTGACTGGAAAACGGTGGAGAAAGTCTAATTTTTTCTAAAAAAAATCCCGATTGATGACAATCAAGGATCTTACCCAGCTCTCCCTTACGGGTGGAGTTTTTTGATTTTGAAATGTTCAAAAAAGGTTGTCGTGGGGCCGCTCAATAATGCCCATTAATTTCTCAAAAATATCTATTTTAAGGCAACTGGTTAGAGCGACTATAAGTAACCACAGTTCTGCCATTAAAAGAAAAATTGCTACGACCCAAGCAGGCCATAGGTCTTTTGAAGGGTGTGCAATTATTATTCTCCAGGCATAGAAAACAATTGGGGTTATTATAATAAGCAATCTAATCGAGTGGAATGCGCGCCTTTTTACGGCTTTTAAATCCATCGGAAACCTCCCTTGTTATGGATTTCAACGAGCAATTAAAACAAACCTTTTTCATGATAACACTATTTTTATATTTTTCAATTGCATTCTTAATCCTCTCTGGCAATGGCGATGCCCCAAACTTGCTTTACCCCCGCTTCACGCAAAACCCTAGCACATTCTTCCATAGTTGCCCCTGTGGTATAAACATCGTCAACTAAAAATACTTTTTTTCCTTTAATTTCGGTAGGATTTTTTAATGTAAAGGCGTTTTCTAAGTTTTTTTGCCTTTCTTTTGCCGAAAGAGAAATTTGAGGCGAAGTTTTTTTTATTTTTATTAAATTATTTAAAACCAAGGGAACTTTCAAAGTTTTTTGAAGTTCTTTGGCCAATTCTTCGGCCTGGTTATATCCTCTATTTTTTAATTTGCTTTTTTCTAGTGGGACTGCAATTAAAATAGAATTTTTCCAAACTTGGTCAGTGTTACTTTTTGTAATAATAAAGTGTTCTGCTAAAATTTCAGCCAGCGTTTTTGCCAAATCTTTTAAGTATGGCCGGTACTTGAATTGATAAATAAGCTTTTTGGTTAAAAATTTTTCTCGATAGGGGAGGGCAAAGTATAAACCAGAAAGTTTTTTACCAGAACAAGAACTGCATTTGCCACTTTTGGTTGAAGGCGGCAGCCTCGTTGGGTTTTTATTGCACAAGCAATAGTTGTATTCTGAAATTTCCAAAACCGACCTGCAATCCTGGCATAAATAAGCCCCTTCTTTTTGGCAACCCAGGCAAAAGGAAGGAAAGAATAATTCCAGCCAAAAATTTTTGACAGATTCCTTATTTATCCACATTGTTGTTGCCTTGACTTTGATATATAATTGAATAATAAAACGAATTTTGGGAAATTCAAAGTTTTTTTAATATGAACAATCCTCTTAGGATGTTTTTCTCTAAAAAAATAGTGGGGGTTGATATCGGGACTTCTTCAATTAAAATTGTAGAGATTTCCGATCGCAATAATTTTAAAAAATTAGAAAACTACGGCCAAGTTGAGTCAAATGCTATTCAAAAAGAACTCATGACCCAGCCAAAACCCGGCAGTATTATTCCAGGAGATATTGCTTCTTTAGTAATAAAGCAAATATTAGAGGAAGCAAAAATAAAAACTAAAAATGCCATTTTTTCTGTGCCGGATTTTTTTACCTTTTGCACTTCCTTTGATATTCCGCCAATGACCCCAAAAGAAATTCCTGGCGCCATTCGCTACAGTGCCTCCCAATACCTAACCTTGCCCATTTCAGAAGTTACGTTAGATTGGAAGATAATGTCAAATACAAAAGACAATAAATCTCCACTAAAAGTTTTCATCGTAGCTATGCCAAATCAAGTTGTAGAAGATTTTAAAAAGATAGCCAAAGATGCTGGCCTCGAATTGTACGCCTTGGAAGCTGAAGTTTTTGGAATAGCAAGATCATTATTAAGAGAAAATAAAAAAACAATATGCTTGGTTGACATTGGAACTCAAAGCTCAACCTTAAACATTGTTGACAGTGGTTTTTTGAAGAGAAGCTACAGCCTCAACTTAAATAACAAAGAAGGAGATTTGCAAAATTTAGATTATTTTAAATCAGTTTTAGACGAAGTTTCAAATATTTCTTCAGAATTTATACAGTCAGAACAAAAGCAGATTGAGGAAATTTATTTGACCGGAGGAAGGGCAAATTTGCCGGGACTCAAAGAATATTTTGCCAAGAATCTTTCAAAAAGTGTATTCGTACCCAACTGTTTTTCTGGATTGTCTCATCTAAAAATCCTTGACCAAACTCTTTCAGAGATGAGTCCCAGTTTTTCAGCGGCCGTGGGAGTGGCGTTAGATGGGTTAGAAATTTAATTTGTATATTTTAAAAAATGGTTTTCAAATCACTGAATTTAAAGAACAATGATTCGCTGATGGTAAATGTAATTATTTACTTGGTTTCAGCGGTATTTGTTGCCCTCATTTTCTGTTATTCGATGTTTAGTTTGAAAGCCTACCTTGAAAATCAAAACATTAACGACATAGATAAAAAAATGGCTGCTTTAAGCCAGCAAAAGGCATATGAAAGCAAAGTTTCAGATTACAAAAAAAAGGTAGACGACTATAACCTAACCATTAACAATCATAAAATTTCATCTAACATTTTCTCTTTTATGGAAGAAAAAACGTTGCCGAATGTTTGGTTTTCAAGTTTTGATATGTCGCAGATTAACCATGAAGTTAATGTATCTGGCGAAACAGACAGTATGGAGGTATTAAGCCGCCAGGTCCAATCTTTTGAAAATAGTGAATTCGTCAAAGGAGTAACCGTTTTAAGTTCGCAAACCCAGGATTCCGGTAAAGTACAATTCGCCCTGATTATTCACCTAGACCCCAAGATTTTTGACTATAAAATTAGTCCTTTATCTGTATCAGTGAGCCCAGCGGAAAATCAAAATAATAATCATGGAAATCAATAAGCCAGTTACCATAGTAATTATTTTAATCATTGACCTGGTTTTAACATTTCTTTTCGTTGTTCCAAAATACAAAGACATTGCCGATGCAAAGGTAAATTTAAATCAAAAGCAATCAGAATACGACAACTTAACTGACCATTACTTAAAATTATTGAATGCTGTCAAAAGCATAGATGCAAGGAAAAGCGATTTTGAAAAAATTGACACTGCTTTGCCTAACCACTTTTCTTTTTCTCCACTGATTTATTTCTTGCAAGAAAAAGCTGGAGAAAATGGACTGACGATAAAATCAATAACATCCACCCAATTTTTTCAAGACCAAGGCCAGCAAGCCTCGTCCCAAGATTCACAAGAACAAGTCAAAAATATTGATTTTACGATTAATCTATCTGGCAGTTATCAAGGATTGAAGAAATTTGTTATGTCTTTGGAAAGGTCGGCCCGTTTGTTTGAGGTCAAATCCATTTCTTTTTCATCTTCTGACCAAAATTTCTCCCAAAATCAGCCAAATAATTACGATTTTAAACTGGAGCTTGGAACTCATGCATACTAAATTTAAACTTTTATGGCAATAGTATTCGGAGCAGCTAAAAAAAAGCAAAAATTATTTTTCTGGATCATCATAGTATCTTTCATTTTAGTTTTGATGATCATTTCATTAATTACTTTTTTCCCTATTTTCAAAGATGAATCTTCAGGGGCTACATCCGAAAAAAGCTTAGAAATAAATTTCAATATCATAGATTCAGATCAAGTTAAGGGATTGGAACCATTTTCTATGGAGCAAAAAGAGTTTGTTTACACTGCCAAAAATAAATACGGCAGGCAAATTCAAGGTACTGTTTCAGCCGCTAGCCAAGAAGACGCAAAAAGTAATTTAGAAAAAACAGGGCTTTCCATTTTAAATCTAAAAGAAGCGACTGTGGGTAAAGACCAGCCTTTCATTCCCTATTATCAAACAGTTCAAAAACCTGTTTTAAAATAATTTATGAAGTTAATCCAAGAATTACAAAATCAAAAAATAATAAGTGAGCAAAGGGCAAATGAGCTCCAAATTGAAGTAACTAAAACCAATAAAACGGAGGAAGAAGTTATTTTACAAAATAAAATTGTCAACGAGGAGACACTATTTACATTAAAAAGCAAGCTGGTGAAGGTTCCGCTTTCAAAGCCGGTTATCCACGAAATTCCTTTGGATGTTTTGGAGTTGATATCAGAAGAAGCGGCCGTTAACTACAAGATGGCACCTTTGTTTAAGAAAAATAATGTTGTTGGAGTGGGGATGGTCTATCCTGAAAACATCTTGGCCCAAAATGCCCTAAGATTTCTTAGTCAAAAGGAAAATTTCACGTATGAAATTTATTTAATCACTTTTTCTGATTTGGATAACATTTTAAAGCAGCACAGCAATTTAAAAAGGGAAACCAAAAAAGCCTTAGAGCAATTAAGCAAGGAAAAAAGCGATATTTTAATAGCTCTAACAAAAGGCTCAACTTCAGTGAAAATGACCGAAGAGGCCCCCATTATCAAAATGGTTTTGGTCATTTTGCGCCACGCCATAGAGGGGAGTGCTTCCGACATTCACGTGGAGCCGTCCAAAGAGAAACTCAACGTTAGGTTTAGGCAAGATGGAGTACTTCACTTGAGCCTTTTCTTGCCATTGAGCGTTCATCCAGCCATCGTTTCAAGGATAAAAATTCTGGCTAATTTGAAAATTGATGAGAACAGGATTCCCCAGGACGGGCGATTTTCGGCCAAGATTAACAACAAGGATATTGATTTTAGAGTTGCCACCTTTCCCACGTTATACGGGGAAAAAGTTGAAATTAGAGTTTTGGATCCATCAGAGGGGTTGAAGTCTTTTGACAAGATGGGCCTTTGGGGGAGAAACCTTCAGCTGATACAAGACGCTTTAAAGAAACCCTACGGTTTAATAATTTCTTCTGGTCCGACAGGATCAGGAAAAACTACGACCTTGTATTCTTTTTTGACTGTTTTGAATAAAGAAAGCGTTAATATTGTTACCATTGAAGATCCCATTGAATATTCAATCGAGGGTGTCAACCAATCTCAAGTCAAGCCCGAAATCGGCTATTCTTTTGCCGAAGGATTAAGGCAAATTTTGAGGCAGGACCCTAACATTATTATGGTGGGGGAAGTTAGAGATGAAGAAACAGCCAACTTGGTTATCCATTCTGCCTTGACCGGCCACATTGTTTTGTCTACCCTACACACCAATTCGGCTGTGGGGGTCATTCCAAGATTGATTGATATGGGTATAAGGCCGTTTTTAATCCCCTCAACTTTAAAAATTGCAATTTCACAAAGGCTCATAAGAACCCTCTGCGAAAAATGCAAAAAGAAAGTAAAGATAAGCGAAAAAGTTAAAGATTACATTGTAAAAAACTTGGGCACATTGCCTCCATCCTTAAAGAAAGAAATTAGCATTCCAAGCCCCATCTCGTATATGTACGAAGCCAATGGTTGTGAATCGTGCAACTTCAAAGGATATAAAGGGAGAACCGGCCTCTATGAGGTGTTGTCAATAACAGGAGAGATAGCAGATATCATTTTGAAAAATCCAGTCGAAAGTCTCATTTTAAAAACTGCCCAAAAACAAGGGATGCTTACTATGGCCCAAGAAGGAATTATAAAAGTCATATCAGGTGAAACAACCGTTGATGAAGTAGCCAGAGCTACGACAGAAGAAAATTAAATTTTGGCTACGAAATACGAAAAAAATACGAATATACGAAAGATAGTAAAAAATTCGTATATTCGTGAATAATTCGTATTTCGTAGAGAAATTATGAAAACAATTTTGTTGGCTGAAGATGACCCTTTTATAACCGATATTTACTCTATTAAGTTGAGGCAGGAAGGGTATAAAGTTGATATTGCTAAAGACGGCCAAATGGCCTTAGAAAAAATTAAGAACAATTATCCGGATTTATTAATGTTGGACATTAACTTGCCAAAAATTGATGGATTTGGAGTTTTAAAAATAATAAGAGGAGATCCAAAAACTAAAAATTTAAAAGTTATTGTAACTTCAAACCTGGCCCAAAAAGATTTTCCAGAGGACATTTCTCATTTCGGGGTTATCAAATGTTTTTTAAAAATAGAAACTACGCCAGAGGAAATAGCAGAAACCATAAAAGAAGTATTAAAATAATTAAAAAATAAAAATGGACTACTCACAACACTTAAAGAAAATTTTAGAAATAGCAATTGAAAAAAATGCTTCTGATTTAATTATTTCGCCAAACCATCCTCCGGTAATAAGGATTACTGGGCAGTTAGTCCCATTAGTTAAGGAAAAAGTTATTACCCCCGAAGATTCCAAGGGATTAGCTTTTAGTTTGATGGACGAATCTAAAAAAAATAAATTTTTAGCGGAAAAAGAAATTGATTTTTCCTATGACCTTGAAGGGAAAGCAAGGTTTAGAATAAATGCTTTTTTCCAAAGGGGTTTTATCAGTTTAGCTTTGCGGCTTATTTCCCCCTCTATTAAAAGTATAGAGGAGTTGAACTTACCTGCAGTTCTTCATGAGTTTACGAAAAAATCCCAGGGGCTTGTGTTGATTACCGGAGCTTCCGGCCAAGGCAAATCAACTACTTTAGCTGCCTTAATAGACGAAATAAATCATACCAGATCATTGCATGTCATTACCATTGAGGATCCCATAGAGTATGTTTACAAAAACGACAAGGCTGTTATTGAACAGCGGGAAGTTTTGCTTGATACCAACAGTTTTGCCAGTGCCTTGAGGGCCAGCTTCAGGCAAAATCCAGATGTCATTATGGTTGGGGAAATGAGGGATTTGGAAACAATCTCCACGGCTATAACGGCGGCCGAAACAGGCCACTTAATTTTTGCCACTCTTCATACTAATTCAGCTTCTCAAGCAGTCCACAGGATGATAGATGTTTTTCCTTCAGAGCAGCAAAATCAAATTAGATTTCAATTGGCGGGATCGCTTTTAGGAATTGTATCGCAAAGATTGATTCCCAAGTTAGGTGGAGGATTTGTTCCGGCTTCTGAAGTAATGATTTGCAACACTGCCGTCTCTAATTTAATAAGGGAAAATAAAACCCACGAGATTCCCGCCGTGATAGAAACCTCTCTCAAAGAAGGAATGATTTCGCTTGATAGGTCATTAGCTGAACTGGTAAGAAAAAAGGAAATATCTTTGAAAGATTCAGCTGATTATTCTTTAAATTCTCAGGGATTAAGAAATTTGCTAAAGTAATTTTCAATTCATTTCATTTTATAATTATTCGACATATGAAATATACCTACAAAGCTAGAACTAGAGAGGGAAATGTGGAAAACGGGGTCATTGAAGCTTATTCTAAAGAAGCCGCGGCTGATGTTTTGCAAAAATATAATATTTTTGTCACTTCTTTAGAAGAAGATAAAAAAAGAAAATCTTTTTTTAAAGAAATAGAGTTTACCAAAAGAGTTCCCAAAAAAGAGCTGGCAATATTTTTCAGGCAGTTGTCGATTATGTTGGAATCCAGGGTTCCTGTAGTCCAAAGCCTTCAGAGTCTCTCTGCCCAAACCGAAAAAGCAAGCTTTAAAGAATCCATAAAAGGAATTTCTGACTTGGTGGAGGAAGGCATCCCGCTTTCTGAAGCTTTTTCCTCTTATCCTAAAATTTTCAGCAATTTTTATATAAACTTAATAAAGTCGGGCGAGGCTTCGGGTAAAATTGCCCAAGCTCTTTACTATGTTTCAGAGCATTTGGAAAGAGATTCTGATATTATAGCTCAAGTAAGGCAGGCTATGATTTACCCAATCTTCGTAATGTCGGTTATGTTTGTGACCATTGGCATTATAGTAACAAAACTTATCCCCAAAATTGCAGATTTAATTCAGGAAACCGGCGCAACACCGTCTGTCTTTACTTTAGCTATGTTGAATTTTTATAAATTTTTGGGCAACTATTGGTGGCTTTTGGCAATCATTATTTTTATATTGGTTGCTTTGGTAATTTATCACTTCAACACCAAAGAAGGCAAGAAAATGTATGACAAATTGTTTTTAAAAATTCCCCTTATCAAAGAATTTTTAAAAAAAGTTTTTCTGGTTAGGTTTTGCAGTAATATTTCCACCTTGCTGATTGCTGGAATTCCGATTAACAAAGCCCTGGTGATTACCGAAGACACGGTCAACAACATTGCTTACAAAGAAATTATTTCTGAAATAGACCAGAAGGTTTCAGAAGGAGAAAAAATGAGCTCGGTCATGATGAGGCACCAGGATTATTTTCCGCTGTTCGTTGTTCAAATGATAAAAGTAGGGGAGGAAACTGGCAAATTAGATAAAGTGCTAACCGAGGTGGTTAATTTTTATCAAAAGGAAGTTAAAAGGACCATCGACCTTTTTTCAACACTGTTGGAGCCGATTATCATAATACTTTTGGGGCTGGTGATAACCGCCTTGGCAATTTCTGTTCTTTCTTCAATTTATGGCGCAATTGGAACTATATAAACTATTAAGTATGTATTTTTCCAAAAAAGTTATCCACATTGGCTCCTATTGTTCGCTTTCCCGTAAATTTATATAATTAAGGAAAGGTATTTCTATTTTCAATAAAAATATATTTTAAAAAATAAGAGAATCTATTCGTTAGAATTTTTGTAAATTCTTCCAGTGAGATCTCTTACATAATATACATGGAGTACAAAATAATTAAAAAAAATAAGAGGGGATTCACTATTGTAGAATTATTAGTGGTAGTGGCCATTATCGCTGTTTTGGCGGCCATTGTGTTGGTCAATGTTACTCAATACATTAGCAGAGGTAAAAATGCATCAATTAAGGGCAATTTGTCCACGGTTGCGACCAATGCCGGAGTCTACTACGATGCCAATAGCAGCTACACGGGTTTTTGTGGCACCTCTAACTTTACTAATCCCCAAGCAGCCATTGCTGCTGCCGGGGGAAGCGCCACTTGTAATGTGGATGCCGGCGGTACTGCTGTGTGTGCTTGTTCATCAGAGGTTGGTTCAACCAATACCTTCTGCGTAGATTCAAGTGGAGCCAAAAAGGAAACAACAACAGACTGCGTCACAGAATGTGGCAGTACTGGTTCTTGCCAATAGTGATTTTTTAAATGTAAAAATTTCAATAATTTTTCCAAAGGTCGAGACTACAAATGTTATTTCGTGAAGTTAATTAAAATATAACAGTTCAAAAATCAAAAAGGTTTTACCTCGTTAGAAATTTCAGAGTAAAACCTAAATGATTAGTGAGTAAGTATGGAAAACAAAAAAACAAAACTTCCAGCAGGATTCACCATTATTGAGCTATTAGTGGTTGTTGCAATTATTGCTGTGTTAGCTGCAATTGTATTGGTTAACGTAACTTCTTACATCAACAAAGGAAAGAACGCCTCTATAAAGGGAAACTTATCAACCGTTTTGACCAACTCGGCTGTTTATTACGATACTAATTCAAATTACAACACTTTTTGCACCAACGCCTACTTTACGGCTCCTCAATCTGCAATTCAAAATGCTGGAGGCGCTGCAAGTTGTGCTTGTAATACCGTTGGCTGTGCCGCCACTGCCACCGCATTCTGCGCCTGTTCAACGGAGTTAGGCTCGGCGAATACCTTCTGCGTGGATTCCACTGGCGCCAAAAAAGAGACGGCAACAGCTTGTGCCACAGAGTGCGCACAGTCTACTGGAGCGGTTTGCCAGTAATTTATATAAACCTTGCTTAAACATCCTCATTGTATGAGGGTGTTTTTGTTAGTAGAATAAGTAAAGTATGAATTTAATATTATTATTTTATTATTTTACAGTTTTTGCTTTTGGATTAGTCATCGGCAGTTTTTTGAATGTTGTCATTTATCGTCTTGAAAAAGAAGAGAAATTAACCGGCAGATCTTATTGTCCCAATTGCAAACACAATCTTTCTTGGCAGGATCTCATTCCTGTTTTTAGTTTTTTATTTCTGAAAGGAAAATGCAGGTATTGCGGCAAAAAAATTTCTTTGCAATATCCCTTATTGGAAATACTAACAGGACTAATATTTGTTATAATTTTTAATTTTCAATTATTAGAATTTAAATTTTCTATTTTCTATTTTCTATTTTCTATTTTCTCGTTTTATATCGCAAGCTCGCTGATTGTAATTTTTACATATGATTTAAAACATTATATTATTCCAGGTCAAATATTGTTTCCAGCGATTATCATAACCTTTTTTTATCAGCTTATTTTTGACGTTAAGTTTTTAATTTTTAATTCACTCTTAGCCTCTGTTGCGGCCACGGCTTTCTTCTTTTCAATATTTATTTTTCCACCAAAAGGAAAATGGATGGGCTTTGGAGATGTTGAATTAGCAGTTCTTATGGGGCTTTTACTAGGATTTCCAAGTGTTATTTTAGCTTTATTTTTAGCTTTCTTTTTTGGTGCTATAATAGGAATAATATCCATAATATTTCAGAAAAAAAGCTTAAAAACCCAAGTTCCTTTTGCACCGTTTTTAATTTTAGGAACATTTATAGCAATGCTTTTTGGAAATGTGATAATAAATTGGTACATTACACTTCTTATGTATGGTTAGTTTTTTTAAATTCAAGGTTAAAAATAATGGTTTTACGGTAATTGAACTTTTGGTAGTTATCAGCATTATTGTCGCCTTTTTTTTGGTTGCCGTTCCCAATTTTTACAAAATTAAATTACAGCTAAGCCTCTCCAGGGTAGCTTACAAATTTAGCCAAGATGTCAGAAGGGCTCAAAACATGGCTCTTACAAAATCAAGGTACTACGACCCCTCAACAAAAGTTGAACAGTCGGTTGATGGATACGGCATTGATGTTGACTTATCTGCTTTAGGAAGCAAAAAATATATTATGTATGCTGATAAATCTCCGGGCAACCAACAGTATGATTCATTGGATTATATCGTAGAAACTATTGATTTTAGCTCAGCGGATCCCGGAATTATTATCAAAGAAGTTGATAATGTAATTGGCAAATCGGCCAGCATAAATTTTAATTCTTCTGACTTAAATACTAATATTTTTCAATTATTATCCCTCCAGAATTCAGCCACAGTTGTTTTTGCCCTGGAATCCGACCCTGCTATTACAAAAAGTGTTTTAGTTAATACCTCTGGGTTAGTAGAAGTCAAATGAAAATTTTCAATTTTAAATTATCAAAATTAAATTCTCAAAAAGGTTTTAGTGCTTTGGAGCTGATTATTACTATTGCTATTTTTGGCTTTGGGATACTGGGCATTTATCATTTTTTTTATCCAGCTTTAACGCTTACCGCTAACGCTCCTTTTCATATTACTGCTGATTACCTTGCCCAAGAAGGTATAGAAATAATAAAAAACATACGGGACAATAACATTCTTTCTGGTAGCTCTTGGTCTCAGGGGTTTTCAATTTGCACGACCGGCTGCCAGGGGGATTATAAAACGGGAACTGCCATTCAAACCACACCACTGGGGGCTTACAAAGATACTTTTCTTAACAATAGCGGCAGCGGATTTTATAGCTATGATGCCGGTGTTCGTCCCACGATATTTAAAAGAAAAATTACCATTACTCAGCCGGGTTCGGACAATAATATCTTAAAAGTTGATGTTTTGGTAACCTGGAATTATAATGGCAATCCGTTCAGTTATGAAACTGTAGGCTATATATACAACTACTAATAATATGTTTTTTAGAAGATATAAAAATGAAAAGGGAATTACTATCGTAGAGCTTATTGTTGTTTTGGCAATCTTTTCTTTTTTGATTTTGGCTGCAGTGAGTATTTTTATATCAGCAATCCAAAGCCAAGAGAGAGCCTTGGGAGAACAGGATTTTTCAAATGAAATAGGATATATGATGGAATTAATTTCAAGGAAGGCTCGCATGGCAACAACTGATAACACGGGATCTTGTCTTGGGTCGGGCTTTATAAATTCTTCATATCTTCTTACGAGATACAACTCATCTTCCAGTTTTTACCAAGGAATAAAATTTATTTCAGATGACAAAGCCTGTTATGAGTTTTTCCTGGATACCGATGGCGTAATAAAAGAAATTAAAAATGGAGGCGCGGCCCAAGGCATCTTGTCTAGCAAATTTATAGTATCCTATGTAAGATTTTTAATTGACGGCCAAAAAAATATACAAAGCGCTCCCGAAAGCAGTTTGATTCAGTCGAGAATTACCTTTGCTTTAGATGTTACAATACCTACAAAACAAGGCCAGCAGGAAAAGTTGGTACAAACAACCGTTTCCCAAAGAAATCTAAAACCATTTATCAAATGAGCTTGATGAAAAATCAAAAAGGCATATCTCTTATTGTAACTTTTCTGATCATGTCAATGATATTGATTATGGCTTTGGGTATGGTTACACTTTTGTTTAGTCAGCGGCAAATTATAACAAACATTGATAGTTCCTTTACCACTTTTTTTGGCGCTGAAAACGGCATTGAAAAAACCTACTACCTGACAAAAACAGCTGGAAACTTCTGTAATATCTGCAACACTTGCACCGATTGCTCCTCGTGCACACTTACCCCGCTGGCCACCAACGGCTGTGCTAAAACCAGTTGCAACAATTGCCAACTGACATACAATTCTAGTTATAGTTTTTCTGGAAATACCGTTAACTCTTCGGTTACCGCCAGCGTTGTTCAAGATCAATTTGATCCAACTTCTTCAAATTTTTGCATCAATTCAACTGGCACCTTTGGTTCAAGTGGACGTAGAGACATTACAAGCATTTGCAACAAAATTAAAAATCCCAGCCCCCCTGCTCCTAAATACGTTTTTGTGGCAAATCACGATAGTTCAACATTGCAGAAGTTCGATCCTAATAGTTTGACTCTTTTGACGCAGGTCTCTACGGGTACTTTTCCTTATTCTGTTGCCGTTTCTCCTGATGACCAGTATGTTTATGTGGTTAATGAAGGAAGCAGTAATATCCAAAAGTTCAATTCCTCTGATTTAAGTTTAGTAAATACCGCCTCAACTTCTTCTAGTCCTCGTTCCTTGGCCGTTTCACCCGACGGGGCTTATATCTATGTTGTAACGTTTAACCTTGGCCTCCTTCAAAAATTTAATGCATCTACGTTAAGCCTTGTCATGCAAACCTCAGTGTTTGCCGGCCCAAGTTCTGTGGTTGTGTCTCCCGATGGTTCTTATGTTTATGTCGTAAGCACCAATGGGAACGTGCTCCAAAAATTTAATGCTTCTACGTTTACCTTGCTCAGGAATGTAACCATACGCACTAATTCTACCGCTGCTGCAATTTCTCCGAGCGGAACATACTTGTATGTGATAAGCCCTAATTCTAATACCCTCCAGGAATTTAATTCTTCTGATTTGAGTTTGGTAAAAGAATTTCCAACAGGCGCCAATCCTCATTCGGTAGCCGCCTCACCAGACGGAGCATATGTATATATAGTAAACAGTAATCCCAATACCATCCAAAAATTAAATTCTTCCGATTTAACATTGGTTCTGCAGCTTTATAATGCACCTGCCCTTTCCGTTGCTGTTTGGCCAGATAGCGCGCATATCTATGTAACCAGCAGCCCGAGTTATGTGCAAAAGTTTAGATCTTCTGATTTATTTCTAGAGGCAAGTAATTTAAATACGGGCAACAATCCACTTTCCGTTGCGGTTTCACCTTAGTAATTTTTAAAAATGGACAAAAGAGAAGCAAAACAAAGAATAGAAAAATTAAAAAAGGCGATTGAAAAATATCGTTATTCGCGTCTTGTATTAAATAAAGAATTAATTTCCGCAGAGGCCGAGGATACGCTCAAAAAAGAACTTTTTGATTTAGAGCAAGAATTTCCCGATTTAATTACCCCAGATTCCCCGACCCAACGAGTCGGCGGCCAGCCCCTCAAAGAATTTAAAAAGGTAAAGCACGTTGCTAGGATGCTTTCGTTGAACGACGCTTTTTCCGAGCAAGACCTCAAGGACTGGCTGGCAAGAATCTCAAAACTCCTGACCGAAGACGAAAAAAGCAAGCTGGATTTTTATGGCGAGTTGAAGATTGACGGCCTGGCGGTGGAGCTTGAATATGAAAACGGAATTTTTAAAAAGGGCTCTACCCGCGGCGATGGATTAATTGGCGAAGATATTACCCAAAATTTAAAAACAGTAGAGTCAATGCCACTATCGCTAATTTCCAATTCCCAATTCCCAATTTCCAAACAACTGGTTGTGAGAGGAGAAGTGTTTATATCAAGGAAGGAGTTTGAAGCGGTAAATAAACTAAGGAAAGCAAAAGGGTTGAGCCTCTACGCCAATCCCCGCAACATTGCGGCCGGCTCCGTGCGCCAGCTTGATCCTAATATCACTGCCCAACGGAAGCTGGATTTTTTTGCTTACGACATTGTTACCGACCTGGGTCTCAAAACCCACGAACAAAAGCACCAAACCTTGAATGATTTGGGGTTTAAAACAAATTCCCACAATCAATATTGCAAAACAGTTGAAGATATTTTTTCACTTTACAAAAAGTCCATAAAGTTAAGGGAAAAATTGGATTATGAAATTGATGGTTTGGTGATAACCATTAATAATAATGAAATTTTTGAAAAGTTGGGAGTGGTTGGCAAGGCTCCCAGGGGCGCTATTGCCTTAAAATTTGCCCAGAGCCAGGCAACTACTAAAGTGTTGGATATAAAAATTCAGGTTGGCAGGACCGGAGCCATGACTCCAATTGCCATTTTGGAGCCAGTGCAGGTTTCGGGAATTACCATAAGCAGGGCCACGCTTCACAACGAAGACGAAATTAAAAGGTTGGGTTTAAAAATAGGAGACACGGTAATTGTCGGGCGGGCTGGAGACGTCATACCAGATATTATTAAAGTTTTGCCAGAATTGAGAAATGGAAAAGAAAAAAACTTTTCAATGCCAAAGTTTTGTCCGAGCTGTAAAACAAAACTTGAAAGGTCAGAAAGCGAGGCGTTGTGGAGATGTCCCAATCCAAAATGTTTTGCTCGTCACCGAAGATCGTTTTACCACTTTGTTTCCAGGGCCGCCTTTAATATTGAAAAACTGGGTCCCAAAATTATTGACCGGCTGCTTGACGAAGGATTAGTTCAAGATCCAAGCGATTTATTTTCGCTTAAAGAAGGAGATATTGCCCAGCTGGAAAGATTTGGGGAAAAATCAGCTGAAAATTTAATACAATCAATAAAAGAAAGAAAAAAAATACCGTTGGCAAGATTTATTTATGCTTTAGGGATCAGAAATGTGGGTGAGGAAACATCTGTTGACTTGGCAAATAATTTTGGCTCTATTAAAAATTTAAAAGATGCGTCGCTTGAGGATTTACAGTCAATGGAAAACATAGGGCCAGTGGTTGCCCAATCAATTTATAGGTGGTTTAATGAAAAAGATAATTTGAAATTTTTAAATAAATTAGAAAAAGCTGGCGTTGATATACAAAGTGAAAAACAAAAATCAAAAAAGGGAAAGTTAGCCGGTAAAACTTTTGTGCTGACCGGGGGCCTTGAATCAATGGAAAGAGAAGAGGCCAAAGAAAAGATCCGAGCTCTGGGCGGTCAAGTTTCAGAATCAGTTTCTCAAAAAATAAATTATGTTATTGCAGGATCAGATCCTGGCTCCAAGTTGGATAAAGCCAAAAAGTTAGGTATAAAAGTAATTGAAGAGAAAGAATTTTTGAGAATGATAGAATAATGGCTATAAAAGAACAATTTAAATTTTATTTTACAAATTTTCATACTGGTTTTTTGAATATTGGTTTTCATATTATAAGCATTCCTTTTATATATTATGGTTTTTCAGAAAAAAATTATTCTATGATTGTTCTTGGATTTTATTTAGATGGCATTGGCCATGCCTATAATTACTTTTTCAAATTTAATGAAGTTAATAAAAATAAGTCTATAGAAATAATACCATTAGTTTTTATTTTAGGTTTTATATTTTGCGTATTTTTAGCAAAGATTTTTAATTGGTTTTAATTATGAATTTTTATTTGAGTCATTTTAAAAAACTGGACTTTGTGCTTCTATTCTCTGTATTTTTTATATTTTGTTTTGGATTGGCTTCTCTCTACAGTATTTCTTTGGCTAAAGGCAGTTTTTTAAATTTTGAAAAACAAATTGGTTTTTTTATTATAGGATTTTCCTTAATGTTGGCAATCAGCTTTTTTGATTATCGGATTTTAAGGAATAACTCTTATCTAATTTTAACTCTTTATTTTTTATGCCTTCTATTGCTGGCAGGGACATTTTTTTTAAGCCCAAGCATACGAGGAACAAATCGCTGGTATAAATTAGGTCCCGTATCCTTTGACCCCATTGAGCCGGCTAAAATTATTCTCATCGTCCTGCTGGCAAAATATTTTTCCATGAGGCATGTTGAAATGTATAAGTTGAGGCACATTTTAATTTCGGGCTTCTACACTTTTTTAATGTCTATTTTAGTTTTTTTAAGGCCCAATTTAGGGGGAGCTATGATTTTAGTTATGATTTGGCTGGGAATCCTTATGGTTTCTGGAATCAAGTTAAAACATTTTTTGATATTGTCTTTGTGTTTTATTTTAATAGCCGGATTTGCCTGGCAATTTTTTTTGAAGGATTATCAAAAGGGGAGAATTATTGCTTTTTTATTTCCCTATGATGTTCTTGGGAGTTCTTGGAGCCAAACCCAAACCAAAATTGCCGTTGGCTCAGGCCAGATTTTTGGGAATGGAATTGGCAAAGATTCCCAAGTCCAATACGGTTTTTTGCCCGAGCCCCATACCGATTTTATTTTTTCAGCCATAGCTGAAGAGTGGGGAATTTTAGGGGTTTCTATATTTTTTGGATTGTATTTGATTTTAATTTGGAGAATTTTAAAAATAGCTGTTGAATGCCAATCAAACTTCCCCCGCCTTTTTTCAGTTGGCTTTGCCGTAATGCTTATCATTCAATTTTTTGTTAATATTGGAATGAACCTTTCACTGCTTCCGGTCGTTGGAATTTATCTGCCTTTTGTTAGCTATGGGGGCTCGGGTCTTATAGCCAATTTTGTTTCTCTGGGAATCTTGCAAAGCATCAAGATTAAAAACAGTTTATAGGCCATAGTGGATTAAAATGTATTGACAAATTTTTATAAAAGATTATAATTAGATTTGTTGAATAAAAAGTGGCCACTTTACTCTAGGTAAAATTTAAAGCCCTTACTCTTTTTTTGGAATTTTTTGTTGTTTGAAAAAGTGTGGGGGCAATACCCTAAACAATGTTAGGGTGTTTTGCATTTTAAAAGTAGGTGTTAGGTTTTAGAAATTAGATATTGATGTTTTTAATATCAAAAATCCAATACCCAACATCCAACACCTAATATGGAGATAACTCAAAAAATAAAAGATTTTTCAAAATCTAAAATTTCTTTTTCCACTCCTTATCTTTTGCAAATGCAAAGGGAAATTTGGGAAGACTTTACCCAAGTGAGGTTAAAAGAACTTTTTTCTGAAATATCTCCGATTTCAGATTACACGGGCAAAGAATTTGAGCTTTGGTTTTTAGATTATAAATTAGGCAAACCCAATTATAAAAACGGACTTGAAGCCAAAAGAAACGACGACTCTCTGGAGGTTTCTTTAAGGTGCAAGGTAAGGCTGATCAATAAAAAAACTAAAGAAGTCAAAGAGCAAGAAGTTTTTTTAGCTGATTTTCCCCTCATGACCGAAAGGGGAACTTTTGTTGTAAATGGAGTCGAAAGGGTTGTGGTCTCCCAGCTTATACGCTCTCCGGGAGCCTTTTTTACAGCCAGGCTTTTAAGGGGCAGAAATTATTTTGGAGCAAAAATTATTCCTAACAGAGGCGCCTGGCTTGAATTTGAAACAGAAGAATCCGGTTTTATCGGAGTTAAAATAAATAGAAAAAGAAAAGTGCCAGCCACCACCTTGCTTTTGGCTTTGGGCCTGGATACCGTTGAAAAAATAGAAAAAGAATTTAAAGACGTTGATAAAGGAGAAATAAAATATATTAAAGAAACTTTAAAAAGAGATACCTCAAAAGACCAAAAAGAGGCCTTGGTGGAAATTTACAGGCGGCTGAGGCCCGGGGAATTGGTAACTCCAGACACCGCCCAGGATTTAATTTTCAATATGTTTTTTAATTTTGACAGGTATGACTTGTCAAAAGTCGGCAGGTGGAAAACCTGGCAGCGCCTGCCAAACTTGTTGCCCCCCAAAAGATCTGTGAATTCTGAAATTACAAAGGAAGACAGAATTTTAAAAATTGAGGATTTGGTTGAGGTGGTAAAAGAAATTATCAGGTTAAACAACGATCCAAATGCCAAGCCCGACATGGTTGACCACTTGGGAAATAGAAGGGTCAGGACCCTGGCCGAACTTTTACAAAACCGTTTAAGGGTTGGCTTGATGCGACTGGAAAGGATTATCAAAGATAAAATGTCAACGTTGGATCCAACTACTATCACCCCTTTGCAACTTATTAACCCAAGACCCTTGATGGCAGTTGTCAAAGAATTTTATACTTCTTCGCAATTTTCCCAGTTTATGGACAATGAAAACCCTTTGGCCGAATTGGAACACAAAAGAAGGTTGACTACTACTGGCCCGGGAGGCCTTACCAGGGAAAGGGCCGGCTTTGAAGTTAGAGACCTTCAGCCTTCCCATTACGGCAGGATTTGCCCAATTGAAACTCCAGAAGGTCCCAATGTGGGATTGGTTGGACACTTGGCTTCTTTCGCTAAGGTCAATCCCTACGGATTCATTGAAGCCCCCTACTTTAAGGTTAAGAATGGCGTCGTAACCGATGAAATCCATTATCTTTCGGCCCAGGAAGAAGAAAGATATGTTATTGTTCCCGCCGACGTTCCAGTTGGTAAAAACCAAAAAATTCTTCCTGAAATACCACCAGATAAAGTTGAGGCAAGAGTCAAGGGAGAGCCCGACGAAGTTGAAATTTCAAAAGTTGACTACACGGATGTCTCTCCCAATCACTTTATTTCGGTTGCCACTTCCTTAATCCCATTTTTGCAAAACGATGATGCTTCAAGGGCGTTAATGGGCTCCAATATGCAGCGTCAAGCGGTTCCACTCGTAAGGGCAGAGGTGCCTTTGGTAGGTACTGGCACGGAAGCTAACGTTGCCCGCGACTCCGGTCAAGTTATTTTGGCAAAAGAAAAGGGCGTTATTAAAGAGGTTGACGCTTCCCACATTAAAGTTTTGTACGAAATGAAAAATAAAAATGTTGAGGAAGATTACGAGCTTTCAACATTTGTCAGGACCAACCAATATTCGTGCTTTCATCAAAGGCCCATTGTTGAAAAAGGGCAAAGAATAAAAAAAGGGGATGTGTTGGTGGATAGTTCGGCCATTCATCAAGGGAGGCTGGCCTTGGGCAGGAATGTTTTGATTTGTTTTTTGCCTTTGAGGGGTGGAGGATTTGAAGACTCAATTGTCATTTCAGAAAAATTGGTCAAAGAATTTGAATTTACTTCTATTCATATAGAAGATTTTACCTGTGATGTGAGAGAAACCAAATTGGGTCCTGAAATAACCACTTCTGATATTCCCAATGTTGGAGAAGAAAAATTAAAAGATTTAGACGAAGAGGGAATTGTCAGAATGGGAGCTGAAGTCGGGCCCAATGACATTTTGGTTGGCAAAATTTCTCCAAAGGGAGAAGCCGAGTTAACCCCGGAAGAAAGATTGTTGAGAGCCATTTTTGGAGAAAAGGCCAAAGATGTTAAAGATACTTCTTTGAGGATGGAACACGGCAAGAGGGGCAAAGTTATCAATATTAAAATATTTTCCAGAGACTTGGGCCATAAGTTGGAGCCCGGGGTAATAAAGAAAATTCAAGTGGAGGTGGCTGAAATCAGGCACGTTAAGGTTGGCGACAAGATTGTCGGACGCCACGGTAACAAGGGAGTTGTTTCTAAAATTTTGTCAGAAGCAGAGATGCCATTTTTGGCTGACGGCACGCCTGTTGACTTGGTAATGTCGCCCTTGTCGGTTCCCTCAAGAATGAATCTTGGCCAAATACTGGAAACTCACCTTGGTTGGGCGGCCAAAAAATTAAATTATATTGCTGTTACCCCGTCGTTGTTGGGCGCCGACAAAGAAGACATCAAAAGAGAATTAAAAGAAGCTGGTTTGCCAGAGTCCGGCCAAGTTACTGTTTATGATGGCAAAACCGGGCTTCCCTTCCCAAGAAAAATTACCATTGGATATATGTATGTGATGAAGCTGATCCACATGGTTGATGACAAGGTTCACGCCAGATCAATCGGGCCCTATTCTTTAATTACCCAGCAGCCGCTTGGAGGCAAAGCTCAATTCGGAGGCCAACGATTTGGAGAAATGGAAGTTTGGGCATTGGAAGGTTATGGAGCCGCTTACACTTTGCAAGAAATGCTGACGATTAAATCGGACGACGTTGTTGGAAGGGCTGCGGCCTATGAGTCAATTTTGAAGGGAGAGCCAATCAAAAATCCAAATATACCCGCATCATTTAATTTACTTATTTCAGAGTTAAAATCCCTGGGCATGGCCGTGGAGGTAAAAGAAAAAGTGAAGGAAATAAAATCAGAGAAAAAATAATTTTGAATTTATTATCATGAGAGTACTTGATTTAGAATCAATTAGAATAAAATTAGCCTCTCCTGAGGAGATTTTGTCGTGGTCTCACGGCGAAGTCATCAGGCCAGAGACCATAAACTACCGAACCCAAAAGCCTGAAAAGGATGGCCTTTTTGATGAAAGAATTTTTGGACCGGAAAAAGATTACGAATGCGCCTGCGGGAAATATAAAAGGATCAGGTACAAGGGAGTTGTTTGCGACCGGTGCGGGGTGGAAGTTACCAAATCCCAAGTCAGAAGAGAAAGAATGGGCCACATAAAATTGGCGGCTCCAGTTTCCCATATTTGGTTTTTGAGGAGCATGCCTTCAAGAATGGGCTTGATTTTGAACAAATCCTCCCAGCAATTAGAAAAAGTCATTTACTTTTCTTCCTATATCATTACCAAGGTTGACAGCGAAGCCCGCCAAAGAATTTTAGACCAGTTAGAAAGCGAATTTAAACAGAAAGTCAAAAAGGAAACGAAGGATTCAAAAAAACAGGAACTAAAGCAAATGAAAGAAAAAGTAAAAGAAGAAGTTTTGGAAATTAAACCTTTGAGAATTTTACCGGAGGTGGCTTACCATGATTTGTCGTTAAAATATGGGGAAATGTTTGAGGTTGGAACCGGGGCTGAAGTCATACGGGAATTATTTTCAAAAATTGATTTGAAGATTGTTGTTGACGAGCTGACAAAAGAAGTCCAAGAAGCTCCTCCGGCCACCAAGAAAAAGATTTTAAGAAGACTGAAACTTTTCCAGGGAATGCTGAAGGCAAAAATAAGGCCGGAGTGGATGTTTTTGGATGTTTTGCCGGTGTTACCGCCGGATTTGAGACCCATGGTTCAATTAGATGGCGGCCGATACGCCTCGTCCGATTTAAATGACTTATATAGGAGAGTCATCAATAGAAATAATAGGTTAAAATATCTCATTGAAATTTCAGCTCCCTCGGTCATCGTAAGAAACGAAAAAAGAATGTTGCAGGAAGCCGTTGACGCTTTGGTTGACAATGAAATGAGGAAGGGCGTCACAACCACCGCAACCACCGGAGGAAAAAGGTTGCTCAAGAGTTTGGCGGCAATGCTGGCTGGAAAACAGGGAAGGTTTAGGCAAAATCTTTTAGGAAAAAGGGTTGATTACTCTGGCAGGTCGGTTATTGCCGTTGGCCCTGAATTGCATTTTGCCCATTGCGGCTTGCCTAAAAACATGGCTTTAGAAATATTCAAGCCATTTGTCATGAAAAAGATTTTAGACAAAGAGCTGGCTTACAATATACGAGGAGCCTCTAGGTTAATTGATGAAAAGGTTCCAGAAGTTTGGGCCATTTTGGAAGAGATCGTCAAAGACAAAGTTGTTTTGCTTAATAGAGCCCCGACCCTTCACAGGCTTGGAATACAAGCCTTTCATCCCGTACTGACAGAGGGAGAAACAATAAAATTGCATCCCTTGGTTTGCGAGGCTTTCAATGCTGATTTTGATGGGGATCAAATGGCAGTTTATTTACCCCTGTCAGATGAAGCTCAAAAGGAAGCCAAAGAAGTCATGTTATCAAGCCTTAATCTTTTAAAGCCGGCCACCGGTTTGCCAGTCATAGGGCCGTTCCGTGACATCGCCCTTGGCTGTTATCTTTTAACGAAAATAAAAGAGCTACCTCCTCAAGAAAAATCAAAGGAACAACTTAAAATCTATTCCAGTCATTTAGAAGCCATTATGGCTCATGATTATGGATTTTTGAAGCTCAATGAAAAAATTAAAGTCCAAAACCCAAAATCTAAAGATAAAGAAATTATTGAAACTTCCGTTGGCAGGCTCATTTTAAATTCAAACTTGCCTTCGGACTATCCCTATGTCAACAAACTTGTAGACAATAAGGGGCTGAAAACATTAATTAGAGATATTATCGAAAAGTATCCTAGCTCCAAATCCATAGAAGTTTTAGATAACGTAAAACACATGGGATTTGAGTACTGCACGCTGTCTGGCATAAGCTGGGGGATGGATGACCTTGTAGTGCCTACCGAAAAGAAAAAAATGATTGATGAGGCCGAAAAAGAAGTTGAAAAGATTGAAGAGTATTATGAAAAAGGATTGTTGAGCCACGAAGAAAAAACTTCTCAGAAAATTTTAGTTTGGCAAACGGTGAAAACAAAGCTTGAAGCGTTGTTAAAAACCACGTTGCCAGAAGACGGCCCGGTTTTGTCTATTATTAATGCCGGAGCCAGGGCAACCTGGGCCCAACCAGTCCAAATGGCTGGAATGAAAGGGCTGGTCAACAATCCTTCTGGAGACATTATTGAGTTGCCGGTCAAGTCATCTTTTTCTGAAGGATTTAATGTTTTGGAATATTTTATTTCCACCCACGGAGCCAGAAAAGGAACCGCTGATACTGCCTTGAGAACTTCTTCGGCTGGTTACTTAACCAGACGACTGATTGATGTTGCCCATGACATCATAACCTATAATGAAGACTGCGGAGACAAAAAAGGAACTGTCGCTTCAAGAAAGGAGGCCGAAGACATAGAACAGGACTTTACTTTCAAATTAGTGGGAAGAGTTTGTCTTGAAAATGTTGTGAAAGGAAAAAATACCATCGTTAAAAAGGGAGAGGTGATAAGCTGGCAACAGGCCCACGAAATAGTCAAAGAAGAAATTCCAAAAGTGGTTGTCCGCTCGCCCCTCCAATGCAAAAATACCAATGGAGTTTGCGCCAAATGTTATGGCTGGGATTTGTCGAGAAACCGTCTGGTTAATGCTGGAGAAGCGGTTGGAGTTATTGCCGCCCAGGCAATCGGAGAACCGGGCACTCAGCTGACTTTGAGAACCCATCACCTTGGAGGAGTGGCTGGGGTCGGGGACATTACCCAGGGCTTATCAAGAATTGAAGAAATTTTTGAAGTAAGGCCGCCAAAGGGAGAAGCCGTAATGTCTATTGCCGAGGGAAAGGTTATAAAAATAGATGAAGAAAAAAGAATCATAACCATTAAGCCCTCAGACAAGGATAAAAAAGAGGCAATTGATTATAAAATTCCCAATAGAGTTGCCATTTTGGTTTCTGTTGGAGACCAAGTAAGCGAGGGCCAGCCTCTTTGCCAGGGAAATTTGGATTTGAAAAAACTTTACCGGTCAAAAGGCTTACAAGAAACCCAAAGCTATATTCTAAAGGAGGTCCAGAAGATTTATTCTTCCCAGGGAATTGATATTCACGACAAGCACATTGAATTAATTATTCAGAAAATGTTTTCGAGGTTGAGAATAAAGGAAGAAGGCCAATCGGATTGGGTCAAAGGAGAAATTGTTGAGTGGTCGGTGTTCCAGGAAGAAGTTGATAGACTGAAAAAGTTGAAAAAAGAGCCGCCAATTGGAATCCAAATATTGTTGGGAATTTCGGAAGTGGCTCTGGCATCGGAATCTTTCCTGTCGGCCGCTTCATTCCAGCAAACTTCGAGGGTTTTGATTAAAGCTGCGCTTGAAGGCAAGGAAGATAAGCTAAAGGGGTTGAAAGAGAATGTTATTATAGGAAAGCTGATTCCGGTTGGAACTGGATTTAAAGCTAAGTAAAAATTTAAAAAGCCGTCCCGATTGTTATCGGTGGACGGCTTTTTAAATTGACAAATTTATTTTTTTATTATAGACTTTAAAACAAGATTCTAACTTTCTTGAAAGGAGCTAGAAATGACATTAGAATCTCTGGTCTTTGAAAAATCAATTAATCCAAAATTCTTTTTGCAAGATGTTTTTGAAATGATAATGGGGAGAAAGCCAAACCAACAAGACTTCATCGATTTCATGGAACTTCGCCGCCAATTCCAAAAATTGAACGAGAGGAACAAGCCATGAAAAAATCACACGTAGTTACTTTCAGTCAGTGATACCGTGGCTGTTAATAATTATCTTCGTTCTGGGAGTTGGCTACATTATATTGGAAATTGTAGCTCTTCGTCATGAACAAGAAACTAATCTTAAAATTCAGCAGATGAAAGATGACGAAGCCGAACGTTTTGCCCAGTTCGCGCGGGACCTGGGTAAAGTGGCTGAAGAGAATAAGAAACGACAAGAACGGGGCAAATAATAGAATTTCTCATTTTGGAATTTAACTCTGATGCTTGTGACAGTGAGTACCAGAGTTTTTTTATGAAAAAAAGTTTAAGGTTTCGGGTTTTATGTTCTAAGAAGCAGTTGCAACCAATTAATAAAGTGATACAATAGCTAAATAATGGGCAAAAAGGAGAACAACCAAAAAGAGAATAACAAAGATAAAAAGAAAGTTTATCTTTTGAGCTTGAGGACAAAAAAGTGGATTAAGGCCATTTTAATGCTTTTGATTGCATCGGTTGTCAGCCTTTCTTTTATCAACAAAGCCGGAATTGCCGGCCAGGGACTTGAGGCGGCCATAAAACTTCTCTTTGGAGATTCTAAAATTACCATTGCCACCATTATTTTGTCTCTGTTGCTTTCGGGCCTTATATTACTAAGAGCCAATAAAAAAGTAAGATTTTCAGTGGCAACTTTGGCAGTTGCTATTTTAATTGTCGGCGTTTCTGGAATTTCTTCAAACCAAAATTTAAATCAAAACCAGATAGGCTTGATTGGATTCTTAGCAGAGACTTTTGTTAAATTTTTCGGGCTTTTGGTGGCCAATATCATTTTTTCGGTGGTAATTGTCATAAGCTTACTCATATTTTTAGAATTAATTTGGCAAGAACTCCCCAGAGAAGAAAAAAAATCAGCTATTGCATTAAAGAGTTCCGATTCGCCGACTTTTAAAATAAAGGGCATAGAGGAAAAACCGGAAGCGTCAGCTCCAAAAGTATCTCTTTTTAAAAAAGATTCAAAACCCATTCAAAGGCCCATTGTTGCAGCTTCAGCTTTGGTTAACAAGGGGAAATATTCTTTGCCTCCGATTGATTTGCTGAGCAAAACTGAAACGGTACCAACATCGGGAAACATTAGGGAAAATTCTCTAATTATTAAAAAAACATTGGAAAATTTTGGCATAGCCGTTGAAATGGCTGAAGTCAATGTGGGGCCAACGGTCACCCAATATGCTTTCAAACCAGCCGAAGGAGTCAAGCTCTCTAAAATTACAACCCTATCAAACAATCTGGCTTTGGCCCTGGCTGCCCATCCAATAAGAATTGAGGCTCCCATTCCAGGGAAATCTTTGGTTGGCATTGAGGTTCCAAATGCGGTGAGGGCGACAGTGGTTTTGAGGAATTTAGTTTCCACTCCAAGTTATCAAAACCATTCGGACGCTTTAACGATAGCTATGGGTAAAGACGTTTCGGGAACTCCGCTTTATACTGATTTGACGGAGATGCCACATATGTTGGTGGCCGGTGCCACGGGCACGGGAAAAACCATATTTTTAAATTCTTTAATCTTAAGTTTTTTATACAAGCACACTCCCCAAACCTTAAGAATGATTATGGTTGATCCAAAAAGGGTTGAATTCCAAAATTATAATACCCTTCCTCATTTGTTGTGTCCCGTAGTTTATGACGCTGTAAAAACAATGAATGTTTTACAGTGGCTGACCGGAGAAATGGAAAGGCGGTTTGAAGTTTTTTCTGAAATTCCAACCAGAAATATAAAAACCTATAATCAAAATAAATCAGTCATTGAATCTGGCTCTCAAATTCCTTATATTGTGTTAGTGGTTGACGAACTGGCCGACTTGATGGCGGCCAAAGGTAGAGAACTGGAAGCTGGAATAGTTAGATTAGCCCAAATGGCCAGGGCCACCGGCATTCATTTGGTTTTGGCAACCCAAAGACCATCAGTTGAAGTCATTACCGGCTTAATTAAGGCTAACATTACTTCAAGGGTAACTTTTCAGGTTGCTTCCCAAGTTGACTCAAGAACTGTTTTAGACACCGCCGGCGCCGAAAAATTAATTGGGTCGGGCGATATGCTTTTCTTGTCATCCAAAAGCTCTAAAATCAGCAGGGTTCAGGGGCCTTATATTCCAGAAAAAGAAGTTAAAAAAGTTACCGATTGGATTTCTGAAAAGTCAAAATCAATTCAGGAACCCCAGGCCATTTTAACTCAAAGCCTAAAAGAAGCCCTTTCGCAGGAAAAAACGGATGAAAAAGGCGGAGAAGTATTTTTTGGCGGAGAAGATGACCCTTTGTTTGAGGATGTTAAAAGAATTGTTTTGGAAACCCAAAAAGCTTCAGCTTCTTTTTTGCAGAGGAGATTAAGGATCGGATACTCAAGAGCTGCTAGATTGATTGATATGCTGGAAGAAAATGGAATTGTGGGTCCAGCCGACGGGGCAAAGCCAAGAGAAGTCTATGGCGGTAATACTCAAGCAAGATTGGCAAGCGTCCAAGAATCTGGCGAGCCCGAAGGGCCAACCAAGGAAGAAGATTGGGAAAAAGTTTAAATAAAAAATTAAATTAATTCGTGGCATTCGAATTTAATTCGGATGGTATTCGGATTATAATTTTATGAAAAAAGAAAAAAAAATTGAAGATAAAAAAGTCAGTAAAGTTTTGGATTCGGCCATCAGCCAAATTAAAGAACGGTTTGGCGAGGGGGCGATTATGAAGCTTTCCGAAACCAATAAAGTAAATGTGGATGCCATCCCAACCGGCTCTATTGCCATGGACATGGCTTTGGGGGTTGGAGGCATGCCTCGGGGAAGAATTATAGAAATTTATGGAGC
>CAZAAH010000011.1:0-20290 GCA_964483475.1 uncultured Candidatus Saccharibacteria bacterium
ATCTGCGGGCGTAGTCCAGCCTGGTTCAAGACGCCTCCCTGTCACGGAGGAGATCGTGGGTTCAAATCCCATCGCCCGCGCACAACGCACATGTCTGAACTGGCAGATGTGTGTATAGCTTCGATAAAGCTGTAAGGAGCTTTCAAGTCAAATGTTATCAGCCCATCCTTATACAAAAATCGCTCTCCCACTGCAAGGAGAAGGGGTTTTTTGTCGGCCTCGTCACCTTCAGAGAAGACCTCATAAATGTGAGAAGACTTAATAATTAGGTTTTCAGCATATTTGTGCCATGCGCCCGCTGGGAAACGAAAACAATAGTAGGTGGATAAGTGTGGCCTTTTTATTTATACAAATAGTAATACAATAGAGTAATATTAATATTATTAAACATTTTTCAAGAAGCATGATTAAAAATCTTAAAAATAAAAAAGTTCATATTGCTGTGGGGTTCGGTGCGGTTGCTATTGCTGGCGTGCTGTTATTTCAAGGCGTTGTGTCTAAGGGGGCGCAAGAACCAAAGATCGATTCTATCTCACCAAGTCAAGGGCCTGCTGGGACACAAGTCGTCATATCTGGTTCCGGGTTTACCACTTCTTTTTGGGTAATCAGCGGCACTAAAGTTAAGGAAAATACACTGGCTCCGGGCAACTATATCATTGTTAAAGACGAGGTTATCAATCAACCGCTTATATCGCCAGACGGTACAACGCTCACGGTTAACCTTGGCCTTGTCTCCGCAGCCGCAAAGAGGGAGTGCGACCAAAAATTCAATAAGAAAAATCCTGAGCCATGCAAAGTACCCGTGAAAGTCATAAACGCTTACGGCAAGCCGAGCAACGATGTTCAGTTTACCTTTATCGGTCGCGAGAATAACAAAATTACCTATACGATTACGGTAACGCAAGGCGCAAACGGTACGATCACCCCTGGTACGACTTCAGTCACAAGTGGAGGTAATCAAATATTTACCATTGTCTCGGCAACAGGGTATAAAGTGGCAGATATTATTGTAGATGGTATAAGCCAGGGTAGTGCAAATTTAGCTCAGCAAACATACGCATTCAATGGTGTTACATCTGCCCATTCAATCACCGCAACTTTTTCCCCGGTATCTATCACTCAGTCCTGTTCACTTACGGTCTCCATTGCCCAGACATCTCCTGCGGCGCAAACCATAAGTCCCGGTCAGAGCGGAGTTACTCTGGTGAAATTCAACGCAACTCCAAATTGCGATGGCACCTTAAATAGCTTCGCTGTTTCACTGTTACCGATGCCCAACGGTTATCAGAATATTTCCACTTTGCGCCTTTATGACGATGCAAGTGGTGTGCAACTGGGCACAACTCAAAATGTTACTATCCCTGGCATGAACTTTCCTTCTGTTAATACACCCCTTACTGCCAATCAAACACGTGTCTTAAGAGTCGTTGGTGATGTTAGTCCTTTGGCTGTTATTGGTTCAACGGTTTACGGAACTTTCGGCGGATCTTCAGGTGTTACCGGTTCTGGCGGAGTAATCGGGAACAATGCAGGGGGAAATCTTATTTCAGGCAATACGATGACAATACGTTGATTATAGGTAGCATCCTCTAATCATACCAACACCAGCCGAATATTTTCCGTACTGGAAATACCCGCCGATAATATTGGTTTCTCATTTAATTATCCTAAAGACATGACTGTTATCAACGGTATTGAAGCTACTGACGATAATTTTCACATATGGGGATGATATTTAGTCCAATGGTTAATATGTGGGTTATGGCGCCAGAAAAGGACATGTTTATGGTGGATCGTAACTAAAGTATAAATTCTTAAATTGCCACTGGTTCCACTGGAAAATTCTTCCAGAACCAAGTTCGTACTGCATCCCATCGCCCGCGCACTTCGACAAGCTCAGTGTAAACATACAAAGCCACTTTAAAAGGTGGTTTTTGGTTTAATAAAATTGACATTTTATAGATGCTTTTATATATGATAAACTACTTATCCACATAAAGTGTAGAAAAAAACTTGACAGATAACCTTGCATAAAATACAATCAGTGTATCAACTTAAAAATGTATATAAAAACGAGATTTATATTATGGAAATCATTCAAATTTTAAAACAATTAGGATTTTCCGAAAAAGAAATTAAGGTATATTTAGCACTCTTGAAGAATGGCCCTTCTTCGGTTAGAACTTTGGCTCAAGCAAGTGGAATTAACAGGGGTACCACGTATGATATTTTAAAATCTTTGAAGGACGGTGGTTTAGTAAGTTTCTACCACAAGGATACTAAGCAATTTTTCGTGGCCGAAGACCCATCAGCTCTCAATAAAAATTTAGAACATAGGATAGATAATTTAGAAGAAGTAAGAGGGCATTTAACCAATGCCATTCCAGAATTAAAATCGCTATTTAATGCAGCGGGGGAAAAACCAGTGGTCAAATACTATGAAGGATTTAGAGGGATTAAGACGGTATTATCTGATGTTTTAGAAACCACAGAATCGTCCAAGGAAAAGCTATACTATGTGTTTTCTTCGGATGCAATGAGAGAATATTTGTATAAAGCTTTCCCAAATTTTACTAGGGAGCGCATCAGAAAAAAAATAAAAGTTAAATCTATCGGTGTCGGTCATAAAGGGACGGTTGCGGAATTATCAGAAAAAAAATCGCTCAACGCCAAAAAAAGTTCACCCACCTATATTTTAATCTATCCAGGAAAGGTAGCCATGATTTCAGTCAACTCTTCCAAACAACCACTAGCGTTAATTATCGAAGACGAGGCACTGTTCGTCACCCAACAACAATTGTTTGAATTTATTTGGAATAGTTTGTAAATTAATTTTTAAATTTCATGTGTGGAATTATTGGCTATATCGGCAAAGAACAGGCGTTGCCCTTTATTCTTGAAGGGTTGCGTAAAGAAAGTTATCGCGGATACGATTCAAGCGGCGTAGTTGTTTTTGATAACAATAATATCCATTACATAAAATCAGTAGGTAAGCTAGAAAATTTGGTGGCAAAACTTGAGGGAAAATCTTTCTTGGGAAACATTGGTTTAGGTCATAATCGTTGGGCAACCCACGGAAACGTAACCCAAGCAAATGCCCACCCCCATGTTGACTGCAAAAATAATATTTTTGTAACACATAACGGTATTATTGAGAATGATCAGATACTAAAAGAGAAATTAAAAAAAGAGGGGCATGTGTTTGTATCACAGACCGATACTGAAGTTTTAGCCCATTTGATAGAATCTCTATTTGTTGATGGCAATTTAGAACAAGCGGTAAGTTTGGCTTTAAAACAGGTTAGGGGCACTTATGCAATTGCAGTCATAGCCAAAGGTGATCCTGATAAAATTGTCGTTGCGCGTTTGTCGGCGCCGCTAGTAATTTCGGTAAATAAAAGAGGAGGATTTGTGGCATCCGATCCCGCTGCTATTATTTCTCATTCAAACAATATGATATTTTTGGATGACGGAGAAATTGGAGTAATTAAGAAAGATTCGTATGCGATAACCGATGTAAATGGCATTAAAAAGAAAAAGTCAATTGAGAAGTTATCATGGACCGTTGAGGAAACGCAAAAAAGCGGGCATCCTCACTTTATGCTCAAGGAAATTTTCGAACACCCAGAGAGTATTTCTAATGCATTAAAGGGGAGAATACTGTCTGCCAAGGGCACAGTAAAACTTGGTGGTTTGGAACGTATAAAAGACAAGTTAGCCGGGGTTAATAACATTTCAATTATTGCTTGCGGCGGATCTTCTTATGCCGCTAAAGTAGGAGGATATATGCTTGAAGAATTTGCCGGGCTTCCTACGAAAGTTGAAACTGCTTCAGAATTTCGTTACAAAAAATCGGTGTTTGATGTCCCTGTCAGTACGGCAGCTAAAAAGACTTTATATATTTTCATTTCGCAATCCGGTGAAACGGCAGATACCCTGGCCGCAGTAAAGAAAATTGAAGAACAAGAAGGTTTGGCCATAGGGATTGTAAATGTGGTGGGTTCCACGCTAGCCAGGGAAATTGGTGTTGGGGTCTATACTCATTCCGGTCCTGAAATTGCGGTTGCTTCAACAAAAACGTTTACCGCTCAGCTGGCTGCCTTATGTTTAATTACTCTTTTTTTGGGAAGACAACGCCAATTATCAGCCAGTGAAGGTAAAAAAATTACCAGAGAACTTTCAAAAATTCCATCATTGGTTGAGCAGCTATTAGAACGGTCAGCAGCCATTAAAAAAATTGCAAAGAAATATTATCACTTCTCTAATTTTTGTGTTATCGGCCGTAAATATAATTATCCCATTGCTTTAGAAGGAGCATTAAAATTAAAAGAAGTCGCCTACATTCATGGAGAGGGAATTGAGGGAGGTGAATTAAAACATGGATATTTGTCACTCATTGGAGAAGAATTTCCAACGATTGCAATATGTCCATCAGATAGCGTGTATGAAAAAATGCTTTCTAATATTCAAGAGATTAAAGCAAGGAATGGTAAAGTGATTGCCATAGCTAACCAAGGAAATCAAGAAATAAAAAAAATTGTCGATGATGTTATTTATATTCCTAAAACATTGGAGATGCTAAGTCCAATATTAGCTACGATTCCTTTACATCTTTTTGCATATCATGCGGCGGTGTTTAGAGGGTGTGAGATTGATCAACCGCGTAATTTAGCTAAAAGCGTAACCGTAGAGTAATATGCAAGATTATAAAACAATCGCCAACGAAGCGCGGAAAAAAGTATTACAGATGGTGCATTTAGGGCAAACCAGTCACATCGGATCTAATTTTTCTTGCATGGATATTTTGGCTGTGCTATTTTCTAAACTTAATTTAGATAAAGATTTAAAATCAGATCGGGACCGGTTTGTTCTTTCAAAGGGATGGGTAGCATCATCCCTTTATTACTTTTTGGCTCAAAAAGGTATTATTCCAAAAAAAGATTTGGAAGAGTTTGGCAAAGAGGGGTCTAAATATATTGGACTGGCCGAACCCGATGTGCGGGGCGTAGAAGTAGCCGGAGGCGCTATGGGTCATGGTTTGCCAATTGCTTTGGGAATGGCGCTGGCAGCCAAACGTTCGGGCGAGCCTTGGAAAACCTATGTGCTAATGTCAGACGGTGAATTAGATTGCGGTACTACATGGGAGTGTGCGTTGCTTGCTGCCCAACAGCAATTAAATCATTTAACAGTCATTGTGGATTACAATGGATTCCAGGCAATGGGAACCAAAAAAGAAGTACTGGATATGGAACCATTAGCAGATAAATGGAGAGCTTTTAATTGGGACGTAGTTGAAATTGACGGGCATGATTATGGCCAGATTGAACATGCTTTAAACCGCATTGCTAAAACTAAAAAACCACTTATGATTATTGCCAAAACCACCAAAGGAAAAGGCGTCTCATTTTTTGAAGGAAAATTAGAATGGCACTACAAAACTATTGATCAAGAACATTATCAAAAAGCATTAACAGAATTAAATGTATATGGATGATAAACAAACATCAATTCCTGGATTTATTAATGGGCTACCTAATGAAGTATTAAAGGAAAAAACGGCTCGTAATGCTCGCGGAGTTTTCATGGAAACGCTTGAAGAACTGGTTAAAAAAGATCCGAAAATAATTTTGATTGTCGGAGACGTTGGGTTTTCTTACATGGCGGAATTTCAAAAAAAATATCCCAACCAATATATTAATACCGGCGTAATGGAACAGACCTTTATGGGAATGGCGGCTGGGCTAGCTCAATCAGGGTGGAAACCTTACGTGTATTCTATGGTTCCGTTTGTTATGATGCGAAACTATGAACAATTAAGAAACGATGTTTGTTATAGCAATGCCAATGTTAAATTAATCGGCGCAGTTGGAAATGTACATTATCGATTCCAGGGCATGAGCCATAATCTTTTGGGGAATGAAAACGAAGAAGATTTATTAAAAAATTTACCCAACATTAAACGGTTTTATCCTAAAGATACCGAGGAAGTAAGAAATATCGTTTTAGAGACCTATAAAAATAGTAAACCAACCTACATTAGATTATAGAGATTGCTATGATTATAAGAAATTTACAAAAAAAAGACGCAGGGCAGGTCGCATTACTAATTAAGCAACTAACCAAAAATATTGTTGAACCTCAAAATTTGATTAAAAGAATTGAAGGACTGATTAAGCAAAAAAATAGCCAATTTTTGGTAGCAAAATTAAATGGTAGGGTTGTTGGGTTTGGTGGCCTGGTGTGGTATAAAATTTCATCAAAAGGACTAATTGCCTGGGTTGAAGAGGTTGTAGTTGATGGTCAGTATCGTAAGCAAGGTATTGGAACAGCCTTGATGGAACATCTATTAATATTGGCTAAAAACAAAAAAGTTAAACAAGTTAAATTAACGAGTACACCTACAGCCAAGAGTCTGTATGAAAAATTAGGTTTTATTAGGAAAGATCAGGATTACTTGATTAAAAATCTCCCTTGAAAAGTAATCAATGAAGTGAATTCGCCGGCGTTTAACCTCTAAAGTCAGGGATGTAAATATACTCTTTTTCCTATTTCTGTTGTATAGTGGTTCTAACGTTGTTCGCAACGTTGAGCCAAAAGTTGTTCTTTAACAGAAGGGAACTCTGCCATGAATGGAAAAGAAGTTACAATGAAAGTCATTGCTATTTGCATTTCTCCAAGAGCTGGTGAGCCAATGCAATCAGTAACAGAAGTTTTAGCAATCGCCGGTAAGGGACTCCAAGGAGACCGATATTGTAACGGCGAAGGCAGTTTCAGTTTTAAAGCTAAAAATTTTTTTCAGAGGTGGCTGAAGGTAAAGAGGCAAGTCACTTTGATTAATAGTGAATTTTTTGAAGGTAGCGGCTTTACCTACTTAGACAGTCGTCGCAACATTATTACTGAGGGCGTTGAGTTAATGTGTCTCATTAACAAATATTTTAACATCGGAGGAGCGATTTTTAGGGGTGTAAAATACTGTGCCCCTTGCGAACGGCCAAGCAAGCTTTGCCTTAGAATGGGGAGCTTCAAAAAAATATTCTCTGATAGGGGAGGCCTTATTGCCGAAGTAGTACAAGGAGGCCCAATAAAGGTTGGAGATGAAATTATACCTCCGCCAAAAAGCTATTAGCCCTATCTACGCCGAAGAGAACTCTTAAGGGTTCTTTTTTTATATATTTCTCACATGAGCGGTGGTACTGCTTTAATCTCTCATTCATAATTGTTATGATAGAGTCAGCGATATAAGATTACCTGAATATCGCTGTATAAAATTATGAATATGAAACCGAAAAATATCATTTGTCTCTGGCTTGATAAGGATGCGGAGGCCGCAGCAAACTTTTACGCCGCTACTTTTCCTGATAGCAACGTTGGCGCTGTTTTTCATGCGCCCAGTGACTTTCCGGCTGGCAAGCAAGGTGACGTGCTAACGGTAGAGTTCACCGTCTGTGGGATTCCGTGTGTGGGTCTCAATGGCGGCCCCGCGTTTAAGCAAACTGAGGCATTTTCTTTTCAGATTGCAACGGATAATCAGGAAGAAACGGATCGCTATTGGAACGCGATCGTTGGGAACGGCGGCCAGGAGAGCGTGTGCGGGTGGTGCAAGGACCGCTGGGGAGTATCATGGCAGATTACGCCCCGAACACTCATCGAGGCACTTACCGCTGGTGGCCAAGAAGCAAAACGTGCTTTTGACGCGATGATGAAAATGAAAAAAATTGATGTCGCCGCGATTGACGCCGCGCGACGAGGTAAATGAGAAAAATAATCACGACAACATTTGTAACGTTGGACGGTGTGATGCAAGCACCCGGAGGTCCTGATGAAGACACGTCGGACGGTTTTAGTTATGGCGGCTGGCAGCTGTCTTTTCCTTCGGACGAGATGATGAATTCCATGTTGAGCGAATTTATGCACACTCCCTTTGAACTGCTCCTTGGTAAGTTTACCTACGATATTTTTGCCGCCTACTGGCCCAATGCAAAGACCGACAACGAGGTGGCAGTCCCATTTAACAAAACAAAAAAATACGTCGTGTCCAATAAACCATTTGAGCCCTCGTGGCACAACTCGGTTTGTATTACCGGTGATGTTGCGCCACAGCTTAAGAAACTGAAAGAAGAGGATGGCCCGGATTTATGGGTTTGGGGCAGCGGAAACCTCATTCAAACATTGCTTAAACATCATTTAATAGATCGAATGCATCTTTGGATATACCCGATGACAATCGGCAAAGGCAAACGGTTTTTCGCAGAAGGCACTCAACCAGAAAACTTCAAACTTGTTGATTCTAAGATTTCAACAACCGGCGTCATTTGTGCTACGTATGAGCCGGCAGGGCCACTCAAAACAAGGTCGCTTGCAAAAAATTAATATTAATTATCTATAAAAATATATGAAAAAATTTACGTGCAAAGAAGTTATGGGCGGCGTCAATGGATGCGACGAGATTTTTGAAGGAGAAACGGCCATGGAGGTGGCAAAAAAAGTTAGCATTCACGTCATAAGCTCTACTGACGAAACCCATAAGAAATTGCAAGAGCAAATGAAAGAGCAAATGACCAAGGGGAGCGAGGAAGATAAGAAAAAATGGATGGATTGGTTCCAGGGAGAATGGGACAAGAAACAAGACGAAGTTTAATTCAAGATATTTAACTAACTCGAATATAACAATATAAAATGGTAAAAGGAAATTTTCTTGGTGCGGCAATCGTTGCCATAATCTACACAGTGTATATTTTAATGCATCCCCTTCCAGTAAAGTGGCAAACAGCGTTAGTATTAGTGATTCTTAATGCTTTAACGATCGTGTTAATGTCTTTTACATTTAAGTAGGATATTACAACTACGTTCTAATATTAGACCATTGGTAGGGCATTAACCATAGCGATGCAACACTATTTGAACAGTCACCTTTGAGGTAGTTTTTGATTGGGTTGATTTTTATCAAAAAATATAGTATCATGAAGTATGATAGAAATTAACATTAGCAAAGAGCAATTCCTGGTAGAACATAACCGATTATCTCCTGCACACCTGCAAACTACGTTTGCCGGACTTACCCTTTTTCAAGAAGCCATGAGGCCCCTTTTAAAAGACACTGAGTGGTCTCATAAGTTAAGGATACCTCTCATCCTGTGGCTTGGCACGCTTCCGCCGGTAAAAGCGAAGTATGTACGAAAATCAAAAAAACAAGAATATAAAAGTTATCCAGAAACCCATAACCAATAACCAATGAAAGAATACTTTTCAAAAAAATATCAACGGGCTAAACTGCATTTGAAGAATTTCAGATCTAAAGCAGTCATTAGGTTCCAGAATTTAGCCAAGAGATTGGACCAAAGTCATAGCAAGGGAGAAAAGAAAAAATAAAATAATCGGAAACTTATTCCAGAACCAAATTCATACTGCATCTCACCTGCCTGTCGGCAGGCAGGTCACCCGCGCATAATCATAGCGACGCAATATTGTTTGAACGGCCACCTTTGAGGTGGTTTTTGGTTGTGTTTTCTAAGAGTTTGTGTAATATGTAATTAACTGTTTTGGGTTTTCCTGTAAACACTACCTTCTGGAAAGGAAACACCGTGGATCTTTCACAATTGCCCATCGATCAGCTCGAGAAAAAGGTTTTGGAAAAGCGGGCGTGGCTAGAGGAAATCATCGACTTCGTTGAAGATGTGACGTTTAAGTATGGCAAGCAGCTGGGATACAAAGAACATGATTGCCATACCTACGCCAAGCGCGAGCTTAACGACGTCAAAGGATTTTCCTTTATGAAAGAGGGGTCCTTTACCATGTTTGGCGGAGAGGGCCTCAAGATTTGGTACCAGCCTCCCTCCAAAAAGGATGTGCCAAAACAAGAAGTTTTGCACCTTGAATGGTGGGGCAGGGATAGCATCCACGTACGAGTGCGGATCGATGAAAAGATGTGGGTTCTTCCGCTCAAACGCCTGATGAAAAATAAAAAGAAGATTTTTCCTACACCTAAACAAAAAAAGCAGCAAGAAAGGCAAATCGAGAAGAAAAAACAGGACGAGCGACTCGAATGGGTTCGTCGCAAGGAGTTACTGGAACAAGCCCAAAAAATGGGACTCTGCTAATGGTATTGAAGTGTCCCATGTAAGCCAATCGGTATCATACTGATAGGCTTTTTTTTGTAAAAAAGCCTCCGTTTTGTGCACTATGGGAAAAATATTAGCAAGGGCTTGTAGAATGCAACTAAAAAAATTATAATGAAGCAATAAATTTTAAATTTTCACTATGGATATGCATGAGGCCATAAAAAGTTTTCCAAAGCAGTTTTTGTTTGAGCCGGAAATAAAAAACGGGCCCCTAAAGAAATTCAGCAAGTTTGTTTTGGTTGGGATGGGCGGGTCGCACCTGGCGGTCGACCTCATCCAGTCAATGGATCCCTTGAAGAATATTTTGATCCACGAGGATTACGGCTTGCCACAGCTTAGCGAAAAAGGAATGAAAGAAAGGCTGGTCATCTTGAGTTCTTATTCGGGAAATACCGAGGAAGTGATTGACGCTTTTCAAGCGGCTCTGAAAAAGAAATTGAATATGGCGGTGATGTCAGTTGGCGGCAAATTGATAGAGCTGGCTAAGGAACATGATATTCCGTATGTTAAACTGCCCGACATGGGAATCCAGCCGCGCCTTGCTCTTGGATTAAGTACCAAAGCCCTTTTAGCGCTGATGGGAGAAGATGGGGAATTGAAAAGAGTTAGCAAATTAGCGGAGTCGTTAAAGCCAGAAGATTTTGAAGAAAAAGGAAAAAATTTGGCGGAAAAATTGCAAGGCTATGTGCCGGTTATTTATTCTTCAAATGAAAATAAAGCTATCGCTTACAATTGGAAAATTAAATTTAACGAAACCGGAAAAATACCGGCTTTTTACAATGTTTTTCCTGAATTGAATCACAACGAAATGACCGGCTTTGACTCAAACGAAAAAACAAGAAACCTTTCTGAAGAATTTTATTTTATTTTTCTTAGTGATAAAGCTGATGACAAAAGAATTCAAAAGAGAATGGAAATTACCAAAAAATTATACCAACATAGGGGATTGCCAGTTGAAGAGGTGAGCATTGAGGGCGAGGGACCATTTTACAAAATATTTTCATCACTTCTCTTGGCTGATTGGGTGGCCTACCATACTGCCAAACTCTACGGCGCAGAGCCAAACGATGTTCCGATGGTGGAAGAGTTCAAGAAACTAATTGAGAATTAAGAATTACGAATTACGAATTACGAATTACGAATACAGACATTCTAATATTCAATTGAATATTAGAATGTTTTTTTGAAATATAGCGGATTTAAAGTTTGTAATAAAAAAAGCCCCAGACATTCGTTTTTACAAACCCGTTGGGCCCTGCGACAGGGAAGTCAAATCATTTTTTCTGGAGGTTTTAGTTCAGAAATAAATGCAATGTACTTATCTTCCGGTAGGTCTTCATCAAATTTCAAAATTTTCTTGAAGTTTTCATTTGAGAATTTACTTTGGATCCAACCATTTGACAGAAGGGCTCTTGCAGCTTCTTCCTGGTCTGTGAATGTTCCGAATGTTTGGCATAAAGCCCGGGTTCCTTTATCCACAACCACGATCACGTACATGACGTCCCCTTTGTTTTGAAAGAGCAAGGAGTGGTGGCCTACAAGGCTGTTATTGCCTTCGAACTCGGCGCCTCGAACCACTCCTCTGTTACAATCTAACTGTACACTATTAATTATTTTCGTCAAGGCTTTTGGAAGATTATTAAGTTTGTTATCATAAAGCATATTTCATGAGCATTAAAACGACCAATATTCCTACGATATTTATCATTTTTGGGGCGACGGGGGACTTAATGGAGAAGAAAATAGTTCCTTCTCTTTTTCATTTATTTAAAAATGGCAAGCTCCCAACTCACTTTAAAATAATCGGCTTTTCCAACCAGGAACTGTCAGATGAGTCTTTTGGCGGCATTATTTTCAAAGCCCTCACCAACAATAAAAACATCCACCTGAAAACCTGCGGATTGTTTTGCGATATTTTTTCTTACCACAAGGGCCATTTTGAAAAAAAAACAGATTATACTTCTTTGGCCAAAAAATTAAAAGAAATTGACGACTCGTGGGGGATTTGCTCCAACAAGCTTTTTTATTTTGCAGTGCCCCCGCAGTTTTACGAAGTCATATTTAAAAATCTTGCCCAGTCGGGATTGACCATTCCCTGCAGCCCGCAGGAAGGCTGGAGCCGAGTTTTGGTTGAAAAACCTTTTGGCAAAGATTTAAAAACTGCAGAATCTTTGGACAAACTTTTGGGAAAATATTTTAAAGAGATTCAAATTTATAGGATTGACCATTACCTTGCCAAAGAAATGCTTCAAAATATTTTGGGTTTTCGCTTTTCCAATAATCTTTTTGAAAAAATTTGGGATAAAAATTCAATTGATAAGGTAGAAATTAGGCTTCACGAGGCCATCGGAGTTGAAAAACGGGGAAGTTTTTACGACGGCGTCGGGGCCCTGCAGGATGTCGGCCAAAACCATATGCTCCAGATGCTGGCCCTGATTGCCATGGATAATCCCGGAAGCTTTACGGCGGAAGTCATCAGAAAAGCCAGGGCAGAGGTTTTGAATTTGCTGGCTGTTCCTTCAAAAAAAGAAATTGAACGGTTTACCTTTCGCGCCCAATATAAGGGCTACAAAAAAATTGCTGGAGTCAAAACAAATTCAAAAACTGAAACTTATTTTAAGGTAAGGGCCTTTTTAGGGTCGGGAAAGTTTGAGGGAGTCCCCATTATTTTGGAAAGCGGCAAGAGGCTCAAAGAACAAATAAAAGAAATGGTGATAACCTTCAAGCACCCCTCGCCCTGCCTTTACCCTTCGTCACAAGAGCATTTTGTCAACAAAATGATTATTTCTCTGGAGCCCCACGAGGCCATCAGAATCCAATTTTGGTCCAAAAAGCCCGGCCACGAGTTTGAAATGGAAAAAAGGAATTTTGAATTTTTGTTGAGGGGAGAGAAAGGGGGCCTGCAGTACATTGAAGAGTATGCAAAGCTCATTTTGGATGCCATCGCCGGCGACCAAACCCTTTTTGTCAGCACCCAGGAGATGATGGCAATGTGGCGCTTTACCGACCCCATTGCCCAGGCCTGGAAGGAAAACGCCGTGCCCCTTGCCCAGTATAATCCAGATACCAACGAGCCGATCATGGCATCAAACTTCATCAATGACGCTTTATCTATTAGGCATCACATAAAAAAGCAAATTGGAATGGTTGGCTTGGGAAAAATGGGCGGAAACTTGGCAAAACGACTTGTGACGAAAGGCTGGCACGTTGTTGGCTATGATAAATCAACAGAAAAGGTTGGGTCGCTGGAGGTTGCAAGCTCTTTACAAGAATTGGCTGCATCGGTTGTTGCGCCGCGGATTATCTGGCTGATGCTTCCGGCTGGAAAAATTATTGATGAAACCATTGGAGAATTGATGAACTATTTAAAAAGGGGAGACGTGATTATTGACGGGGGCAATTCATTTTACAAAGATTCACTGCGGCGCCATAAAAAACTCAAGGCAAAGGGCATTCATTTTGTTGATGTTGGGGTGTCGGGCGGGCCGCAGGGAGCTGCCGAAGGCCCGGCTCTGATGATCGGCGGAGACCAAGAAATTTTTGAAAAACTGGAGCCGCTTTTTTATGACCTTTCAAAAGACCAGAGCTACCAGTTTTTTGGCAGTCCTGGCACCGGCCACTTTGTAAAAATGATTCACAATGGCATTGAGTATGGTATGATGCAGGCAATCGCCGAAGGATTCTCAATTTTAAAAAATTCAAAATACAATCTTAATTTGTCAAAGGTGGCTGATGTTTATAATAACGGGAGCGTCATTGAATCCAGGCTGGTGGGTTGGCTTAAAAAAGCATTTGAAATCCATACGGAAGATTTAAAAGATGTTTCGGGTTCTGTTGGGCATACCGGGGAGGGGGAGTGGACCGTGAAAACGGCCAAAGAGCTGGGATTAAAGGCAAGAGTTATTGAGGAGGCATTGAAATTCAGGGTAAAATCAAAAAATAATCCCAGCTACGAGGGGAAAATTTTATCAGCATTACGGGAACAATTCGGCGGTCACTCAATTCATAAAACATGAAACCTAAAACATGAAACAAGAAGTTAAAAAATGTCAAAATTGCAAAAACGAGTTCACGATTGAACCCGACGACTTTGCGTTTTATAATCGTTTAGATATACCTCCGTCAGATTTGTGCTCATACTGCAGGTGGAAACATTTGTTGGCTTTTTGGGTATTTGGGAAATTTCGCAAAACTGTCTCGGCGCTTAGCGGGAAAAATATTATAACTACATTTCCAGAATCGGTAAAATTTCCTCTTTATAACAGGAATGAATTTGTATCAGATGAATGGGATCTACTGAGTTGTGGCGTAGATTATAACGAAACAGATTCATTTTTTAAACAATTCCAAATACTACAGGCAAAAGTGCCTCATCCTCATCAATCGGGAACAAAAAACGTGAATTGTGATTGGTCAGATGATGTTTGGAGTTCAAAAGACTGCTATCTTTGCCGATCTTTGCTAGACTGTGAGTTTTTAAGCTATGGTTATAGAACTTTTAGCTGCAAAAATTCTATAGATCTTACTTATTGCTTTGAAACAGAACTTTCTTACGATTGCCTAAATTGCTTTAAATGTTATAAGTTGCAGTATTCGTCAAATTCCCACAACTGTATTGATTCAAAATTTCTTTATGATTGTCGTAATTGCACAAATTGCTTTATGTGCTGGAATCTTCGTAATAAGCAATACTGCATTTTTAACAAACAATATTCTAAAGATGAGTATTTTGAAAAACTAAGAGAATTTAACACGCGGTCATGGACTGAAATTCAAAAATTAAAATTGGAATTTGAAAAAGTTGTTAAAGAGAATGTAATTCATCGAGCCCATTTTAATTTTAAAGAAGTTAATTCAAGTGGAAATTTTATTACCGAATCCAAAAATTGCTTTGATTGTTATTTTGTAGATAAGTCAGAGAATGTGAGGCATACCTTTAGGGGGTTTGAGTATAAGGATGTGATTGATAGTGTCGGAAGTATTGCAGAAAAAGCGGCGCTATCGGCAGTCGATGCTTATGTTTATGAAACCATAGCTACTTCCCATTCTTCAAATTGCCGATATTCCTCATATCTTGATTATTGTGAAGATTGTGAATATTGTTTTGGTTGTATTGGTTTGCGAAAGAAAAAATACTGCATACTTAATAAGCAATATGAGGAAAAAGAATATTTTGCCCTCATAGATAAAATTAAAAATAATATGAAACAAAACAGCGATTGGGGAAGATTTTTTCCGTTGCAAATGGCCTATTCTGGATATAATCTTTCTCTGGCAAATATTTTCTTCCCAGAAACACAAGAAGCCATAAAAGCAATTAACGGACTATGGGACGAGCCAGAAGTTGTTTCGTATGATGGAGCAGTAAGCGGCGACGAATTGCCAGATCAGATTGATAGTGTGCTAGACAGTATTTCTGGCCAGAGAATTATCTGCCCGAGAACTAAAATGAGTTTTAATATATCTTCTCAAGAGTTAGCTTTTTACCGAGAGCATGATATCCCATTACCACGTTATCATTTTGACTACCGTACGCTTTCGCGATTCAAACCAATGACGCTTATGATATATCCCCAAAAAGGAACTTGCTGGTTTTGTAAAAAAGAAATAACTCACTATTATTCTCCAGAACTTGGATATCAAAAAATAGCTTGTGTGGAATGTTATCAATCTGAAGTTGTGTAACAACATTCTGACATTCTTGAGAATGTCAGAATGTTGTTTGGGTTAGAATTTTACCTCATTTGTTTAATTTTATTGTGAAGAGTTGACGAAAATAATTAAATTTGTTAGTATTATTGTTATATATTGTTATAAATGCAAGATAGCACAAATAGTACTCCGTCAGATCAAAATCAAGCCGGAGATAATAAGAAAATTATAAAGCTGGAGGGGAGAGTTATAGAGGCTTTACCAAATGCCTTTTTTAAGGTATTATTGGCTGACGGCAGGGAAGTCCATGGATTTTTGTCTGGTAAAATGAAATTAAACCGAATTAAAATTTTACCTGGAGACAAAGTGACTTTGGTAATGACGCCTTACGATGATAAAAAGGCGAGAATAGTGTATAGATTGAAATAGTTAAAAGTTCATCAAGTTAGTAAAGTTCATTAAGCTGTTATAAACTTTATAACTTTAAAGACTTTAAACTTAGCCATGAAAATTCGACCGTCAATAAAAAAAATCTGTAACAATTGTGAGATCGTCAAAAGAGAGGGAAAGCTTTATGTTATTTGTAAAAAAAATCCAAAACATAAGCAAAGACAAGGCTAACTTAGGTGTTAGGTTTTAGGTGTTAGATAATTAGATACGAAACTAACACCCAACGCCAAACACCCAACACCAACCATGGCGCGTATTGCCGGGGTAAATATCCCAGAAAACAAAAGAATAGAGATAGCAGTAACCTATATTCACGGAATAGGCAGGAGTTTGGCTAGAAAAATTTTAGAAGAAACCAAGATTGATATCAATAAGAAAGCCAAAGATTTGACTCCAAAGGAGGTTAACGATTTAAAAGAATTAATTGAAAAAAATTACAAAATTGAAGGGGATTTGAGAAGGCAAGTCATGATAAATATCAAAAGATTAAAGGATATTGGGACGTGGAGGGGATTGAGGCATATTAAAAAATTACCGGTTAGGGGACAGAGAACAAAGACAAATACCAGGACCATTAGAGGAAATGTAAGAAAAACGATGGGATCAGGAAGAAAGCCAGCAGCATCACCTACATAAAACTTGAATCTTGAAGCTTGAAACTTGATAAACAAAAAGTTTTAAGTTTTAAGATTAAAGTTTCAAGAAAAAATGGGAAAAAAGAAAATTATTGAAACAAATCAAGAGGATTTAATAAAGGAAAAAGAAAAGGTTGACGCAAACATAAAGAAAGAGGTTAAGGTTAAAAAAACCGAAAGGGTTTTGGCTGGCAGAATTTATGTATCCTCTTCTTACAACAATACTATCATTACTCTAACTGATTCAAACGGACAGGTTTTGTCTTCAAAGTCAGCTGGGTCGGTGGGCTTTAAGGGAACCAAAAAGGCAACTTCATTTGCGGCCTCACGGGTGGCCGAAGCCATAGCCAACATTTGTAAGAAATTAGGAATGGAAAGATTGGAAGTTTTTATAAAAGGGATAGGGGCTGGAAGGGAGTCGGCTTTGAGGACGTTAGTCAACCAAGGATTAAATGTCACGGCCTTAAAAGATGTAACTCCAATTGCCCACAACGGAGTAAGGCCTGCTAAAATAAGACGAGTATAAAAATAAAAATGGAAAAAGATAATTTAAAAACTAAAAATACCGGGCCGGGCCAAACTTTTTCAGCTGCTCCCGAAAGACCAACGGGAAGAAAGCGAAGAAAAACCTCTTCTGAATATAAAAAATCATTGCAGGAAAAGCAGGCCATGAAGCGGCTTTATAATTTGTCTGAAAAACAATTTAAAAGATACATAAAAGAAACTCTGGCAATGAATAAAGTCGAAAACTTTGCAGACGAACTTATCAAAGTGCTTGAAATAAGGTTGGACAATGTTATGTTAAGATTAGGTTTTGCTAAGACCATTAAACAATCAAGGCAATTGGTTTCCCACGCTTATTTTTTGGTAAATGGCAAACCAGTAAACATCCCGTCATTTAAAGTTAAAAAGGGCGATACCATCAGCATTAAAGAAAACAAAAAAAAGAAATTGATTTTTAAAGATCTTTCTGCTGATATTAAAAAAATGCAAGCGCCCAGCTGGTTAACCATTGATAAAGAAAAATTAGAAGGAAAAATTGTCGGCTATCCAAGTTTGGCCGAGGTCAATCCTCCAGTTGAAATATCATTAATTTTTGAGTTTTATTCACGTTAATAGGTATTAGGTTTTGGGTGTTCGATAATCGTTAAAAAACGTATCTAACACCTAACACCCAATATCCAAAATCTAAATATGATTCCGCTTCCGTTACCGCCAAAAGTAATTAAAAAAGGAAAAAATCAGGCTGTATTTGAGGTTCAGGGACTTTACCCTGGCTACGGAGTTACCGTTGGCAACGCCTTAAGAAGAGTTTTATTGTCTTCGTTGGAGGGCGTGGCCGTTACCGAGGTAAAAATAAAAGGCGTACCCCACGAATTTTTTACGATGCCGGGTGTGCTGGAAGATGTGATCATGATACTTTTGAATGTCAAAAATTTGAGGTTTAAAATTCACGAGGGCACGACCCACAAGGTAGAATTAAAAGCCAAGGGAGAGAAAAAAGTTACGGGTGAGGACTTTAAAATGTTTCCTCAAATAGAACTGGTTAACCCAGAGCTTTATATAACTACCATAACCGATAAAAAAACCGAGTTTAACATGGAAATTACCATAGAGAAGGGAGTGGGTTATGAGCCAAAGGAACAACGAAATATTAAAAAGTCAGAGATAGGTGTAATTGCCATGGATGCTATTTTTACTCCGATTAGAAGTGTCAGTTTTCAGGTTGAAAATATGCGCGTGGGCGGTAGGACAGATTTTGATAAGTTAAATGTTGACATAGAAACCGACGGCACCATTACTCCAGAAGAAGCTTTTTACCGGGCAAGCGAAATATTAATCAAGCATTTCAACATTATTTTTGAGGGCAACAAAGAAGAAGTTGTGAAGGTTTCTGGGGGGGGGAACGCCACAAATACCAGCATCGAAGATATGAAGTTATCAACAAGAACACTTAATGCTTTAACGGAAAATAAACTTACCACAGCCGGGGCCATCGCAGAAAAATCTGAAAAGACGCTTTCTGCAATGGATGGAATGGGGGACAAAGCGATTTCAGAAATAAAAAGGAAATTAAAAAAGTTAGGATTGGAATTAAAACCTGAATAATGAGGAAAAGAAATAAAAAAGGCAACATTTTATCAAGGCCAAAAAGTCAAAGGAAGGCGCTTTTAAAATCATTGGCGACCGGTCTTTTCCTGCATGGGAAAATCATGACCACCGAGGCCAAGGCAAAAGAGTTGAAAATGGTTGCCGAAAAATTTATTACCAGGGCCAAGGATAAGCAGCTTTCTAATAGAAAAATTTTAAATAGTTATTTAGCCCCACAGATTGCCAAAAAACTGGTAGACGAAATTGCACCACAGTATTTAGAGAGGCAGGGAGGCTATACCAGGATTATAAAGCTTGGGCCAAGGAAGTCAGACGGGGCAAAAATGGTAATAATAGAATTGGTGAAATAATATGGAAGCAATAAAGAGGGACAACCATATCATTGACGCAACGGATAAAGTTTTGGGAAGATTGGCCACAGAAGTGGCAGTTTTGTTGCGAGGTAAAAACAAGACCGGTTTTGCTCCCTATAAAGACATTGGTGATTTTGTTACCATTAAAAATGTTGATAAATTGAAGTTTACCGGAAAAAAGTTTGAAAATAAAATATACTATCGGCATTCGCTGTACCTTGGAGGATTAAAAAAGCAAACCATGAAAGAGCTGCAGATAAAAAAGGGAACGTCTGAAATATTTAGGAAGGCCGTCATGGGAATGCTCACCAAAAATAAATTAAGGGCAAAACAAATTAAAAGATTAAAGTTTGAGCGTTAGCGAAAACCGAGCACCAAATTTCGAAAAAATTTCGGTGCTTGGTGATCATAAATTAAAGTAAATCATGGCAGAAGTAAAAACAAAAAAACCGAGAGTTAAAAAGCCTACCAAGGTTGTTGAAGAAAAAGCCCCGGCAGCGGTTGTTCAAGAGCCGGCTGTTTTGGAAAACGACTTAGAAAATGGCAATGGAATACAAGAGGCAATAGAAAAACAGTTGGCATCAAAGCCAGATCGTTATTTTGAGGCGGTTGGGCGTCGAAAAACTGCGACAGCTCGAGTTCGCCTGTATACCAGGGGAGAAAAGCAGTTTTTAGTTAACAATAAGCCGTACGAACAGTATTTTCCTTTAAAAGAAGATCAGGAAAAAGTAACCGCTTCGTTGAGAAAAATGAAATGTCTCGATAAGTTCAGGGTGACGGTCATTGTGAGGGGAGGCGGGCGAAATAGCCAGGCAGAAGCAGTTAGGCATGGCACCGCCAGAGTTTTGGTAGATTTTAACAATAATTTTAAAAAGAGATTAAGAAAAGTTGGTTATTTGACCAGGGATTCAAGAATGAGAGAAAGGAAAAAATTTGGGTTGAAAAGGGCGCGAAGAGCACCTCAGTGGGC
>CAZAAH010000012.1:0-17785 GCA_964483475.1 uncultured Candidatus Saccharibacteria bacterium
GAAGTGAAATACTCCAAGGCCGATGGTAGTGTGATGAACGCGAGAGTAGGTAGTCCTCACTTAAGCACTTAATTTTGGCGGGGTGAAGTAGTGTGACGCTCAAGCCCCGCTTAGCGGGGTGAATAGGTAAGTTGCCACCAGAGAACTTAATTTCAACTAAAAAATCGCCAACAACGGCGATTTTTGGTTGAAAGAGATTTTTTAGTTTTCAACTTATTTTTTATGAAATTTGATTGACATTTAAAATTTTGTTAAACTGCATTATTAACTATGAATTTATACATCAAAAGGCAAAATTTTCTTTTTCAAAAATCTGTAATTCGTACTGGAATTTTAATTTTTTTAATATTATTTTTAAATATTTTCCAAGGCCAAATAAAAAACTCTTTTTATTTTGTTTCATTTCCGCTAGCCGAAAGTTTTCGGCAGGCTGGAAATAAGACTTCGGATTTTTTTAATTCTTTTTGGAGCTTTAAAAATTTACAACAAAAAAACGATCAATTAATCCAGGAAAATCAACAGTTGCTCTCAAAAATTTCTTTATTGCAAAGTAATTTAATTGAAAACCAAGCCAAAAAAGAGGCTTTGCAAAACACTCAAAAAGATAATTTTAAAATAGTTTCGGCCCAAGTTGCCGGACTCAATGATGATTTTATTTTGCTTAATAAGGGTTCCGATGATGGAATTTCAGAAAATATGCCGGTTATCTCCAGTCAAAAAGTTCTTTATGGGAAAATTTTTAAAGTTTATAAAAAATTCTCCCAGGCAATTTTAATTTCAAATAAAAACAGTACGGTTGACGTAAAAGTCCAAAATGATGACCCATCTAAAAACCCAGTTCATGGGGCAATCAAAGGCTCTGGAAATTTATCTTTATACTTAGACCTGGTAAATTCTGATGTTGAAATTAAGCAAAACGATATTTTAATTACTTCTGGCCTTGAAGGGGTATTTCCTAGTAACTTATTGGTCGGAAAAATTGATTCAGTTAGTAAAAACGACCTAAAACCTTTTCAAACAGCAACTATACAACCGTTTTTTGACCCCAAAAATACCGATAATCTTTTTATTATAACTAACTATCTCAAATGATAAACACGGTTTTAAAATATATAATTATTTTCCTGATTTTTTTTGTTTTGTCTTTGTTTCAAACCAGTCTTTCTCCTTATTTTGGCATAAATGGAGCTACACTCAACTTTGTTTTTATTTTGTTTATGATTTTTATTTTTTTTGACACAAAAGGAGAAGGTTTTTTTATTGCTTTAATGGCCGGATTTTTCTTAGATGTATTTTCCTTATCTTATTTTGGAATTTCAATAGTTTCATTGCTAGCCGTTTTATTTTTTCAAAAATTAGCTAATTATTTTTTCAAAAAGAGCGAAATATATCCCATTTTTTACTTCATAATTGTTTTTTCCATGGGTTTTATTATCTATAACGCATTATTATATTTATTCTCCATTATTTTCCATTATGAATTTGTTTTTGGGTTAAATATTATTATTGGATTAGTTTATAACTTAATTTTTGCCGTGGCTGGATTTTACATCTACAGAAAATTTGTCGGTGTAAAAGGCAACGAAAACCAGCTAAAGTTATTTTAAATGGATTTTAAAAGTAAATATAAAATAAAAGAATCTTTTGGCGATATAGAAACCCATGAGGTTTTTTTGGACAAGTTGGCCCACCAAAAGGAAGATGAGCTAGGACTCTCTGAAAAAAAGTTTGAGGTACGGATCAACGAAAAGTTTATCTACTCAATTTTTGGATTGTTTTTTATCCTGTTGGCCACCCTCTTTTTGAGAACGTTTTATTTTCAAATTATTAACGGCAAAAAATTGTACATTGCCAGCCAGAATAATAGGGGAAGCGTTAACTTAATAATACCCGAGCGGGGAATAATATACGATAAAAATTTAAAAAAGTTAGTTTTAAATTCTCCGGCTTTTGACTTGGTTTGTGATAAAAAAGGACTTTCTTTAAACAGCGATAACTTTACAAAAGAAACCCAAGTCTTAGCTCATATTTTCAAAAAAGATTTTAATGATTTAAAAAATGAAATTGAAACTTCACAAGACCCAAAAGTTTTAATTGGATCAAATGTTGACCAACAGACACTCCTTGTTTTGGAAGCAAGAAAAAATGATATTCCAGATTGCAAGATAGAAAATGGCACTACCAGAAGCTATTTAACGGGCTCTGTTTTTTCACACGTTTTGGGTTATGTTGGAAAAATAAATAAGGACGAATTGGCAAATGCCGATAATTACCAATCCAATGACAATATTGGCAAAGACGGTTTGGAAAAGTTTTACGAAAATGAATTACGGGGTGTTCCTGGCATGACAGAAATTATAAAAAATGCAAGCGGGATAAAAAGAGGGGATAAAGTATTATCTGAGCCCAAGCAAGGATACAATTTAGTTTTAAATATTGATGAGGATCTGCAAAAAAAAGTTTATGATTCATTGGAGAAGTCAATTAAAAATATTGGAGCTAAAAAGGGGGCGGCCGTGGCTTTGGATCCAAAAACAGGAGCCGTTTTGGCAATGGTTTCTTATCCTGCTTACGACGATAACATTTTTTCAAAAGGAATTTCGCAGGAAGATTTTAATAAATTACAACAAGATTCTTCTCAACCATTTTTTAATAGGGCAATTGCGTCAAAATATCCAACTGGATCAACCATAAAACCATTTTTGGCATCGGGAGCCTTACAAGAAAAAATAATTTCTCCTGAAAAAATTATAAATGATCCAGGATATATTTTGATCCACAGCCAATACGATCCAAGTGTAGTTTACAAATTTTCCGGAGTGACGCCCCATGGATTGGTAGATATGAGAAAAGCCATCGCCGTTTCTTCAAATATTTATTTTTATACGGTTGGCGGGGGATATGGAAACCAGCAGGGGTTGGGGCCCTCAAGAATCAAAAAATATTTGGATTTATTTGGCTGGGAAAGTAAAACAGGTGTTGACCTGCCCGGGGAATTTAAAGGCTTTGTTCCTTCACCCGACTGGAAAAAGCAAACAAAAAATGAAAGTTGGTGGGATGGAGATACCTATAACCTTTCCATTGGCCAATCTGATTTGCAGGTGACTCCATTGCAGGTGGCTGTAGCTTATTGCGCCATTGCAAATGGCGGGACTTTATACAAGCCACAAATTGTTCAAAAAATAATGGATTCCTCTAGGGAAAAGCCAACCGTTGTAAAAGAATTTCAGTCCGAGGCAACTGGCCAAATAGGAATTGACCCGCAAAATTTAGAAGTTGTGAGAGAGGGGATGAGGGACGGCGTCCAAAAAGATTATGGTTCTTCTCATATACTTGATGATTTGCCGGTTGCCGTTGCCGGAAAGACCGGCACGGTAGAAACCAACAAGCCAGGTTTTTATAACACCTGGTCTTCAAGCTTTGCGCCGTACGACAACCCCCAAATAGTTTTTGTTGCCACAATTGAATCTGTGAATGGTTTCCGCGCCGCCACTTTGCCCGTGGCGCATGATGTTTTGCAATATTATTTTCAAGCGAGAGAGGGAATAAAATAATAAATTGCAATTTATTATTTTATTCCCGAACGAGCGCCGAAAATATGCTTTGCATATTTTTCTAAAAAATAGAATTTAGGATTTAGAATATAGGATATAGGATATAGGGATGGATTTTTTGTAAAAAAAAGAGAACGAATATCTTCCGCCCCTATTCAAACCATTAGACGATTTGATTTATATTTTCTTTTTATAGAACTCATTTAATTCTTTTATATCAGTTCCAAAACAATGAGCAATGTAACCCATAATACTTGCTCCCAAAAAACCTACCGCCCCACTGAATTGATATACTGCTAACCACCCACTTCCTTTCTGTAAACTATCAATGGCAGACCAAATCGTGAGAAGAAAAGATATAAAAAACAACAAAATAGAAAATCCAATCAATCTCAAAGCCGTATGCATGACGGGCTCCTTGTGAAAGAGCAAGTAGTGAAGCATTAACGTAAATCACTAACAGATTAACTTTATCATATAAAATTTAATAAGTCAATTGTTGTTCTAATGAACCAATTTTGATACAATTCATAAATCACACATGAGCTCTATTGATGAAATTAGAAAAGTTCGGCTTCAAAAATTAAAATCCCTAAAGGATTCGGGGCTTTTGGCGTATCCGGCTAAAACCAAGAGGACCCATTCCATTGCCGAGGCCCTGGAAAAGTTTTCTAAACTTTCAAAGTCCAAAAAAGAAATTGTTTTGGCAGGAAGAATTATGGCATTGCGAGGCCACGGCGGCGCCACATTTTTGGATTTATACGATGGCTCGTCCTCCCAAATTTTGCGAGGCAAAATTTGGGAGGATAAAGGAAAGATTCAGGGGCTTATTAAACAGGATAATCTGGGCGAAAAAGGCTACCAATTTTTTATTGATCACTTTGACATTGGCGACTTTGTTGAAATAAAAGGAGCATTAATAAAAACCAAAAGAGGCGAGCAAACAATTGAAGCTTCAGATTATAAAATGCTGGCAAAGTCGCTCTTGCCCTTGCCAGAAAAGTGGCACGGACTCCAGGATGTTGAAGAAAAATTGCGAAAGCGCTATTTGGATATTTTATTTAACCCGGAAGTCAAAGAGATGGTTCGTAAAAGAGCGGTGTTTTGGAATTCAATGCGGGAGTTCCTAATGGAAAAAGGATTTTTGGAAGTGGAGACTCCTATTTTAGAAAACCAAACTGGCGGGGCTGATGCCAGGCCATTTATCACCCATCATAATGCGCTAGATTTAGATGTCTATTTGCGTATTTCCATCGGGGAATTGTGGCAAAAGCGCTTGATGGTGGCCGGCTTCGAAAAAGTCTTTGAAATCGGCCGGGTCTTCCGCAACGAAGGCATGGATGCCGAGCACCTTCAAGATTACACGGCCATGGAATTTTATCAGGCGTATTCAGACTATGAGCAGGGCATGCATATGGTAGAAGAAATGTATAAATATGTTATCAAAAAAACCTTTGGCACACTGAAGTTTTCTATTCGCGGCTTTAAGGTTGACTTTGGTAAAACGTGGGAAAAGTATGACTATGTTTCTACTATCAGCAAACACACGAAAGTAAATATTCTGGAAGCCACGCTGCCTGAAATGGAAAAACAGCTGCAGAAATTAAAGATTGAATATGATAAAAAGGGCTTTAATAGAACCCGCGCTATTGATAATTTGTGGAAATACTGCCGCAAAAATATTGCCGGCCCGGGGTTTTTGATCAACGTGCCGGTGGTTATGGAGCCGCTGGCTAAGCGTATGGAAAAGCATCCGGATTTAGTTGAGCGCTTCCAGGTGATTATCGCGGGCTCTGAAAACGGAAAGGGGTTTAGCGAATTGAACGACCCCGTTGACCAGGCCGCCCGCTTTGCAGAACAGCAACAATTGCGCGAAACAGGGGATCAAGAAGCCCAAATGTTTGATAAAGATTTTGTTGAAGCTTTGGAATATGGTATGCCTCCAACCTGCGGCTTTGGCGTTTCAGAAAGATTATTTTCCTTTTTGATGGACAAACCAGCTCGGGAGACGCAGATTTTTCCACTTATGCGACCTCGTGCATAAGGATAATTCTAATCTACAAATGCATCCGAATGCCCCGAATACAATCCGTCAAAAGGCGGATTTTTCGGCGAAAAAAACCACGCGATGTTGCCATCCGTGGTGTGTCAAGTTGTTTCGCACAACTTGCAAGGCATTGCCATTTCTTCATTGTAGCGGCGACTACTATTCGCTGCGAACCAGTGCGTAGAAGCAGAAGCCATTATCAAGGCATGGGAATTCCACAGCCACGATTTCTCCGTACGGTCTACTGGTTCCCGTTCTGCTCGTGACCGCAGCGAGTTTGTCGCAGAAGATGTTCTGCGCTTCCTCGAGGACATGTTCTCGGCTTCCCTCAATTTGAGGATTTGAACCCTGCAACTGCACAGTAACAACAGTGAATTTTAGCATGGCCTTTTTCCTCCTATGGAAATTCGGCAAGCCATTTGCCGCCCTTTCGGGAAGTAAAGGTGCACCAGGCAAATTCCCGATGCCTTACGTGAATTATAGCATACTATAAATATATGTCAATAGTTGAGACAATTTGTCAAGTTTGCTACACTTAAATAAATTTATGGAAGAAATAAAAGAGAAAAAGAAAGTAGGAGCAGGGTTTGGGGTTATTTTAGAAAAGGATGGCAAAATTTTGTTGGGGATGAGGCATCCTGACCCAGATAAAGCTGATTCGGCTTTTAGAAGCGCTGGGGAGTGGTGCTTGCCCGGGGGAAAGCTTGAGTGGCAGGAAACATTTAAGCAAGGGGCCATACGGGAGGTAAAAGAAGAAACCGGCATTGCCATTAAAAATCCTCGGGTGATTTCGGTGCATAATTGTAAAAACGAACACGCCCATTTTATGACGGTTGGTCTTCTGACAAGTGAATGGGAGGGCGAGGCGAAGGTAATGGAACCGGATGAAATCGTTGAGTGGAGGTGGTTTGACATTAATAACTTACCTTTTCCAAGATATTTCCCCAGTTTTGAGGTGATAGAAAATTACATAAAAGGAAAATTTTACATAAAAAGAACATAGAATGAAAAAAGTTTTGGTTTTTGGGACGTTTGATGGCCTGCACGAAGGCCATTTGAATTTTTTTAAGCAAGCCAAAGAGTATGGCGATTTTTTGGTTGTGGTGGTGGCAAGAGATTCAACCGTTGAAAGGGTTAAGAAAAGAAAGCCAAAATTTAACGAACAAGATAGGTTAAAATATCTACTTACCCGTTCGCGCGAATGGGTAAGTGAAGCGAGGTTGGGGAACGAAGGGGATAATCCCTATAAAATAATTGGCGAAATAAAGCCCGATGTGATTTGCCTTGGATACGATCAAACCCACTTTACCGAAAAGTTGGAAGAAAAAATAAGGGAAATGGGATTAAAAATTGAAATCGAGCGCTTAAAACCATTTCACCCAGAAAAATTCCATTCATCGTTATTGAATAAATAACGATGTGTTAACATGTAGGTTATATAAGTTATTTAAATTACATGTTAAGATTGTTATAGGTCCATTCGTACGAATAAGCGAATAGTTTGATAGGTATAAAATAAAAAATATGAATAAAAATTTAGTAAAAATTTTCAAAGCAATTGGAAACGAACGGAGATTTCTCATAGTAAATCACTTATTTAAGGCAAAAGAATTATCAGTTGGACAAATTAGTGAACTGATTAGCTTGTCATTTAGAAGTACCTCAAAACATCTTTCAGTATTAACCAATAGCGGGCTTGTTAACTCCAGGCAGGTGAGCCTAAATAAGTTTTACTTTATTAATCCAAATTTACCAAAAGATATTTCTAAATTTTTCCAAAGTTAAACTATTCGCTTATTCGTACGAATAAGCGAATAGTTTACAGGTTGTGTTAAATAAGATAAAATTATAACAATGGTAATCGAAATATAGCTTAGGTTATATAATGCAATAGATTATATGTTGGATATTAATAAAATTAGGGAAAATAAAGGAGAAATTCAGAAAAATCTTTCAAAAAGGGGATTGGGCGAGTTTGATTTGGATGAGATTGTTGCTTTAGATGACACAAGGCGCGGTCTTATTACACAGGTAGAGGAATTAAAAGCGGAGCGAAATAAGAATTCCAAAACCAAACCAACGCCAGAAATTATTGAAAAAATGAGGCAAATTGGGGAGCAAATTAAGGATTTGGACGAGAAAGTTCGGCAAACCGAGGAAGCATTAAAAAATAAATTATCGGAGCTGCCCAACATTGTGGCCGATGACGTGGCAGAGGGAGGAAAGGAAAATAATAAAGTGTTGCAACAGTTCGGCAAGAAGCCAAAGGTTGCTTTTGTGCCAAAAGACCATATCCAGCTGGCGGAAGATTTGGACATTATTGATTACGAGCGGGGGGTGAAGATTGCGGGATCTGGGTTTTGGGTGTACAAGGGCGATGGCGCTGTCTTAGAATGGGCCTTGCTCAATTACTTTGTTGATTTTCACCGGAAAAATAAATATACCTTTTTAATTCCACCCTTTTTGCTGACCGAGCAGTCGGCCTATACCTCGGGGCACTTGCCAAAATTCAGGGATGACCTCTACTGGACCCAAGATGGTCTCTGTCTGAATGCTACTTCAGAGATGATGGCGCTCAATTACCACCGGGACGAAGTTTTCAACGAAAAAGATTTGCCCAAAAAATATTTTGGTTATTCTACCTGCTTTCGCAGGGAGGCAGGCGGCTACCGGAAAGAAGAGCGGGGGATGGTGCGAGGCCACCAATTCAACAAAATAGAAATGTTTCAATTTACCTTGCCCGAAAAGTCCTGGCAAGCTTTTGACGAGTTGAGAAAAAATGCCGAGGCCCTGGTTAAAAATTTGGGTTTGCATTTTCAATCGGTGCAGTTGGCGACGGGAGACACTTCAAGTTCTATGGCAAAGACCGTGGACATTGAAGTCTGGATGCCGAGCATGGAACATTATAAAGAGGTCAGCAGCGTGTCCAATGCCTTGGATTATCAGGCAAGACGGGGCAACATAAAATACCGGAATGTAAAGACCCAAAAAAATGAATTTGTGCATACCTTGAATGCTTCGGGGTTGGCGACCAGCCGCTTGTTTCCTGCCATTCTCGAGCAGTTCCAGCAAAAAGACGGAAGCGTAAAAATTCCTAAAATTCTTCAAAAATATACTGGATTTAAGGTGATTAAGCTCAAGAAATGATAGAAAGTAAAGTTTTGGTTAAAAATCTTGAAGTAAATTATGCGGTTTTTGGCCAGGGAAAACCTTTTTTAATTCTGCATGGCTGGGGGTCAAAGTATGACAGATGGCGAAGTGTTGGAGAACTACTGGCTGAAAAAGGTTTTAAGATTTTTATCCCGGATTTACCCGGTTTTGGAAAAAGTCAGGCGCTTACGAATCCCTGGAGCTTGGATGATTATGTTGAATGGATTTTTGAATTTTCAAATTCGGTTCCAGAGCTGAAAAATAGCTTTTATTTATTAGGAAATTCTTTTGGCGGAGCTGTAGCCGCAAAATTTTCTATAAAATATAACCAAAAGATAGAAAAATTATTTTTGGTGGCGGCCGCTTGCGTCAGAAAAAAAACTTTTAAAAATAAATTTTTTGAAAAAATTTCAAAGGTTGTAAAAGTTTTTTCATTTTTGCCTTTTTACGATTTTGCCAAAAAGTTTTTTTATAAATTTTTCATTGGCTCTTACGACTATTTAAAATCTGATGAAGTAATGAAAAAAACTTTTTTGAAAGTTGTCTCTGAAGATTTGTCTGAAAAATTGGCTTTTGTAAGAGTTCCCACAATTATTATTTGGGGCGATAAAGACGAATCAACGCCGTTATATCAAGCAAAAATTATACATAAAAAAATACAGGATTCAAAACTGGTAGTCATTTCTGATGGAGACCATTATTTACAACATAAAATACCAGAAATATTAACTCAAAAAATTTTAGAAAATGCCGTTATTAATTGAAATATTTAGTTTTTTTTGGCTGATAAGAACTTTTAAGGCCATCCTTTTTTGGATTTATCTTTGGCAGTTGAAAGAATATCATATCGGCCGATTTTTAGACCATTTTAGAACCTACAAAGGCAAAAGAATATTTTTTAATTTTATATTTTTGGCAAAATTTTTTTTGCTGGTTTTGATTTTTGTTAATTTTCTTTTGGCTTTTTACGTTTTACTTTTAATTTATTTAGCGGAACTTTTATTAATTTTTAAAAATGGATTTAAGCGGCCGGTTTGGACAAAAAAAACAATATTTTTAGCACTATTTTCAATATTATTTTCCATTGTCTTCGCAGTAAGAAGTTCTCAAGTTCTCAAGAACTTTGGAATAAATGTTTTTGTTTTTTGGCTGTTGGTTTTTGATATTTTGGTTCCCTTAATCGTTTCGGCAGTTGTTTTGTTGTTTCAGCCGTTTTTTGTTTTGGCTAGAAACATAGTTTTAGAAAAAGCCAAGAACAAAAGAAAAAAGTTTAAAAATGTAACGGTCATAGGGATCACCGGTTCTTATGGTAAAACTTCCACCAAGGAATTTTTGGCTACCATTCTTTCGACAAAGTTCAAAGTGCTCTCAACCGCTGATCATCGGAATTCGGAAATAGGCATTGCAAAAACCATCTTAGAAGAATTGAACGAAAGCCACGAGGTGTTTATTGTTGAAATGGGGTCTTACAACAAAGGCGGGATAACCCTGCTGTGCGATATTGCAAAGCCAAAAATAGGAATGGTAACGGGAGTCAACGAACAGCACTTGGCAACTTTTGGGTCAATGGAAAACTTGCTTTCGGCTGAAGGTGGCCAAGAGTTGCTGGAGAATTTACCAAAGGACGGAATGCTGGTGGTTAACGGCGACAATAAATATTGCTTGAATCTTTATAAAAATGCTTTTGTAAACAAAAAAATATATACCATTTTAAAGGATAGAATTGATTCGGATATTTGGGCCCAGGAAATTTCGGTCGGGAAAGATTCGGTGGATTTTATGGCGTTGGCTCGGGATGGGGGGGCGGCTCATGTCCATGGCAATGTGTTGGGCAGGCACAACGTGCAAAATATGTTGGGGGCGATTTTGGTGGCAAAAGAATTGGGGATGAGCCTGGAGGAAATTTCAAGGGCCTGCCAAAACATCAGGCCAGAGCAAGCTGGAATTGTCTTGAAAAAGGGAATCCACGGCATTGACGTCATAGACTCTTCCTATTCTTCAAATCCCGATGGCGTAATGGCTGATTTGGATCACTTGAGCATCTTTTCTGGCAAAAAGGTGGTTGTCATGCCTTGCTTGATAGAATTGGGCGAAAAGTCGGCCGAAATTCACCGGGAAATTGGCGGAAAAATTGCCGAAGTTTGCGACATGGCCATTATTACCACTAAAGAAAAATTTGAAGAGATAAAAAGCGGCGTCCCGACTGCGGTCGGGACGCCTACCAAGGTTATTTTTTCCCAAAACCCAAAAGAAATTTTTACCCTGATAACAACATTTTTAAAATCCGGCGACGCAGTTTTATTAGAAGGTCGAATGCCAAGCGGATTGATTCAATTTTTATTTGAAAAATAAAAGCTTATTGATTTGGTACCTTAAAGTGTTTTGGAAGATGAAATGGCGTGTCGTGTTTTAAGTTTTGTGTTTCCCACTCCAAGGATTTCCCATAAAGGTTTTCACCAAACCAATAAGCCTTTTTAATTTTATAAAATAAATTTAAAATGTTCAATAAATTTAAACCGATTTCCATTTCTTTATCGCCAAATGTCCAAAAAGATGATGTGCGACTGGCATTGAAGTTAATATTTCGGCCGTGGCAGTGGAAACGGGGGCCAGCAATCAAAGAATTGGAAAAAAATTTTGCAAGGTGGCTTGGCGTCACGTACGCTTTTTCTTTCAACAGCGGCAGGTCAAGCCTTTTTGCCATTTTAAAATCTTTAAACTTAGAAAAGGGAAGCGATGTTTTACTGCAGGCGTTTACTTGCAACGCGGTCCCAAACCCCGTTTTATGGGCCGGCTCAAATCCAATTTATGTAGATTGCGATAAAGAAACTTTTAACATTAATGTTGAAGATTTAAAAAATAAAATTAATAATATTGACAATACCAAAAGTAATCATTGGCCTATTCGTACGAATAAGCCTATAGTTTTAGTTGTTCAACATACCTTTGGGTTGCCGGCCAATATGGATGAAATTATGAAACTGGCAAAAGAAAATAATATTACAGTTATTGAGGATTGTGCCCACGCGCTCGGGGCAAAATACAAAAATCAACACGTCGGCACATTTGGCAGAGCTACCTTCTTCAGTTTTTCGAGGGATAAAGTAATTTCTTCGGTTTATGGGGGAATGGCAGTGACCAACGATCCTGAAATTGGAAAAAAATTAGAACAGCTCCAAAAAGAATTCGGTTATCCCAGCTATTTTTGGATTTTCCAGCAGATTTTCCATCCGATTTTTTTAAATTATATTATTCTGCCTATTTATAACTTTTTGGATTTGGGAAAAATATTTTTGATTTTGTCTCAATGGTTTCATATTTTATCAAAAGCGGTAAGCTGGCGGGAAAAAAGGGGATTGAAGCCGGATTATTTTCCAAAAGCTCTGCCCAATGCCTTGGCAATAATGGCTCAAAATCAATTTAACAAATTGGAAAAATTTAACGATCATCGCCAAAAAATTGCCGAATTTTATTATAATGAGCTATCCGGAACAAAATTTATTTTACCGCAAAAAAATGAGAACATTTTTTTGCGCTTTGCAATTCAACACCCAAAAGCCCACGAAATTATTTACTCTGCCTGGCACAAAAAAAATATTTTGTTAGGGGATTGGTATACGACTCCCATTGCTCCAGACGATACTAAATTAGATGAAATGAAATATAATATAGGCGGTTGCAAAAATGCAGAGGAATTATCAAAAAAGACCTTAAACCTGCCAACTCACATTAATATTTCAATGGAAGACGCAAAAAGAATAGTAAATTTTTTAAAAAAATTTATGTAAATAAAAAAGCCAAGAGGTGTAGACCGTGCACCTTATGGCTTAAAGTTTTTTCGTGGTTGTTGGAGCTGTCACCAATCATCGCTATCACTTTATAAGTGTGCGATCGGTCCTGTGATTATCAGGTCTCGTTATGAGCTCATTCGAGCCCTGACCTACCCCAACAGGAATGTGGAATTGTAGAAGTAGTGTGTAACAGGAGCAACAACAATGGGTTCCTGCGGACCCACGAACCAATTTGTGCTCAAAGGGCACCAATTATTAAATACCATGTTATATTATGGTACTACGTAAATAATAGACAATTAGTTAAATATTGTCAATAGAAAAATGGAAATAAGAGAAATTATAGATAAACAGGAGTGGGAAGAGTTTCTTTTGGGGTGCCAGCAAAAAACTTTTTTGCAGTCTTGGAATTGGGGAGAATTCCAAAATTCTTTGGGTAACAAAATTTGGCGATGGGGAATTTATGATGAAGAAAATTTAGAGGCAGTGGCTTTGGTGATAAAGCATTCGGCAAAGAGAGGTAGCTTTTTGTTGGTGCCGCATGGACCGGTCGTCATGAAACATGAAATATGGAACATGAAACACGTTCTAAACTTTTTAGTTCCCGAACTAAAAAGTTTAGCAAATACGGAAAAAGTGGATTTTATACGAGTGAATCCGATTTGGGAAAGAACGGAAGAAAATAGTGATTTATTTAAGAGTCTAGGATTTAGGTTGAGGCCGCTGCATACTCACCCAGAATCCAGTTGGAAGCTAAACATTGAGCCCAATGAAGAAGAATTGTTGCATGGGATGAGGAAAACCACTCGTTATCTTATAAGGCAAGCAGAAAAAAATAATGTAGAAGTTTTCCAAAGCTTTGACATTAAAGATGTTGAAATTTTTAACAAGATGCACTTGGAAGTTGTAAAGCACCAAAAATTTGTGCCCTTTTCACTTGAATATTTTAAAAAAGAATTTTTGGCGTTTGTATCGGATAACCAGATTGCCCTGTTTCTGGCAAAGTATCAGGGAAAGATCATTGCCGCTTCCTACGGGATTTTTTGGTCTGGTATGGCTTTTTACCACCACGCGGCCCTTCTGCCAGAGTATAAAAAAATTCCCGCTTCCTATCTTTTGCAATGGAAAGCCATTAAAGAAGCCAAAAAAAGAGACTGCAAAATTTATGACTTTTGGGGATATTCTGACCCGGTAAAAAATCCAAGGCATCCGTACTCTGGCCCAACCCTTTTTAAAATGGGATTTGGCGGTTATAAAGATGAGTACGTCAAAGCTCAAGATTTAATTATTTCAAAAAAGTATTGGATAAATTATTTAGTAGAAACAGTAAGAAGAATTAGGCGAGGACTATGAACTACAGGTCAAAACACATAAAGCCCAAAATAAGGGCGCTCAAGAGAAAAAAAATAGCCAAGTGGCCATGGGTTTTGGCTTTTATTTTAATTATTTCATTGGGAGCAATTGCTGCTTATTTTGCACTTTTTTATCCAAAGTTCCGCGTCAGCAGCATCGAAGTTTCGGGAAATCAAAAAGTCAAGGAAGATGATATTAAAAATTTTGTAAAAGCAAATACTAGTGATCGCATTCTGATTTTTGATAAAAATAAATTGGAAAAAAACATTTTAAATAATTTTCCTGGAATTAAATCAGTTGTTATTCAAAAAAAATATCCAAACACCGTGGCTTTAAAAATAGAGGAGCGAGAGCCTTCTGCGGTTTTTTGTGAATTAAAATGTTTTTCAATGGACGGAGAAGGCACCATTTTTGAAGAGTTAAAAGATACGCCAAAAGAAATGCTTATTGTTCGCCAAGAATTAAACGATAAAGAAATTTACTTGGGCGAGAAAGTCATTGAAAAAAATATTTTAGATGAAATTTCCAGTGTCCAGAAAAATCTCAAAGACAACCAAATAGATATTAAAGAAGTTTTTGTTTCCAATCCTTTGATTTTTACAACATCCGAAAATTGGAAAATTTATTTTGACCCAACTTCTGACATTAATTCCCAAATTGCAAAAATGAACCTCCTTTTAAAAAGTGAAATTACTCCCAACGAAAGAAAAAATCTCCAATACCTTTATTTACAGTACCAAGATCGGGCCTACTACAAATGAAAATACAATTAAATATTGACAGGGGCTTTTTCGCTTGATAAAATGATTATAGTTAGGGAGAGCTTCTCTGGGGGGTGGGGCCTTAGAGGTGTGTAGCATGCAGTGGGCTCTATTCCCCAGGGATTTTGATGAAATAAAAAAACCCAAGGCGGTTTTCTCTGGGGGAAAGTGTCCTGTTGTCACCCAACGTGCCGGTGTGACTAACAGGAACAGGGCACTTATCTCCCAGGGATTTGTTCTTTTCTAAGATCCGGGAAGTTGACAGGGAGTCTTAAGGGTCAAGGCTTAGTGCGTTCAAGGCCGCGACGCGCGAAAATCGCCACAGCGATACGCGATTACCTGTCAACTTTTTTTGAACAAAGGGCCGAAGAGTACGGCCCCCCAGGCCAACTGGAGATATCTCAAGGTGTAAAAAACATCCTGGGCACCAAAGAATCTTCAGTTGGCCATTTTTTTTATACAATAAACTTATTTGCGGCCTTCAAAAGCCGATTTTAATGTTTCTTCGTCGGCGTATTCAAGTTCTCCGCCGACTGGCAGTCCCGTTGCCAAGTAAGTTATTTTCCAGCCAGAGTCTGGTAATTCTTTTAATTTTTTTTCAACTAAAACAGAGGTGGCTTTTCCCTCGGGAGTCGGGTTGGTGGCAATAATTATCTCTTTTGGAGGAGAACTCTTAACTCTTTCTTTTAATTCTTCAAGCCTTAACCCATTTGTCGGGCTTTTTTTTATGGACAAAATATTCCCTCCTAAAATAAAAAAAAGCCCGTTATATTTTTTCTTGCTTTCAATTGAAATTAAATCAGTTTCTTTTTCAACAATACATAAGATTTGTTTATTTCTTTTTGGATCCGAACATATTGAGCACAAACCTTCTTTTTCCAGCGGTTCAAAAGGCTGAAAGCAAAAACTGCAAAATTTTACCGTAGATTTTATTTTTTGGATGGCATCGGTAAGTTCGTCAATTTTTTCTTTTGGCAATCTCAATAAATAAAAAACAAACCGGTTGGCAGTTCTTTGCCCAATAGTGGGAAATTTGGCAAACAAATCAGTAAGTTTTTTAATATAATCCGACATTGAAAATTGAAAATTGTGAATTGAAAATTTCAATTTTGCTCTGCAAAATTGGCTATACAGCCTATCCTTCGCTTAACTCTGGAGCGTAATCTGCTGCGTAGTCAGCTTGCTCCAAGTTCCTAAAACTAGTCCTTTGTCTGTCAAAATAAAGTTTTATGGTTTTGGTGGCGCCGTTCCGGTGTTTGGCTATGTTTATTTCGGCAATATTAGGCTCAAGCGAGTTTTCGTTGTAATAATCATCCCGATAAATAAACATTACCACATCGGCATCCTGCTCAATGGCTCCCGATTCCCTCAAATCAGAAAGCATGGGCTTGTGCGGCGTCCGCTGTTCAACGAGCCGTGAAAGCTGGCTAAGAACCAAAACCGGGATGTTCAGTTCCTTGGCAAGAGATTTTAAAGCTCGTGAATTTTCGGTTACCTGCTGGATCATCGTTGCGTACTTGTTATTGGTTTCCATAAGCTGGAGGTAGTCAACAATAATCATTCCAAGGCCCCTTTCGGCTTGCAACCTCCGGGCCATGGCCCTCATTTGCAGAATATTAGTTGTGCCGGCGTCATCAACATACAAAGGAGCTTCTGATAAGCTGCCCATGGCAATCTGTAATCTTGAAAAGTCATCAACCCCGGAAGCATCTTCAAGCCGTCCGGTTCTTATCTTAAACGCGTCAATATTTGCCTGGCTTGCCAGCAATCTTTCCACCAGTTGGTCTTTGGACATTTCAAGGCTAAAGATGCCAACGGGCAGATTTTCATGAATAGAAACATGTCGTGCGATATCAAGGGCCAACGATGTTTTTCCCATGCCGGGCCTAGCAGCAAGGATAATTAAATCCGATCTCTGGAGCCCGGATAAAACATTGTCAAGCGCCTTAAAGCCGGTTGGGACCCCTCGATACATGGACTTGTGCTTTGAAAGATTCTCAATCCTTTCAAAAGCCTCGCCCAATAAATCCTTAACCAAAACAAATTGCTGGGATAACGATTTTTGGCCAATAGAAAAAACTTTTTTTTCGGCGTCGTCCAAGAGCAATTCAACGTCTCTGGATTCATCAAAAGCGTTTAGTCCGATTTCCTGAGAAATTTGAATTAAATCTCTTAATATTTTTTTCTCTTTGACGAGTTTGGCATAATTTGCAACATGGGTGGCCGTTGGAACTGTGTTGATCAAAGAAGTCAGATAGCCATATCCTCCAATGTGCTCCAATTTTTCTTTTTCCTTTAGCTTGGTTGATACCGAGATAATATCAATGGGTTCCATTTTTTCAAAAAGTTCAAGCATTGCAGAAAATATTTCTTTGTGGATGTCTTTGTAAAAATCTTGAGAGCTTACAAAATCAGCTATTTTCACAATGGCATTTTTATCCAGCATTAAGCATCCCAAAAGGCATTGCTCTGCCTCTACATTTTGCGGCGGTTTTTTTTCAGGCATTTTATTGTCCATAATTTAAACCAAATTATATTATTTTTATAACAATAAGCTGTGGGTAAAACAATATTGACAGAATCTTATCTATGTCCTAGAATCAACAAACAGCACACTTCACAATTCAACTCGTTTCCCAGTTCCCAGCTCAAGGAGGGTCCCATGTGGTACTACGATTTAATAGACACTACTGCTTATGGAACAAAAAAATTATCTTTCCATCCAATTGTGGCCAAAGCCCAAACAATATCTGAAGCTAAACAGAAAACTATCAAAAGTATGGATGAAGATAATATTGAAGGCATACTAAGCCTTCATGACGGGAATGGTCCCAGGGGGCCTTATTATAAAGAAGAAATTGCGAGACAAAAAGCACTTGAAGAAATAAAAATGTTAATCGCCGCGGAAGAGGCAGAAAAGAAAAGAAAAAGAGAAGAGGAAGAAAAAGAAAAGAAGATGCTGGAAGTAGAAGCGAGCAAAAAGGTTTCAGATCTAGAGTTAGTAAAGGTCTGAGGCAGGTCGGAAGGTTTTTATCTTTCGGCTTTTTTTTCGCGGCGGAATATAATTTCATTGACCGCCGCGAAACCCCTTCACCAATTTTACAAATAATCTTGTGTTACAAATTTGAC
>CAZAAH010000013.1:0-15637 GCA_964483475.1 uncultured Candidatus Saccharibacteria bacterium
TTTAATTGCCTTGCATTCCAGCAAAAAGGCATCTTTGAATGTTGGGTGGTAGTACCTCGAGGCTCCGCGAAACCCAATCATCGGATTTTCCTCTTCGGGCTCGTACAACTCTCCGCCGGCCAGCCCGCGATACTCATTGGTTTTAAAATCAGAAAACCTGACAATGACCGGCTTTGGGTAAAAGGCCGCCCCGATTTTTCCGATACCCTCGGCCAATTTGTCCACATAAAACTGCTCCTTGTCCTCGTACCCTAAGGATAACTCATCAATCTTTTTTTTCAAAGATGGTTTCAGGTGGCGGTAATCAATCAGGGCGTTGGGGTGGATTTTAATGTTGTTGGCGATTATAAATTCCTCCCTGGCCAGCCCGACGCCGTCATTGGGAATAAAACTTGCGCCAAAAGCCTGGCCCGGATCAGCTAAATTCATCAAAATTTTGGTGTTGCGCGGTTTTTCGATTTTAGAAATATCGGTTTTTTTAATTTCAAAGTCAACGATGCCCCGATAAACGTTTCCTTCCTCGCCGCCCGAGCAATCAACGGTCACATCCTGCCCCGTTTTTATTTTTTTGGTGGCGTTACCAGTGCCAACGACGACCGGCACGCCGAGCTCCCTGCCCACAATGGCCGCGTGGCAGGTCCTCCCCCCTTGGTCGGTCACAATGGCAGAAGCTATTTTCATGGCCACCACCCAGTCTGGATCAGTCATGCCCGTAACCAAAACCTCGCCCTTCTTAAACTTGCTAATGTCCTTTGCCGACATGATTTTTTTGGCTCTGCCGACTCCAATTTTGCTCCCAACACTCATACCCGCGGCGATAATATTTAGTTTTGCGTGAGACTTTATCCGGTACTCTTCAAGGACGTTGACATTCCTTTTGCTCTGAACGGTTTCCGGCCTTGCCTGGACAATATAGAGCTTTCCATCCTCGCCGTCCTTGGCCCACTCCATGTCCATGGGTTTTTTATAGTGCTCTTCCACCAGCATTGACCACCTGGCCAGCGTTAAAATATCTTCATCCGTTAAAACAAATTTATTTCTTTCCTCAACGGAAGTTTTTACATTTTTTGTAAATTTATTTTTGCTCCCCCCATACACCATTTTTATCAGCTTTGACCCCAACCTTTTTTCAACAATTGGTTTATATCCCTTTTTAAGGGTGGTTTCAAAAATGTAGTACTGGTCCGGGTCAATTCGGCCCAAAACAATATTTTCGCCCAATCCCCAGCCGGCATTGATCAAAACAACGTCAGCAAACCCCGACTCGGTGTCGCAAGAAAACATCACTCCAGAAGAAGCCAAGTCGGATCTGACCATTTTTTGAATTCCCACCGACAACCCTACTTTCATATGGGAAAACCCCATTTCTTGCCGGTAAACAATAGCCCGGTCGGTAAAAAGGGAGGCAAAACATTTTTTAACCGCCTCCAACACATTTTCTTCTCCCGAGACATTCAAAAAAGTTTCCTGCTGGCCGGCAAAACTGGCTCCGGGCAGATCTTCGGCCGTGGCCGAAGACCTAACGGCCACGTCAGCATGCTCTTGATGATACAGTTTTGACAACAGCTGGTAATATAAAACAATTTCTTTTTTTAAATCCTCGGGCAATTGTGATTTTAAAATCAAACTTCTTACTAATTTTCCTTTTTCTTGCAAATGTCCTAAATCATGGACATTAAGATTCAAAAGCGCCTCATTTATTTTTTTTGAAATTCCGGTTTTTTCTAAAAAATCAAAATAGGCCTTGGCGGTAACTGCAAAACCATTGGGGACATTAACCCCTTTTGAAACCAAGTGTTTGTGCATTTCTCCCAGCGAAGCATTTTTTCCTCCAACCAAAGGCACGTCTTTTATAGAAATTTCTTTAAACCACAAAATGGTATTGGATGATCTTTGCATTTGCTCATTATACAATTTTAAAGAGTTGCCAACAAGTTGAAAACCTGGTATATTGGAATCAGATTGTTGACAGCGGCCGTCTTTCGCCCAACGGGGCTAATGGATCTCTTGCTAGTGTCTCCTCCAGAAATCTTACCGGAGTATGTTCGTTGCCCTAAGCGATTTCCTACAACGAGCAGAAGAGGTAAGGTGTTAGACAGCTCTTGCTTGCTGGATCAACTACCGGCAGACCGCTGTGCAACGATAAAGCCCCGAAGGCGCTCACACGCTTTTCGGGGCTGATTTTTTTACTGCGGTTTTTTTATAAATTTATAAATTCCTCCCAACGAAATCGGCAAACTCCGCCAACCTACATGAATACCCCCACTCATTGTCATACCAGGCCACCACTTTTATCAAATCTCCGTGGGACATGGTTTGAGGCAGGTCAACGATGGCCGAATGGGAATTGCCCTTAAAATCCATGGAAACCAGCTCATCCTGCTCCACCGCCAAAATTCCCCGGTAGTTTTCCTGGGCCGCCGCTTTTTTAAAGGCCTCGTTCACCTCTTCTCTTGTGGCAGGCTTCTTGATGTGGACAATCAAATCCAAAATTGAAACGACGGACGTGGGCACCCTCAAGGCAATGCCATCCAACTTTCCATTGAGCTCAGGCATTATTTTGCCAATTGATTTGGCGGCCCCCGTTGTGGTTGGAATAATATTAATGGCCGCCGCCCTGGCACGCCTCAAGTCTCTATGGGGCAAGTCAAGAATCCGTTGGTCATTAGTGTAACTGTGAGCGGTGGTCATAAATCCCTTTTCAATGCCAAAGCTATCATGCAACACTTTTACAACCACCGCCAGGCAATTGGTAGTGCACGACCCCATATCCATCACGTCAGCTTTTTTAATTTCCAAAGGGTCAGCATTCACCCCCAAAATAAAACCTGGAACGCTGGTATCACAAGGAGCAGAAACAACAACCTTTTTGGCTCCGGCCTTGAGGTGCTTTTTGGCCTGATCTCTTTCGGTAAAGAGACCGGTGCACTCTAAAACAACATCAACTCCCAGTTTTTTCCAGGGCAGTTTTTCTGGCTCTTTTGCCGCAAAAACCCTGTACTGTTTACCGTCAACCGAAATAAAATCATCGCCAAAACTTATTTCTTTTTCAAAAACGCCGTAGTTTGAATCGTACTTTAATAAATGAGCCAGGGTTTTGGTGTCGGTCAGATCATTGATGGCCACCACGTCCAAATCGGGATACTTTTCTAATATCCTTTTGAATGTCTGGCGGCCAATGCGCCCAAAACCGTTAATGGCAATCCTTGCCATAGAGTTAAAAGTTTTTAAAGTTTATAAAGTTTATAAAGTGCTTGATGAACTTTATGAACTTGATAACTTTATAACTTCAGTAGTTCATCTATTTTTTCCCGGTCAAAACCGATGACGATGTTGCCGTCAATATCAACCACCGGCACGCCCATCTGCCCTGAAATAGCCACCATTTTTTCCAGCGCTTTTTCGTCTTGGGAGACGTCAATGTCTTTGAATTCAATTTTTTTCTCCGACAAGTACTTTTTGAGGGTGTTGCAGTAGATGCAGGTCGGAGTTGAATATATTGTAATCATAATTTTACTTTACGGAGCAGTTAGTTGAATTATTAGCCGAAGTTCCGGCTCCCGCATAAGTCAATGAAAAAGAGGTAGCCGCCTGGTCGGTATTCAGTTTTTTTGAGCAGAAATTCTCTTGATTTTTAGAAGAAGCGCAAATAATTTCTTTAATGGCATCGGAAGTTCTTCCGCCAAAATCAAATTCTGAAACCTGTGCGCCATTAAGCATCAACGTTGGAGAACCGGTAATATTATTTTTAGCAGATAAATCAAAATCTTTTTTTGCATATGCCAGTCCCCTATTTTTATCGCTTACACAGCTGTTAAGTTTTGCAACATCAACTTTTTCTGAAGTTAGACACGATGTTTCTTGACCAGTTTGCCTCATGTCGCAAGCAATGTATGGCCAGAATTTGTCCGGTTGTTCTTCCCTAATGCATATTTCCCTCAAATTCTGCTTCCATTCTTCCTGGCCGTGCATTGAAGTGCCATCGCCATTAACAAGAGACCCTATGTAACGGATTTTAATATAATTTGCCAAAGCCGGAGCGTTTGCAATAGCATTGTCCATCGCCCTCATCATTTGAAGCCCAAATGGACACCGTGAAACAACATAGGCTTCAAGCAGAGGACTGTCCACTTTTGCCAGGTTATTTGGATTTTGTTTTTGAGGATTGGTGTTTTGGCTTGTCGGAGGCGGAGGCGGAGTTGGTTTTGTTGAATCCATTGAAAGGGCTTGGGGGAAAAGAAGCTTTCCGTCTCGGGTTGCATAACTTTCAAAAGTATTGGCCCCAACTTTTATATTTATTTTAATGACTCCGCTTTCTTCAGAATATCCCGTGAGAGAGGCTGTTTGGCCGCTATCTTTCAAAATGCTTTTGTTAAGATAGTCTACTGATTTTTGGGCTATTGATTTTGCCGTAGAACTTCCATTGTTTACAAATAAAAATATGGTAATGGCAATTGCAACCAGTGCCAGGCCCATCATAAAAAAATCTTTATTGAATTTTATTGTTTCTAATTTAAACATATTTTGTATTTTAAATTAACTTAATTGTATTACATAAAAAATTTAATTACAACTTCGTGAACACTCCATTGAAATCGTAAACCGTCAAACTTCCAAATGGCAATTCTACGCTTTCAATGTCTTTGTCTGAAATATTTTCAATGTATTTTACAATCGCCCGCAAGCTGTTGTGGCTGGCACACAATAAAACATTTTTTCCCGCAGCCAAATCTTTTTCAGAATATTTTTTAAAAAATGGCACGGCCCGGTTGAAAACATCCTTTAAAGATTCCCCGCCGGGAGGCTTTCCCAGGTATCCCCTTCTCCACAAATGAACCTGGGCCTCGCCGTATTTTTTAGCAACTTCATCTTTGTTCAATCCTTGCAATTTTCCATAATACCTTTCATTTAATTTTTCAGATACATAAACTTTTATATCATTATTATTCAAATCGGCAAAATTCCCCCACTTTTGCATTTTGCCCCCATCGAGATGAATAAACAAAGGATATTTTCCACTCCCATCAAATATTTTCAATACCGTTTCCATATTTCTTATTAATGACGAGGTGTAAGCAACATTAATATTTTCATTAGCTAACTTTTCGGAAATTTCTTTTGCATCCAAAGATGATTCTTTTAATAAGGGATTGTCCACCCAGCCCGCAAACCGGTTCTCCTCATTCCACTGCGATTTAAAATGTCGCAACAAAAATAGCTTAGCCATTTTATTGTTTTACCATTTGCAGTATTTTCTATCAATGTGGATAACTTTATAAACACAAAAACAAGACCAAAAATATTTAATTGGACAATGATAAACGAAAAAGTTAAATTTTTTGAGTAAATATTACCAGGCGGTCGGTGTAGGTTTTTTGGTTTTTAAGCCATTCTCCGTGGCAGGTAATCAAGTTGAGGTAAACTCCATCGTTTTTATTGAAAACCTCTGGCGCCGAGGCGTTTGAGGGATAAACATGGCTGGACGTTACCACAAAAGAATTGACAATTCCCTTGTCGTCCACAACGTATATTTTGTCGCCGCTCTTGAGGTTTCCCAGGTTATCAAAAACCGACTTTGCCCCGTTTTTCCAGGGGCCATAATGACCGGTAATTACGGCACTCCCCTGTTCTCCCGGCCGTGCTCCCAAATTATACCAAGCCGTATCATAAGGGCCGCTTGGCACTCCAACCGAACCGTCTTTGGCAAGTCCCTTCTGTTCAACTAAAGCATTAACTCCTATACTGGGAATCATAACTCTTACTGGAACGCCAACATTTGAATTTTTTGCAGTAAAATTTTTACCAGATAAAAAACCTAGATTAATTTGCTTTTGAAAATTAGCAAAATAAAATATTGGCAACAAAAGGGCCGCAAAAATCAACAAACCTAATAATATAAAACTCCAATTGAATGTATTTTTGGCTTTTATTAATATCATAACTTTATAACTTTAAAATAACACAAAACGGTTAAAATTTTATTAATAGCTCTGTTGTAAAACAAAAAACCGCCAGCGGCGGTTTTTTGTTTTTTATAGCTATTTTTAAAGAGCTTTTTTGACGACAACGAACCCAGCAAACAATAATGAGGCAGCAGCAAGCGCAGAAATCAAGGCGTTGACATTCAATCCAGCATCCTCATCGCCAGGGCCAAAACCCGTATTTGGCAATGATGGAGTAGTAGTTGAGGTAATCTCAAATAACATTGCGTTTGAAGTTCCCCCGCCCGGAGCTGGATTAACGACTGTTACGGCTTCGGGGCCAGCAGTTGCAATATCAGAAGCAGTTATTGAGGCAGTCAGCTGGGTTGAGGATACATAAGTGGTCAGCCTTGGCAAGCCGTTGAACCGCACCACTGAAGACGGTATAAAGTTGGTTCCGCTAACAGTTAAAGTAAAGCTTGACCCGCCCATCGCGGCAGAAGAAGGACTAATGCTGGTAATGCTTGGAATTGGGTTGTTTCCAGCATTCAAAACGGTAAACACCTGGGCATTGGAAGTTCCCCCACCTGGACCAGGATTTACCACATTTACGTTAAACGATCCTGTTGAAGAAACATCTGAAGCTGGTATTGACGAGAGCAACTGGCTTGAAGAGACGAACGTGGTTGACCTGGCTGAACCGTTGAAATTTACGACGGAAGATGGCGTGAAGTTAGAGCCATTTACGGCCAAGGTAAAGCTTGAACTTCCCACTACTGCAGATTGTGGAGATATGCTGGTGGTTGACGGCACGGCATTAAAAACCACAAAGACCATGGCATTGGATGTTCCTCCGCCCGGGCCCGGATTTACCACAGTTATGTTAAATGATCCTGTTGAAGAAATATCTGAAGCCGGTATTGAAGCGGTTAATTGAGTTGAGGATATGAGCGTGGTTGACCTGCCTGAGCCGTTAAAATTTACGACCGAGGAAGCATTAAAGTCGTTTCCATTAACGGTTAACGTAAAACTAGGACCTCCCACTAGGGCTGAGCTTGGAGATATACTGGTAATAATTGGGACCGGATTTTGGGCGTAAGCTATGAACGGCGCTAGTGCTAAGCTTAAAGCTATGACTGATACGATAGAAATATTTTTTTTGTTCATGATAGTTTATTGAACTTTAATTTTATTATTTTTGTTGATTTTTATTAACTAGTTTTAACTAAAAGTCGACCTTTATTTGGATTAACTACACCCATGCATTGAATGAACCCTGAATTTTACAATTCAAGATTAATCAATGCATGTTTTGTTTTTATCATATAAAGTTTAAAATCTTATTAAAAAAACCACCAGTGAAGGCGGTTTTTTTAGTACCTTTTGAGATAAACTATTTGAAAGGATTTTCACCTCTAATAACCCTAATGAGAATGAGGATTATTGCTACGATCAGCAAAAGGTGGATAAAACCATAAAGCGTGTAAGAAGTAATTATCCCCAATAGCCACAAAATTAATAAAATGACGGCGATTGCAACTAACATGAAGTGAATTTTGATAAATTTATAAAAAAGCTTTATAATCTATCCTATGAATAAAAAAGAAGATATTTCAAAAATAATTCACAAGATAAACAATTTATTAGCAAGCTCTAGCCTTTCAATAGAAATGGTTCTTAGAGAGTTTTCCGGCAAATTAAATGATGAGCAAAAAAAGTATTTAAGGAGCGCGTTGTCTGACTGGAAGAAAATAAAAGCTCTGATTAAAAAAACATCTTAGGCACTGTAGCTTTTCATTTTATAACCGATACCTCTAACGGTCTCTATTAAGTTTTGTGGCCTGCCTTTATCTATTTTATTTCGTATCTTGTTAATAAAAACATCCAAAACGTTGCTGAAGGAATCGTAATCAAAATCCCAAATGTTGCTAATGATGTCTTCCCTTTTTAGAGCTTGGTCTGGGTGGCGCATTAAATATTCTAAAATCCTGAATTCTTTAAGCGTGAATTCAACTTCTTTTCCATCCCTCAACACTTTTTGGGTGGCGGGATTCAAAGTAACATCTGCGATAGTCAGCTCGGCTGGCAAAACCTCCTTTGGCCTCCTGGTTATGGCCCTTATCCTAGCAAGAAGCTCGTCAAATTCAAATGGCTTTACCAAATAATCATCAGCTCCCACATTAAAAAGATCTGTCTTGCTTTTTATATCCGCCCTTCCAGTAAGGACAAGGATAGGAGTTGAAATATTGTAGTTCCTGATGCTTTCGCAAATTTCCAATCCCCCTTTGCCGGGCAATTCCAAATCAAGAATAATCAAATCATAGTCGATATGATTGACTTCAATTCTCCTTTGGGCTGCCTGACCGTCAGTAAGATAATCAGCGGCGTAGCCCTGCCTCTTGAGGCCTTTTTGGATTAATTTTGCTAATTTTTCTTCGTCTTCAACTATAAGTATTCTCATGTTCCAGACAAATTAAGATTAATTTTAATATTGTGGCTTTTATTGTACCAGCAATTTATTAAAATTCAATTAAAATCGCCGGTTTTGCCGTAAATTGCCCATTCTTCGACAATTCATACCATACAACAAATTTAATTAAAAATTAATTAAAAAATAGTTAAAATAGAAATCCATGGCCTCACGCCCAATAGTCCTATCGGACTCAAAATTTTGCGAATTTATATGTTTGGTTTCGCCAAACCTCGCAAAATTTTGTGATTTATGTTATTTCCTCCGCTCGCCTGCTGGCTCGCTACGGGCTTGCCCTTCATCCACGGGCTAACGCCCGTGGTATTTCGGGCAAGAAATAATAAAAAAAGCTCGACGAACATTAAAGCATCGAGCTACGTTTCCCAAACCCTGAATAAATGGTGCTCCACAGCCTTAATTCTTCCTCTGTGAGATTACCAATATTCACTGCAATGTGTCTTGGAGTATCAAGTAATTGGTTGTTTTCTATAATGCATTCAATTGTTCTTGATTCTAGGTTCAGCATGAAGGCTCGGTTGCTGAAGTGTTCTTTTTTAGACGCCCCCAAAGAACGAAGAATCGATCTTCCCGAAAGAAATAACTTGTCTCCCTTTACAATTCTATCAATCTTTCGTTTCAGGAAGAATTCCCAAAAAATAATGGGCGGAAAACACTCATGTGTAGAAATACAATCTTGAAGATTACTTTCCAATCCTTCGGGCGTTATGACTCTTTTAGTTATGTCGTTTGTAAAAATGCTCGTCCCAACAAGTTCACATTTTATCCGTGGCAACCCGTAAAATTTACAAAATGGTTCCAACAATCCCGATTTGTACATTTGTTCAAAACGATTGCCAAAACCATCAATAACTAATTGAATGTCTATAGAACGACCAAACTCATTTAAGCCCATTAGTATTTCTATTGTGCATAGTACCTTTCTAAAGCCTTCGTTTGTGAGACGAGGATCAGGTTTTCTGTCATCATCTGCATGAGTTACAACGAGAATGCTCATGGTTTCGCTTTCTCTAAAAATTTCAAGGTTCAAACGACTCGGTTCTAATTATAATCATAAAGTTGTGTTATGCAAGAGTAGTATGGACAAAATCCATATTTTTGCCAATATAATAGGAGTATAGTTATATTATTTAACAATGCCTATAAAAAATAAAAAAATAAAAAACATTGCCGCCCCATATCTCTTTAACAATCATGAGGATGCTTTGGTAGCGCAAAAATTGGCGCGTCTTGACGCTTTTACCACATTCAACCCAAGACCTATAATTGAAGTTGACTATAAAGGAAATGTTTTAGATGAAAACAAAAGCGCAAAAAGGCTTTTTCCCGATCTCAAGAGAAAGGGCCCAAAACATAAATATCTTGTCAATTTAAACACTGTAGTAAATCATTTAGTAAAAGAAGAAAAACCGTTAAGAAGGGATATAAAAATTGGAAAAAGGTGGTTTAAGCAAGTTTTTTATCATATACCGCAATTTAAATTAATCCATATATATGGATCTGATGGCACAAAAAGAAAACAATCAGAAGAATATCTCAAGAAAAGCGAAAAGCGTTATCATATGCTCTTCAACAAGATGAGCTATGCCTATGCTCTGCAAGATATTATTTTTAACAAAAATAAAAAGCCGGTTGATTACCGATTCGTTGACGTTAACCTAGCTTTTGAAAAATTATTTGATGTAAAAAAAGAATTGGTAATAGGAAAAACAATTAACGATTTAACCAATCAAGATCAACAGACAGAAGAGGAAATAAAATACCGAAAGCAATACGACAAGGTTGCTCTTACGGGAAAACCAATCCAATTTGAAATATACAATCAAAAAATGCAAAAGCACCTTAAAATTTTTTCTTACAAGCCCAATGAAAAGCAAATATCTTTGATATTTTCTGACATTACCAAAGAAAAAAATGCCGGAAAAGAAAAGGATAATTTTATTTCAATAATGTCCCACGAGCTCCGCAATCCCCTAACCCCCATCTTGGCCAACGCCCAATTCATTAATTCAATAGTCAAATCGCAAAAAGGCTTTGATCAGTCATTGCAAGAATCAATTGATATTATAGAAAAGCAGGCAAGGATTATGGCAGACCTATTGAATGATATTTTGGATGTTTCTAGGCTTGATCGTAATATCATAAAACTGAAAAAGAGAAAAGTGAATATCTGCGAGGTAATAAAAAATTCCGTAAAAGCCTCCGTGCCTTTTGTAAATTCAAAAAACCAGAAGTTATCGGTATTTTTCAATCAAAATCCAATATATGCCAATGTTGATCCAACACGAATTGAGCAAATTATCATCAACCTTATCAACAACGCCTCAAAGTACACCAACTACCGTGGTTCTATAGAATTAACGTGCGGAGTTATCGATGAAAAAGTAGAAATACGGGTCAAAGACAATGGTATAGGAATGACTTCCTCAAAAATAAAGAGGATGTTTGATTTATTTGAAGGAGATCATAAGCCCTTGATGGGAATTGGGGGGTTGGGCATTGGATTAAACATCGTAAAAAAATTAGTTTTGATGCATAAGGGCAACGTTACAGCAAAAAGTAAAGGTAAAAACAAGGGAAGCGAATTTATTATAGAAATTCCTTTAATTAAAAATTACCAAATGCCGGATGATGCCGTAGCTCGTGGCAAAAAGCAAAAAACAACATTAAAAAATGAATTGTCTAAAGTATTAATTGTTGAAGATAACAAAGATATCAGGGATTCAATTTCTAAAATATTAAGCCACCGGGGGCATGAAGTGAAAATGACTCATATGGGTTTAACAGCAATAAAAATTTCAAAAAAATTCAAGCCGAATGTCGCATTGATTGATATAGGACTGCCAGACATTAATGGCTACAAGGTGGCAAAAATATTAAAAGAGCAAAACAAAAACAAAAAAATAAAATTAATTGCTTTTACGGGATACGGCCAGGAAAAAGATAAATTACTAAGTAAGGAAGCTGGATTTGACCATCATCTGACAAAACCAATAGATATTAACGATTTGACGAGATTGATTTCGTAGAAGAAAATGCGGCCCGCGGGCCGCATTTTCTTATCTGTGCTTTACTCCAAACAGAGACCGTATTGTGTATAATTCCCTCTCGTCTATTTTTAGTTTTTTTGAATTGGCAACCATGAAATAGAGCAACAATAGAGCAAGAAATGAAATGGAAACTCCGAGTAGTAGGTATGGATAATTTTTAGAACTTACTGGCAGAGGGTTCTGATTATTATTATTCTGAATATCAGCAATTACAGGAGTTTGATCCATGCTATCTGCATCGACCAACCTGCTTTGAGCGGCCACAATGGTTCCGGAATTTGAATTGCTATTTGAAACTGCAGTATTACCAGAGGCTAAGGCAACGGGAATAAAAAAAGAGGCGGATAGGCACAACATAGTGCCAGCGGTTATAATAATTGATTTATACTTTTTCATTTTTGTTTACAATAGTATTATTGTATTTTTTATAATTTTTGACCTTTTTAAATCCCGTTGCCATTTTTAAAATCTAAACGGTACTTTACTTTTTGGGATCATCGTCTTCTGGATCTGGACTGTTTGGGTTTGGATCTCCATAGACTAAATATATTTTTTTCACTTTTTTCCATGGTTTTTGTTCTCTCTGTTTTAAAAAAACTGTTTTTTAGAAACAGAAATTTAAAAAACCAAGAATTAACACAGTAATGATAAATTATTTGAGGTTAATTTTTTATTAAACTAAATAAAAAACTGTTTTACTCAATATTTACTCAATAATTTAACAGGATATTAATTAAATTTCATTTATGATGGAAAACGAGAATAAAATTTCCGGGCCGGAAAAAAACAAAAAATTTAAAATTAATGATGCTTTAGCAGATATCGGTCTTCTAAAAAGATAAGGATAAAGCAAAAGCATTAAAAAATATGAATGACAAAAAAGGATTAAGCACGACAGCCACGGTCGTGTGGGTCGTGGTGGCTTTGGTCGTCATCGGAGGATTGCTTTGGTGGTGGAGTTCCAGAAACTATCCTTCATCAAATGAAAATCCATCATACCAAACTCCCCCGCCCGCAGCCAATGCACCCGCCAATGGCACCGTATACCTGTCCTTTAGTGATGCAGCGGTAAATATGAATTCTATCAGTGCGGTCAATATGACTGTTGATAAAGCCTATCTGCACAGCCAAACACAAGGATGGGTAACTGTTTCGGAAACCCCTCAAACCTTCAACTTGCTGGCCCTTAAGGCCAAAGGCAAGGAGGCATTATTTGGCAATGTCCAAGTCCAAGAAGACACTTATGACCAGGTTTGGTTCCATGTAAGCAGCATAAAGGTAACAGAATCTTCAAAAGTCAAAGAGGCCACCATGCCCTCTGCCGATTTTAAAATGGATGGCACCGTAAAAGTCGTTGGTAATGAAAACTCTGAGGTTAATTTGGATGTTTTGGTCAGTCAATCTTTGCACAAGACCGACCAAGGAGAGTTTGTTTTCACTCCGGTTGTAAATCTTACCAGCCATAGCAACGCTACCGTAAGCGTTGACTCAAATAATTTGGTAACGGTATCCGATGGAAATTCTGACTCCGATGTAAAGGCCGGAATGGATGTTGATGGCACCGTAAAAAGCAATTTTCAGCTTGACTTAAATACAAATTTGGAAATCAAAAGCGGAGCAATTAATATTAAGTAATCATATAATATTATTAAGCAATCAATAATATATTATGCCAACAGTAATTAATAATCCTCCACAAAATACCAATGATGGAACAGGAGTCGGACTTGCTCTGGGAATATTAATAGCTATTGTAATAGTGGCGGCTGCCGTATTCTTCATCTACTATTTGCCAAAACAGCAACAAACAAATTACACCCAGCCACCCACTACTGAACCAACTGCGCCAGCCCCAACACCAACTCCTACACCTACACCAACGCCAACGCCAACACCTACTCCTACTCCTCCGCCCTACCCTAGATAGAAAGCAAAAAAAATCACCCCCGTACGAGGGTGATTTTTTTTATTAATTATCTTTCCAAATACTCGGAAAAATAATCCCAAGAATTTTTCGCTGACTTCACAATCTTATCAATGTTATCTGCTGAAATATTTTTTGCTTTAACGTATTCAACGGCTGCTTTTTCCATAAAATCTTCATACTCTTGCTGGCTCATTTTTCCAATTTTTTTCAGCCTTGGAGCAGTATACTTATAAAAATCTGCAACTATTCCGTCAATTTCCTTTTTAAATTTTTTTCCCTTTTTTGTTGACAAAAAAATGCTTGCGCCAACTCCCAAAGCCAGGCCCGCAGCCGCTCCTCTTAAAAATTTAGTTATTCCTTTTGCCATGTTTTTTGGTTTTAAATACTTTTGAAGATAATTTTAACAATAGTTCAAAAAAATGAGCTAAGCTATTTTGCAGTTTTGATAATTCTTGCCTTGCGTCGTTTGAAATTTTTTTAATTCTGTTTGTAAGCTTGATTATTTCAAGACAGATAACGGAAATAAACACCCCAACTACAATGATTACTAACGAAGCAAGAAAATTTAAAATTGTTTGTGATAATTCTAATATTGTCATACGTTATAATAGTTTTTTAGCATTAAACCAACATTAAATCAAATAAAAAAACGCCGAGTGTAGTTTCACTAAGCGTCACTCCTCTTTAACTAAGGCATAGAAACGATAACTGCCATCAACAATATGTTTTAAACAACGATTTGTACTAATAACCCTAAATGGCCTGGAGTTTTTCCTTAGAACATTGTTGATGGGCGTCAAAACCCAATCAATAGAGTGAAGTTGTCCATCTCTCTTTGTCCAGCCAAACTGAGCGGCTAAATTTCTTATATGGTTTCCCAATAATGGCTCGTTATTATTTTTAATTATTTCATCAACAACAGCTTGTTGCCAATGAGAAGGCCAATCAATACTTTGAATTTCTTCCAATTCTGGTTTTGTAAGGCTTCTTTCAGAAAAGCCAGTGCCGTTTAGGCGAAACGTGTCCAAACCAGCATCTAGATTTATACCGCCGCGAATTCTTTTAGAGGGAGTAATAATGAAAGCTCTGATTGAGACTATCTCTCCTTTTTCCAGCTTTCCAACCTTTCTTAGATGTTTTTCAACCATCCTTCGAAGTCCAATAATAAGCTTATCAGGGTTCGTTTCCATTGCCGTGGTTCCTTTTGAAAGGTGCTGTTCGAGTTTTTACTCAAATTTTTTATACCACAAAATTTATACAACTACCACTGGACTTGGGTTGCTTGTATGAATCTCAAAGGATCTAAGGTAGCACCCCTGACTTTTATTGAAAAATGAAGATGAGGGCCAATGGCATAACCGGTGTCTCCAGATAAAGCTACAATGTCTCCCTGTTTTATCATTTGGCCGTTAGCAACCTTAAAATCAGAAAGGTGAAGATACAAAGAATACACTCCAAAACCATGGTCTATAATTAAAATTTTTCCGTAATCGGGCAAAGTATCTTCAAAAACTATTTTTCCGTCGTTCGCCGCCATAATGGGAGTTCCAACGGGAGCTTGTAAATCAACTCCAAGGTGCTGTATTTTGTAATTTTTGCTTTTTCTTATATCTCCAAAGAGTCCTGTTATCTTAATAGTAGAAAGAGGATAGATAAATGGTTTTGAAAAATAGCTAAAAGGATTAACCGCGTCTAAGGTTTCTCTTAATTTTTTTTCTTCTTCATTTTCAATAGTACTTATAATTTTTTTGAAGGTATATCCTTTTTCCTTGAGTTCTGGAGTAATAATAAAGGGCTTGATGGGAAAAGTCCTTTTGTGAACCGTAATTTCCTTTTTAAAAACCACTCCCCCATTTTTATAAATCAAGAGATCGTATTTGCCGGGCTTCTTTTTAAGATATATTCCTACAATAGCAACCCAATCATTTCCGCTTTCATTTCGAAAAAAATGTAAATTGATTTTTCCTAAGCTTCCCGTTATTTCATTTGGTTCGTTTTTTACAACTACTAAAATAGTATCGCCCTGGTAAACACTGTCTGAAGAAACATAAAAATTGGCTGGATTTTCGTCCGCCTTAACATTTTGCCAAGCAAACAACAGCACCGTTAAAAAAACTAATAATAAACTTTTTTTAATCATAAGACCTCTTGCACAATAAGATTAATAAGCGAAATGAAGGAATTTTTAGGTAAAAAATCAGAAAAATTCGGAGGGCTACCCAGAGGGTAACCTGACGAATTTTTATGGTTT
>CAZAAH010000014.1:0-13813 GCA_964483475.1 uncultured Candidatus Saccharibacteria bacterium
GAAACCCTGGGAAAGAAAATTCGCGAAGCCGAAATGCAAAAAATCCCCTATCTTTTGATTGTTGGAGATAAAGAAATTTCATCCGGTAATGTCAGTGTTAGGCGAAGAGGCAAAGGAGATTTGGGGCAAATGAAATTGGAAGAATTTATAAATAAAATTTCAACTGAAATAAAAAACAGAGAATAGAAAACATTCTGGGATTCTGCAGAATCCCAGAATGTTTTTATTAAAAATTATGGCAGAATTAAACCAGCAGACAAAGGAACTTATTAAAAAATATGAGATTTGGCAGAAATCTTTAAAGCCCAAGGAGGGCTCGCCCACCATTCACGTTGATGAAGTTGCCTCAAAGGTGGCAGTTTTTTATGAGCAGGTAAGGACCATTATTGATTGGCGGGAAGAACATTTAATGAGAAGGGCTGCCATTATAAGAAAACTTAAAAGAAGGTTTTTGGATTTAGAGTTAAATAATTTTTCTTCAGAGAATATTGCAGAGCAACTGGTTTTGGAATTGATAAGGGGCGGATATTTCCCGAACGATAAAATAGAAGAATCAAAAATATCGGATATTAAAAAAATCATTGAAAAATATATTTTTATATTGAATCACAGCCCTGAAAATAAAAAAGGTAAAACGGGAGTGCAATTTTATACGATGATTCTTGAGATTGCTGCCTGCGAAATAGAGGAAACCCTGGCCCCTTCCATCAAAGAAATGGCACTGATAGATTATATGTTTTTGATGATGAAAGAAAGAATTAAAATTAGCGATTCAATTTACGAAAGGGGCTTGCTACAAAAAGAAGAAAAAGATATTCAAATTTATATTGCTGTCCAAAAAGCCCTTTTCAAGCTTGATAGTCCAATCATAAGTTACAACCTCATAAAATATAAATATCCATACTGGGACAACCCCTCAGAAGAAGAATTACTGAGAATATCTCACAACATTTACAAAATATTAAACGGCATTGAAAAAGATTTATCAAATCCCCTTTCCAAAAAGTTTTATTTAGTTTGCGAAAAATATGACACGCCCTATCTTTTACTTGGAGATATATTGTCTAAAAATGATCCAGAAAAAATAAATAAAGAAATTCAAGAGCCATCGCTGTTGGAAGGATTAGTAAAAAGCGCCTACCAAAAAAGATTAGTAGATTTAAAAGCCAAAATTACAAGGGCCGCAATCTATTCTACTATTTCAATTTTCATAACAAAAATTTTAACTTTGATTGTCATTGAAATTATATTGGCTAAAATATTAAGCGAAAATCTTAACGCCGTTTCCTTAATAGCAGACATATTAATACCAACCGCGTTGATGGCTATTTTAGTTGCTAGCGTTAAACAACCATCGCAAAAAAATCTTCCCTTGGCCGTAATGGAAACCATAAAAATTGTTTATCAAAAAGAAAAACAAGACACTTACGAAATAAAGGTTTCCAAGAGAAGGGGTTTGGTTACCGGCCTTTCTCTCTCTTTAATTTATTTAATGGGAGCTGTAATTTCTTTTGGATTTATCTACTGGATTTTCAGCGTTTTCCAATTCCCCACTATTTCAATCATTATAAACTTCGTATTTATAGCCTTAATTTTGTTTGCCGGAACAGCTATCCAAAAGAGGTCTCAAGAACTGACCATAGAAGACGAACACGAAGGATTTTTAGGGTTTATTTATGATATTCTTTTTTTACCAATTGCCGATACCGGCCGGTGGCTTTCTAATACCTGGAAGCAATATAACGCCATTGCCGCTTTTTTCAGCGCCATGATTGATATGCCATTTTCCAGCTTTGTGGAATTTTTGGAAAGATGGCGGTACTTTTTGAAAGAAAAGAAAGAAGAGCTCCATTGATTATGAATAATAAAATAATTGTAATCCTGGGTCCGACTGCTTCGGGAAAATCTGACTTGGCCGTAAAACTTGCAAAAAAATTCAATGGAGAAATTATTTCTGCTGATTCCAGGCAAGTTTACAAAGGGCTTGATATTGGATCAGGAAAAATAACAAAAAGCCAGATGATGGGAATCCCCCATCATCTTTTGGATGTTGCTAGCCCAAAAAGAAAATTTACCGTTGCTAATTTTCAAAAACTGGCGCTAAAAAAAATAAAAGAAATTCAAAAGAGGGACAAGATTCCTTTTTTAGTTGGAGGAAGTGGTTTTTATATCCAATCAGTGGTTGATAATGTTAAAATTCCAAAGGTAAAGCCAAATTGGAAATTAAGGAAAAAGTTAGAGAAAAAAACTGCAGCAGAACTTTTTTTGATGCTTAAAAAATTAGATCCTGCTCGGGCCAAAAGCATTGACTCAAAAAATCCCCGCCGCTTAATAAGAGCCATTGAAATCATACAATCAACCAATAAACCCGTCCCAAAAACATTCAAACATTCAATTGAATGTTTGAATGTTTTGCAGATTGGAATTAAGAAATCACCCGACAAATTAAAAAGGTTAATTAAAAAAAGATTAGAGAAGAGATTAAACGAAGGAATGATTGAGGAAGTAAAAAAACTCCATAATCATGGCTTGTCGTGGAAACGGTTGGAAGAGCTTGGCTTGGAATACCGCTTTGTTGCCCAGTATCTGCAAGGCAAGATAAACCATAAAGAAATGAAAGAAAAAATTCAAATAGAATCAGAGCATTTTGCAAAAAGACAAATGACTTGGTTTAAAAGAGATAAAAGAATTCAATGGAATAAAAATCAAAAAGAGGCTGAAAAACTAATAAAATCTTTTATAAAGAAAAAAGTCCCGAAACATTAAGCTAGGGACTTAGTTAGCCATTATAAATTCTGGCATTGGATTTTCCGAAAATGCCACTATGGTTTCTTCGTACTTTACTTGGTAATAAACTAACTTGCCGCAGTTTGAACAAACTTTTTTAAAAAAACTAATTTTGCCGATTTTAACTTTTATTCCATCACTAACATTGCGATTATTTCTTCCACAGCGTGGACAACAGATATTGTAACGATCTCCAGTGCATTTTTCCATGGCTCGGCCCTTTCGTGGCTGAATTGTAAAGGTTCAATGCTACCCTAACGTTTTTTTCAAAATCTCTTGGACCAGTTTTGGGTTGGCAGTTCCCCGGGTGGCAGCCATCACTTGGCCAGCCAAAAATTGCAACGCGTTCTGCTGGCCCGCCTTGTAATCGCCAACCGCTTTTGGATTTTTTGAAATCACTTCTTGAACTATTTTTTCCAACTGACCGTCGTCCTGCATTTGCCGCCAATTATTTTCGTCAACAATGTCTGAGGGATCGTCCCCCGTGTTAAACATGTGAGCCAAAACCATCTTAGCAACCTTGCTGGAAATTTCGTTTTTATAAATCATTTTTATAAACTCGGCAAAGTTTTCAGGAGTTATCTTAAATTCTTTTTCAGTAAATTCTTTTTCACCAATTAATCCTTTGACATCCGAAATCAAATAGTTCGCCACTAGTTTTGAGGCTTTTTTTGATTCCCCATCAGTCCACTCTTCAAACTCCGAAACCACTTTTTCATAGTACTCGCCCAAACCCTTGTTAACCACCAACACTTCAACCGGCCCCTCATCCAAACCGTATTCTTGCTTAAACCTTTCCCTCCTCTGCCCTGGAAGCTCTGAAATTTCTGCTTTTATTTTTTCCACATCATCCTTACTAAAGTGCAATGGCGGCAAGTCGGGCTCGGGAAAATATCTATAATCGTGAGCCTCCTCTTTTTCCCTTTGGCTGAAGGTTATTTCTTTGGCATCATTCCAACCGCGGGTTTCCTGAACCACCTTTTCCCCCGATTCCAACATTTCCCCCTGCCGTTCAATTTCAAAATCAATGGCCTTTTCAACAACCTTAAACGAATTTAAATTTTTAATTTCAACTTTCGTGCCGAGTTTTTTACCACTGCCGAGGCTGATGTTAACTTCCACCCTCATCAGCCCCTTTTCCATGTCAGCATCGGAAACCCCAAGGTACCTCAATATCAGCTGCAACTCCTCAGCAAACTTTTTGGCCTCCGCACCCGAAGTAATATCGGGCTCTGTTACTAGTTCCATTAATGGAATGCCCGCCCTATTTAAATTAACCAGCGAATAGTCTGCTCCCTCCGGATGCAAGAGACTTCCCGTATCTTCCTCAAGGTGTATCCTCCTGATCCTAATTTTCTTGCCATCAATTTCCAAAAATCCACTTTCGCAGAGAGGTTGATCGTACTGGGAAATCTGATACCCTTTTGGTAAGTCGGGATAAAAATAATTTTTGCGGTCAAATTTGGAAACCTCGGCAATTTTGCAATTCAAAGCCAGTCCAGTTTTTATGACTTTTTTAATGGCTTCTTCGTTGGCAACCGGTAGCGTCCCTGGATGCCCAGCACAAATAGGACAAATGTTAACATTGGGCCGCTTTTCATCGGGGTCGTTCTTGCACGAGCAAAACATTTTAGAATTTGTTTTCAGCTCCGCGTGAATTTCCAGTCCAATAGTTGGTTTATAATTCATATTGCTAAAATATATCAAAATTTATCCAATTTTACAATAAAAAAGAGGTAATCTTTCGAAAACCCCCAAATTTCTATCCAGAGAATTTAAATAGTTCAATATTTAATGTATCTCGCCTAGACCAAATAATATCAACTATTGTTTGCAGATCAACTTGGGCATTCAGAGATAAGCTTTGAATGTAATTCTGGATTGCTCCCTGAATTAATAAAGTATCACACCTTATTTTGAATTCTTCAGAACCATTATCTTGCCCCAAAGAATCTTGTAAAATTTTAATTAATCTCTTTGGCCAACCAGCTTTTCTGGCAACAATCATGCCAAGTTTTTGCTGTGGATCAATGTTGCCTCTATGTAAAAGCATTGCCCTTATCATCGCCGCGGGCATACCCCATAGAAGCCCTATAGGATTCTTTCTTGAAAAAGACATACTATACATATCTGTATCAAGATCTGTTTTGTTCAGAAAAACATTGCCGGTTGAGTAATCTACAAACATTGCTGCTGTATCAGAAGAAGAAATTAAATCTTGTTCTGCTCCCCAAAGTACAGTTAACTCTGGAATCGGAAAAAGTTCAACGATTTCACAAAAATTTGCCCAATTAGAAGAAATGAAAGAAATCGCCTCAATTTGCATTTTACCATCTACTGTTTTTGGCTCATACTTGCCAAGTGGGGTCATAGTACCTTTCCTTTCCTGTTGAACCTTTTTTAAAAAGACCTAAAAAAACATTAACACCTTTTATTTAAAATTACAATTATTTTAAAAATAAAAATTACCTTACCGAATCAAGAACTGAAAGAAATTTCTTTGTTTGCAAAACGTCGTGGGTTCTGACAATATTTGCTCCTTTTAAAACGGCCACCGCGGCCTCCGCCAATCCAGCTTCAACCCTTTCGGCCGGCAAAGGAACTTCTTTCAGTTTTAATTTTTCTTTTAAAATTAAACCAAGATGGCTTTTTCTCGAAACTCCAATCATCAAGGGCAGTTTTAGGGTTTTGAACTCCTTAAACCTCCTGATGATTTCCAAATTATGCTCTAAATTTTTGCCAAAACCAATTCCTGGATCCAATATAAATTTATCCTTTTTAATCCCTTTTTTCAAGCCGTATTTTATTTGTTCATTAAAAAATTCTTTTACTTCAGCAACGACATCCTGATATATTATCTTGCCCGCCTGCATGGTCTTTGGCTTACCTTTGATATGGTACAAAATAACTTGGCACTGGTATTTGGCACAAACTTCAGCAAGTTTTCGGTCAAAAGAAAATCCGCCCAAGCTGTTGATCATATCAGCTCCCGCCTTCAAACATTCTTCGGCCACCCCTAACTTATAAGTGTCAACCGATATTTTCAAATCCCTGCCGAACTTTTTTCTGACGGCTTTTACCACCGGTAAAACCCTCCTCAACTCTTCCTCAACCGAAACCGATTTTGATCCTGGCCGCGTTGATTCTCCCCCAATATCAATAACGTCAGCCCCCTCGTTTACCATTTCCCCAATGCGCTTTATGGCCCGGCTTTTTTCAACATACAGTCCCCCATCAGAAAAAGAATCCGGGGTAACATTGAGAATTCCCATAACCAGCGTCTTATTCGTCTTGAAATTTCTCATTCTCAATGCTATCACTTAAGCTATGTTAATTCAAACGTTAAAAACTCGGGTTTTGGTTCCTCCAAAGGATGATTTACTCAACGCCATTGAGGAATCAATCAAAACGTTGCCCGAAAAAAGCATTGTGGTCATTGCCGCAAAAGCAGTAAGTATTTGGAAAGGAAGGTGCGTCCCAAAGCAAAATTATAAAGACAAAGACGAGCTTGTTATGCAAGAGGCCGATATGTATTTACCTCGGTCTTTTATCCCGGGGGCTTGGGTGATGCATACGATTAAAAATAATCTTTTTGTACCGTCGGCGGGCGTTGATGAAAGCAATGCTAATGGTTTTTATATCCTCTGGCCCCAAAATGTAAAAGGCACAGCAAAAGAACTTTGGCATTGGTTAAAAAAGAAATACAAGGTAAAAAATGTGGGCGTTATCATTGCAGATTCCCACACCAATCCCCTGCGAAGAGGCGTGCTAGGAATTTCTTTAGCTCACCACGGATTTAATCCGTTAAGAGATTACAGAAAAAAGTTAGACCTATTTGGCCGGCCATTCAAAATGGCTCAAACAAATATTGCCGACGGCCTGGCTGTTTCGGCCGTGGTAATGATGGGAGAGGGAGCCGAATCAACCCCAATTGCAATTATCAAAGATATTCCCTGGGTTCAATTCACCCAAAAACCCATTAGGTCAAAAAAACCTTTTTCTTCATTTGAAATAAAAACATCAGAAGATATGTATTTTCCCCTTTTTAAATCAGTGCCCTGGAAAAAAGGAAAGGGGAAGGGAAATAGAGGGAGAAAATAAAAAAGTAAAAAAGATTGCAAAAACATTTGAATATTAGCGCTAATATTCAAATGTTTTTGCAAGAAAAATGAGCCGACTAACAAATCGGCTCATTGCTGCTTCTTTTCACATGGATTACCCCCAGGCATCGAGCCCTTCGTCGCCGGGTAAAACCACCGCCTCGTCTTCACAGAAAGCGAAGCAACGACCATCTTTTGGAAAGCCGTGAGCGTACCACCATTTCGCAGCGGCTGGCTGCTTTTGATGAAGAACTTTCAGGGCATCATCTTGATGTACAAGAAAGTTAAGGCCGTAGCTTTCAGCTGGCTTCCCCGACAGAGCTCCTAGCGCGCCATACGGCGGAAATTTTCCAATGCAGGGCAGTACCATACCAACCCATGCTTTTTTAATTTCCTCGGGCGCCTCACCGCGCGGAACTTTGACGATCATGATTTTGGTCATTGATTATCTCCAGGCTAGGGTTAACGGAGTGAGAATTATCTTTTTTGAAGGAACGGGAAAAATTCGACGGGTATCGGATTTTTCCAGTTATTTCAAAAGGATGAGCCCATAATTTAAATTATTTTCTTTCCAAGACTACAAACGAGTAAGAATATTTATTTTTTTCGTCTGGCTGGTGGTCTTCCTTGCTCACCTCTTGCCATTCATTTTTATCAAATTCTGGGAAAAATGTGTCACCTTCAAAATCCTGGTGGATGTAGGTCAAATACATTCTGTTGGCCAATGGTAGAAATTGCTGGTAAACCATCGCGCCTCCGCAGATCATAACCTCGTCGTTTGGTGAAATTCTCTTGGTAATTTCTAAAGCCTCTTCAATAGATTTTGCTAAATAACAACTATCGGGAAGTTTTATACTTTCCTTGCTTAAAACAATATGTTTTCTGTTGGGCAGTGGCTTTGAGCTAATTGATTTAAAAGTATTTAAGCCCAAAATAATGGTTTTACCCAACGTTTTTTCTTTAAAGTACTTAAAATCAGCCGGTAAATGCCAGGGCAGTTTGTTGTTGTTGCCAATAACTCTGTTGTCTGCCACTACCGCAATAATGCTTAGAATCATGAATTATGAATTAAGAATTATGACTCTTGGATTATAGACTTTGTCTTTTTTATCAGACCGTTCAAAAGTTTACTTGTTGTAATAATTTTACTATCAACTTCATTGAACTTTTCATCAGAAATATAACCAATATCTTTGGCTATTAAAATTTGGTTTTGAACTTCGGTAACTGAACCAAGAGCCATTGAATAAAATTGTAATTTCTCCTTATAAGAATTCCTGCTAAAACCTTCTGCAATATTTGAAGTAACAGAAACTACCGCTCGTCTTAATTGTGTAGTTAAACCGAATAATTCTTCTTTTGGAAAATCCTTAGTAATTTTATAAACCATTAAAACTAACTTGTGAGCTTCTTTCCAAGTATTTAAATCTGTAAATGATTTTATTTTTTCATTTTCCATAATTCATAATTCTTGACCGTCATTCATAATTCATAATTCAAGATTCATAATTCTAATTTAGACGGCCATCGGCGCTTTAATCGGCGGATGGTATTTGTAATCAATCAGCTTGATGTCCTCCATTTTAAAGTCGTCGATGTTTTTTATTGCTGGATTAAGCCAAAGTTTTGGCAGGGGCATTGGTTCGCGGGATAATTGCTCTTTTACCTGTTCAAAATGATTCAAGTAAATGTGGGTATCGGCCAACATTAAAATGCACTCATTGGCCTCCAGCCCTGTAACCTGGGCCACCATGTGCAAGAGCAAAGAGTATGAAGCAATGTTAAATGGCACCCCCAAAAACATATCACAGCTCCGCTGGTACATGAGCAGTGACAACTTTTTATCTATGCAAAAAAACTGAAAAAGCAAATGGCACGGGGGCAAGGCCATCATATCAAGCTCGGCGGGATTCCAAGCCGAAACAATCATTCGGCGATCGTTGGGATTTTCTTTTAACTTTTTGATGACGTTGGCAATTTGGTCAATGGGCGTGTCGTTATAGGGCGATTTCCAGCTCCGCCACTGGACTCCGTAGACCCTGCCCAAATCCCCCTCAAACTTGGCTTTGGGCTTCCAATAATCAGCATTGGCGTTGCCATCCCAAATATGGCACCCCATTTCATTGAGCTTTTTATTATCGCTGCTGCCCGACAAAAACCAAATCAGCTCGGCCTTCACCGCCTCAAACGCCAGTTTTTTGGTGGTCATCGCCGGAAACCCATCAGCCATTTTAAATCTCAAGGGCACCCCAAAAATCGCCCGTGAACCTACTCCGGTCCTGTCAGGCCTATCCGTCCCCTCATCCATTATCTTTTTTAACGCATCTAAATATTGTTTCATACTATTTTACGCGGCTTATTAATTCTTGGGTTAAACGCTTTGGTAAGCCACTAATACTTTCCAACTCACCCTCAATACGACTGATATATGGAATCAATAAAGGGTGTTGGTGATCAAACCCTCCGGCGCGAACAAATGGATCTCGAGTAGCAATATATTCATCTACTATATTTTCAGGTATAGGAAGAAACCAAATTTTTGCAATATCAGTGCCTTCCGCACTTTGATGAGTAGCGCTATTTACCACAACTACTGAAGTTACCGTTTCTGCAGCATACTTTTCGTAACTTTTAAAATAACTTTTCGCCACTTTTTCCTTTTCAAATATTTTACCATTACAGATAACTACTTGATCTGAAGTAATAAGAATTGAAGCTTCCTTCACTTTTGACAAAAGAGTATTAGATTTTGCGCGCGATAAAGCGAGTGTTAACGCAACTGGATCACTAAAACGAATTGCCTTTTCATTAATATTTGCGGGCATTATTTCAAATTCATAGCCCATCTGTTCAAGTATTTTTTGCCTTCCTTTTGATTGAGAACCAAGAATCATTTTCATATTACCTGGGTAGGGGAAATTTTTTACAAAGTTTTTTGACTTCTTGTCTAACTTTTTTGACGCTTTTTGGGTTACTAATAACTTCATGAATCCAGCTGGCGATTTGTTTCATTTCTTTTTCTTTCATTCCCCGTGTGGTTATGGCCGGCGTGCCCATCCGTATGCCCGAGGGCTGAAATGGCCCAGCAGTGTCGTAAGGAATGCTGTTTTTGTTAATGGTAATGCCTGCAGATTCCAATAAATCTGCTGCCGCGGCCCCGGTAATATTTTTATTTCGCAAGTCAATTAAAAGCAAATGGTTGTCAGTGCCGCCCGAAACTAAATTGAAGTTATATTTTTTCAGTTCCTCGGCCAGTACCTTTGCATTTTTTACAATTTGCTTTGCATAGGTTTTAAACGCTGGTGTTGAGGCTTCCTTGAGGCAAACAGCGATGGCGGCAATAGCGTTTTCGTGGGGACCGCCCTGAAGCCCGGGGAAAACCGCCTTGTCAATTTTTTTTGCCAAATCCGGATCTTTTTCAATCCCCTTTTTGGTTACCATGATGATACCTCCCCGCGGCCCCCGCAATGTTTTATGGGTTGTGGTTGAAACGATATGGACAAATGGCACCGGACTTGGATGGGCTCCACCGGCAACCAGTCCGGCAATATGGGCAATATCAGCTGCTAAGTAAGCGCCAACGGAATCAGCGATCTTCCCAAATCTCTCCCAGTCAAAAATTCGCGGGTAAGCCGTGGCCCCGACCCACATCAGTTTTGGCTTGGCCTCCTTTGCCATTTTTTCAACTTCGTCGTAGTTGATTAAGTGAGTTTTTTCATCAACGCCATACTGCACCGCCTTAAAAAACTTAGCCGAAAAATTCACTTTCCAGCCGTGGGTCAAGTGCCCTCCCATAGGCAAAGCCATTCCCATGATCGTATCTCCCGGGTCGCAAACCGCCATATAGACCGCCGCGTTGGCCGGAGACCCGGAGTACGGCTGAACATTGACATGCTCCACTTTAAATAACTTTTTTGCCCGCTCTCGGCACAAATTTTCCAGCTCATCATAATATTTCAAGCCCGAGTAATACCTTTTCCCCGGGTAGCCTTCGGCGTATTTGTCGGTCAACAAAGACCCTAAGGCCTCCCTGACCGCAGGAGAGCTGTGATTTTCAGACGGAATCATCTCCAGCGATGTTTTCTGCCGCTCGGTTTCCAGTGCAATCAACGTTGCAATTTTTGAATCGTGCTTACTCATTTTTCCCATGATAAATCTTTTATAAAACATTCTGACATTCTGCAGAATGTCAGAATGTTTTATTTTAATTTTTCTTGAACTAATTCTATGATTTTTTTATGAATAGTATCGACTGGTAAAAAGTTTCCATGTTCCTCGCATCCAATTATTTTATACTCTTCTGGAAATCTCTCTGCAATGGATTGGTATGATTTAAATGAATTTATCAGATGACTCCTGTCAGCCTCATGGATGTCTTGCTTTTTGTGATCTCCTAAATAAGCAACTCTCTTTTGCTGCTTTTCTGCATCCTTAATGTTATTGGACATTTTCATAGAAAGCTCGGGCGAAATTTTCAGAATAAATGTGTAGTCAGGTTTTGGAATGCCAAATAATTCATACTCTAAATGGTGCAGCCAATCCACATACGTTGCCCATGCTTTTTTATCATGGATTAACTTCCCTCCCTGGTGGCCAATATTAGAGGCAGTATACCGATCTGAAATAATAATCTTTCCCTCGTCAAGCCACTGTTTAATTTTAAAACCCATATCATACCGGTCTGCAGCATAGAAAATAGAACCACGGTAAGGCCCCACTTCTTCAGATGAACCGTACAAACCCCCGAGATAGTTTTCCACTAATCCAGCTGACTTGGTACCGTATTGGGGGAAATCTATTTTCTGCACCTGGTATCCTTTGCGCTTTAAATACTCTGCTAGTAACTTTGACTGGGTTGCTTTCCCAGATCCATCAACCCCCTCAATAACAAAAAATTTGCCGGACATAGTTATTTACCCGTGGTGCCCCAGCCCCCGCGGGTTTTATTTTGCATACTATCAACTTCTTGCCACTGTACTGCCTCCCTTTTTACCACGAGGCCCTGGGCAATCCTTTCGCCTTTTTCAATGACCACGGGCTCGTCAGTAAAATTATAATAGACGGCCTTGTATTCATCGCCATCGCCAGAGAAATCAGGATCCATAATGCCAACACCATTGGCCATCCACAACCCTTTTTTATGGGTTGAACTGCGCGCTACCAGAAGTAAAAAATGTCCGGCCGGGGGTTCAATGGCTACATTAAGGGGAACATATCCAAGTTGCTTTGGGGGAATCTCAACGCTCAATCGCGCATGAAAATCAAATGCCGCCGCCCCTTCAGTTTTAAATTCGGGCAAGGGAATTTCTTTGTCAAACCGTTTTATTGTCACCAATTTTTTATCCATCATTTGAAGTTTAGCCAGTCGTTGTTTTTTAAAAAGTTTTTAAAATATTGGCTGGCCACCGGTTTTATACTGCCAAAATATTTACTATTGAGAGCGTCTTTGCCATAAGGCACATCTACTTCGCTGGACAACTTTATAAACGCAACCTGGGCAATGGGCATTTTATAGTACAATTTTATGGGTAAGTTTGCTAAGTTATGAAGTTCCAACGTAATTTTTAAGGTGTTTCCTGGGTCAACATAGCCGGCCGTGGCGTGGACAATCAGCCCCACCCTCCCCAGGGACGACTTTCCATTCAACTGCAAAACCATGTCGTGGGACACCGCAACCGTTTCGTAGGTCATACCTAAAGCAAACTCGCCGGGATGCAAAATAAATTGGCGGTTCTCATCAATGGTCACGGCATCCATCATTGAATCAATCGGCTCTTTTAAGTCGATACAGACATTGTCGGTATTTTTAAACACCAAAAAGTCAGCGCCCAAGTGGACATCCACCGAAGCCGGCTGAATAGAATTGGGAAACAGCGGGTCAATTTTTATTTTCCCTTCCGCCAGCGCTTTTTTTAAATCACGGTCTGATAATATCATATTTTATGATTGTCTTATTTTGGAAAATATTTCTGTGGGGTAGTCCCGTTCCTTGGGTTTAATATCCGGATTTTCGTTTTTCCAAATTTTGTAAGCGTTTTTAAAAAGATTATACTTGTCTCCAACCTCGGTAAACTTGTACCCTTTTTTATTTTTTTTGTACCCAATTTGTAAAATAGCCAGCTTCCTCTTTTTCCATTCTTTTTCGGTAATCTTCATCTTTTTTAGATCAAACTTCATGTGAGCATACGAAGAAATCTGCAGCTCGTGCTCTGGCCAAATGTACTGGCTAGTTTTTAAATCCACCACCCAAATGTCTTTTCCTATCCTGAAAATTTTATCGGCCGTGCCAGCGTAAAATTCTCCAAACGAAGTAATCTCTTGGGCCAGCAAGGTCGGTTTCGCTTCATCTAAAAAATCCCGGTAACTAATAATGCAATCAACTTCTTCTTTACTTAATTCTTCCTTTTGGCCGGTTGAGGGGTTTATGTATTTGTCGGTAATTTTAATCTTTTTGCCTTCATCTAAGTCATAACAGGCGTAGTGAACCCGCGAGCCCTTGTCAGCAGCCGCCTGTTTTAAGGCCTCAACTTCAGTCCAGCCCTTTCCAGCCAACCATTTATAAAAATGCGCCCCCTTTGGATAGTAGCTTGATATCCAGGTTGAAGAGGGGTAATAAGTGTATTCCGGCCGCCCCGTTTTATCATTGGTTACAATTCTAGCATACCACCGTTCGTTCAAAGAAGTAATCCTAATCACCCCCTTTTTAATTTCCTTAATCTCTTTTAACATTGTTCATTTTAATATTTAAAAAATAAATTTGCAAACAAAAAATCGGCCCGATTTTATCGCGGCCGATTTTTTGTTTTTGAAAATTATCCTTTTACCTCTATCCCCACGGTTTCTAACGCTCTTCATTCGTGGAATTTTCAACAAAGAAAATTTCACGAATGAAGGACTGTTTTCCTTCACGGGGAAATACCCAATTT
>CAZAAH010000015.1:0-13720 GCA_964483475.1 uncultured Candidatus Saccharibacteria bacterium
GCTTCGCCTTTCAATATCCTATTTCGAACTACCATCTTTGAAATTGGTGTGGGGTTGCTTCGATTTACACGGCCGAATATGTCCTGTGAATTTAGGATTTTTTCAACACGGGTCCCTCAGAAGTATCTTCTATTTGGTAACCATATTTTTCGATTTCTTTTCTAACTTCATCTGCTTTTTCCCAATTTTTAGACTTTCTGTAATTTTCCCTTTCCAAAATCAAGTTTTTAATTTCTTTTGGAGTGTCATCTTTTTTGAGTTTCTTAAAATCAATGATTCCAAAAATTTCATTTATTTTTTCAAAGAATTTTTTAATTTCATCAGCATCTTTTTTACCAACCAATTTTTTGTCTAAAAACTTGTTGATTTCTTTAATCAATCCAAAAACCACTGCAAAAGCTTTGGGTGTATTAAAATCGTCGTCTAATTGCTTGTAAAAATTTATTTTGGCTTTTTCAACAGCCAATTTTACTTTCTTATTTATAGTTTTTCGTTTTTCGTTTTTAGCTTTTATCTTTATCAAAAATTCTTCAATTTTTGCTAACGAATTTTTTACTTCAAGCATGGTTGAATCTGAATAATTCATGGGGCTTCGCCATAAATTTTTAGCCGTCCAAAATCTTAAATACTGATATGGGTATCTTTTTAAAAAACTATCAATGGTAATAAAATTATTCAGGGATTTTGACATTTTTTGGTCGTCAACCGTTAAAAATCCAGTGTGCATCCAATATTTTGCCATTGGTTTTTTGCCAGAAATTGCTTCCATTTGGCTGATTTCGGCTTCGTGATGGGGGAAAATTAAATCTCTGCCGCCCCCGTGAATATCGTATTGAGGGCCAAAAAACTTTTCGGTGATAGCGGTATCCTCAATATGCCAGCCGGGCCTGCCTCGGCCAAGGCGGCTGGGCCAGCTCGGTTCTCCCTCAACTGAAAATTTCCAAAGGCAAAAATCGCCCCGGTTTTTTTTATTTTTTGAATAGTCTATTCTTGAAACCGCGTCTTCGGCCTGAAGGGCGGTTCTGCCCGATAATTTTCCATAGCCTTTGAATTTGCTGATGTCATAATAAATTCCATCATCTAATGTATAGGCATAACCTTTTTCCAAAAGTCTTTTGACTTGGCTGGTAATCTCTTTAATATAACTGGTGGCTTTGGCATATTTTGTTACCGATGTTACCGAAAGGCTTTTCATGTCTTTTAAGTATTCGTTGAGAAAAACTTCAGCTAAATCTTTTGGCGGAACACTTTTTTCTTTGGCCCTTAAAATGATTTTATCGTCGATATCGGTGATATTTTGCAAATAAAAAACCTTAAAGCCAAGCTGTTTTAAATATTTTACGAAGCAGTCAAAAATGATGTAGGTTCTGCCGTGGCCAATATGGGCAAAATCATAAACCGTCGGTCCACAAACAAATAAATTTATCCTTTTATTTTTTAAAGGCTTTAGTTCTTCTTTTTTTCCAGAGAGCGTGTTAAATATTTTTATCATGTGGATTTGTTTTTTAACTCTAATATTCTTGTTAGGGCGCTTAAAAATGTAAATGGTACTGTAGCCCAAAGCATAAATATAAAAGTTTTTGATGGGGGAGAAGGCCAAATGACCAAAATTGCCACAAGCACAACAGACATTAACCCCATTTTTATTTTGCCGAAAATATTTGATTCAAGGTAAACCTCTTTTGACTTGTAATATATTGAAACTAAGGCGTTGAGAACTTCCACCAGTACCAACACCAGCAAGAGCCATTTTTGGAATTTAAATAAAGAGTAAAAAGCAATGGGAATTACTAAAATCCTGTCGGAAGTGGAGTCTAACATTGCCCCGAATTCCGTAACTTGATCTGTTCCTCTGGCAATCGGACCGTCGATAAAATCAGTAATTAACCCTACAAAAAACAAAGATATAATTAACGTTTTATCTTCAATTCCAAAGAAAAATAAAAGAACAAATAAAATAATTCCTACGGCAACCCTTACATAAGTTACATAATTGGGGATGATTTTTCTTGGCCAGTAGGGCTTTATGAAAAGAAAAAGGACTTTATCCCTGTAGCTATCTAAATTTTCCAAAAATTGCTTTAAACTATTAAATAAATCTTCCATAAACAATTATATTATCCTAACAAAACCAACTTAAATAATCAATTGTATGTATTTTTAATAATTTTTATGATAAATTTAAAAGAATGAGCCCCACACCATAACGAGTTTTGAATTTTTCCCAAAGTGTGGAGGGTAGTTTTAAACAGTCAAGAAGCATATTTCTAATCCATCGAGTGAAATATATTCAAGATTGAAAAATCTTGAAATAATAAACTCGTTTGGTGTGGGGGTGAAGGTTACAGATATAATTTTTGCGCTTATTTGCGGCAGGATTGTCGGGTTTTTAATCAGCGATTTTTTGAAAGAGTGGGGGATACATATTGGACTTTACTATGGCTTGGTTTTGTGGGTTGTTCTGCCATTTATTTCCTTGCTTTGTCTTTGGTTAGCTTCTTTAATCGGCAAAAAATTTTTATTTGTTTTTCAGGCGGCAAAATTTTTATTAATTGGAGCATCTGCCACGGTAATTGATTTGAAGCTTTTTGAATTATTGGCCTGGCTATTGGCTTTTATTATTCCTTTTGGATTGTTGGTTTCAAAGGGCATATCTTTTTTGGCGGCGACCATCTTAAAATATTTGGGAAACAAATATTGGGCATTCGGCAAACACCAAAGGGAAAATTTAAAAGGGGAAATTATAAAGTTTTTTGCCGTAACCTTGACCAGCCTGGTGCTGGATGTGGGGGCCTTTTATTATTTAACAAAAATAATGGGTCCGCAATTTAATTTGTCGGTTGTCGTTTGGATAAAGTTAAGCGTTTTGTTGTCAGCCGTTTTCGCGGCTTTATGGAATTTTCTGGGCTACAAATTTTTAGTATTTGAAAAATAACCCCCCAACTTTCGTATGTGCGAAAGTTGGGGGATAGGCTAATCAGCCTTCGTCTGCGGACTACGGGAGTCCCTGCGGGTCCAGCGTACGAATAGGCCTATGGAATTTTTGTAAAAAAAAGAGCTCGAAAGCGTAAAGCCAAGAGCTTTTTGAATTTTTTCACTTAGTGATGGTTCTTTGATTGGGAGGTTCACCCATGCTTAGAACGTGGCGCCGAAAAACCAGTACCCATCCTTTGAAAGCGTTGCTTTCAACAATAGATAGCATGTTTTCTCCAGCCTCGGGCGGTAAAAGGTCGTTTTTTACTGTCGAGGTAAATCCATTTTTCAAAAGAGTATTCACGGCTTTTTGGGCGGTTTCTTTTGGATTTGACACTGCAATTGACAAACCGTTTGGATTTTTTTCTTCTTTGTCATGCCAAATAATCACAGTGCTGTTGTCCCACAATAGAGTTTGATGAGTAGTCCCAGCATCAAATGTAAAACGTTCCGGTGGCAGACCAGAATCAACAAGTATTGAGGCTACCACCTTGGCCGAATTTTCATCGGCCACAGCAAAGCACCGATGCCCTCTATCTGGTACAGGCAAGGGGCTTCTGTAAAGCCAAAAAGTAGTAGTCGCAATTGCCCAAACAAGTACCAATGAAAATAACCCCAAAAAAGATATTCTGAACCACTTTTTTCCAAACCAGTTCATGGTGTGTCCCTTCTTTTCAACGAGCAGTTTTTTACAGAACAAGGTTATACTAAATGCAAAAAATTATTTTGTCAACTTGTTTTAAATTTTTCAAAAAAGTAAAATAAACATATTCTTAAATTTTAAATCCTAAATCTTAATTCTTAAATCTAAAAAATGGAGAATAATATAGTTCTTTATCGTAAATACAGGCCGCAGAGTTTTTCTGAAATCATTGGACAAGAACATATTGTCCGAACTCTTACTAATTCTTTGGCAAATAATTCAATTTCCCATTCTTATTTGTTTTCTGGGCCGCGGGGCTCGGGAAAAACCACTATCGCTCGAATTTTTGCCAAAGCCATCAATTGCCAGAGTCCGTCAAATTCGGAACCCTGCAACAAATGCGTTTCATGCCAGGAAATGACCGGAGGCCAATCGGTTGACTTAATGGAAATTGATGCTGCCAGCCACACATCGGTTGACAATGTCCGGGAATTAATAGAGGGGATTAGATTTTCGCCGGTAAGGTCAAAATATAAAATTTTTATCATTGACGAGTGCCATCAGCTTTCAAAATCGGCCGCCAACGCATTGCTAAAAACCCTGGAAGAACCACCAGCTCACGCAATTTTTATTTTAGCTACAACCGAAGCTCACAAAATGATTGCCACCATAATTTCAAGGTGCCAGAGGTTTGATTTTAGGAGGCTTGGAGTTTCAGAAATAATTAAAAAACTGGAATTTATTTTAAAAAAAGAAAATGTAAAATTTGAGCCCCAGGCTTTATCATTAATTGCTTTTAATGCGAGGGGGTCTTTTCGCGACGCCGAATCCCTGCTGGACAAATGCATGAGTTTTTCACAAGGCGCCATCAAAGCAGAAGATATTAAAGAAGTTTTGGGGATTGTTGACGTAAACCAAATATCAAAATTAGTTGATTTCATTATTGGACATGAGGCAAATGGAGCAATCCAGTATGTAAATACAATTTTAGACCAGGGAATTGACTTGCAAGAATTCGTCAAGACACTGATTTTTTACTCACGGCAAGCCTTGCTTTTAAAAGTAGATCCAAACTTTTTAAATCCCCAAAATTCCGGCTTTTCAACGGAAGAAATTGAAAAAATAAAATCGCAATTTGCTAATGTGACCCAAAAAGATATCCAAAAAATGCTGGAGTCATTTATTGATACTGAAAATAAAATGAAGTACGCCTCAATTTTACAGTTGCCATTGGAACTGGCAATCGTTGACATTATTCATAAAGAATCGTAAAATACCATGGAGACGCTGCCATTTGAAGATTTTAAAAAGGTTGAGCTGCGAGTAGGGAAAATTATAAGTGCCGAGCGCGTTGAAGGATCTGACAAGTTGCTCAAACTAGAGGTTGACTTTGGCGATCACTTGCGTACGGTGGTCTCTGGTATCGGCAAACAATATAAACCAGAAGATATTATTGGCAAAGAATGTCCTTTTGCCTACAACTTGGAACCGCGGACGCTAAAGGGAATAGAAAGCCAGGGCATGATGCTGTGCGCAAACGATAATGGCCCAGTGCTGCTGCATCCCGACAAGCCAATTCCTCCCGGCAGCGCCATTACATAAATTATTCCGGGATCGTCTAACGGTAGGACATGGGTCTTTGGAACCCAGTATCTTGGTTCGAATCCAGGTCCCGGAACAATCTTGTGTTGAGAGCTAAAAGGCTAAGACACAGAGTGATCTTTAACAACTCTCTTCAAGAAAGGTGTCGTATGGACATCAGGGTCATTTGGAAAAAAGCAAATTCATTACGAGGGTGTCTTTCAAATCTTGCAACATCGCAAAGTCGAAGACGTAATATCGACGAAGAAGATCCGCTTGAAATTAGTCCTTTTGTAAGCGATAAAGCAAAGATTCTTTGTAGTAAGGCGTTCAGGGTTATGAAAGATAAAACTCAGGTTTTTACATTTCCCAAAAAACTGGCTCGCACCCGCCAGGCCCATGTTATGGAAGTAGCTGCCGTTTCAATGGTGGCGTCAGATCTTCTTGGATTGAACACAAATCTCGTAGAAGCTGCCGCTTTTGGCCACGACATTGGACATGTGCCATTTGGCCATCAAGGCGAAATGTGGATGGCAAAAGCTATGGGGTCTCCAAATTTCTGCCACGAAATTATGGGCCCAATAGTTGCTCAAAAAATTGAGAGAAGGGGCAGGGGATTAAATCTTCATTGGCATACCTTAGAAGCAATGATGTGTCATAGTGGGAATACGGCAAGGAGAGGTATGTCACAAGAAGCTTGGGTTCTGCGACATACCGACAAATTCACTTATATTTTTCACGATATAAATGACATTGTTGTACGAGCAAATTATCCAGTTCATCAAGATTTACTTGAGCTGGCAAGTTTGTTTGGCGACACGCAACGCACTAGAACAAGCACTGCTATTACTGGACTGGTGATTGAGTCGGCAGAATGTGGATATGTAAGTTTTGAAAAATCTGAATTAGGGCAGCAATTCCAGCATCTAAGAAAACTCATGTATGATTTATATGTCTGTGTTACCCAGCAAAATGTGGAAAGTGTGATGCGTCCGGTGCTGGAATTTCTTGAAATGATTAATATTGGAGATCCATTTTTGCTTTTGGCATTGATGACTGATAAAGATGTTTGCGAAATTGCTGCTGATCGCATGCCAAATATTGATGCCTTCAATCGCACAGCAATAAGCGAAATTGCACCGCACCTTCAAAAGATCGGAAAAATTGATCTGTGTGACCCAGGTCTCAACTGGTGATTACTCATGGACTGAACTCTTAAAAGGGAACAGTCTTTTTTATTTCTTAAATTTTGATATGATAAAGAAAATTAAAATTTTATGAAAAAAGAAAGAAATAAAACAGTTCCAGCAGTTTATTTAATTTTTAAAAAAGACAATAAAATTTTACTGGGACGTAGACAAAATACCGGTTATTATGATAATTATTATGGGGTGCCTGCTGGCCATATTGATGCCAGAGAACTTCCTATTATTACTGGGGTAAGAGAGACTAAAGAAGAAATTGGAGTCAATGTAAGTCCAACAGATCTTCAATTTGTCCACGCATTATATCGCACCGCTCACGACGAAACGGGAGATCGGTCAGATTATTTTTTCATTGTTGAGAAGTGGCAAGGAGAACCAAAAATTATGGAACCAGAAAAATGCAATGATTTGCAATGGTTTCCAATTGATAATTTACCAGAAAACATGATACATCACGAGAAATATGTTTTTGAAAATATTAAAAAGGGGGTTAGTTACTCTGAAGTAGATATAGAACACACCCATCAAAACCCTTCAAAATAATAATATGAAAAAAGAAGTGTGTCGTCATTTAGAAGAAGCCGAGATTGATGTGAAACCTGTAACTCCAGAAGGTTGCCAGGAATGTTTGGTTACTGGCGAAGCATGGGTGGAGCTTCGATTGTGCTTGGCTTGCGGGCATGTGGGGTGCTGTGACAGTTCAAAAAATAAGCATGCCACAAAACATTTTCACGAAACTGGCCACCCCGTTATGCGGTCGTTTCAACCAGGAGAAAATTGGAAGTGGTGCTATGTTGATGAAATAATGGCAGATTAATTTCAAAAGTTTGTAATCGTTTTAATTCGGTAGCTATTGTGCGATATTAGAACTAAATTTAAAATATGAAAATTCAATTTGTAGGCGTGGGTGAAGCATTTGATTTTCTAAATGATTTACCAAATAATTCTCATTTGTTAGTTTCAGATAAGACAAATATGCTATTAGATTGTGGTTATTCGGTGCCTCGACAATGGTTTAAGCTTAGAAAAGAAGCAAATTTTTTAGACGCAATTTATATTAGCCACAAGCATGCAGACCATTTTTTTGGTTTGCCAATTATGTTAATGACGATGTGGGAGGGGGGTAGAACTAAGCCGTTAACAATAATTTGTCAAAAGGAGCTTCTTAATTTTTTCAAAGATTTTACCGAATTAGCTTATAGGGGATTTTCTAAAGAATTTAAGTATGAGATAAATTTTATTGGTGCAGAAAATGGTCAAACCATTATATTTAATGACTTAAAATTATCTTTTGCCCCAACCATTCATTCAATTGAAAATCTGGCTATAAAAATAAATGATGGGAAAAACTCATACTGTTATAGCGGAGACGGACAATTCATTGAAGAAACCATAAAATTATATAAAGATTGTGATTTAGTAATTCAAGAAACTTTTTTATATGATGAAAAAAGAAACGGACACGCTTGCATCAAAGATGCTATTGAAATGGCAGAACAAAATAACGTAGGGTGCTTAGCTTTAACTCATATGGAGAGCAATTTTAGAAAAAATAATTTACCTAAAGTAGTAGAAAAAATAAAAAGCGCTACCGTTAACATCATAATTCCAGAACCACTGGATGATTATAGTTTTCAATAAAAATATTGCACCGATGGCGGAACAGAGACCTGGGTTAAGGTTGGAGCATATGAATTTGGGAGTTAAGCTGTAGAAATAAAAATATTTAAGCCCATTGACACGACCTCTCTATTTTTTATATAATTAAGTATAAATTAAAAAAACAAACAAATATGATAAACTCAAGAAAAATTCAAGTTTTGGGGGCTACTGCCTTGGCGGCTGCTCTTTTATTTTCTTTCTCAACCGCGGCAATTGCAGTAGGTAAGCCGGGGACCGTGGGCAATCCCTCTTCGGCAAGTGCAAAGGAAAGAGCAAGTCAAAATAAAATCAAAGCTTGCCAGGCAAAGGAAAACGGAATCAAAAGCAGGTCAACTCATTTATCAGACCTGGTAAAAAATATGGAAGATAAGTTTGATGCCATTGCCCAAAGGGTCAAAGATTACTATACCAGTACGGTTGTTCCTTCTGGAAAAACAGTAGCTAATTATGACGCCCTTTTAGCCGATATTCAAACTAAAAAAACTGCCGTCCAGACTGCCCTCACCACCGCTCAGAATGATTTTACCGGTTTCTCTTGCACATCGGGAAATCCAAAAAAAACTTTGATAAGCTTTAGATATGATATGCAAAAAGTAAAGGAAGCCTTAAAAAGTTACAGAACTTCAATAAAAAATCTTATTGTTGCTGTCCACGGAGTCGCCGGAGATGAAAATAAAAATTCCGGTCAGGAAAACGAAAAAAATCTTTCTGATTGCCGGGCGGCCTGCGGCAGGTCGTGCGGAGCCAATGCGTCGTGCCTTGAAGAATGTTACGCAAATTGCCGAAGCAACAATTCAAATAAATAATTTATCTTATAAAAAATATGAAAACAAATAATATAATAATCACGGTCGTAGTAATCGTTGTGGTCCTTTTAGCGGCATGGGGACTGTATTACTACTTTAGTAAGCCAAGCTATCAAGGCACTAATAATTATCAAGAACAGCCAACAACTGACCAGAATACAAACCAGCCGGCCGTAAGCAGTGGCAGCGAACTAATGTCAGCTTCTCAAAGTTTGGATGCTGTCAACACTGGCCAAATAGACAGCGAATTAAATCAAAATAATAAGGACTCTACATCATTTGCCCCTCGTATAAGGGACAAAAATGGCAATAGCACCAACTGGTCTGGATACGCTGCTGAAACTAGTTTAGCTAATCCTCAAAGTAATTCAGTCAGTGATGTGAAGGGCAGTTGGGTGGTTCCGGCCGTTTCTTGCACGAGCAATAGCACTTATTCTTCGGCCTGGGTTGGAATAGATGGATACAGCGACAGCTCGGTAGAGCAAACCGGAACCGAACATGATTGCATTAATGGTTTGCCAAGTTATTATGCCTGGTTTGAAATGTATCCAAAGCCAAGTTATAGGATTAACAATTTCCCGGTCAACGCAGGAGACACTATTAATGCCGAAGTTAAATATACTGGTGGAAATAAATTCCAATTAACTTTGCAGGATGCCACAACTGGAAAAACATTTGTAACCACTCAAAATGCAAGAGCCTCCCGCCAATCTGCTGAATGGGTTATGGAGGCGCCCTGGAGCGGTGGAGTGTTGCCACTTACAAACTTTGGAACGATTAACTTTAGCAATTCATCTGCCACAATTAATGGAGTTACTGGTAGCATAAATAATACTTTGTGGCAAAACGACCCAATAACCATGGTTAACAGTTCCGGAACTTCAAAGGCTACCCCTTCAGCGCTTTCTGGCGATGGAAAAAGCTTCAGTGTAATTTGGAATGCTAGCAACTAAAAATAAAATACAAAAAATCCGCTCTCGGCGGATTTTTTGTTGCATGAAATAAAAATTTTAATTAATTATATTGTAATTTTTTTTGTGATAGTATAGTATGGATAATAAATTATTGGTCGACAGAAATTAAAAAATTTACTTAATTAAATAATATTATGAAAATACAAAAAATATTAGCATTATCAATAATAATTTCAATTTCTAGCATTTTGCCAATCAGTTTTGTGGGTGCAAGCGTTTGGACAAGTCAAAATGATTATTCACCGGGTAGCACTGTAACTATCAGTGGCAACAATAGTAATAACGTTGGTTATATTTCAGGAGAAAATGTCACAATTGGTGTTTCAACTCCTTATGGTTCAGAATCGGGGTCAGCGGTTGTTGGAAGTGATAGTTCTTTTAATTGGTCATTTAATTTACCAAATGATGATTCTGCAGTTGGCAATTATAGTTATACAGTAACAGGACAAACTTCTGGAGTATCAGAAAGCGGTTCGTTTACTGATGCCAAACCAAATACCGTTAGCGTTGGCTCGCAAAGCCCAAATCCAGTTCACGCCGGAAGTTCGGCGTCGTATACCGTAACAGTAAATTTCAATGGCAACGGATCTTCATGTACAGCTGATCTTTCTGTATCTGGATTGCCTTCTGGAGCGTCATTAGGATCTTTTTCTCCGTCGAGCGTATCGGGAGTTGGAGGATCTAGCCCTACTTCTACCTTAGCAATAAATACTTTAGGCTCAACAGTGCCCGGTTCTTATTCATTCACAGTTACTGCAACCCCAACCGCTGGATGTCAAAGCGGAAGTGCCGCTAAGTCCGGCAACGGAACTTTGGTGGTTGCTTCAGCAGACGTAACTCCTCCGGTTATTGTCCCAACTGTCACTCCAACGCCAAATGGAAATGGTTGGAATAACACTGACGTTACAGTTTCTTGGTCAGTAACCGATTCTGAGTCCGCTATTACTTCTACTACAGGCTGCGGCGACACTAACCTTACTTCTGAAACCGCTGGCACCACAGTAACCTGCAGTGCAACCAGCGGAGGAGGTACTTCTTCTAATTCTGTAACCGTTAAAATTGACAAAACCAAGCCAGTTATTACCGGCACAGCAACTCCCTCAGCCAATGGTAACGGTTGGAATAATACCGATGTAACCGTAGGATTTACTTGTGCTGACACCGGCGCCGTGCAATCTGGTCTTGATATAAATACTGTTGCTGGAAGTACATTAACTGCCGAAGGCGCTGGTCAGTCGGTAACTAATACCGGAACCTGCACCGACATGGCGGGAAACACAGCTGATTCCTCGACCGTAAGCGGTATTAACATAGACAAAACCGCTCCAACAGTAACACTTACAACTCCTGCAGAAGGCGCAGTATATCTTGTTGGTTCAACTGTGTTGGCAAATTTTTCAGATTCAGATAGCCTTTCTGGCATCAATACCGTAAGTAGCACCACAGCAAATGGCACGGCAATAAATACTACCCTGGGCACTCATACGTTTACTGTTACTGCTACCGATATGACCGGAAACTCTACTACAGTAACTCACACCTACCAAGCCCAAGCCTATGTCTTTGGTGGGTTCCAAGCTCCGCTAACCTTAAGCTCGAAAGATTTTAAGAAAACTAGCACAATCCCAGTTAAAATAACTTTGACTCTTGGAGGATTACCATACTGCTCTGATTCTACCACTACGAGATTATATGTTGGCGAAGGCAGTAGTTATTTACTTGCAACTTATGCGAAAGCAATTGCCAGTGGAAGCTCAAACACTGATAACTGGATGAGATGCGACACAACCGCAATGCAGTACATCTTTAATCTTTCCACAAAGCAACTGACGAAAGGTACACACTTCTTAAAAGTGCATTTAGATGACGGTACTGATCATTACATTACTATTGTAGTGAATTAAAGTGAGATAAGAAATTAAAAAAAACAGCTCCGATATCGGAGCTGTTTTTTTTAAATGCTAGTATAAATTATTCCAATCTCCTATACATCCAAACCGATAGTGCAGCAAATACCATAGTAATTCCTACGATCCAGGCCAATGATTGCCAAAGATTGTCTCCGATCGGATTATTTAAAATAAGAGCTCTTACTGAATTTACGGTAACGGTCACCGGACTGATTTTGGCAAAAGACTGAAGCCAAGATGGCATCGTTTCAATGGGTACAAAAATTGAACTGGCGAAGACCAGCGGAAATATCCAGACAAACCCGGCTACCTGGGCGGTTTCGGAATTTTTTACCAACAGCCCGATGGCTACGGAAATCCAAGAAAAAGCAAATCCAAAAATCGCAATCAGCCCGAAGGCTAATACTCGTGGGATAAATCCAGCTGGGGAGTCAAAACCAATTGCTGTTGCAACTTCTACCATTAAAAGAACCACTAAAACATTTCTTATCAAGTCTGATATGGTTCGTCCAGCTAACATTGCCATTCTTGACATTGGCAGGCTTCTAAAGCGGTCAATTAATCCTTTTGATAAGTCGTCTGCCAAACCTATTCCGGTTTGCATGGAGCCAAAGGTTACAATTTGGACTAAAATTCCCGGAACCAAATAATTTATGTAGTTTGTCCCCGGAGTTTTGATGGCTCCCCCAAAGACATAAGTAAAAAGCAGCAAAAATAAAATTGGCTGGATGGTTGAAAAAACAATAAGCTGGGGCAAACTAATGTATCTTAAAAGTCCTCGCCATGTCATGGCAATCGTGTCTGAAATAATCCATTGTATGCCTTGGCTAGCTGGGCATTTTTTAATAATTTCCATATTATTTTTTTTCAGTTATTGATAAAAAGACCTCGTCGAGCGTCGGTTTTCTTAGTTCAACATCCAAAACTTCAATACCCGCTTCATCTACCTTTCTTGTAACTTCAACCAGAGTTTTTGCACCTTCTTTTATGGGAACTGGCATGGTTATTATCCCCAACGACTGGTCAACATTAGGATGGAAATTTGCTAAAAGGCTGGCGACATCTGCAACCTTATTTTTATCAGCTAAGTGAAGCTCCAATACGCTATTTGAAATTTTTGACTTTAATTCTTTTGGGGTTCCCTTGGCAACTATTTTACCTTGATCAATAATAACAATATTGTCGGCTAAGTAATCGGCTTCTTCTAAATACTGCGTTGTCAAAAGAACCGTAGTTCCTTCTTTCACCAACTGCTCAATAACATCCCACAATTCCAATCTGCTTTTTGGGTCAAGGCCGGTTGTAGGTTCATCCAAAAATAAAACTTCTGGCTCTCCTATAAGGCTTGCAGCAATATCTAATCTTCTCCTCATCCCTCCTGAATATGTCCTGGCAAGGCGGTTGGCTGCATCTTCAAGCGAAAAATTTTTCAACAATTTTTCTGTCCTTTCTTTTACAATATTAAATGGCAAATGGTAAAGCGTTCCAATTAGTTTTAAATTTTCTCTGCCTGTTAGATTTTCGTCTATTGCGGCAAACTGGCCGGCCAAACCAATTAATCCCCGCACTAATGAGGGGTTTTTGGTTACTTCTATTCCTGAAATTTTTGCAATTCCCTTATCTGGCCTCAAAAGAGTTGTCAAAATCCTTACCAAAGTGGTTTTGCCAGCTCCGTTTGGCCCAAGCAAACCTAAAATCGTGCCTTTTTCAACTTCAAAGCTTACGCCGTTCAACGCACTGACTTTCCCAAAGGATTTGTGAATGTCATCTACTGAAATAATTATTTCTTTTTCCATTTTTTAATATAGAATTACTAAATGGTGTAGTATAATACAAGATAGTATAAAAATCCAGTCTTGTAGACCTCTTGCACAATAAGGATTTATGCTGCAATTTGCAATTTTTGTTAAAAAACCATAAAAATTCGTCAGGTTACCCTCTGGGTAGCCCTCCGAATTTTTCTGAT
>CAZAAH010000016.1:0-12651 GCA_964483475.1 uncultured Candidatus Saccharibacteria bacterium
ATTGCCAGTTAAAGTACTGGCTGACTTATTCGAAACAACTTTAAGAATTCAAATTGGGAACTTCCCAACTTGAAAATTTTCCCCAATGTCATCGGTTTCATCACACTGGGATGCCATATTAATATTCAAACATTCAATTGAATGTTTGAATATCTTTTTTTAAGTTTCTTTCTGCTCTGATTTTTCTGAAAAAAACACCCGCGAAAATATTTTTGCACAAAAATATTTTCGCGGATATTCAAAACAATTAAATTTTGAATTTTAAATTGTCATTTTGATTTTTGATCTTTGAATTTTGAACTCACCATCATTCTATTCCAAATAAATCCATTGTCAATAGCCGCAAGAAAATCAGTAGGTTCATGATAAACTTAAATCCTTCAAAATAAATTTAGCAGTTTCGATAGGTTTCATTTTTGAAGTATCAATAACAGTTGCATTGGTATATTTGATTTCTTCGTGTTTTTTGATATTTTTTACCACTAAAGTCTTTGAAATATTTTTTGCTTTTTTTCTTTTTTTAATTCTTTCCAATAAAATCTCTCTTGGCGCTTGAAGATGATAAAAACCAATGACGCACCCGTTTTTTCTCGCAAGCCGTAAAAATGTATTAACCATATCTTGTGAAGCCACCGTTTGTTTCAGTAGCACGCTTACTTCATTTTTGAAATACTCATCACACATTCTGTATATAACTTTCCAAGCCAATACATTATCTTCTTTCCCTTTCCTAAAATCAGAAATAAGAGATCTTATATTTTCAATTTCAAGTATCGCCGTTCTTTTTAGTTTATTCTCTAAAATACCAGTAATACTGGACTTACCGGAACCCATTGCTCCATTTAACAAAATAAAAGTTAGTTGCTCTTTTTTAATCATTTAACCGGACTATTTTTATACTCCCAATTTTTAATTAATTTAGCGTATGTATTCTGCAACTTTAGGTAATCTTCTTTTAAAAGCATCTGCAATTTTATATCTGGATATAACTTTCTGAATTTTTCATCTCTGATTTTTGAATATTTCCAGAGAAAATTTTTTACTTCAATGTATAAATTACTGTCGGGTAGATAAAAATCTGGTGTATAATGTTGTGTTTTTAAATCAAAAGTTTTTGGTGCGTACTCCCATTTGATCTTTAGATAATTTAACAACCGAGCAAAATTTGCCTCCCATCTGCTGTAAAAATAAATCGTATCGCTAATGTCTTTTCGAATACCGCCTTTACCTTTTGAAGCTTTCGGTGATGTAGGCTTTCCTCCCACAATTTCCATCGAACACTTATTGCTACAATATTTTCTTTTCATCCAACGTTCCACCAAAAATACTTTCTTGCACCTGGGATTAGGACAAATAATTTCAACTCTTGCTACTTTTATTTTTCCCTTAAATGGACTTACAAACCCTTGGTCTTTTCTACCTTGTAATGTTTCAGATATTTTAAGCTTTTGTTTTTCTGACATTGGTCCTCGCCGAGCATTACTGACTAACGCAGAACAACTGCTACTGCAGTACTTTTTGGGATCGCTCGGTTGAGCTTCGAAAGCATTTTGACATCCTTTCCTTAAACATTTTCTCCTTTCTCTTTTATAAATAAAATCAAAAACTCCTTTTTTCCAGTTTTCTTTTGTTAGCAAACTCTGCTTTGCCCTATAACTTTCGGTAGCATAAAAATTCTTGCTCATTAGGTTTATTATAACACAAAAGACGTAATCGCTCACGTCTTTTGTTGTAGAATAGCCTCTTGTCAGAATTGAACTGACGTCTGATGCTTACAAAGCAACTGCTCTGCCACTGAGCTAAAGAGGCAATTTATTTTTTGCCGTTCTTCTTATCCAATTCTTGGGCTTTTTTTCTGATTCCGTGCAAGAGGACATCAACTTTTCTTTCTACCCTCAATATTAAGAGCCTAAACTTTGAGAGGATTTTGTGGAGCAACATCTGCTTTTCAAAAAAATGGAAGTGGTGTTCTTTTATTGTTTTCTCAATGCGCGCAACAAATTCGGGCTTGGTAAACCCATGGTGGCCGTTCTTTGGAAGCTGTGCCAAAACAGGAATCTTGCGGTAAATGATAAAAGCAACGCCCGAAGACGAAACGATGAAAATGATGAAAGCAATGAGTTGAATCAATTTAGTTGAAAGTTTTAAAGTTTGTAAAGTTTTTAAAGTAATTTACGAACTTTATGAACTTTATAACTTGATGAACTTGGTAACTTTTATATTTCGTATCGCACAAAGTGTTTTACCTCAATTTTCTCCCCTACCTTAGAAACCGCGTCCTCTATTAAATTTTTTACTGTCTTTGAATCGTCTTTAATCCAAGGCTGACTAAGCAGAGAAACAGATTCTTTATACTTTTTAATTTTCCCCTCAAGAATTTGTTTGGTAATATTTTCCGGCTTGCCCGAGCCCTTCAGTTGTTCCTGGTAAATTTTGGTTTCTCCGTCCAAAAATTCTTCTGGGATATCGTTTTCCGATACAAACAACGGCTTCATGGCGGCAATTTGCAGGCAAATTTCGTGGGCCAACTTTTTAAATTCGGGCGACTTGGCCACAAAATCGGATTCGCAGCGGATGTCCAGCAACACTCCCGTTTTTGAATCGGGGTGGATGTAGCAATCAATGATTCCCTGCCGCGCTTCCCGATCAGTTTTTTTGCCGGCCAAATTTTTCCCCCAAACCCGCAAAAGCTCCTTGGCTTTTTCCAAATCTCCCTTTGATTCCTCCAGGGCTTTTTTAATTTCGGTTGGAGAAACGCCGGTTTCTTCCCTTAACTTTTTAATTTGATCAATGTTAATCACGTTTTATGATTTTGAGCTCAATATTGTTTCTTGAATTTTATCTAAAATATATTTCACCGAGCTGATAGCGTCGTCGTTTGCGAAAATTGGGTAGTCTACCAAACTGGGATCAATGTTAGTATCAACTAATCCAACAATTTTAATTCCCTTTCTTTTAGCTTCTCTTACGCAGGTCAAATCTTTTTTCAAATCAAGAATTAAAACAGCCTCGGGTAGTTTTGCCATATTCCTTATTCCTTCAAATTTAGTTTTCAAAGATTCTAACTCTTTGTCAATCTTTATCCTCTCTTTTTTGGTGTACTTTTCAAAAAATCCCCTTTCTTTTTTATCTTCAAGGTCTTTGAAATGCTGAACTCTTTTTGAAATCGTATCAAAGTTGGTGAAGGTTCCCCCCAGCCATCTCTCTATAACATAAGGCATTTTGCATTCCTCGGCCGCATTTTTTACAAATTCTTTCATTTGTATTTTGGTGCCAACAAAAAGTATTGTTTTCCCTTCCAAAACCAAGTTGGAAATAAATTTTAAGGCCATTTCAAATTCTTTGGCGCTTTTCTCCAAATCTATAATATGGACATTGCTTTTAATTCCTGAAACATACGACTTCATCTTTGGATGGAGCCTTGAAACACTGTGGCCAAAATTCACCCCGGCTTTTGCCATTTCCTCAATATTCAATTTTATTTTTAATTCATCAGCCATGTGTTAGTTTTTGGTTTAAAGTTTAAAGTTTTGGTTATTTGGGTATTAGTTTTTTTACTAGAAACTTTTAAACTATAACCTTAAACTCTAAACTTTTAACTACTTCATTTTTCTCTCTTTAACCTTCTTTATTTTTTTTGGTTTATCTACTTTCTTTGCCATTCTTTCTTTAAACTTATGGACTCTTCCCAATGCATCCAAAACTTTCTCTTTCTTGGTATAAAAAGGATGGCACTTGGCGCAAATTTCAGTTTCTATAAATTCTTTGGTAGACCCAACAAAAAAAGTGTTGCCGCAGGCGCACTTGACACTGGCTTTGGGATAATACTTTGGGTGAATGTCTGTTTTCATAAATACTATAATAACAAAATTTTGATAATATTGCAATAGCCAATACCCCACACCAATTTCAAAGATGGTAGTTCGAAATAGGATATTGAAAGGCGAAGCGCCTTCGGCTGTCAAATTTGTAACACAAGATTATTTGTAAAATTGGTGAAGGGGTTTCGCGGCGGCAAGGAAATTTATATTTGAGGGCCGCCGCTCAAAAAAAAGCAGCTAGTCCACCCTGAGATTTTCTAAGGGTTTCCCGGCCGCATGCATTGGAAAATTGTCGAAATTAATTATTTTGACATCTTTTCCATCCTTGACTTCGGTTAAATAACTACCAAAATATCTTAGCTCTCTCTTAAATTTTTCCAGTGCTTCTTTATCGTTAAACGCTTCGAATTCAAAATAACCTTCAATCTCGCTTCCATCACTAAGATTTATTCCAAGCCAATATACTCGATACTTCTTTTTCCGAATTATTTTTTTAAAAATCGAATTGAAATTAGAAAAAAGGCGGCCGCTTCCATGCGAACGCCATGACACGATCTTTCGAGGGTCTTACTTTTTTCTTTTAGGTGGCCTCGCTTTTTTGTCGTCCTTGGCGGCGTCCCTGAATTGTTGAACCTGCGCTTTTGCAAGCTTGGCAGCCCATTCAAACGCCCGAAAATTCATCCCTCGAATCGGCCTCTCTTTTATTATTTCTATGCACTTCATAATCCCTGCAATTGAAGGTCCATCGTCTCCGTAATCTCGAAAAGACATCTTTCACCACCCTTTCTTTTTTTAGAAGCAATTTCCCCCTCTAATTGACCGCACATACCCAACGAGACCATCTCGTTTGTGCTACCTAACTTTTAGCATAATCTATTTCCAAAATCAAGCGTTTGTGATACATTTACTAAAATATGGAAAATGAGAAACCCTTCGACGCGGCTCAGGGCAAGCAAAGCGTTATTGTGGAGATTCGCGCAGGAACTGGCGGAGACGAGGCCGGGCTTTTTGTGCGCGACCTCTACCGGATGTATTCAAAGTATGCCACGTCGCAGGGCTGGAGCCAAAAAGTTTTGGATTCCAAGGCCTCTGACATTGGCGGTTTCAAAGAAATTATTTTTGAGTTGAATGGCGTCGGCGCCTACGATCAAATGCAAAACGAAGGCGGAGTCCACAGGGTCCAGCGGATTCCCAAAACAGAAAAACAGGGCAGGGTCCATACCTCAACGGTAACGGTGGCCGCCTTAAACAAGCCCAAGAGAACAGAAATCAACATTAATCCAAGCGATTTGCAAATAGATACCTACAAGGCTTCGGGGCCGGGCGGTCAGTATGTCAACAAAACGGAGTCAGCCATACGAATTACCCACAAACCCACGGGAATTGTGGTAACTTCGCAATCGGAAAGAAGCCAGTTGCAAAACAAGGAAAACGCAATGAATATTTTGGCGGCAAAAATTTTGCGGGCTCAGGAAGAATCGGATTTATCAAAGCTGACCGAAGAACGAAGGGCCCAGATTGGTTGGGCCAAAAGATCTGAAAAAACTCGAACCTATAACTTCCCCCAAAATAGGATAACTGATCATAGAATTGGAAAAAGCTGGCACAACTTAGAAAAAATTATTGATGGAGATTTGGAGCCAATCGTCAAAGCCTTCCGTAAAAATTAAAATTTGAATTTTAAATCTAAAAAAACACTTAAACATTTAGCTAAATGTTTAAGTGTTTTTAATTCTGCAAAGCCGAGGGATAAAAAAATCCTCTGAACGAATCAAAGGACCTCAACTACTTTCCCAGACTTTCACTGGGTCAATTCCATTTCTTCTTAACAACTCCTTGGCCTGTGTGAAATCTTTGTCGTTAGCATAGGGCGACCTTAGAGTTAGAGTCGTATATATGCACAGAAGATTTTCTTCGCTTTCCCGGACATCAGGATGCTCAAGCGCGTAGAATATCTTAAAATCTTCAAAGTGCTTGGTTGTTTCCCTTTTGACAGGCTCAACTTTAATTTCAAGGCCAAACCATGATCTCAATAGCCGTTTGATGGCTTCCAGCATGGCAACTCTCCTGACAAGGAACAAGTTTCATTTTTTGTTTACCACAAAGACTAGAAATTTTCAAATAAAATAAAGAAATTTGATTTTTAGTCGCCGCTCAAAAAAAAGAAGCCGAGGAGCGTCTTTGAGAACGTCGGGGGATGAGCCCCGCTTCAAAGCGCTACTACTCGGCTTTTGCGTTTTATGTTGACAAGTAACCCTGCCAACTTCTGAATGAACAAGTATTCTCCGGAGCGAGGCCGAAGCCTCGCCCCGGAGCCGACTGTCACTTATTGCCATGGACCGCGTCGACCGATCCTGGCTCACCCCTGTTCTTCCTTCGACGAACCGAGGATCGTCTTTGTCGAAGACACAGCTGTTTGTCTGATTGGGGGGCCCGCTGTGCGACCCACCAACTGTTTTGAAAATAGCGCCAGACTTGCTTACACTATCGCTGGTTTCTCAATGCCCTCCATTTGGTCTTACTGTCGAAAACCAGGGGTTAGTAATAGTGCGGGGAGTCTGGGTGATGGTTAAAAACCATCTTTTCGATCTCCATCTGTACCCCGTAGAATGGAAATCGCTGTGCCTCAATAATAGCAAATAAATAAAATATTGTCAAGGGCTTGTGGTGAAGTCCTACAAATTATAAAATAAGTCATCGTTTTAGGTTTCAAGTTTCAAGTTATGAAGTTCACTCACCTCCACACCCACAGCCACTACTCCCTCCTGGATGGTTTACCAAAAATCCCGGAGCTTTTGGATTACGTCAAAGAATTAGGGATGGATTCGGTGGCTTTGACAGACCATGGAGTTCTCTACGGCGCCGTGGAATTTTTTAAAGAAGCAAAAGCTAGGGGCATAAAACCAATCATTGGTTGCGAAGTCTATGTTGCTTTTGAGTCCAGGTTGCAAAAGCGACCCAACATTGATTCAAAAAGCTACCACATGATTTTGCTGGCAAAAAATAAAAAGGGTTACGAAAATTTGGTAAAGCTTGTAACTTTGGCCCACCTTGAAGGATTTTATTACAAACCCCGGATTGACGAAGAAATTTTAGAAAAATATTGTGAAGGCTTAATTGGAACTTCAGCTTGCCTCAACGGAAAAATTCCAAGGTTAATTTTGGCAAATAAGTTGGATGAGGCAGAGGCTTTGGCCAAAAAATACGAAGGCTGGTTTGGAAAAGGAAGTTTTTATTTAGAGCTTCAAAACCACAAAAATATTCCTGAACAGCAGGCACTCAACAAAAAGCTGATTGAACTGTCGAAAAAAACCGATATTCCCTTGATTGCAACCAATGACATCCATTATTTAAAACCCGAGGACGCCGATGCCCAGGACATTTTAATGCTGATCAACACCGGGTCTAACCCAAACGACCCGGAAAGATTGAGTTTAAAAACCGATGACTTTTCAATGCTATCGCCAGAAGAAATGGAGGAAAATTTTAAGGATGTTCCCGAGGCTTTAGAAAACACCCAAAAAATTGCTGATGCCTGCAATTTTGAATTTGAATTAGGAAAAGTTCAGCTTCCCCACTTTCCGGTTCCCGATGGCAAAACAGCAGAACAATATTTAACAGAGCTTTGCCAGGAAGGACTTAAAAAAAGATTTGGCGAAAGTATAACAAAGGAAATGCGAGAAAGAATGGATTATGAGCTGTCGGTTATCAACAAAACCGGATTTGCCTCTTATATTTTAATCGTCCAGGATTTTGTGAACTGGGCCCAAGAAAAACGAATCAGCAGAAACGCCCGAGGATCGGCAGCCGGGTCTTTTGTTTGCTATTTAACGGGCATTACCACCGTTGATCCCCTTAAGCACACCCTGCTTTTTGAAAGGTTTTTGAACCCTGAAAGAATTTCCATGCCAGATATTGATATGGATTTTACGGATCGGCGAAGAGATGAAGTGATAAAATACGTAGCAGAAAAATATGGGTCAGATCACGTGGCCCAAATTATTACTTTTGGAACTATGGCCGCCAGAGCCGTGGTGAGGGATGTAGGACGGGCATTGGGATATGAGTACAGCTACTGCGATGCGTTAGCAAAAATGATTCCCTTTGGAATGGATTTATCAGAGACCATGGAAAGGGTCAGCGAATTCAGCGATTTATATCAAGCAGACCCCAAAGCCAAGAGATTGATTGACCTGGCAAAAAAATTGGAGGGTGTGGCTCGCCATGCTTCCACTCATGCCTGCGGCGTGGTAATTTCAGCAAAACCGCTGAGCGATTCAGTGCCTCTACAGCATCCCACTGCCGACGACGCCAACATTGTAACCCAGTACGAAATGCACGCCATCGAAGACCTTGGCCTTTTGAAAATGGATTTTCTGGGCCTAAAAAACCTGACTATCATAGAAGATACTTTAGCCAGAATTTTCGTGATAAGAAATGAAAAAATTGACATTGATAAAATTCCCTTTGACGACAAAAAAACTTATAAGCTCCTGCAAGACGCCCTGACCACATCGATTTTTCAGCTGGAAAGCGACGGAATGAAAAGATTTTTGAAAGATTTAAAATCCACCGAGTTTGAGGATATTGTTGCCATGGTCGCCCTTTATCGTCCGGGCCCCATGCAATTCATTCCAGACTACATCGAAAGAAAGCATGGGCAGCAAAAAATAGAATACATCCATCCAAAGCTGGAGCCGATTTTAAAAAATACCCAAGGGATTATGATTTATCAAGAGCAACTGATGCAACTGGCTCGTGATATTGCCGGTTTTACTTTGGGCGAGGCCGATGTTTTAAGAAAAGCTGTGGGGAAAAAAATCAAGTCGCTGTTAGATGCCCAGGAGAAAAAATTTATTGAAGGATGCATAAAAAACGGAACATCAAAAAATATTGCCGAAGAATTGTGGCAATGGATTCTGCCTTTTGCCGCCTACGGCTTCAACAAATCCCACTCAGTGGCCTACGCCACCATCGCTTACCAAACCGCTTACCTGAAGGCTCACTACCCCGTTGAATTCATGGCTTCGGTTTTAACTTCTGAAAGGGCTGATGTTGAAAGAATTGCCCTTTTAATTGAAGAATGCAGGAAAATGGACATAGAAGTTTTGCCGCCGAACATCAACGAATCGCTAAAAAACTTTACGGTGGTACCCGACCAAAAAAAAATCCGCTTTGGGCTTTTGGCAATTAAAAATGTTGGCACCAACATTATTGACGCCATCGTTGAAGAAAGAAAAGCCAATGGGCATTTTAAATCAATTGGCGACTTTATCAACCGAGTCAGCTCAAAAGACTTGAATAAAAAATCAATGGAAGCTTTGGCGAAGGCCGGCGCCTTTGACGCTTTTGCCGAAAGAAACCAAATTTTGCAGAACTTGGAAAAACTTTTGGAAATAGCCAGAGAAAATCAAAAAAGCAAATCAAACGGGCAAATCGGGCTTTTTGCGGCGGTCCCATCTAACCATGAAATAAAAATGGAGCCGGCCAATCCAGCCAAACTTCTTGAAAAACTTACTTGGGAAAAAGAACTGCTGGGTTTGTATGTGAGCTCTCACCCATTAAACGGATTTAAAAAATTGTTTGAATCAAAGTGCTTTGCCATTTCTAAAATTGACAAAGCCATGGTCAATAAAAAAGTCATTCTTGGTGGGCTGATTAACAATGTCAAAAAAATAATCACCAAAACCGGAAAACCAATGCTGTTTATAAAATTTGAGGACTTAACAGCCAAAACCGAGGTAGTAGTTTTTCCAAATTTATTGGACAGGAATCCCTTGGCCTTGCAAGAAAATAAAATTGTCTTTTTTACCGGCCGCGTGGATAACCGCAACGGCGAAATTAAAATTATTGCCGACGACGTGCAGGAAATTTTAACTCCGGAGGAGTCGTAACGATGATTTATGATTTAAGATTTGGGATTTATGAAAATTTATTATTCGCTTATTCGTACGATTAAGCGAATAGTTTTTCAAAAAAAAGACGCAAAATTGCGTCCTACCTTGTTCGAAATACTTCTTGGTTGTCAAAGAAATCTTCAACCGCTCTTCTTAATTTTTGTTTTACAGATTCTACAATTGCTTTATCTCCATTATTGCCAATTGTAGATTTTAAGACTGTATCTAATAGCTCTTCCATTCTTGGATTCACCATCCTTTGAATGGTTGCTTCTAAAATTTTCCTATCTTTTTTCATCTCTTTAACTTCTTCTTCTGTGTATCCATAGTGGTCTGGCTCTGCCATGGTAATCTCCCTCAAAGAACAAATCTGTTTTTACCTCCGGAAATCGGAAGCCAAAAAACAGGGTTACGTCATAATATCAAATCAATAAACTTTATCAATAGTTACCTTATCCCCTATTTTCAGCCCTAAATCCTTAACGATTCCTCCATTTATTTCCAAAACATATTTTGCGTTTTGATTTGGATTTATTATTGGACAATCAATTTGATGGCAGGGCTCGGCATTTTCTTTTATAAAAACGACTTCCCTATTTTCATTAATCCAAATCATATCCAGAGGAATTAAAGTGTCTTTCATCCAAAAAGGATAATTCCCCTCCTTTTCAAAAACAAAGAACATTCCTTTATCTTTGTCTAAATGTTGCCTGAACATCAGGCCTCGCTGATGCTCGGTCACCGTTTTTGCCACTTCCACCTCAAAACAATTTTTATCAAAACAAACTTGAGTTGTTCTTTTCTGCTGATTTTGCTTCGGCAAAATCAGCAGAAAGACCAAAACCAATAAAACTAACCCAAGAAAAATAACAATTTTAAAATTTTTATCCATTAGTTTATTATAACTCTATTTTTGTTAAATAAAAAAACCCCACCGGTCTTAGACGCAGTGGGATGATTGGATTCCTTTGTAAGGAATCTAGCGGTTGCGCTCGAAGTACCTTTTCAGCTCCTCGCGGAGAGGTTCTGCTTCCTTGGCGATCTGCATGCAGCGGTCGTGCCACTCTTGCAGTTCGGCCAGCGGAATCCCGGTTCGTTGGGCGACTTTCTCTTGCGTGTCATCGGGATCGTAGCCGTGGTTGTCGCCATCGGCGATAACCGAGTCGGTGATCTCCTCAAATCTTTCTTCGGTCATGATAATCTCCTTGTTCGAATTACGGTTTCCTAATCTACCGCCCGAAGATTCTGGATGAAAGGTGCTACCTCAGATAAAGCGCTATGCTTACCTTTTATAAAATATTCTATCACCTAATAAAAGTAATGTCAATACTTTTCGTCAGCTTATTAAAATGATAAAATTGATTGAATGAAAAATATTGAACATATACGGCATTCGCTTAGCCATCTTATGGCCTCTGCCATAGTGGAGTTTTGGCCTAAAACAAAATTGGCAATTGGGCCTGCCATTGAAAACGGGTTTTACTATGACATGGAACTGCCTACCAGCTTGAAGCCCGAAGATTTGAAAAAAATTGAAAGTAGAATGAAGGAATTGGTTAAAGAAAACCAGAAATTTATTGGGAGAAAAGTTAGCAAGGCTGCGGCTAAAAAATTATTCAAGAATCAGCCGTATAAGTTAGAAATTATAAAAGAACTGCCTGGCAAAACTGTTGGCACTTATCAAAATGGAGATTTTTTGGATTTGTGCAAAGGAGGACACGTAAAAAATACCAGCGAAATTGATCCAAATTCTTTTAAGCTGACGAAAATTGCTGGCGCTTACTGGCGGAGCGATGAAAAAAATAAAATGCTGACAAGGATTTACGGTGTGGCTTTTGAAACTGAAAAAGAATTGCAAGATTACTTAAAAATGCAAGAAGAGGCTGAAAAACGAGACCATAGAATATTGGGCGAAAAATTAGACTTGTTTGTGTTTTCAGAATTGGTTGGCGCTGGGCTTCCTTTGTACACATTTAAAGGGACTGCTGTTTTAAAAGAAATCAAGAATTATTCAAAAGAACTGCAAAAAGAAATTGGGTACCAAGAAGTCCAAACTCCCAATATGAATCGCGCCGAATTATTTAAGATTTCCGGGCACTACGAAAAATATAAAGATGATATGTTCTTGGTAGCCTCTCATTATAGTAAGGAAGACTACTATTTAAAGCCGATGAATTGCCCCCAGCACACGCAGATTTACGCCTCAAAATCACGCAGTTACCGGAATTTACCCATAAGAATTGCTGACTTTGCCAATTTATACCGCGACGAAAAAACAGGAGAGCTTGCGGGATTAACCAGGCTCCGGGCATTTTCTCAAGATGACGGCCATTGTTTTTGCCGCCAAGACCAGATAGAACAAGAATTTGAAAATGTGCTCTCTATTATTAAAAAAGCAATGCAAACCTATGGAATGAATTATAAAATTCGCCTTTCTTTATGGGATCCAAAACACCGAGAAAAATATTTAGGCGAACCTAAAATTTGGAAAAAGTCCCAAGAACTTTTAAAAAATATACTGGTAAAAAATAGTATTGACTTTTATGAGGCAGTCGGAGAGGCGGCAATTTACGGGCCAAAAATGGATTTAATTTCAAAAGATTCATTGGGAAGAGAGTGGCAGATTTCAACCATCCAGTTGGATTTTATTATGCCAGAAAGATTTGGTTTAACTTATATTGATTCTGATGGCAAAGAAAAAACTCCTGTTATGATTCACCGAGCAATCGTGGGTTCGCCAGAAAGATTTTTAGCAATTTTAATTGAACATTACTCGGGAAATTTTCCCGTGTGGCTATCGCCTGTGCAGGTTGCCATTATCCCTATTTCAGATAAACATGAAGCCTATGCAAAAGAAATTGCGGCAAAACTTTCAAAAGAAGGTGTCCGCTATGAAACAAAGTCCGAAAATGAAACCCTGGGTAAGAAAATTC
>CAZAAH010000017.1:0-12635 GCA_964483475.1 uncultured Candidatus Saccharibacteria bacterium
GTCTTCATTGTCTTTTCACTTACTACTATCACAGAATGGTATTCTACGTACTTCATCTAAACCCTTTTTAGTTAATCTTCCGGTCTTAAAATCAATATTTTGAGTATAATCAAAAAAGTGTTCTGGGAAAAATTCTCCTCTCGGAATTTTGATATTGAATTTCTTTTCCAAACGGAAGACAATGTCAAGAAAATCAATTGATTCCGCACCAAGATTGCCCATTAAAGTAGATTCAAGATGAATGTCGTCCATATCTATATTTAATGCCTCGCAAAGCACTTCTTTTATCTTTTCTAGAACATCATCTTTTGCCATGGTTTCAGTCATGATTTCTCCTGAGAAAAAAACACACCAAGTTTTCAAAGACGCCTATTTCACATTATCAAATTAAAAAATTTTGTAAATAGCCGTAAAAAAAAACTATCTTATTGATTGGTAGCCACCGGGGACACCGTTTTTGCTAAGGACAATTTGCCAAAGCTGGATGTTGCGAGATCTGAAATTTCCAGCACAGCTCAACAGGTAATATTTCCACATTCTGTAAAATCTGTCAGAGTACTTGTCTTTCAATTGCGGCCAGCTTTTGTCAAAATTTTCGAACCAAGCTATTAAAGTTTTGTCGTAATAAGGCCCAAAATTATGCCAGTCTTCCATTACAAAAAAGCCTTCTATTGATTTTGCTATCCTAACTGTAGAGGGCAATATACCATTAGGAAAAATATATTTTTCAATCCAAGGATCAACTTGTTGAATTGACGCCATAGATTGATAACCAATAGTATGCAACAAAAATAAACCATTATCTTTTAAAAGTTCTCTTACTTTTGTCATATATGTACGGTAATTTTTTAAGCCAACATGCTCAAACATTCCAACCGAAACAATATGGTCAAATTTTCCAGTTAAATTTCTGTAATCTTCCAGTTTAATTTCTACTGGTAAACCTTTACAAATTTCTTTTGCCAGCCTTGCTTGTTCTTTTGAAACAGTAATACCCAATCCCCTTGCCCCATATTTTTCGGCGGCAAATTTTAAAAAAGTTCCCCAGCCACATCCAATATCCAAAATATAGTCTCCGTTTTTTAATCCGATTTTTCGGCAGATCAAATCAAATTTTGCTTCCTGAGCTTCGTCGAGTGTATTGGCTTTCTCCCAGTAGCCGCAACTGTAAGCCAAAGTTTTACCAAGCATTGCTTGGTAAAGATCATTTCCAATATCGTAGTGTTTTTCACCGACTATGAAAGAACGAGATTTTGCCTGAAGGTTAAATAAAAAATATTTTAAAGATGATAAAATTATTGGCAATGAAAAAACAAATTTTTGGTCAATATGGGCCGACAAAATTTTATAAAAAAACTGGTCTAGGGCTTTGGCGTCCCACCAGCCGTCCATATAAGATTCGCCCAGAGCCATTGATCCTCCAGCCAATAACCTTGAGTACAATTTTTCATCAAAAACCTGCGGGTCGAAATCATTAGGCCCGTTTATCTTAACGCCCGCAAGTGAAAGCAATTTTTCGATTTGTTCTTTAGCAGAAGACATATTTTTTGAGCCACCTCTGGGATTTGAACCCAGGACCCCATCTTTACGAAAGATGTGCTCTGCCGCTGAGCTAAGGTGGCCTGCGTTTATTAAAAGCTTATCACCAGAAACCACAAAAATCAAATAAAAACTCGGCAAGATTTTTACTCGACGAGCTTATTGCACTATAAGGTTTAACATAGAACGAATATATTTTTCATACTCTGGTCTCAGTAATAGATATCTTTTAATCCATTTTGGTGAAGAACCGGGATTTTGTATTACCTCAACGCATTCTTCAATGGTTGGAAGACGGCCTTCTGGAAAGTTATTTTTTGAGTACATCAAAAGAACATCCATGCTAAACCCCCTTGAAAAGAACTGTTTTGAAAAACAATATTCAATTTTATCACTGTAATAATCAAAAATCAATAAAATAAAAAATCAGAAACTTTTTCTGATTTATCAGACCCTCACAGGTCGATTTGATACCAGTATTTATTCTGGTTTCTTCTGTAACCATTTGTAAAGCCGGATTTTTTAAATCCAAGAGACTCATAGAATTTAATGGCTGGCTCGTTTTCGGTGTTAACGCACAAGCTTATATGTCCCCCTGTCCCAACATGTTCAAATACTTTATTAACAAGTTTTCTTCCTATCCCCTTTCTTTTTTCCCTTACGTTAATCTGTGACATGTAATGAGAACCACTTCCCATGTCCTCCATTATAACAAATCCTAATACCACCTTTCTCACGAGTGCAATAAAACAATAAAACTCTTTAATGTATTTTACCATTCTAAGTTTTTGGGCTCTCCTTTCAGAAGGTCTGCCATCCATGTTCAAAACTGCTTTAAAATCCGCAGGTAAATACGAACGAATCACAAGATCTGACATGGGCTATCCCCTTTCGTTGTCAAAGAAATTTTCAAACAAACCCTATCACTTAAAAAACCAAAAGTCAAATAGGTCTTGCGATGACAAGCCTTCTCATTAAGCAAATTAAAAAAAGTGTTGCGTTAGCAGACATTATTGAGAATAAGTAAGTTACGGTGAGGAAATTATATTCACTAAGAGCCAAAATTGCAAAAATATTTGCAAGGGCAAAGCCTAACCAAGAAATAATTGTTTCTGACCAAGGCTCATACCAAGATTTTCTGAAGCTAGGAAAATATCCAATTACATCTATCGCAGAAACCATTAAAACGGATATTAGGGGTTGTTGTAATTGCCACCAAATTAAAATTGCCAAAAGGGCTGTGATTAAAATGATAGTATCGGAAATTGTAATATTTTTTGTCCCATATTTTATGGATATTAAGAAAATACCAAAGGTAACAAAAAACATTAAAATAAGATTTATAGAACCCACTCCTCCGCCTCCATAGTAAGCGGCAAGTGCGGCAGTTCCAGTAGTTAAAGACCAAATAAGCCAAGTGTAAACATGCGGCTTAGTTTTAAAAGAAAATATATCTTTTATGTAAGGGAAAGTTGCTGAAAATCCTATTATTATTGCAATTGCAGAAAAAATTATTTTTATATCCATATTAATCATTCTACCAAAAAATCGCCCAAATGGCGACTTTCTTTGAGCGAGGTACGAGAATCGAACTCGCGTCTTAACCTTGGGAAGGTTACATAATACCATTATACTAACCTCGCAAATAATATCTTATTTTTTTAAAAAACCCATGAACCATCCCAGCCAGTTTTGCAAAATATTTTTTTGACCTTGATTTTCTTTCTGTTGGTCTGACTGTTTTACAAAATAAACTACTTTTTCTCCCGGTTTTTGTAAATCCAATTCCTCTCTTGCCACTTTTTCTACATAATATTGATTGTTATTTTCGTTTAGCGTACCTTGCTTTAAATCATCATTTTTCTTTTGGAAATCCTGTATATTGTTTTTTAAATTTTCAAGCTCTGAGGCAAGTTTTTGCTTTTTTTGATAAACCCTGATATCTGCGACAATCAGTATAATAAAAATAACCAAAAGCAGAATTTCCCCAGCCGCAAAAATTATTTTATGAAATGGGTCTTTATTTTTTCTAAAATCTGCTGACATATTTTATCGCAAAAATCCTATGCCAACTGACCAAACAATGGTACTCAAGGCCACCAAGCTAATTAAAACAATCCAAACTATTTGAAAAACTTTTTTAGTTTTAAGTTTCATAAATGATTAAAGGTTTTTGATTGCCTTTTCGTAAATATCCAAAATTCTTTTTGTTGTCTCCAAATCCAATTTATAATCTGGCTCGTAAACGATGGAGTTCCTCAAATTATGGGCTGATAAAACTTCTTGATAACTGGGAGTTATTTTATTTTTTGCATTTTCAAGAACTTCCTCAAAGGTTTCTCCTTCATATCCTTTGTCTTCCATAGTTTTATACAAAAGTTCATCGGCTTCAACAATGGCAAGCTTATATTCATTTTCATCGCCATTTTCAACTCTGTCTAAAATTTTTTGCAAACGTTTTGAAACCTGCCTTACAGCGTATGGCTGCCATGACATAAGTTCCACCGTATCTTCAAGAAACTTATATTTTAAATAGCTGCTGTTCATGTAAAAATAAATCACCGCCACAAAAAAGAATATGGTAAAAGCAATAAAAACTAATTTTACCGGCAAGAGGTCGTGCTGAAGTTCTGGAGAAGAAATGAAATAAATAAATTTTTTAATGCCCAATGCGTCGTAAAGGTAATCCCACTTTTGCGAGTATGTTAAATCTTCAACTGCTGTCATATTAAATTCATTGTAGCATACTCTCCATGAAAGAGGCTACATCCAAAATTTTATTATCTTCAAAATAGTTGCCTATGATTTGAAGCCCAACGGGCAATTTTCCCATTTTACCTGCCGGCAGAGAAATGGCAGGCAAGCCGGCTAATTTTAATGGGCAAGTATAAATGTCCATTAAATACATTGAAAGCGGGTCATCTGCTTTTTCCCCTATTTTAAAAGCGGGAATGGGAGAAACCGGAGAAAAAATCAAATCCACTTTTTCAAATGCCTCTTGGAAATCTTTTTTAATTAATTGCCTAGCCTCTTGGGCTTTTTTATAGTAAGCGTCGTAATATCCGCTGGAGAGAGCGTGGGTGCCAACCAAAATTCTTCGCTTTGGCTCTGGCCCAAATCCTTCTCCCCTGCTTCTTAAATAAACATCCAACAAATTTTCTGAATCCTGGGCGCTCAACCCGTATTTTATTCCGTCAAACCTAGCCAGGTTGGCCGAAACTTCCGATGGAACAATGATGTAGTAGCAGGCAATGGCATACTCGGTGTTAGGCAAACTGATTTCAATAATTTTGGCGCCATTTTCCTCGGCTTTTTTAATGGCTTTTTTTATGATTTTTTCAACTGCAGGGTCAAGACCTTTGGCAAAGTACTCTTTGGGAACACCAATACGCAAATCTTTAAACTTAAAACTTGAATCTTGAAACTTGTAATCTACGCTGGTTGCATCCAACGGGTCTTTGCCCCTGATAGCGTCAAAAACCATTTTGCAATCTTCAACATTTTTTGCTATCGGCCCTATTTGATCCAAAGAAGAAGCCATGGCAATTAATCCGTACCGTGAAACAGCGCCGTAGGTTGGATTAAACCCGACGACTCCGCAAAAACTAGCGGGCAAGCGTATTGATCCGCCAGTATCAGAGCCAAGGGAATAACCGGCTTCGTTGGCCGCCACCGAGGCCGCTGACCCGCCCGAGCTCCCCCCGCTTACCCGCTTCAAATCATTTGGATTTTTTGTGACTCCAAAAGCCGAATTTTCGGTGGAAACTCCCATGGCAAACTCATCCAAGTTTGTTTTCCCCAAAATCACACCCCCCTCGCTCCTCAACTTTTTGATGACCGTTGCCTCGTACGGAGCCACATAATTTTCCAAAATTTTTGAGGCGGCCGTGGCAGACTGACCCTCAACCAAAATTGCATCTTTTACAGAAAAAGGGATGCCATGCAAAGCAGAAAAATCCTCTGGCCCTGAGCCGCGTCGAAGGGTTTCTGAAATTATTTTGTCAGCTGTCTCCGCCTGCTCTAGAGCAGAATCCTCGGCAACCGATAAATAAGCACCAATTTCTTTGTCTTTTTTTTTAATTTGATCCAAGTAAGCCAACGTCAGCTCTCGGCTTGAGAACTTTTTGTTTTTTAGTCCCTCGTGGGCTTGAACAATTGTTAGTTCGGTTAGATCCATAATTGTAAACTCTAAGCACTAAACCCTAAATCCTAAACAAGCTCAAAATTCAAATACTTAAATTCAAAACTCGTGTTTTGGATTTTGGACTTTATTATTTGGATTTATTTAGGATTTAGGATTTTGGATTTAGGGTTTGTTAAAGCACCGCTTTAACTTTAATATATCCCTCTTTTTTATCCGGCGCCATTTCAATCAGCTTACTGGCCAGGCCGGAGCTTTTCGGCACCGCCTTATCTTCCCTCAAGGCATTTTCTTTAATTCCGCGTTTTTCCGCGTCAATTTCCGCATTGTTCCGCGGTGCTTTTTTAAGCACATTGAAGTAATCCAAAATTGACGACAAATCTTTTTGCATTTTTTCCACTTCCGCTTCCGTCAACTCCAGCCGAGCCAGTTTTGCAATATGTTTTACCTCGTCCTTTGAAATCACGCTTTAATGATAACAAAACCGACATATAATTAAAGTCTTGACATATCTTACGAATAGATTTATTATCAAAGGCAATTCCTGATCGTATGATTGGGTCGTTCCGAAAGGAACAGGGGCGTCGTTTCTGCGCCAAACCAGAGACGCAGTTCTTTCAGAAAGGTGGTGTAGTGTGAAAAAGTATAAAATAACAAACGGCCCGACGAGGGAAGAAATCATTGATGGAATTTTCGATGGATGTGATGTTCTGCACAGAAAAAGGATCACTTTCTTCGTTATGGACGAAGAAAAGGAATCTGATGGAATGCTGTGCATGACGATTAATGGAATTGCTAGATGTGGAACAACCGAAGACAATCTCATTATCGATGGATATTTTCATGCTGAAAATAAAGAGTACTTTCAAGTAAGCGGAGAATACTCAATGGATACAAAGAAAGGGTGGTTGAAATTTTAATCACCCCAGAAATCGAACCAAAAGCCCGAAGAAAAGAATCTTCGGGCTGTTTTTTTTATATAAATACGAAATCATTTCCAGTTGCAGAGCCACGCCGTGACGATTTTCCGCCACGGCGTGGCGATTTTTCAGAAGAAAAATCCTGCAACTGGCCTTCCTTAAACAAAAGCGAAGATGCCCAGCCAAAAGAGCACCTCGGAGCCCGCCATTTTGGCGGGCGAGAGATAGGCGCCCCGCTAAGCGGGGACGCCGAGCTCTTTTGGATGGGCATCAAGCGATACTCCATTCTTCATCTTTCGAAACTAAGCTGGCTAAACTTTCAATATTTTCCAAAGCAATTCCCGAGCCGCGGACTACGGAGGTCAACGGGTCGTCAATAATTTTACAGGGCATTTTTGTTTCTTTTGATATTAAAACGTCCAGCCCCTTGAGCAACGAGCCTCCGCCGGCCAAATAAATCCCGTTAGTCATAACATCGGCCAAAAGTTCTGGGGGAGTTTCTTCAATGGTTGTTTTTATTGCCATGATAATTTGCCTGACCGATTTTTCCAAAGCCCGCTGGATGTCGTCGTTAAAAACCACGACCTCCTCTGGCAAACCAGTAACCAAATTCCTTCCTCTCATCGCCATTTCCTTTTTTTCTTTGAGTGGAATTGCTGAACCAATATTTATTTTAATTGACTCGGCTGTGCGCTCCCCAATCAAAAGCTTGTATTCTTTTTGGGCAAACTGAATGATGTCGTCGTTGAGCTTGTCTCCCGCAACCCTCAAGCTCTTAAAAGCCACAATTCCCCCCAGGGAAATAACGGCAACTTCTGTTGTCCCCCCGCCAATGTCAACAATAAAGTTTCCTCCGGCTTCCTGAATGGGAAGATTAGCGCCAATTGCCGAGGCCAGCGGCTCCTCAATTAAAAATACTGACCGGGCGCCGGCGTTTTTAGCGGCATCCCTCACGGCTTTTCTTTCAACTTCGGTAACTCCACAGGGGATTCCAACAATGATTCTCGGCATATAGCCAAAGCCAAACATTTTTTTGCTTCCTTGCACAGCCTTTTCAATAAAGTATTTTAACATCTGCTCGGTCACCTCAAAGTCAGAGATGACTCCGTTGACCAGGGGCCTAGTAGCTGTAATGTAAGATGGAGTTCGGCCAACCATTTTCCGGGCTTCTTCTCCAATAGACAAAATCTGGCCGGTCTTGTTGTTGACTGCCACCACCGAAGGCTCGTTGATGATGATCCCCCGATCTTTGACATACACCAACGAGTTGGCGGTCCCCAAATCAATGGCCATATCCAGCGACAAGAAACTAAAAAGATTTTTAAGTTTTTTAAGCATTGACGATAATTTTCAATTTTAGCAATTGTTTTATTTTAACCAGCCTCACTCCTTCCTTCCCCCTTTCTTTTAACTCTACCGAATCTTTGGCTAATGTTTTCTCCGACACGACAATTCTATATGGAATTCCAATTAAATCGGATTCCGCAAATTTTTCCCCAGCCGACTTATCTTGCCTGTCATCATACAACACTTCGGTTTTTCCAACCAAATCCTGATAAATTTTTTCTGTTGCCTTTCTGATTTTAGGATTATTCTCAACAGAAATCAAGTGAACCAAAAATGGAGCAACTGACTTTGGCCAAATGATTCCTTTGTCATCGTGCTTTACTTCTACTATGGCTCCCAATAATCTTGGCAAACCAATTCCATAGCACCCCATCAAAACCAATTTATCTTCTCCATCCCTGTCGGTAAACCTCAAATCAAAAGGCTTGGAAAAATTTGCCCCCAACCTAAAAATATTCCCCACTTCAATAGCTTTTTTTTCGTCAAAATCAGTTGCCTTACAGTTTGGACAAACTTTTTCAAAAATTTCTTTATTGACCGAGGCCTGGCATTTTTTGCAAATATAAATTATGTCTTCTCCGGCGTCGGTTACTGTTTGGAATTCGTCAGAATATTTTGAAAAACTCCCACCCGAAGCAAAGGTCCTGTGGGTCACTTTATCGACACCGCACTCTTTAAAAATTTTACTATAAGATTTAGCCGCTTTTTCATAGTACTCGTCCAAATCTTTTTGATTTGCATGGAAAGAATACATATCTTTCATGATAAATTCTCTCGTCCTCAATACCCCAGATTTAACCCTTAATTCATCTCTGAATTTTGTTTGAATCTGAAAAACCGAAAACGGCAAATCTTTATAGGAAAAAATAATTCTTTTGGCTAATGGTGTTACAACTTCTTCGTGGGTGGGCCCAAGCGCGTACTCTTTGTCGCCATTGCTGTTGACCTTAAATAAAATCTCTAAATTATTCCATCTTCCAGTTTTTAACCAATTTTCTTTTGGCTGAAGAACGGGCATTAAAATTTCCTGCCCCCCAATTTCTTGCATATTTTTTCGGATAATATTTTCAATATTTTTTAAAACTTTAAATCCCAGGGGTAAAAAGCTGTAGACTCCGGCCATGAGCTGATCAACAAACCCGGCCCTCAACAGTAAATCATGAGACAAGGATTCGGCATTGGCGGATTTGTTCTTCGTTGTTTTGTAAAAAAGTTTTGATTGAAGCATAAATTTTAGAAAATAGAAATTAGAAATATAGAAAATAGAATTTCGTATTCTACTTTCTACTTTCTAGATTCTAGATTCTCGTTTAGAGCCCGGCTTTCCAGAAGTCTACGACCCGAGGAATATCAAATCTAATGGTTACAAAAATTGACATTGATATCAGCAAAACAAAAAAAATGACGGTAATTCCCTGCTCCCATTTTACCGGCACCGGTTTTTTGTTTAATTTTTCAATGATTAAAAATAAAATTTTTCCTCCGTCCAGGGCTGGAATGGGAAATAAATTAAATATGGCAAGCAAAACGGTCAAAGAGCCCACAAAGTAAAGGAAAAATCCCAAACCATAATCCACGGCCCTTGATAAAAATATGGTAATGCCTACTGGGCCGGCCAGCTGGGCTTCTGGAGGAACCCCCTTACCCTGGAAAATGCTGGCAAAAAATCCATAAATTCCGGCCAAAGCGTCAACAGTTATTTTTCCAGTAAAAATTGCCCCCTCAATTGGAGCCTCATACCAAGGATATTTTTTAATGATGTCAGCAATCCTTTCCAATACCAGCCCTGTCGGCCCCTGACCTTTTGGATAAGACAATCTCGGCGTTAAATTAACATTTAAAATATTACCGTTTCTATCAATAACCAGGCTTATTTGCTTACCCTTGTTTTCATCAACAAAATTTTGGAAATCAGAAATTTTATTAAAGCTTTTTACCTGGTCGCCCGATTTTAAGCCAGCTGATTCTGCCGGCGAACCTGGTACAACCTGCATAATTTGAATTTTTGTGTTAGTTATTCCAACCACATCTTGATCCCCAATCGGCACGCTGGCTCCAATTGAAAAGGCAACCGAAAAAATAATGATGGCGGCTAGCCAAAAGGCTAAAACTCCGCCCAAAACAATCAAAACTCTTTTCCAAATTTTAAGATTTGAAAAACTGCGGTAGTCGTCCAGGCCACCTTCCTCGCCGTAAATTTTAACGAAAGCCCCCAGGGGCACAAGGTTTACAGAATAAACGGTCTCACCAAATTTTTTGGCAAAAATTCTCGGAGGATATCCTATGCCAAATTCCTCAACCTTAACTCCGAATTTTTTGGCAATGATAAAATGCCCAAACTCATGGACAATCATCAGCAAAATCAAACTAAAAAAAGCAATTAATAAAGTTAACATTATATCTGGCTACATAAGTTCTTTGTTTTTTTTCTCAATTAAGCTTTCTATTTTCTCATGATATTCGTCAATGAGCTCTTGCAGAGCGTCTTTGCCTCGGAATTTATCATCCTCGGAAAGCTTTTTTTCTTTTTGGGCGTGCTGGATTTTACTCCAAGCGTCATCCCTCCAGTGCCTCATGGTCTCTCGTGCTTTCTCTGACTTTTCATTTAAAACCTTGGTCAAATTTTTCCGGTAATCTTCTGTTAATAAAGGTAAAGACAGCCTTATCGTGTTTTTGTCAACCGCAGAAGACATCCCTAAACCCGATTGGGAAATTGCTTTTTCTATCGGCTCTTGGTACGAAGAATCCCATGGCTGGATGACAATTTGGTTTGGCTGGGGGCAAGAAATAGCCGCCAATTGTTTTAAAGAGTATTTGCTGTCTAAATAATTAATTTCTATGTCTTCAACAATGGCAGGCGAGGCTCTCGACGTCCTTATTTTTGCAACTTCTCCTTCCAAAAATTTAAAAGCCTTTTCAAATTCCGGTTTTACTTTGTCGGTAAATTCTTTATACGACATAATTTTAAGTTTCTAATAATATTACTTCCAGCGCCATCTTATTATTTATATTATATAATTGCGATTGGTGGCTTATATGTTCAATCAATTCCAGAATTTTTCTTAATTTTTCAATTGAATAGCCAGCACTTTGGCTATTTTCAACTTGTGAAATCAGTAAATTCCTAAAATATTTTCTCAAAACCATTAAAATTTTACCAAAATTTTCTCCTTCCAGATTTGCAGACTTTGCGTATTGGAATTTTTCAGCGAGCTTTGAATTAATAATTTTTTCAAGGCCGCTTAAAATTATTTTTTCATCGTTTGAAATCTCGTACTTTCCGTTATAAAAAAACTTGATTTCCTGGCATCTTGAAAGAATAGTATTAAGCAGTAAATTCGGCTTTGAAGAAATTAAAAAAATAATGGTGTCCCCCTTTGGTTCTTCAAGGCTTTTTAAAAAACAGTTTTGGGCCTCAAAATTCATTCTTTCAGCATCTTCTATAATAACAGCTTTGAATCCGCCGTAATAAGATTTATAACTCAAAAAATTTTGAGCGTTCCTTATTTGGGAAACATCAATTTCTATATTATCTTTTCCCTCTTTTAAAGAACTTTGGCTGTTTTTTGATTTTATAATCAACAAATCTGGAAAATTTTCTTTTTCAATCATCTTGCAATTTTGGCACTTATCCTCCCAAGTTTTGCCTTCACAAAGCAAAATTTGGGAGGATAAACAATTTATCAACCTTATAAACTCTTTGGCAAAATGAAACTTATCAGCCTCCGCTGGCCCCGACAGCAAATAGGCATGCCCCAACTGCCCCATCTCAAACTTTTTTTTCAAAAATTCCCACTGCTTTTGATAATCTTCCATAAAAGATTAGAATAGTTTTGAATTTTTACTTCTTTGACATCACCACTTTTTTGTATTCATCCAAGTGTTCCAAAACGGCTCCCGTGCCCTTAATGACGCAAAACAACGGTTCTTCGGCCACAAAACAAGGAACGCCGGTGTTCTGGGCAACCAGCTCGTTAATTTTTGGAAGAAGCGAGCCTCCGCCGGCCATGATAATCCCCTTGTTCATGATGTCAGCTGAAAGTTCGGGTGGCGTTTCAGACAAAACTTGCTTAGCCGCTTGGACGATTTCGGCAAGTACATCGGAAATGGCTTCACAAACCTCGTTGTTGGATATTTTAATATTTCTTGGCAATCCCAAAATCAAATCTCTGCCCTGGATTTCCATAAATTTTAACTCTTTTTGGGGCAGGGCCGTGCCTACTTTTATTTTTATTTCTTCAGCCGACTGGGTTCCAATGGCCAAATTGTATTTCTTTTTGATGTATTCTGTAATGGCTGCATCTATTTTATCTCCAGCCACCCTGACTGAATTTGAAGAAACAATGCCGCCCAAAGAAATGACGGCGACTTCGGAAGTTCCTCCGCCAATGTCAATGATCATGTGGCCCGAGCAGGAGTTAATCGGAATGCCAGCTCCGATGGCCGCCAATATTGGTTCCTTTGCCACAAAGGCTTGGCGAGCTCCGGCTGACAACGCGGCCTCAATAACCGCCCTTCTTTCAGTGCTTGTGATGCCAGCTGGAACAGAAATTACCAACTCCGGTTTGAAAAATTTAAAATTTTTGGTGGTCTTGGTAATAAAATGACGCATCATGGCCTGGGTTACCTTGTAGTCAGCAATCACTCCGTCTTTTAGGGGCCTGTAAACTTTAATATCGGCCGGGGTT
>CAZAAH010000018.1:0-10097 GCA_964483475.1 uncultured Candidatus Saccharibacteria bacterium
CTGGGGATAAAAACGAATATTTAGACAAAAATTCTATGTTAATTGGACAATACTCACATACTATTGATTCTAAAAAACGGCTGGCGCTCCCTGTTAAATTCAGAGGAGAGTTGGGCAATAAAGTTGTGGTTACCAAGGGCGTTGAAAACTGTTTGGTTATTTATACCGAAAAAGAATGGCAAGTAATGTCCAATAAGTTGGGTAACTTGCCGATTTCACAGGGAGAAGCCAGAACATTTACAAGGCATTTGTTGGCGGGAGCCGCTGAAGTTAATTTAGACAAGTTGGGCAGGGCTCTTATTCCAGATCATTTAAAAGAGTACGCCAATTTAAAAAAGGATGTTGTTATTTGCGGTTTGTCTAATAGGCTGGAAATTTGGGATCAAGCAAAATGGAAATCTTACAGTAAGAATGCTGAAAAAGGGGTAGAAGAAATTGTTTCAAAACTTGGTCCGCTTGGAATTTAAATGGTACATATACCAGTTCTTAAAAAAGAAGTTTTAAAATATTTAGATCCCAAGTCCAACGAAAATTTTGTTGATGGGACAGTGGGGGAAGCGGGACATGCAATTGAAATTTTGAAAAAAACTGGTCCGAATGGACTTTTACTAGGAATAGATTTAGATCCAAAGCAAGTAGAAAATACGAGATTGCTAACTAAAGATTTTAAAGAAAGAGTGATTTTGGTCAATGATTCTTACGCTAATTTGAGAGACATTGTTGAAAAAGAAAATTTTGGACCGGTTAACGGAATTTTACTGGATTTGGGAATGTCATCTTGGCATTTGGAGGGGTCGGGAAAAGGATTTTCTTTTCAAAAAAACGAAATTCTGGATATGAGGTATGATCTTAAAAATACATTAACTGCTGAAAAAATTGTAAACGAATATTCAGAATTTGAAATAGAAAAAATTTTAAGAGAATACGGCGAGGAAAAATTTTCAAAAAAAATTGCTAGAGAAATTATAAATCAAAGGGTAAAAAAGAGAATTGAAAGCACATTTGAATTAAAAAACATAATTGAAAAATCAATTTCAAAGAAATTTCATAAAATTCATTCAGCTACCAGAACATTTCAAGCCTTACGAATCGCGGTAAATGGGGAATTGGATAACTTGAAAGAAGTTTTGCCTCAAACTATTGAAATTTTGGCGGAGGGAGGTAGATTGGTTATAATATCTTTCCACTCTTTGGAAGACAGAATCGTTAAAAATTTTTTTAAAGATAAAGAAAAAGAGGAAACAGTCAAAATTTTAACAAAAAAACCAATAATGGCTGATGAGGATGAAAAGTTAAAAAATCCTCGTTCAAGATCGGCAAAGTTGAGGGCAATTACAAAACTTTAAAAATTGGAAAATTATTTACAAAATTAAAAATTAAAAATTCATAATTATGACTACAATCGCTTTAGGATATAAAACATTTCAGGAAAAAATAACATCAGTGGATTCTTTAAAAATACCCTGGAAAATGGTTTACTCTTGTCTTATTGTTGCTTCTCTTCTTATGTTGGTTTTTTATATTTATTCAGTAAATAAGTTGACCGCAGGGGCGTTTGCCATTAAAAATTATGAAAAGCAATTGAATAATTTGTCTCAAGAAAATATGGCACTAGAAACTAATGTTGAAAAATCTGGTGTGCTCAATAATGTTATGGAGCAAGCGAAAGAGTTGGGCTTTCAAAAAACAGCAAACATAAGTTATATACAAATGTTGGATAATTCTTTGGCTAAAAAATAGCCACTACATCATAATGAGTTGGAGATTGAATATATTTTTAATTTTATTTTTCATTTTGGCGGCGACCATTGTTGGTCGCTTATTTTATATTCAAGTTTTCAATCATAAGCTTTATCAAGCCCAAGCCCTGGGCCAACAGTCCCAATTTCAGGAAATTAAGGGGCTAAGAGGAGAAATTTTTTTTGAAAATAGCAAAGAAAGCCAGGGAGAACAGAGTTCTGGCCAGTCGGAAAGTTTGGCTATTAACGAAGATAAGTGGCTGATATATGCGGTTCCAAAAGAGATAAAAGACAAAAATAATTTCGCCACCGTTTTGGCAAAATCCCAGAAAATTCCAAAAGAAACTATACTTTCAAAAATGGAAAAATCTGATTCTTACGCGGTGATTGAAAAAGATTTGTCTGCAAAAGAGCTTGAGGAAATTAAAAAATTAAATTTAAAGGGTTTGTACTGGGAAAATCATTCGGCAAGGTATTATCCTCAGGCCGGCCTTGCCTCTCAAGCAATTGGTTTTGTTGGCGGAGATGAAACAGGCCAATACGGCATAGAGGGCTATTACGACGATATTTTAAAGGGTAAAGAGGGCATAAAGGAAGAAAAAAGGGGATTGGATTTGATTAATTCTGAAAATTATGATGATTTAAACGGATCCAACATTTTTTTAACGTTAGATTACAACATTCAGTTTCAAGCCGAATCGCTGCTCAATCAGGCCCATTTGGATTTTAGTATAGAATCTGGCCAGATTATTGTTTTAAAACCGGACACGGGTAAGATTTTGGCTTTGGCTAACTATCCATCTTTTAACCCAAATAAATATTCTAAAGAAAATAATTTGGATATTTTCCAAAACGGTGCGACTCAAAAAGTGTTTGAGCCGGGTTCGGTTTTTAAACCTTTTACCATGGCAATGGCTTTAAACGAAGGCAAGGTTGCTCCAGAGACAACTTTTACCGACACGGGTTTTGTAAAAATAGGCCCTGATACGGTTTATAATTTTGACCATAAAAATTACGGCAAGCAGGATATGTCTGGTATTTTGGAAAAGTCTATTAATACGGGCGCCGTTTTCCTGTCCCAAAAATTATCTCACCAGACATTTTCAGATTACCTAGATAAATTTGGCTTTACCGAAAAAACGGGTGTGGATTTGCAGGGAGAAGTTTCTTCTAAAAATGAATATTTAAAACACGGCTCTGATTTTGGTTTTGCAACCGCATCCTTCGGCCAGGGAATTGAAATGACTCCAATTCAATTGGCAAGGTCTTTTTGTCTGTTTGCCAACGGCGGCAGGATTGTCAAACCATACATCGTTGATAAAATTGTTCATGGACAAGATGAAATTACAACAAAGCCTGAAGTTTCAAATCAAGTTGTTTTAGAAAAAACGGTTTCAGAGACCGTGGCTATGATGACCAATGTTGTGGAAAGGGGATTTGGCAACGGAGCAAAAATTCCGGGTTATTACTTGGCTGGTAAAACTGGGACAGCCGAAGTTCCGTTAAAAGATAAAAAGGGCTACTATCCCGATAAAACCATTCAAAGTTTTGTAGGTTTTGGGCCGGCCCTAAAGCCCCAGTTTTTAATATTGGTTAAACTGGACAACCCAAAAGTTCCCAAGTCATCGCTTTCGGCAGTTCCAATTTTCAAAAAACTGGCAAAGTTTATTATTGACTATTGGCAGATTCCTCCAGATTATCCAGTTGAAACCGGAATTAAAAAATAAAAAAATTTGGAATTGACTCCAAATTTTTTAAACACTTGTGCTCCCAAGGAGAATCGAACTCCTGTTTCCTGGATGAGAACCAGGTATCCTGGGCCACTAGATGATGGGAGCGGGTGAATTTTCAAGATAGTGTATTTTATCATATCAATTGACTTTTGGAAAGGTTGTCAAGCGGCCTTAAAAATACTACGATATAGTTATGGAATTGCAACCAAATCGGGGGAAAAAATTGGTGATTGAAGCTGGTGGAAAGCAATTTGCCAGATATCCCGTAAAAACCAAATTAATTACGCCAGAAGACAAGGATATCGTGGCGATTGTCCAAACGTATGCCAAAAAATATCTTCAGCCCGGGGATATTGTTTTTATATCAGAAAAAGCGGTTGCCATAACGCAGGGGAGGTCCTATCCCTTACACGAGATCAAGGCGGGACGGCTGGCAATATTTTTGTCGCAGTTTGTCACCAAGACCCCCATTGGCATTGGCCTGGGCTCGCCAGAAACCATGCAATTGGCCATTGAGGAGGTTGGGGTTGCAAGAATTTTACTGGCATCGTTGGTTGGGGCTTTAGGAAAAATCTTTGGGCTTAAGGGATTATTTTATTTGATAGCTGGCCATGGGGCAAGGTCAATTGACGGGGCAGTTCCTTACGCCATACCTCCATACAATACTCATATTTCAAAGGGGCCGTTGAACGCGGAGTCAGTGGCCAAGGACATTTCAGAAAAAATAAACTGCGCTGTGGCCATTGTCGACGCCAATGATGTTGGAGTAAATATTTTAGGGGTAAGCGTCGGGGTCAATAAAAAATTGGTGTCAAAAATAATTAAAGATAATCCTCTGGGCCAGACCGACGAACAAACGCCCATCGGAATTATCAGGGAATTTCATGGTTAAGTCTTTCATCCAAAAAATTTCTAACCATCAAACCGAAAAAATCAGCTTGGCTGCTGGCATTATTTCGATTGCCTCATTTTTGAGTTTTTTGTTGGGCCTGGTGCGAGATCGTCTGTTGAGCGGCGCCTTTGGCGTGGGAAACTCCCTGGATGTATACTACACGGCTTTTCGGATTCCCGATTTTGTGGCGTTGGTACTGATGATGGGCGCCATTAGCGTGGCAATTATCCCGATTTTTACCCAGAACATGGTCCAAGACAAGCAAAAGGCCTTCAACTACCTGGCTAATTTTTTAAATGTGGCGACCGTCGTCCTTATCGTGGTCTCGGGTGTTTTGTTCATGGTTGCGCCAAACCTGATCAACCTTATTGCTCCCGGATTTTCCCCCGAAAAAAAAGAAACCACCGTCATGCTCACGCGGATTATGTTTTTGAGCCCTATTTTGCTGGGAGTAAGCAATATTATTTCCGCCGTGCTGATGATTTTCAAACGATTCTTAATCACTTCATTGGCCCCCATCGTCTATAACTTGGGCGCGATTGTGGGTATTATTTTTTTTGTGCCGGCCATGGGCATCAAGGGGTTGGCCTTTGGCGTTGTTTTGGGAGCTTTGTTGCACTTGCTCATCCAAATTCCTTCATTTTTAAGCATTGGTTTTACCTTTAAGCCGTCACTCAACTTTTTAGAGAAAGATTTTTTACAAACGGTAAAACTGACCATTCCTCGCGCCATTGGGTTAACCGCTTCCCAGATCAATTTTATTATCATTACGGCCATCGGATCCACCTTGCTGGTTGGTTCAGTCACCATATTTAATTGGGCCAACGATTTGTCGGCTCCCATGGTCGGGTTGATTGCCATTCCCTTTGCCACCGCCGTATTTCCAGCACTTTCGCTGGCAGTTTCCGAGCATAACCGTGATGAATTTTTACGGAAATTTTACTCAGCCTTCCGCCAGATTTTATTTTTAATTATTCCCGCAAGCGCCCTTGGATTTTTGTTGCGGGCCCACCTCGTTCGCATTGTGTTTGGAACCGCCCAGGTTAACTGGAACCAAACCCGCCTGACTGCTGCCTGTTTTGGCATTTTCATGGTTGCCTTGTTCGCCCAAGGACTGGTCTATTTGGTATCAAAGGCCTTTTACGCCATGAAAAACACCCTCATCCCGACCCTGGTTAGCTTGGTGAGCATTGTTATTCTGCCCGCCTTGGCGTACTACTTTGTCCATACTTTCCGTTCTCCCAATGCCTTCGCTGGCTTCCTAGCCACCCTGCTGAAAGTGCAAGATATTGCCCATTTTCAAATTTTAGCGTTGCCCTTGGCCATTTCTATTGATGCGCTTATCCAAATTATGTTGTTGCTCATCTTTTTGCGCATTTATGTCAAAGAAATCCGTTACCAACCCCTGCACCAATTTGGCCATAAGGTATTTCTTGCCACCATTATTGCAGTAGGAGCGGCTTATCTCGCGCGCCAGATTTTTGGCGGGTTTTTGGGTTCCACCACCTTTTTGGTGATGTTCGTGCAAACGGTTATCGTCGGAATGATTGGCTGCGTTACCTATGTTGCCATGGCATACCTTCTACGCCTGCCCGAAATCAGTACCATTACCTACTTCATCAACCGCTTCACGGGAGTAAAGGCCAATGGTAAAACAGAGGCCATCTCGTTATGAACCAAGAACACATTCGCAACTTTGCCATTATTGTATTCATTATATTAAGGTAAAAATAACTCCAACTTATCAAAATCATTAAAAAGTTTTACTATTATATATGTATATGTGTATGGTATCAAGATAATTTGACTAATGATAATTATTGTGCTAATGTAATATTAGCACATTGACTTAGGTCGTTGTTTCACTAAAACAAGGAGGGAAACATGTCATTGCCGAGAAATCTGGCAAAGGCATGCAAGAATTACGATTTTTCTTACATTGCCGGCTGGCTAAACGGAAGATGTAATATATCAGTTGACGCTGACATAGTAAATGAAATTCTTGAGCCAGAATTTATTTTAGAGAGAAAACTTATGGAAGCCGATATGGAATTCGCCAGAAAAAAAATTCAAGAAATTAAAGCCAGATTCAAGCGAAGAAAAATTATTTGCGATCTTGTCTATCCAGACCGCTGGCCCGATGGGACATGGAGAATTTGGCTCATGAATCGATTAGAAGAAAGAGGAATTTTTCCGTATAGCTTCCATCACGGTCGATCGGAGGAATTACAGGGATCCGCTAAAACAGCGCGTTCAAAAATATTCACTACATCTTTATTTCCCACTCCAATTAATGAAATAGCAGCAAAAGTCTCTGGTATTAAGAAAAATAAAAAAAATGATAAAAATACTGAAGACGACTGAACTTGCCTTGATGTCGATCAAGGCTTTTTTGTTTGAAATTTAACTAAATAAAAAGTAATATTTGTATTATGAGTCAAGAAAATATTCGTAACTTCGCAATTATTGCTCACATTGACCATGGGAAGTCAACTTTGGCCGACCGGCTTTTGGAGTTAACTGGAACCGTGGCTCCCAAAAAAATGCAAGAACAGTTTTTGGATTCTATGGAATTGGAAAGAGAGAAGGGGATTACCATAAAATTGAAACCGGTCAGGATGAACTATATTCAAAATTCTAAATCCTATATTCTGAATCTGGTTGATACTCCGGGCCACGTGGATTTTTCCTATGAAGTTTCTAGGTCACTGGCGGCCGTTGAAGGGGCAATCTTGCTGGTTGATACAACTCAAGGGATTCAAGCCCAAACATTGGCAAATATTGAGCTGGCAAAAAAACAAAACCTGGTGATTATTCCCGTCATCAATAAAATTGATATGCCCTCAGCCAACGTTGAAGAATCGGCCGAGGAGCTTGCCAATGTCCTTGGTGTTGATAAGAGCGAGGTGCTTAACATTTCAGCAAAAGAGGGGACCAATGTGGAGCAGGTGCTACGGGCTATCATTGAAAAGGTGCCGCCGCCATCCCAATCAGCCAGCGATGACTTTAGGGCACTGATTTTTGATTCAGATTACGATTCTTTCAAGGGAGTGGTGGCCTATGTGAGGGTGGTTGACGGAAGCATTTCAGACAAGGAAAAAATAGTGTTGTTGGCGGCGAAAACCCAGGCCGAAATAAAAGAACTGGGCTACTTGAATCCGGATTTTTCGCCCCAAAAAGAAATTTCAAGGGGGGAAATCGGCTACATTGCCACCGGGATAAAAGAACCCGGCAAAGTCCGCGTTGGAGATACGATAACTAAGTTTCAAGTTTCAAGTTTAAAGTTTCAAGTTGGGGCGTTGCCCGGGTACCAGGAGCCGAGCCCGATGGTTTTTGCCAGTTTTTATCCAGAGAATCCCGATGACTTTGATACGCTGAAGGTTGCCTTGTCAAAACTGAAGCTGTCGGATCCGGCGTTGGTTTTTGAACCGGAAACCAAGGAGGCGCTGGGTCGGGGGTTTCGCTGCGGATTTTTGGGGACGTTGCACGTTGAAATTATTTCTGAAAGGTTGGAGAGGGAATTTGGCTTGAATCTGGTTATTTCCACCCCATCGGTCATCTACAAAATTTTTGATAACCGCGGGAAAGATTTTTTGGTTTATTCGGCCTCCGATTGGCCAGACCAAAGCCTGATTGGCAAAACCGAAGAGCCCTGGGTGTTGCTTGAGCTGATTGCCCCGTCGAGCTACCTTGGGAGGTTAATGGACATTTTAAAAGACCTCAAGGGAAATTATCTGAAAACCGATTATTTATCCAGGGAGCGCTCGGTTATTGTCTATGAAATGCCCTTGCGGGGGATTGTGGCCAACCTGTACGACAAAATAAAGTCTTCAAGCCAGGGGTATGCTTCCATGAATTACAAGGTGTTGGGATACCGGCCGGGAAAATTGGTGAAACTGGAAATTTGGATTGCCGGCCGCAAAGAAGAAGCTTTTTCAAGGATTGTGGCGGAGGACGAGGCCTACCAGGAAGGGAAAAAATTGGTGGAAAAATTAAAAACTTCTTTGCCGACCCAGCAGTTTTCGGTGGCGTTGCAGGCGGCCGTGGGAGGCAAGATCATTGCCCGAGAAACCATTTCGGCACGCCGTAAGGATGTTACCGGATACCTCTATGGAGGCGACGTCACCCGCAAGAAAAAACTTTTAGAAAAACAGAAAAAGGGCAAAAAATTGCTCAAGGAAAAAGGCCGTATCAACGTCCCCTCAAAAACCTTTTTAGAAATTTTCAGGTCGTAACCAATAAAAAACCGCGCAGAGAGTGCAACGGCTTCGTTGGAAAACTATGGTTTCACAGCCTCGTCAATGATGACATACCCGCAATGGCAGTTGAGAGTATGGCACTTTGGACAACCGTTTTTGAAGTACTGTTCCAGGTTATCCTCTAAGTCAAACTTCAGACAACTGGCCACCCCAAAAAGGTTAGCGATGGTGTCAACCAGCTCTTCGATACTTTTGTCAAACCATTCTTCATTGTGAATTGACCAATGATTTCTTATGGCTTCGCTGAGTTCACCGATTTCCTCTGCCAAATGGACAGCAGAATCATTGATGGTGTTCTTTGGGTAGATTTCGCTGAACATTTTTTGCCAATCACTCATGTAGAATGGCCTTGGCGTTGATGCTTGTGTTGGCAATTGGCGATTGAGGCCGCGTTCTTTGCAGAAGCACGGCATCGCACCGCAGTACGGGCAAACCCCTGGAAAACGTTTCCATATCTCATCTGGCAGTTTGATGTGCCACCGATTGGCTATACTGCATCCCCAACTGAAGGCCATGCAAAGGCGATAGGGTATCTGGTCGTGCTTTTCCTTTCGAACCGCCTTCAGGATTTGGGTAATGTGCCGATGCAAATAAGAAATCAGATCGGCGTTGCTGTAGTTTCTGCCATTGTTGATTGAATAAACACGATCAAGAAACGCCTGAAAGTCGTCCAGAGAAGTTTTTTGAGCCATTGTTTTCCTTCCAAATGAAAAGGGCAACTTACATCATACTATGCCTTCTCTATTCCTTTGTCAAAACTTAATACGATGAAAATTTTTGTTAAAGCAAGGCCGGGGGCCAGGGAAGAAAGCGTTGAAAAGATTGATGAAAATCACTTTGTAATTTCAGTGAAAGAGCCACCGGTAAGGGGTATGGCGAATAACGCTATTATCCGAGCATTAGCAGATTATTTTAACGTACCAGTCGCTTCTGTAAAAATGATTTCTGGTTATTCTTCCCGCCAAAAAATGTTTGAAATTATAACAGATTAATGTTAGATTTAAAACAGACCTTTTCAGCACCTGTTTTTTGGAGGCCTATCATGGCACAGCTATATAGGGAATTTCTTCATTCTAAAGATATTCCATTCAGTGATTTCGAAGAAGATTTTAAGAGGAGCTTTCCTAAAGGGGAAATTAGTTCAGTTGTAGAAGATGTGCCGGGGCATCCACAATCCAGATTTATTAATGTTTTCATTCCTTCGGAGCAAAGAAACGAAGTAGTTCCATGGTGGAAAGATTACCTGGCATTTCACAGACTTGAGCCTTGTTATATCTCAAGAGTAACACATCCAAAAGTTGGATGAGCCAAAAGGAGAGTAAATTTGCCCTCCTTGTTTTTTTGCTTTTTTTGTGATAAAATAATTTTGTTCTTTAAAAAAAGAATAAATCATCGCGCCTTGGAGGAGTAGTACCTCGGCAGTCTCATAAGCTGCAGGCCCCCGTGCAATTCGGGGAGGCGCAACAAATTTTGC
>CAZAAH010000019.1:0-5857 GCA_964483475.1 uncultured Candidatus Saccharibacteria bacterium
TATTGCGGGATCGTCTAATGGTAGGACATCGCCCTTTGGAGGCGAGTATCTTGGTTCGAATCCAAGTCCCGCAGCAATGACCCTAACTACCCATGCCATAGTGGGCGCCGCGGCGGCGCAGATTTTTCCCAAAAATCCAATATTGGCTTTTTTCGCCGGATTTCTGAGCCATCTGGCCATAGATTCGATTCATCATTGGGATTATAGCCTTAAGTCTTTTCGGGAGAACAGAGACGACCCCCTGCAAAATGACATGATCATCGGCAAAGATTTGCTGCATGATTTTATAAAAACCGGCAGTGATGCTTTTTTTGGACTGGCGATTTCCGTTGTAACTTTTACAAAATTCAATAACTCCAGTTTTATTACGGCGGCTGTCGGGAGTATCGGCGGGATATTTCCGGATTTCCTTCAATTTGTTTACTTTAAAACCCGCTCTAAAATATTATTGCCTCTTCAAAAATTTCATATTTGGATACAGGAAGGCAAAACCTTAAAAGTCGGCCCGGCCGTAGGAATATCCCTTCAAATAATTTTAATTTTTGCTATATTTATTATAATCAAGAAGATAATATGAAGTGGTTTAATTATAAAAATATAAAAAAATGGGGGTTGCCGGTTATTTTTTTGTGTATCGGAGTTTTTATTGGATTTTGGTTTAAAAAAACCGAGATAAGCGATTCCCCGTCGCCGGATATTCGGCTTCTCCATCCTGAAAATGCCAAATATAATTTTATAAACCCGTTGATTGGTTTTGAGTTATCAGACGCGCAAAATTTTCCTGAACTTCTTGACCTTAAAAACAAAATACAAGATTTTATAAATAAGTCTGTGAATGGCGGCCGGATAAAGTCCGCCGGAGTATATTTAAGATTATTAAAAAATGGCCATTGGATTGGAATCAACGAAAACGAAAATTTTTATCCCGGCAGCCTTCTTAAGGTGCCCTTGATGACCGCTTACTTTAAGGAGGAGGAACTTAACCCGATCGACATTTTTTCGAAAAAAATTTATTTCGCCGGGCACGATGCCAATACCAATCCCGCGCCCGAGGGGAAGCAACCGCAAATTTTAGTTCCCGGTCAATACTACACGGTGGAAGAACTTATCAGGCATATGATAATCGAGTCAGACAACGATTCGAAAGACGCTTTGCTTAATAACATTGATTTGCAATTTTTTAAGGAAGCATTCAACGACACTGGGCTGGAAATTCCGGATGTGCCGACATACACCATATCTCCCAAAGAGTATTCTTTCTTTTTCAGAAGACTTTACAACGCGACGCTATTGAACCGGGACTCTTCAGAAAAAGCCTTAAACCTGCTTACCCAAACCCAGTTTAAAGAAGGCTTGGTAGCCGGAGTGCCGGCCGGCACAAAATTAGCCCACAAATTTGGCGAAAGGGTTTCAATTGAAGACAATCAAATAGCGGAAAACCAACTTCATGATTGCGGCATTATTTATTATCCTTCAAATCATGCCCTGCTTTGCATTATGACCAGGGGATCCAGCGCGGAAGGCCTCAAAAATACAATCCAGGGCATTACTAAAATATTAAGCGCGGAAATAAATAATTTGTGATATAGTACAAAATATGACCAACAAACACAATCCGCCGTCTTTACAAGAATTAAAATCAATGCGAAAACCGCTTCGCAATGTAAATATTTCGCACAAAGAAAATTTAAGCAAACTTGAAAAGTTGGCGGTTTCTATCACAGAGAGGGTCGGGACAATGGGATTTTTTATCATAATATTCATATGGACTGTTTCTTGGATAAGCTGGAATACTATCGGGCCCGCAGGGCTAAGATTTGATCCGTATCCCGCTTTTGTGATGTGGCTTTTTGTCTCCAATATGATTCAGATCTTTTTGATGCCCCTCATTATGGTGGGGCAAAACCTCCAAGGGAAACATACCGAAGCCAGAGCGGAGGCCGACTTTGATATCAATACCAAGGCGGAGCGGGAGATAGAAGTCATACTTCAACATCTGGAAAACCAAAACGATTTGATTCTCAGAATCCTTCGGAGGGTTGAGACGGAAGTGGAAGCTTAGCTTCCATCCCGACGTAACGTCGGGATCACTGCTAAAAGCAGTGAGAACCAATAAACAAAACCCCCTAATGGGGGTTTTGTTTATTGGTTCGTTTTATTCTTTCTTTCCTGCCTTTTTTGCTCTATCTCTTTCTTAATTTGATCTTTTTTGGCCTTCATTTCAGACCGTTTTGCTTCCTCATCTTTCTTATGCTGATCAATGACTTCCTGCCTTTTACTTTTCAGAGTTTGGCGGATGGCGTCAATCTTTGTTTTGTATTCCTCGCGAATCGCCCTGATCTTCTCCTCCATTTCCTTTTGCAAAGCTTTTATTTGAGTTTCGGCGTCTTTATTTAAACCGCTCACAGTCTGTCCGATTCCTGACGTGTCAGATGTTGTTGTGGCGGTAGCTGTGGTTTCGGCAAAAGCAACGCCGCTGATTACAAAAAAAGATATTATTCCCGAACAAAGTATTTTTTTCATTTTTATAAATATATTATTAATTTTTTCGACCTCTAATATTGTAGCATGTCTTTGTTGCCGCGGGAAAACGCGTCCCAGCTCATTTCTTTTTTCCCTTCCGGCTGCACAACGAGAAATTTAAGCTTGCCGTCTACGGCTTCCGCCTTTTTGATTTTTAATATTTTTCCGTTTTTCAATTTTGTATATACGCCCGGCCAGGGATTATACGCCCGCACCATTCTTTCTATGTAATCAACGCCCAGCGACCAATCGATTAAGCCGTCTGATTTATTAATTTTTTTAGCGTATGTTGCCTTTGCCTCGTTTTGAGTTTTGAGCACAACGCCGCCCGCCAGATACTCCGGTAATATAGAAAGGAGCATCGCGCATCCAAGCGGTATTAATTTTTCTTCCAGCGTGAGATATGTGTCGTTAGGCAAGATGGGAATGGATTTTTGAGCCAAAATCGCTCCGGCATCAACTTTTTTTGTGGCGACAAGAATGGTAACGCCTATTGCCTCATCTCCCGCGAGAATCGCGTGCTGTACCGGCGCCGCCCCCCGCCAACGGGGAAGCAGAGAATAATGCACATTAATAAAGCCCTTTTTAGGTATTAAAAGCATCTCATCCGGTACAATGGAGCCGAAATAGGCGATTATGCCGACATCGGGAGAAAGATTCTGAAGTTCTTCTTTTGTAGGAAGTTTAGTAAACCCGACAACGTCGCCAAACGCGTCCTTGAGGGCATTCAGATAGTATTGGGAAAATTTAGAACCGCCAAAAAAAACTATCTTCATAATTTTTTCAGATTCTCGGCTCTGTCTATAAAAAGTTTTCCGTTTAAATGATCCATCTCGTGCTGTAATACTCTGGCAAAAAGATTAGATGCTCCTCTTTGATGCATTGTCCCTTTTTCGTCATAGTATTCAACGGTTACTTTTTCAGGACGCGCGACTTCTCCATAAATTCCTCTGACGGATAAACAGCCCTCAACATCTTTTGATTTTTTGGTGGAAATTTTTTTAAAAACCGGGTTAATGAAAACAATATAACCGCGCGTTTTTTCATCCTTTGTTTCCGGGGATTCTTTTTTGGAAATCTGCAGCGCCTCTTCGGAAACTAAAAAAATCCGCCGAGGTATTCCGATTTGCGGAGCCGCGATGCCAATGCCATCGGGCTCCGCGAACATCGTCTCCGCTAACTTTTTTATTAAATCTTGTGTTTCGGCAGATTTTGCATTTCGTATTTCTTTTGATGTTTCTCTCAAAATCGGATTGTTCTTTTGGATAATCATAATTTATTAAAATTATCATAAAAAGTTTCTCTTGGAAAATGCTTTTCATAAATCGCATCGATCTCTTTCCAAAAGCCCGGCTCTTTAAGCTGCCTTTCCAATTCTTCGGTTACCGCCTTTGAAAGCATTGCGCCGATAGTGGGGGACATTTTTTCTTTCTTATACAAAAACCAAATAGCCAACATTTCCAGCTGGCTTCTGGAAAAAGTTTTAAGAGCCTTGGCAACAAGGCTCCCGTCTTTTCCTCTTACAAAAACAGCCTTTTGTCTGCGTATTTTAAGGGTGGCTTCATGAAAAAAATCTATGAATGATTTTATATCGTTCGGCATATTTTAATTATATACTAAAAATTTGTAATTTGCTTGCTTTTGGCGAGCTTGCTCGCCTCTGGCGAGATAGCCCTATTTATTATGATGGTTTATTAATCTTTTATAATGTTATAATTTAAAAAAAATTAATAAATTTATTTATTTTTATTAATTTTTTGAAAATTGCAAAATTCTAAATTGTAAATTTCGTATCTTACGCGTACTTATGCACAGAAAATTTAGTTCGTTTTGACTCCCCGAGATATACTAAAAATATAGCGATGAAAAATTCTGAAATATTTTTCGATGGAGAAAAATATATCTCGTCTAAGCAAGCTGCGCATATCGGCAACTACACCAGCGACTATATTGGGCAGCTTTGCCGCAGTGGAAAGCTGAATGCAAGAAGATTCGGCCGGGATTGGTTTGTTTCAGAAAAAAATCTTTTGGAATATCAGCAAAGTATCGCAGATCTGTATCCGCCAAAACCGGTATTGGTTGCCGCTGATACTAATAAAATTGAGCCGTCTCGGATATCTCGCGATAACTGGGATTCTATTCTTCTTGATTATAAAGCTGAATCTCGGATAGGCGAGACTAAGATTAAATTTGGAAATTTTGAAAAAATAGTCTTAGTGGCCTTGCTGATGCTAGCCACCAGTTTTATTACTTTGAATTCGTCAAAAGTTTTATCAAGTTTAAATCAAATAAAACAAGAAGCTGCCTTTGAATCTGCCAACACCATCGACTCTATAAAATCATTTTTTACGGAAGACATCCCAAACGCAATCGCTTTTCTCAAAACTTATTTCCAAAACTTTCTGGTGAGAAAAGAATCTCCAACAATTGTAGAAAACAATTCTCAACCCACCTCACCCCAACCCTCTCCTTCTAAAGGAGAGGGAGGAGATGCGCTTTCCCCTCCTTACGAAGGAGGGGCTAGCCTGCCTGCGCAGGCAGGGGGAGGTTTATCTGAAAACAGCTCAACAATACAAAAAATCCTCTCCCGCCTCTCTTCTCTTGAATCCAGAATCTCAACCAATGTCTTGGGTAATGTAAACTACTTAACCCAAAGCGATCTCAACAAAATCAATGGAGATATACTGTCTCTGGTAAACAACAGAATCAATGAGGCTCTCATCGGGATTGAAAAAAGAATCCCTCCTGTCTCTCCCAATCCTATAGTTTATTTAACTTCTTCTGCTCCCGGTCCCACTCCTTATTCTCAACCACAAATTGTCACAGGCATCACTTCAGGCTTCGGCTCTTTCTCCCAGGGAATAGGCACAGCCGGAGATCTTACAGCTTCAGGCAATGTGAGCTTGGGAGGAGATGGAAAGAATGTTTCTTTGAATTCAAAGGTTTGGAGTATTACAGAAGGAGGAGCGGTTGCAGGCTTAGACTCTATTTCAGCCTCAACTCTGGCTCTTTCAGGGAATATGACTGTCAGTGGCACAGCTTCTTTTGGAACTATCCTGGGGAATGTAAGCTTTGTTAATCCTCTGACTGTTCCTTACCTTATTGCCACCTCAACGGCTACTTCTACTTTTGCGGGGGCTGTGGGAATAGGAACAACTACTCCTGGGACTTTATTGTCAGTCCAAGGAGTTGGAAACTTCAATGTGGGGACTTCGACTCTGTACTCAGGATTGAGACTTGCTACTTTCAATGCAACTTCCACCACTGCTTCTTCAACAATCAGGATGTTGGATACTGTGGGACTTTCTTCTTCCAATGGATTTACAATCACCGG
>CAZAAH010000020.1:0-4403 GCA_964483475.1 uncultured Candidatus Saccharibacteria bacterium
CCTCAGTGGGCCAAGAGGTAGAGAGCCCACCGAAAGATATGATTAGACTAATGTGCTTGAAAAGAAGAATTGTAAAAATTCTTCAGACATATAAAGAAGATAAGGGAGCCCCAACTCGTGAGGAATTTATAAAATATCTTTCTAAAAGATTCTGGCCTCGTTTTAATTATATATTCACTCCTTACTTTCGAAGCTAAAAAAAGTATAAAGATTATCTCGATGAGGTTTTTGGAGATTGTATTGCTCCACCACCAAAAAATAGCGATTTTAGAGAAGAGAGAAGGATTAAATATTTTATTGATGACATAGGAGATAGAAATAAATATAAAGTTACAGAAGCGGGAAGAGAATTTATTGGATGGACGGGGTTTCTTGAAAAAGTATCTGAAAAACACAGTAAAACAAAGATACTTTTAACGGGAAGTGGGATCGGAACATTTGTTGGCGTAGTGATATTATTTATTTGGCAAGTTTTTATTCAATATTTACCACAAATTGCTATAATTTTTGAAAATTCCTTAAAAACTAAATAATCCAAGGAATAAACACACCTTTCAATTTCGGGCTAATTTCCACGAATTAATTTACAACGCACTCCCAGCCCATTCCTGCCAAAGGGACAACAAACACCCTTTCAGTGGGCCAAACGATAGTACAAAAAAACCACCCTTTCGGGTGGTTTTTGATTAGTTTTTAAGTTAAAAGTACTGACTAAATTTAAGTCGTGTGTTGCTGTTGACAAGCTCATAGTATAGTTATATAATAAGCACCTAGGGTAAACAGTGGGTTTTCCCTATAAAAATACTCAAAACAAGGAGTTCTCATGAGCACCAAATATAGTCGGTCGGGTGGCAAGTTTAGCGGCAACCACACGACCATGATTCCTGCGGCCGCAATCGTCGCAGATATTGCTCACGAGTGTCCGTTTGTGACCAATATTTCTCCTGGTTTCATTAAAGCGACACTGAAATCGGCCAGCGGACAACGACGAGTGAAAATCTCCGACGATGGTTTCAGTATCCTACTTGCGGTACGTGATAATACCTCTCACCAGGAAATTCACGTATACTCAAAAAACATGCAAGCTACCAAGCTCGCAGTCGCGAGAGGATGCCGTAACGCTGGTCTCCAAATTGCTTTTCAAAAGCAATAGTTAAGGGTCAAGGGAGAATACCCATGGTAAAATTTCTCTCGCTAAGGCAAACTCCGGTTTGCCTCACTTCAGAGGAATTTTCAGACGAAGATTTTTCTGAAGTGAACTTTAACAATCAATAAAGTAATTATCCAACGAGGAAAGTTAGGAAACTTTTCTTGATTTTCTCCGTTGGATAGTTCCTGCGGTATCAGAAGGCAGAGCGACGGCTTTTCTGAAAAAACATCGAGTCGCTATGAAGGAGATTCACCGTGAAGGTTCGTACCGTCAAGATGCTGAAAAAGGGCAGGGGTGAGTTCGTGGAAGCGGACATTCCCGAGGGCAGCTGGGTCGCTGTCTTCTGTTCGCTTGACACCGCAGTTCCGAGTGCAGAGATGAAGCCGGTGTTTCCGCTGCCCAAGGAGCTGATGCAGGTCAGTGACAACAAGGATGGCAGGAAGCTTCTACGTGACTACGTGGAGAAGGAACGGATGGCTACGATTAGCAATGACTCCATTGCTCTACAACGTCATGTTCTGGGATACATTGGCCCGTCCAATATGGGCGACGAGACCTTCCCAGAGTATCACGGACGCGGACACTGGAAATACGCCCTCGTGGCAGACAAACCCTTTGGTGTTCTCTGCTGGGAAAACTGTGACTACTACCACGACGACTACTCGCTTGATTGGGAGGACTTCGTGGTGGCGGGTAAGGTCAAGGGTGATAAAATCACCAGCGGCCCCAGCGTTCGTCACCCCAACTTCACTCGTTGTGATGGGTGGCGGTGGGCGCGCTTGTCCGAGCTGGCGGAGTGCCTGGGTGAAGACCCGATGATGGTGTGGGACTTCTATTTCCACATCAGTATTGGGTCCAGTGGAAACGCTCTGGGAGCCAGTGAACACATCCTGCACGTTCGCTACGGCAACCAACCCAGCGACGCTCATTACGGCACACAAGAAACATTTCCTGATGCCTCGTGGAGCGAGATTCCTTCACTGAACTATCCCTTCTCCACTTTCTCGAATGATTTCCACAGAAAGGATTGTCCTCCCCAGAAAATGTGGGTGCCGGCGGGATGGGCGATGCAAGCGTGCTACCTCCATCACTTCGGGTTCAAACCCACCGCAGAAACAGTAAAGGTTTGACGAACTTCGGTTTGCCGAACAACAAAAGCCCTATTGGAATGGATTTCCAGTGGGGCTGTATTTTTTAAGCATTTCAAAATACTTTTTTGTTTGAAAGAATTTGTAAAATTTTTATGGTGTTAATTTTTCGGATATCAACAAATTATCTTGAGTAAGAAAGTATAATTTTTGGTCTGATTTATTTAAAAATATTTTTGGCTTTTTTATATCAATTTCTTCGCCACTATAGAGTGTAGTTTTTGGCGGAAGAGTTACGGTGTTTACGGTATCCCTGACATCGGTTTCAGAAATAATTATTTTATCTCCCAGCGTAAAAATCAAATAATCGTCGTTTAGCCAGTAGCAATCTGCAATTTTACCTGGATATTTATTGACCAATACTTTTTCTTTATTAACAGAACTTAAGTCGTAATACCATATTTCGTTGTCGTTGTAGTAAAGAATTTTTTGGTCGTTGGGGGAAATTTTTACATCGTTGATTGGAGAGTAAAAACTTTCAAATATTTTTGACTTTTGGTTCAGCAAGAAAAGCGACTGGTCTTCTTTTAAAAATATAATTCCTGGAAAAGATATTATTTTATATTGGCTATTTTTTTTAACTGGGAAAGTATCCTGACTTATTTCAATTTTTGTTTTTCCCAAAATATCAGAGTTGTATAAAAACCCATCTTGGCCCATCCAATTGATTGTTTGGTTGGTTATTTTATAGGTAACTACATTATTTATAACTGGCAAAACCTGCTTATTTGAATAAAGGCTATTGTTTTTTATAAAAAATATTTCGTCAGAGTTTTGGGGATTAAACGATATGTCTTTTGTGTTTGCCAAAAATGAGAGATTGGTAATTTTTGGAACTTGTGAAAAAGGCTCTAAGAGAAAATAACTATGCAGACTTTTTTTACCAGTAGAACTTTCTATATTGAGTAAAATTTTGTTTGAATCTTCTGACCATGTTTCATCCAAAGACTTGTAATTTTGAATTGTTAAATACAGTTCTTGTTTTTGCTGGTTCGTTAAATTAATCAACTGGAAGTTAAGTTGCCCTGGAGTTGTTCCCTTAACCAGTAAAATCGTGTTGTTGTCTGGCGCCATAGAAAAATAATTAATATTTTCACCCAGCGAATCAAAAGAAATTTTTTTCTTAAATAAAATGACGTTTTCTAATTTTGTAACTTCATTTTCTTTTACCAAAAGATTTTTTTGGTAGTCATAATATCCGTCCTTTTGTATTAAAACAGTGTGCTCTTTTGGAAAAAGATTTTGGACAAAAACAGAATTGGAAAATAATCCTGTTTTTACATTTGTTTTGGAGTCTACAATAACATTGGCTCCTTCCGGAAAAACTCTAATATAAATTCCTCCAATGACCGTTAATTTCATTTTTTCAAAGTCAACCCTATATCCAATGGAGTATAAAATGATGTAAGGGGCAATGATAAGAAACAAAACAACACATATTAAAAATAGTATAAAACGATTTTCTTTTTTCATAAGAGGTCTACATTACATAACTTAGATGTTACCAAAGTTTATGGGTATTGACAAGAACGTTGGTTATTTGGTAAAAATAAGTTAGTAAGGTCTTTTTAATGAAATTTTAACTTGCCTCCAGAAGATTGTTTATTTTGTAAGTAAGTAATCTCCTGGAGGCAGTTGGCAACACGAATGGTTGGTGAGTGGTCATCCAATCTTCGTGGGAAATCGAAGGAAGCGAACCTGAGAGAGCACGTGCTAAGTGAGTTCCTCTCTTAGGGAGGAGTAAGTTTTCTAAGAGGCAACTGGCCTCCTAAGGATGTGGAACATCCTCACGCTCTGCGGCAAACAATCGCCGCTATCCTTCCGGAAAGTTTCTGCCAACTGCCTCCACCGCTCTTTATGCAACCAGCCACGAACGCTGGGTTTCAAGCTGCAGTCTGCACTGTCGTGGGACGGTGTAGACTGTGGCTGTTTTTTTGCAATAATGGAAAATATGTGATAAAATCCTAACTAAATAGGCTCGTAGTCAGCTTGCCCCACCGCTGGCGGGGTGAAGTAGAACGCTGGAGTGCACATGTTATTTGGTGGGTCCGTAGTTCATTGGTAGAACGCTGTCCTGATAAGACAGAGGTAGAAGGTCCGATTCC
>CAZAAH010000021.1:0-3843 GCA_964483475.1 uncultured Candidatus Saccharibacteria bacterium
ATTCGGAATCTAAAAGGAGCTACCCATGCAAGAATTTCCAAAACTTTCGTCTAATTTTCTGTCAGCAGCATCCTTCCAAGATACCGGATTGATTTTGACGTTTCGTGGCTGGGAAAAGATCGCCAATGAAGATCGGCCAGCACGAGGGCGTTTTCCTGCTACGACTTGGAAGCAAACTCTCAAATATGCTTTGAAATATTCGTACCCTGAATTCGCAATCGACGAAGCTGGAGAACAAAGGCTTGATAAAAACGGACAACCTTTCAAGAACTCCAATTATGACCCTGAATATCCCCATGGATACACGGTCGCTTATCTCTTCGAGGAAGGCCGCCTTGAATCCGGAAGTCTCCCCCTCTTCCGGGCTTTCTGTGCTTTACAGCCAAAGGTCGGAGAAGTTCTTTTAATTGGAAAAACAGGAAAAGACAAAGAAACAAAATGGACAGTTCAACGCGCTTCTAAAGTCCATCCAGACGATGTGCCTGAGATTAACCTTGATGCGCCGGAATACTCTGGCGACCCCTTGGTAAATCCCAAAGCATACGAAAAAGACGAGCAAGTCCCCTTTTAATGATCGAATACGACTATTTAATCGGCCTTCGCTGGCTGGTTGAAAAAGGAAAATTGAAAGATAAGACCTGTAAACATGACGACCCTCCAAACCCTAAAAAATTCTGTGCGGTGTGTTTTGTGATTAATTTATCCGATCACGCGGGACAAGATTCCTTTGCAGACGAAACCACCGAACGGCAACGAAAAATCATCAGACGGTTATGGAAAAGACACAGCTAGAAAAAGAGCTTTGGGGCCGCAATTGGGGTTTAGAAGAATCCGCGAAAGCGCATGCTAAGGAACTAGAGGATGCGCGGCGAATGGCGAAGGTACTGGCCGCCGGAGGCCATGAAATAACGATAGATGACATACGCCAATCACTCCCCCATCTGGAATACGGCAATTGGTGCGGCTCAATTTTTTTAGGAAAAGACTGGATTTGCTCAGGCTACACGCAAGCAAAACATAAGAATTCACATTGCAGAATTATTAAAAAATGGAAATTAAAAACAACACGAGCTTAATTCTAAAAGAAATACCAAATTTAAATGGCGAATTTTATGCAGGCAATAATAGGCATATTTATAGAATGTTTTATAGAGGCAAAAAGTTAGAAATTCCAAAAATGCTAAAAGAATGGAAAAGAGGAAATAAATATTTATACGCATGTCCTCGTATGAAAGGATCGCCCCGCAATAAAGATCAGAAAGCAATGGTGCATCGTTTGGTTTTGCAAGCTTTTTGTGGGCCAATGCCAAAAGAAGCGCAAGTAGCGAGACATCTTGATGGTAATCCACTAAATAACAAGCCGGAAAATTTAAAGTGGGGAACTTATTGTGAAAATGAAGCTGATAAGCGAGAGCACGGTCGAATAATGTCTGGAACGCGACATCATCATGCGAAATTAACAGAAGAAGCCATTAAGATAATTAGAGCTTCAATTCCGTTCGGATTATGGGAAACAAATAATGCCGCAAAAGTTTTTGGGGTTGGTAGATCATTAATTGCTGCCATTGCTAGAGGAAATGGCTGGAATCATGTAACAAATGAACAATAAATTTTTTTGCTCTTTAACGTAGTGGTTTTCCTGAAAAAAATGTAATGGATTTTCTCAATGCCGTACCTAAATCTTGACCTCGATTATTTCCAGCATCGTAAGACGAGGCGCTTGATTGGCCTGTTAGGACGGGGAGCAGAGGTACTTCCTATCAAGCTGTGGAACTACTGCGGTAAGTTCCATGCTGAGAGCGGAAGACTGGCTGACTACTCTGGACAGGAGATTGAAGCGATAGTCGAATGGTGGGGAAAAGAAGGCGAGGCGCTTAAGGCAATGCTTAACACTGGCTTCCTTAAGCTCGAAAACAAGTGTTATCTAGTCCCCGATTGGCTTTCTCACCAAGGCCATATCGCATCCTTTAAAAAAAGGGCAAAGGATGCCGCCTTCAAACGCTGGGGAATGGATGCTAATAGCAATGCTACAAGCAATGCTAAAAGCGAAACCGAGCAATGCCCCAACCTAACCATACCTAACCAAACCAACCAACTAGATATTGAGTCGAAATTCGAGCAATTTTGGGTGCAATACCCCAAACGAGATGGGAAAAAGCTGGCTTTCAAGGCCTTTACCCGAAGTATTCGGAGCGAAGCGGATTTGGGGCGGCTGGCCGTGGCCATGAAAAATTATCTCTCCAGTCGACGCGTCAAAGAGGGGTATGTCAAAAATGGCTCAACGTGGTTTAACAACTGGCAGGATTGGGAAGATTACACGGAGGAACATGAGCAGCGAGAACAAAGTAGTGTCGAACGAATTAGAGCAATTCCTACCGAATGAATGGCAAAGAATTGCGCTTGAAAATTTGCCATGGGAAGAAAAAAGGACAGTTCTTTTTTTAAGGGCTTTGCAGGATGACTGCTTTTCTGGCTATCAGCCTAGGCCATTGCCTTCTGTGCCTCATGGATATATGCAGGCTTATGAGATTTACAGACAAACAAAACCAAGTGAAAAATCAGCGGCTTGGAAAGAAGTAACATTGCGATTTTCTGGTTATTTTAAAGCTTTGGATGAAAAAAAAGCTGAAAATTTATCTGATCTTGTTTTTTTGGAAGAGATGAAAAATCACTTTGAAAAAGTTGGCCTTCAAGATAAAGCAGATATTTGCAAGCGAAGAATTTTCACCTACCAAGAAGCGGAAAGAATGAGCTAATGCAATCTTTCAGACGAATCAAGGTAGATGTTAACGACACTCTCTATTCCAAAATTATTCGATTTGGGAAAGAGCGTTGTCCGCGTTGTAAAAATATAAGAGATTTGCAATGCGCTCACATTATTGGCAGAACGGCTAAATCGGTTAGGTGGCAATTATGGCCAAAAGCCAATGCTATTCCTTTATGCTCAACCTGTCATGATTGGTTTGATTCCCACAAAATATCGGCATGTATTTTTGATGAACGCAAAAGAGTTTTTAACGAGAAAGAAGAAGGTTTTACTTTTTTAGTTAAGTGCTGCGGTTATTCTTGGAATGATCTTGCAAAACTTTACGCAAAATCGCAATCAAGAATGAATCCATCATACGATTTTCAAAAAAAAGAAATAACAAGAAATCTGCGAGAAGTTCTAAGCAAAATGGAAATTTCGCAATGAACGACTTTCTCTGGTGGCTCTTAAATCTTGGTGAAGAAGAAAAACGGCAATTGGAAATTGCGGATAGGCCCAAAAATGAAACAATATGAAATCCAATCCCCCCCCCCAGCCGAAATTGAAAACGATATTTTGCAATTGCGTAAAACAAGGGGTGCCAGTGGTGCTTATGAAATCCATTGATTCAGATATTTTGATTGGGCAATGCGGAAAATGCAAAAAGAAATATGTGGAGAAAAAATCGCAATGACTCATCCCCATGTTACATTTAAAACTGATCAGTGCGTTCTTGGAAAACATGACCAGTGCTTTCATAAAAAAAGTAAACTCCCTACCAAGGAGGAATTAACTGCTATGGGAGTTGAGCCATACGAGGAGTTTTTATTTTGCTGTTGTGGTTGTCATCGTGAAGATTTGGCTGAAACGGAGAAAAAACCGCAATGAATTTATTAACCCATCTTGATATTCTTTGGTTTGAATATGGGGATATTATTGCGTTTTCTGGAATGATAACAATTTTCGCAATATTATTTTGGTTTGTTTTGGATAGGTGAGCCCCCAAAGGAGGATGAATGAACCGCGATGATAAATTCGGAGACAAACTATTCGGGAAGAGTATAACTCCCTCCCCCTCTGATCTGGAACGGGCGCGG
>CAZAAH010000022.1:0-3583 GCA_964483475.1 uncultured Candidatus Saccharibacteria bacterium
GCCAGCTTATCCACCCGCTCATCGGGAACCAAAACAACCCCGACATTGGGGTCAATGGTTGCAAAGGGATAGTTGGCAACCAGCACCTGCTTTTTGGTTAATGTTTTAAATAACGTTGACTTGCCCACATTTGGCAACCCAACAATTCCAATAGATAAACCCATATTCTGTAGTTATTTATAAATTGCAATTAGTTGCCTTATTACTAACTCATCTGGCTTGATGTATTTTCCCTTGAAGTCAAACCACACAGTCATAAAATCTTTCCTTTTAATTTTACGCATGCCGCCCAACTCTGGATCCTGCAGATAAATAAATTTATCATCTAATCCAACCACCACCGAGTAATGGCCATCGGCAATATTGGATTCATCTTTTCCTCCCGTAAACCAGTCAACAATAACGGGAACTTTTTTATTCAGCCAATATTGAATATCTTCAAACGAGCTATGATCTTTCATTTCTACTTTAAATCCCATTTTTTCAGCAACATTTTTAATTGCTTCGTTTTTTGTGCCAAGCTCTTTATCAGTGCCGCATAGTTTTGCAAGCTCTTTTTCTGTTTTTTTTACTCCATAATAATCAAAAACCATTTTCAGGCTTGCGGGCCCGCACATGCCTTTAGTTTCTTCAAATGCTTTTACTGGAAGAATGTTAGTTGCCATTTTTATTAAATGAATGAGATAAGCAGACTTGGCCGTGCAACTTCTTGGTAAAAAAGATGACCAATCCCCCTAAAATTAAGTTGACGATTTGAACGACAATAAAAACCATGTCCCATATCATCAGGGAATGAATCAGGAAAAAAGCGCTGGCAAGAGACCAAAGATAATACGCCCTTAAACTGATACCAGCAGAGCATTGCTCTTTAATTAAGTGGTTAATCTGGGGGGCGTAAGCGATAATTACCAGTGCCGTACCAGCATAACCCAAAATTTCAGAAAAATTCATAAATTTTTGTGGACCTGACCGGACTCGAACCGGTGACCTCCTCATTGCAAATGAGGCGCTCTACCACTAAGCTACAGGCCCATTTATTCTATTCAACTTTTAAAATTTTTACTTTTATCTTTTTTCCATTCATCTCATAGTCAAATTGATCGCCGGTTTTTTTGCCCATTAATTCTTTGCCCAGCGGTGACTGGTAAGAAATTTTATTTTTTAAAATATCTGACTGGGCTGGAGCCACAATTTGGTATTTTAACTCTTTTCCGTCAAATAAAATTAAAACATCAGAGCCTATTTGCACTTCCTGGCTGTCTTTTTTTTCAACAATGACGGCGTCGTTAATGGCCCCTTCAAGCTGTTCAATTCTGCCAAGTAAAAAAGATTTCATATTTCGGGCGTCGTGGTAAGCCGAGTTTTCTTTCAAGTCGCCAAAAGAAGCTGCTTCGGCAATGAGCTTGGTAACTCTTTTCAGTTCTTTGGTCTTTAATTCCAGTAATTCATTCTTTAATTTTTTAAATCCATCCTTGGTAAAATACTGCGGCATATCGACGAATTTTAAATTTTTAATTTTAAATTTCTAATAATAAGGTGTCGAAATTTTGCTGTGGCAAAATTTCGACGACGGTTTAATCTTACTAAATTTTCAGAAAATTTTCAAGAAAAAAGCACTAGCCGAAAAACTAGTGCTGTAAAATGGGTGAGAGGACTCGAACCTCTAACCTCCAGGCCCTTTACCTGGCGCTCTAACCAGTTGAGCTACACCCATTTTTTGAAAGGAGCCGGCTGGATTCGAACCAGCGACCTTCGCGTTTTAATCCGCGACGCTCTTGCCGTCTGAGCTACGGATCCTATTTCAAGAATGGCAGCGCTGGCAGGACGGAGGGGCAGTCACTCCCACCAGCAACTGCCATCCCGGGCACAAGACAAAAAAAGATCAAAAGTGGATAGTACCGACGACGGAAGGACAGAGCAGGGGGGACTGCCCTGGAGGAACATGGAGCCGTCGGTAACTATCCATTAAAATATCTACCAAATTGATAAACATTTTACTGGATAGTTAAGTTTCGGGGTTTTATGTGCTTCGTTTCTTAAAGTTGTTTCGAATAGCTCCATTTTATGTCGAATGGAACAAAACGCATGTCTGCTAGAGCAAAAGTACAATCTTCGCCAAAGCTTCGACCGCGCGCAGCGCGCGCGACTTAAAAACCCAAGAACGTAAGGACGGAAGAACAATATGGTCCTTCGGTTCTTTCGTTTTTTAGTTCTTCAGTTTCGCGTGCTACGCACGTCGCCTTAGCGAAAAATGTTTTCACCATAGCATAGTCAACACTCAATATCTTAGTTTTAAACTAAAATATTTAAAAAAATGATCCACGAGCAGCTTCCGCTACCCGTGCCTTGTTACGACTTATGCCTTCTTACTGAATCTAGCTTAGGACGCCTTGCGGCGCACTTCGGCTATCCCCAGCTCGCTTGCATTGACGGGCGATTATCCTCTAGAAACTTAGAGTTGATGTTCCCACCGTACGAGCGGATTTTCCGCATACGGCGAGCTCTAATGCATCATTTGCTTAATTCGAAACATGGTTAATAGTCCCGAATTAGTCAAATGATCTCCGTTTTGAATTCTATCCATTAAATTGCAGAAAATTTCGAAGTCCTTCTGCTTAGAATTAAATCGAAGTTTATTTTTCTTAAAAAAAGGAATAATAGTCTTTTCCAAATCACTTCTATTAGTTACTTCGTAACGATAACAATTTTGATGATTTGGGCGTGTATCTTTTTGAAAGTACACATTTCCACAACCAAAGAATTCCTTTAACTCATATAGGATGTGTTTATCTTTTTCTATGAGTTTTAGATAAAATCTTGGTTCGGCCACTACTCTTCTTTTAGTTAATACATCACTGTTAGGATCTTTAATATAGACGGTAAAACTTCCTTCACCATCTACTAATCCAACAATGTATTCATTAGAGAGATTCCTTCGCATAATGTGAAATTATGGTTACTATGAATCAGCTGACTTCTGACGCAGTGTTAGTTTCATTATACTGCCTCAGATCTCCATGGGTCAATATATTTTCTATTCCTGACATTACAAATAAGGTTTGGTACTGTTCTTCGCTATGCTCACCGCCGATCATAGCTCGAACACCTTTTTTATATTTGCACTGCCATTTGTCTTGAACCCTCCGGCGTTTACCTCGCGATAATTCGCCTGTTCTTCGACTACGCTCTGTTGAGTCTTACAACAGAGGAAAAGATTTTAACTTTTTAGATAATATACCTGCCATGCGCGTTTATTGTGAGTACAAGACTCAGGAACGTATTCATCGCCGCGTAGCTGATCGGCGATTACTAGCGATTCCGGCTTCATGAGGGCGAGTTGCAGCCCTCAATCCGAACTGAGACCGGCTTTGATGGGATTATCCTCCAGCTTGCGCCTTCGGGGCCCATTGTACCGGCCATTGTACCACGTGTGCGGCCCAGGTCATCAAAGGGCCATGCGGACTTGGCGTCATCCTCGCCTTCCTCCCAATTATCTCGGGCAGTCCTCTGTGACATGTAAAACACAGAGCAAGGGTTGCGTTCGTTACCCGAATTAACGGTACGTCTCAAGACACGAACTGAC
>CAZAAH010000023.1:0-2694 GCA_964483475.1 uncultured Candidatus Saccharibacteria bacterium
GGCCACATAATTAACCAAAATAGGGCGGTTGCACGATAGGAAATATTGTCTGCGGAGGAGGTGGGACTCGAACCCACGAACCCCTTGCGAGGTTACAGTTTTCAAGACTGTTGCAATAGCCGCTATGCGACTCCTCCGCTTGATTTTTTACCATAAATTTTTAATAAAATCAACTTTGAATTATCGATTAATTAGGTTTTAATATTTTATTATGGTATAATAACAATTGTTAAAATTATTAAAGTTAAAACAAAAAACTATGCAAAAGTTTTCTATGACGTGTAGTTGTGGAGATACCTTCGGTGTCGAAGCAGAAAACAGAGAAGAAGCCGTAACGAAAATGAAAGGGATGATGACCCAGGATGCCATAGATGCCCACATGGCAGAAAAGCATCCGGGTGAAGCAACAAAAACCATGGCAGAAGTGCACGCAGATATTGAAAAAGGATTAATGGCAGAATAATATTGCAACAAAAAACACTGATTTAAATCAGTGTTTTTTGTTGCGAAAGTGAATTGACTTGGCGAAGCTTTAAGGCTAACATGAAAATCATTGGAGAGGTCGCATAATGGTTATTGCAAGAGTTTGCTAAACTCTGACGGCGCAAGCTGTCTTGTGGGTTCGACTCCCACCCTCTCCGCCAGATAGCAACAAATAATATTAAAGGTCGTTTTTTTATAGATTAATTTTAAAAAATTATAGAAGATATGGAAGATACAGTTTGTCAAAAATGCAATATACCTGCGGATTCTCCAATGGCATACAAGTGCGATGCATGCGGCGCCGAATCACAAACCCATGATGAAAATCATGCCTGTGGTGGCGAGCATTGCGTAGTGAAGTGTTCTGGTTGTAAGAAATCAGAAACTCAATGCGATTGCGAATAGCAAATTTTCTTAGCCTGATTTAATCAGGCTAAGAAAATTTGCCCTCATAGTTTAATGGATAAAATGCGAGCTTGCGGAGCTTGCGATGGAAGTTCGATTCTTCCTGAGGGCACAAAAAGGCCCTTTGACAATTCAGACGATTTCAACAACAGGGAGGTGTTTAATGGAAATGCAACGTCAAAAAATTACCCTTTGCCAAAGTCAAAATGTTTCATTGGTTCAAAAGTTTGTGGGAACAAGCAAAATTGCAAAAGAAACTCGTGAATTTGCGCAGAAAGCCGCAGAATCAGACTATACTGTCCTGCTCCGAGGAGAAACCGGGGTGGGCAAAGATCTTTTGGCCGAATTAATTCACCAAAACAATGGCCATGAAAATCCCTTCGTAGTTGTCGACTGTGGAGCTCTTACGGAAAGTCTTTCGGAGTCTGAGCTCTTTGGTCATGCCAGAGGAGCTTTTACCGATGCCCAAAAAGAAAAAATGGGATTGGTAAGAGCTGCTGAAGGAGGCACGCTCTTCTTCAACGAAATAGCCAATATGAGCTTAGGTCTTCAGGCAAAGTTCCTACGGATCCTGGATAAAAAGCCATTTAGGTCTGTTGGGGGAATGATTGATATTCCTGTAAAGACCCGAATCATTGCTGCAACCCATGCAAATCTTGAGGAAGCAATGGAAAAAGGAACATTTAGGAAAGATCTTTTTTACCGCTTAGATTTTCTCACATTCCACATTGCGCCACTCAGGGAGAGAAGAGAAGACATTCCGGAACTAGCTGAAACTTTCCTCAACGGTAGTCCGGAAAGATTTTCTCGAGAGGCTTTGGATAGAATGGTTGAATACGATTGGCCGGGCAACGTTCGAGAACTCTTGAACTTTGTTCAACGAGCCTCGTTGCTGGGGAAAATGAAAGAACTTAACCCAAAAAATAATGACCCTTGTCTTTTGTATTCAAATGATAAACCACCGATAACGCTTAAAGATAACGAGCGTGAATACATAATGAAAGTACTTAAAATAGCCAAGGGGAACCAAACCAAAGCGGCAATTATCGCTGGAATTTCCAGGATTGGCCTTAGATCAAAAATGAGGAGGTTCAATATAACTTATGAAAAAGCTCTGTTGGAAAACCCTTCGTAGGAAAATTTGATAAAAATTTTTTGCGCGGGGCTTTTTTTATAAAATTTTGTTCTTTGCAAAGCAAAAGATCTTTATAAACACCCCTATTGACCGAGGTGCTTGAAAAGAGTATAATTGGAATAATTGTGAATTATAGGAAGTTATGGGAAAGTCGGTCCCATTATAGGCGTAATTAAAATACAATTAAGCATATAAAATGGCCGAAAGTAATAATTCTTCAGTTAAAGTAGTTTTACCAGCAGTGGTACTAGTTATGTCGCTCCGCTATTCCCTATTGTTTACCACTGGAATAGTGATGGGATATGTTCTTTGTAAAATTTTCTGCGCGTTATTCCTTAAGCATGGAGATAATGTGGATGGCAAAATAGAAAAAGTGTTTGTTGATTTTGGAAAATGGAAAATCCATTTACACCATTGGATTATGGGCCTTATAATATTGGCTATAGTCTGGGTCATAGATTACTTTTATTTGCCCACCTTCTTTGCGGGGTTTGTGTGCGGAATAATTATTCAAGACATTTACGATTATAACGACTGGTATAAAGTTATATACAGGAAAAAACAGGAAATTTAATTAAAATTAGCAAAAATGCGGCAGTCCTGCCGCATTTTTGATGAAAAAAAAGGAGGGTTAGTCTAACTGGTAAGGCACTGGTTTCGAAAACCAGCGG
>CAZAAH010000024.1:0-2621 GCA_964483475.1 uncultured Candidatus Saccharibacteria bacterium
GGCAGTCAGCACTCTCCCGCCCCAGGCCGCTACAACAGTTCCCCTAGAAATGTTGTTCTTCGCGAATAAACCGAGTTTATCAATTGAGCTCTCCCGAACCTCCGTTTCCGGATGAATATATCCGTGAATTCTTTTTTTGTATTGTCTTTTTGTTTCCATTTAAAAATTGGCTCGGAATTCGTTGTTTGGATAAATTACTTCATACCTATCGGTGCTCCCTGGCCCACTTTCTCCAAAGGTAGATTGAACTTCAGCAAGATCAACTTCCGATTTTTGTTTTATAAATACGAAACCACCTTCTTTATTACCGAATGGGTGTCTCTGTGGTCGTACAATGCTCAGTTCAACAAGTTCTTCTTTGAAAACTTCTGCATTGAAATAAGAAAGGACTTTTTTATGCACAAGAGACAGATAATCCTTATCCGAATCTCCTGGACTAAAATATTCTCCATGTACTAACCTATGACGCAAGCCTGATTCTGGGTTTTCTTTAGTGCCAAATAAATCTTGAGTTAATTCATCTCCTAAAATTTTGTTAACCCTCTCCCAATCTTTCTTTTTATCAACAGTCTTTACTAAGGTCTCAATAGCAGAAAACATTAAAAGGAGTTTTGCAGAATATCCGATCGAATTTATCGCATCGTTCCAGTAGTAATAAAATGCTTCTGGCACGTCATTGTTTTTGAGAAGAATATCAAGGGCCTTCTTTTCTTTCTCCATAAACATTAAGCCGACCCCTGGCCTATCTTTGATGTGGCGGTATAGCGCGATATCACTCCCGCTTTTTTTCAGTAGCCATGGTTCTAAAATAAATTCTGTGTAACTCTGACCAATTAAAGCAACGCGAGGGATAATCATTTCTAACTTTTTTCTAAATTGGTTTATAGCGTCTACTGCAACTGGTACTTCAATTTCACCTTTTGCTAGCCAAAAGTCTTGCTGCCAACCATCCCTGTAGTTGAAACCCCATTGAGAAAACTTTATACTCTCAATGTCAAAACTTGCCGGAGAATCTTTGTTATTCATTACGGCATTATGCGAAAGAGTCAAAATACGATGTTCTATTGAATAGCGCATAAGTTTATTTTTCCTCTTTAAGATCGGGCTTAGTCACAAATATTTTTCTGTTGAAAAATTTATACCCAGCCCAGTAGTTTATACCACCAGTATTTGAAAAATCCGAAGTGTTGAGCGGCGAACATTCTAGAAGAAAATGTGTCTTCCATCATTTGGCCATTTCTATATCCAATAAAATCATTTAATCCAAGGGCTCCCTTACCAAAATCACAATACCAATTCTCATTATCAACCACATGACAACCAGCGTAAGAAACTGGGCCATAAGTTCCGTCAAACATTACTTCCTGAGTGTATTTGTTTATGTAATATGTTTCTTTGCCGCCCAAATTCCAGGATTTACAATCCTGGGCAGAAACATTTTGCTGGTTACATGACCTAGAGTAGACAGTAACTCTATCATCTGGATACGCGGACTTCGCTAAAAAAATAACAAATAACATTATTGCAAAAATTATGATTGCATCTTTTATTTCTGATATATCCGAACTTATTTTTTCTAAATAATTTTCCATGTAGTTTTGTTTAAAATCATTGGCGGAGGCGGGAGGATTCGAACCTCCGAGAGGCTTTTGGCCCCTAACAACTTAGCAGGTTGCTGCATTCAACCACTCTGCCACGCCTCCATTAACTAATGTAAAATATCAAATTTTGCCACAAATATCAAATCCTTGTAAGATTTTGATATGAAAAAGAAAAACTTCTTTTATAAATATGTTGGCGTACTGAATATTTTATTTTTTGCGTCGGTTGTTTTTGTTTGCTACTTGTTCGCGGAAAAAATAGATTTTCCCACAGAACCTCTGAGTTCTTTCGGCTCGGACCTCCACGTTGGGCTTTTGTTTAACATATCTCTTATTGTATTTTCTCTGTTTCAAGTTATTTTTGCCTTGCACCTCTGCGATAGAGCAAGAGTTGGCACTCTACCCAGAATATTTTTTATCGCCGGGGGCATAGCCTTGGCTATCGCGGGAATCTTCCCCGTAGGCTCTTACCCGACAGTACACGATTTTTCCGGTGTCGCCAGCGCCCTGCTTGTCACTGCCGGGGTATTGATGATTTCGGGGAAAGTTTTCCCGGCAAGAAAATACCACCACTTCCTGACAATCTATTCGTGCATTCAGGTCGTCATAAGTTTGTCGCTCTACTCCTGGCTTCCGGGCCTGCAATGGGAAATTATATTATTTTTGGGAATCATCGCCTGGAATTTTATCTTTTCAGTCCCGCTAATCTTGGCTTAGGTCCGATTTTGTTTATGTTATAATATTGATAATTGCATGAAAATCAAAACCGAGCTGCTAAATTTTTTAACTGGAATTTTACTTTTGGTTTCCGGGGCTTTAAACCTCTGGCGCCATGATTTTGTTTTGGGGATGAATTGGATCATCTTCGGCTCCATGTATCTCATTATGGATGATTATTTGCAAAACGAACGCTATGGCTCTCTGCTGGAAAAAATGACGGACTTCGGCCGGCGGATATTTAGCTGGGTCGGGTTTCTCGGATCAATTGTACTCTTGGGCCACTATTTGTTTTTTTAGAAA
>CAZAAH010000025.1:0-2361 GCA_964483475.1 uncultured Candidatus Saccharibacteria bacterium
CAGGCAATTTAGAAACGAAGGCATGGACGCCGAACATTTGCAAGATTATACACAAATGGAATTTTATTGGGGCTACGCAGATTACAAACAGGGAATGAAAATTGTTGAGGAATTATATAAATATGTTATCAAAAAAACATTTGGCACATTAAAATTTAAAATTAAGGATTTTGATGTTGATTTTGGTAAAAAATGGGAAATATATGACTATGAAACCATAATAAATAAATATGCCAAAATAGATATTTTTGAAGCAAGTTTACCAGAAATGGAAAAACAATTACAGAAATTAAATATTACTTATGATAAAAATGGATTTAATAAAACTCGTGCCATTGATAACCTTTGGAAGTATTGCAGAAAAAATATTTCAGGGCCGGGCTTTTTAATAAATTTGCCGATAGATGTTTCTCCTTTAGCAAAGCGTGAAGAAAAAAATTCAAAAATTGCACAAAGGTTTCAAGTTATTTTAGCAGGATCTGAAATGGGCAATGGGTATAGCGAATTAAATGACCCGATTGATCAAGAAGAAAGATTTAAAGAACAGGAAAAATTACGTAAAGAAGGGGATCAAGAAGCCCAAATGTTTGACCATGAATTTGTGGAAACTTTGGAATATGGAATGCCTCCGACCTGCGGTTTTGGAGTTTCGGAAAGGTTATTTAGTTTTTTAATGAACAAACCTGCTCGGGAAACTCAGATATTTCCTTTGATGAAGCCTAAGAATTAGAATTTAGGAACAAAAAACCCGCTAAAAGCGGGTTTTTTTGTTGTACTTGATTTTATTTTTATAATGCAGTATAATATTAAGTGAAAGTTCTTTGACAATAAAAAAAGAAAAAATAAAAATAAATAAAACATTAGAGTTTGCGCTGCTTCTTATCCGGGGCTAAATAATTTAGCTCTGGATATAGAACTTCACCATGAGATGAAATTTACCCTAAATTGGGGTATTAAAATGTCATCTCAATTGGAGCTTTACCCGGAAGAAACATAGACTTTAGGGTTTTATTTTAAATCTTTGGAATCTCTTTAAGGAGAAATTTCACTGCCAAAAACTTGGTCACTATGCGCCTTTCTCTAAAAGGTTGCATCTAAAAACAACTGGTGTGGACTTTTTGTTAGTTTCCCCCTACTTTTTGGAGGTTAGGATCGTGATTCAGGACAACACCGCATTGATCACGGAAAAGCCGCAAAATGGTTTTGCGGGATTGAAACACTGGAAGTACGACATGCGGTCGGGCTTCATGGTGGCTCTCATTTCGCTCCCATTCTCAATGGGAATTGCGATGGCTAGCGGAGCCCCACCTGTTTGCGGGATCGTGTCGGCTATCATTGCTGGCTTGGTTCTGCCAATGATGGGCGGTAGCTACGTTACCATTTCAGGGCCAGCGGCAGGACTTGCTCCTGCGATCTTTGCTGGCATGATGTCGCTTGGACTTGCATTACTTGGTCCAGAAGCCAAGCAAGTGGAAGTACTCCAAGCCGGCTACCCTCTGGTTCTTGTTGCGATTTGCATCGCCGGCGTTGCTCAGTTTATTCTGGCACGCTTTGGAATTGCCCGCTTCTGTGCGGCATTTCCCAGTTCGGCGATCGAAGGTATGCTGTGCGCCATTGGTCTGCTTATTGCCGTAAAACAGCTTCCGTTTTTTATGGGCGTAGAATTCGAAGCCCATGAATTTTGGGAGACTCTTGAAGAAGCCCGTGAACATTTGTTTGCCGGTAACTTCAATTGGCAACTAACAGCTTTTGGATTAGCGTGCCTTGCAACACTCTTTATCTTAAATGCCTTGTCTTGGCGGGTGCTAAAAGTTATGCCTCCGCCAGTCTGGGTGTTTTTTGGAGGAACATTGGTCGCCAACCTTTTTTTGACAGTGCCGGCCAAAGATCTGATCAATGTGCCCGAAGCCCCACTGGCTAATGGCATACATTTTCCAGATTTTGTCACGGCTTTCAGTAACTCATCGGTTTGGTGGCCCTTAGCCTATTTGGTGGTCATTCTGATCCTCATTGATGGCACGGAGTCGCTGGCTACTATTTTGGCAGTGGACAAACTCGATCCTTATCAGCGTCAGTCCAACCCGGACAAAACGCTAGAAGCCATGGGTGCCAGTAATTTGGTCAGTTCTATGGTGGGAGGATTAACCATCATCCCAGGGATCGTTAAAAGTACAGCCAACATCATTGGTGGCGGCCGTACTCAATGGGCGAATTTTTTCAACGCCTGTTGTTTGACCCTGCTTTTGTTCTTCGGAAGAGGTTTTATCAACATGGTTCCGAAGGTGATTCTTGCCAGCATTCTGGTCTTCATCGGCTACAAGCTGTGCAAGCCCACCGTTTGGAAACACGTCGCCAAGATCG
>CAZAAH010000026.1:0-2330 GCA_964483475.1 uncultured Candidatus Saccharibacteria bacterium
ATTGAGGCTAGGGCGGGAATTGAACCCGCGTATAAGGGTTTTGCAGACCCTTGCCTTACCACTTGGCTACCTAGCCATTTCTTATCAGATTAACTTATTTTTCTTCTTTTTTCAATTTTTCCAATATGCTTTCAATGCGGGAAGCCTCTTTAATTTTTTCGTCTTTTACGAAAATAATTTTAGGAATAGGTCTCATATTGAGCATTTTGTTTATCTTTTTCTGGACGCTAAAAACATTTTTTTTCAAAATACCAACAATTTTTTCTGATTTTTCTTCAGGCAAAACGGAGATATAAGCTTTTGCCTCAATTAAATTGGCCGTTGCGTCAACATGGGTTAAAGTAACTATAGTCCCAGGAAAATCAAACTCCTTTAAGATAATTTTGCTAATCTCCTGTTCGAGCAGAGAATTAACTTTATCTATTCTATTTGCCATATTTTAATAATTACTGTAAAATTAATTAATGTTTTTTGTTCTTTTGCTCCAATCTGCTTCAAAGGGGGTGCCATGGGCAAATATCGTCGGAATTTTGTTGCTTCAGAAATTCTTTGCTACATCTTAGATAGAAATCAGCAAGCGGCCAAAAATATTTCTGTTTTTGCTAGAAAAATTGCCAAAGATAGTGGAAGAATTACTGAAGATCAGATTAGAGAATTCTTAGATCCATGGGTAAAAAATGTACAATTGAAGATAAGAAGGGCACGATAGGGGCATAGCTCTTTAGTGTTAGGTCGTGTGCTGGGTTGCACGGCTTTTTTTTATAGCTCGCTTTTTTTTCTTTCTTCTACAAATGCTACCAAGATATCTCCCTTTTCCACCTTTACATTTCCCTCAAAAAGTATCCCGCACTCGTCCCCTTTTTTTAATAAATCCATATCTTTTTTGTCTCTTTGAAGGTTAATTATCCTTCCAGCCCCAACTTTTTTCTCGTCCCTAAAAACTTCCAGTTTCACTCCTTTTTTAATTTCTCCTTCGGTTATTTTCCCTCCGACAATCTGCCGGTTTTTTTCTCCAAAAAATATAATCAAAGCTTTTATTTTCCCCAATTCTCGCCTAACCACTTCTTGTTCCAACGATTTTTCCAATCCGTTCCTTGCATCCTGAATCAGCTCGTAAATTACTTCAAAAGTTTTTACTGCCACCTTCTTTTTTGCATCTTTTTTCAACAAAGCCAAGGCTCCTGGGTTAATTTTAACCCTAAAGCCTAAAATTCTGGCATTTGACATTTGGGCCAAGCTTACATCATTTTCATTTATGTCTCCAACTTCAATTTTTAAAATCTTTAAAGAAACTTTTTCCTGTGGAATACTTTTAACCATCCCTTCAATTGCCTCCAAAGAGCCGTGAAAATCTCCCTTTAAAATGATATTTAACACTTTTTTGTTGGGATCTTTTGCCGGCGTCTCGACGTCATTTCCTGGCACTGCTTTTTTAATGGATTGGTTTGCTTCTTCAGTATTTTTGTAGCTTTTGAATTTTTCTCCCACTGCCGGAACTTTTTCAAACCCAAATATGATTGCCGGCTGTGAAGGATGGGCACTTTCAATTTGTTTTCCCATAAAATCTTCCAATGATTTTACTTTTGCTACCGCCGAATCTGTTCCAATAATATCTTTTTTATTTAATATTCCTTTTTCAACGATGACCGTTGCCACCGGCCCCTTTAAGTTATCCATGTGTGATTCTATCACCAAGCCCTCGGCAGAAACATTAATTTCAGATTTTAGATCTTGCATATCAGAAACCAGTAAAATCATTTCTAGCAATTCATTGATACCACTTTTTTCTTTGGCTGAAACTTCAACCGACGGAATTTGGCCTCCCATTGACTCAACCATTACATCAACCTTTGCCAGCTCACCCTTTATTTTTTGGGGGTCTGATGTGGGCAGGTCAACCTTATTTAAAACAACAATCATAGGGATTCCAGCATTTTTGATGGCAGCTATGGATTCTTTGGTCTGCGGTTGGACGCTTTGGGCGGAATCTACAACCAAGAGGGCAATGTCGGCCACCGAGGCTCCGCGCAATCGCATGGCAAAAAAGGCTTCGTGGCCCGGTGTGTCAATAAAAGTTATTTTATGGCCGTTATGGTCAATTTCGTAAGCTCCAATGTGTTGGGTGATTCCTCCAGATTCCTTCGAAGTAATTTTAAAATCCCTGATAGCTTCCAGGAGAGAGCTCTTGCCATGGTCAACATGACCCAAAACAACCACCACTGGTGGCCTCTTTAAAGTATTTTTATTTTCTTTTACTCCTTTTTTAACCATGAAATTTTTAGTGCGGAGGGTGCAGGACTCGAACCTGCAAGGGCTTTCGCCCGCTGGTT
>CAZAAH010000027.1:0-1714 GCA_964483475.1 uncultured Candidatus Saccharibacteria bacterium
CTTCAAATTTTTCTTCCTTTGATTTTTCTGCCAACTCCTTTAATTTTTTATCTTCCAATGCCCCAAGCGTTATAATTTCTTTTTCCAAATATTCCTTAGTATTTTTTTTAGGGTCATCTAATACTTTCCCCAAAAGCACATCTAAAATCTGTCCTATTTTCGGCCCTGGCTGAATTTTTAAAATATCCATTAGGTCTTTTCCATTCACTTTTAACATGCCCACTGAAATTGGGTCTTGCGATACTTTATCAATGATATATTTTAAGTGCCTTAACTTATAAGGTTCGGCTTTTGGGACTCCAGACCCAATCCTATCGGCTTGGCGTACCTGTAATAATTCTTCCATATTTTCTGCTCCCATATTTTTCATCAATCTTCTTACCGAGGATTCTGTAACTTCATCGACATTGTAATAAAACAAATGATATCTTACCAGTTTTACAATTTTTTCAATGTCTTTATTTGGAAATTTCAAACGATTTAATATTTGAAAAGTCATTTTAGCACCAACAACCTCATGGTTATAAAAAGTGGAATTTATGCCTTCGCCAACTTTTACGCGAGGCTTTGCAATATCATGAAAAAGAGCTGCTAGTCGCACATGCATATTAAATTTCTTTCTGGCAGCATATTCAAGCGCCATAATAGCATGCTGGTAGCAATCTAAAATATGATGTTTATTTTGGCCAACACCATAATTTTCTTCAAGCTCGGGTAAAATAAACTTTAATAAATCTACATGACGCAATAAATCAACGCCTTCTGCAGCCCTATCTGACATAATTATCTTTAAAAACTCATCGCGTATTCTTTCTTTAGAAACTGCCTCAATCCAAATACTGTTTTTTCTGATAGAATCTGCGGTTGGTATGTCAAAAATAAAATCCAAAGAATTGGCAAATCTTACCGCTCTTAACATTCGCAAAGCATCTTCACCAAATCTTTCATCGGGATTTCCCACGGTTTTTATTATTTTACTTTTTAAATCTTTTTGGCCGTCAAATGGATCTATAATTTCTTTTTTTGTACCTTGTATATTAATCGCAATGGCATTAACCGTAAAATCTCTTCTTGATAAATCTTCTTCTAAAGTTTTTGCGAATTTAACCTGATCGGGATGCCTTTTATCAGAATATTTTGCTTCTGATCTAAATGTAGTAATTTCAATTTCTTGTAATTTTGGATTTTTACTGCCAGTTTTTACGGTAACCGTTAAAAAATTATTTTCATAAAAACTATTAGGAAACGCTTTCTGGATTTCTTCTGGCTTAGCATTAGTAGTAATATCCCAATCTTTTGGTTCAATTCCAAGCAAAAAATCGCGGACGCATCCGCCCACAATATATGCCTCAAATCCATTTTTTTTCAATTCAGAAATAATTTGTTTTACTTCCTTTGGAATTAACATGTTGATTTATACTAATTTAAAATGAACATTTTTTCAATTCCAACTATAAAGTTTGCCGCAGTAGTAGAAATTTTATACATAAAATTTCACTACACGGCTGCACCCCGTAGAGAATTTTGACTATTTTTTAACTTGCCAAAAGCAAGGCTGTCAAAATTCTTCTATCGGGGTTTGCCTTTTTTCAATTTTTGATGTAAAATTTATGTAAATTTGCCTTAGCACCAACATTTGCTCCCGTGGTGAAATGGATATCACGACAGGCTTCGAACCTGTTATTGGGAGTTCGAATCTCTCCGGGAGCACAAA